>NZ_JBALDJ010000044.1:0-179262 GCF_036917415.1 Nostoc sp. | reverse complement strand
CATTTATAACTATGACCTTCAAAATGCTATTTAACTTTTTGACAATTTGTTTAACCCTTTAATGTACCACAAAACTTTTTTGCAAGAGGTCTAATTTCTATGCTTTTGCTGAATAATCAATGGTCAATTCTGAGATATAGCCTTCTTCCCTATGTAATTTAGGATTTATGAATCAACTATTAATTTACGTACAAATTTGTATATAAATTGTCTTTTAAGTATAATCTTTTTCCGAAGTTAATTCTAACTCATAACTTGTAGATATGAGATTTTCACACTTTCTTAGAATTTACGTGACACCGAGTGGGGCTTTTTAACTGATTTCGGTGTGATGGAGAAAATTTGCTCAATTTACATGAAATATATGGTAGATATATTTCATACTTATCAGCTTGAGTGGAGGTTAAACATTTTACCTCACTAGCACAAACACTTCTAGAGGAAAATCTTACTTCCCTCTTGAGTTAGATTTTGTGCATAGCAAAATGTTATAAATCTTTATGTAATGTGTGGACAAAAAGAAAAACAAAATTTATGAAGACAAATTACAGCAAATTACTGACTACGTTGGCAGGCATAGCAGGATTGAGTAGTTTCAGCGTCCTCATTACTTTACCATCTGACGCGAAAGAGGCACTAAATCCTAACCCCAGTATTTTCAACGAAGCTCCCTATAACCAGGGTCAACGCATTCAAGCAAACGCTCAATACACACCTGCTGAGGC
This sequence comes from Nostoc sp., assembly GCF_036917415.1. Classification (GTDB taxonomy): domain Bacteria; phylum Cyanobacteriota; class Cyanobacteriia; order Cyanobacteriales; family Nostocaceae; genus Nostoc. Next base: position 178,537 of record NZ_JBALDJ010000044.1, on the reverse strand, counting down.
TGTTTCCCAAATAGAAAAGGGCAATACTAAACGCAAACCGATAGCACAGAATAGTGGTGGAACGCTAAATCCCAAACCAAGTATTTTCAACGAGCCTCCCTATAACCGTGGTGGTGGTAGTGTGACACCTAGTGAACCTACACCCCCTAGTGAACCTACACCCTCTAGTGAACCTACACCCCGCACCCCACGTCCTATTCCACAAACTCAACCTACCACACCACCGACTCAGACACCGACTACAACTCCACCAGGGCCAGGGGCAAGCGACAATCAAGGCAAAAACTTGTTAGCGTTGGCAGAATCAAACGCTTCCTTTACCACCTTAACTAAGGCATTGAAAGCAGCAGGATTGACCGGAGCTTTACAAGGCAAAGATAACTTAACTATTTTTGCACCCACAGATGCAGCTTTTGCTAAGTTGCCACCAGATGCTTTGCAAGAATTGTTAAAACCAGACAACAAAGAAATATTGCTGAAGATTTTAACTTACCATGTGGTGGCTGGTAAGGTATTGTCCACTGATTTGAAGTCTGGCGAAGTTAAAAGCCTTGAAGGCGGAACAATCAACATAAAAGTTGATCCTGTTACTGGTGTTACCGTTAATGAAGCTAAAGTCACACAGGCAGATATTACAGGTAGTAACGGCGTAATCCACGCAATCGATCAGGTGATTTTACCTCCTGACATTTAGTTTTACGGTATCAGCACAACTGGTAATATAACTAGATTTGCATAAAGTATTAATAGGTTAAAATTCCGTTCAGATATTAATTTTGGACGGTTTTTTTGTTTGCAGTCAGCTTTTGATCTTTATCTTGCATTTCTAAAAGTTCAGGAATAGTAACAAACTTATAGCCCTGTTTCCGAAAGTTGGCAATAATTTCTGGTAAAGCTTGCACAGTTTTAGAGCGATTACCACCACCATCATGCATTAGCACAATTCCACCTGGCTTGGCCCTCCTAAAGACATTATTAATTAATTTTGCTACAGCAGGACGTGAATAGTCTACAGAGTCAGATGACCAGAGAATGATGGCATATTTGCTATTTCTAGCGTAACTAGCTACCCCATTGTGCATGATTCCCCCTGGTGGTCGAAATAAATTTGTTTTAATCCCTGTCACTTGATAAATCAAGTCTGCTGTGTGGTCAATCTCATAGGCAGCTGCTTGTGGATTCAAGAATTGATACCAATGATGCCAAGTGTGATTACCAATTACGTGACCCTCAGCAATCTCCCGTTTCACTAAGCCTGGATAATTCTTCACGTTTTGCCCAATAAGAAAAAATGTCCCTTTAATCTGATTTTTTTTAAGAATATCGAGTACTTGCGCGGTACTTTCAGGCCATGGGCCATCATCAAAGGTGAGCGCAATTACTTTCTGTTCAGGAGTAAGTTTTGCGGCATTAACTATTGCTCCCTGAAAACGCTGTGGCAAAGTATATGAAAAACCTTTTGTTTGTGCTTGTTGCTGCCAACTTTGAAGCATCATCGCTTTTAGTTCTTCAATCTGCTGCTGAATTCCAACTTTGCTTGGTAGATTGTTTACATTTGTATTCTCTATACTTTGAGCATTAGAGGAACTTGACTTAATAAGCATCATCGTGCTGGCACTCACACTGCCACTCAAGACAAGCAACGTAACTAATATTTTTTGCAGACCAAAAAATGACTTATTGTCGTCCACTTCATAGCTCCTTCAAGGTGAAACCATCTTTTTTTCACAATAATTATGGCAACTTTTTATACTCTGTAAGCCTTGCCATAAAAGCTACAGTTATGATTGGTATATTTTTTAAAGTTAGCTCCAACCCTGACTCTGAAAAAATACCTTACCCGATGGATAATCTAATATCTATAAGCAAAACCCTCACCATGAAGGTTCTCACCTTCATACGCATTAATTTTTGTAATCTATGGGGTATGAGGAGAATTTCGAGAACCGTAAAAGGCAAGTAAAATAATTTGTAATTAAGTTAAGTTTTGCAACGGATATTGAGACAAGAGCCAGAAAACTTGCCACTTCTTAGTTGCGAGGGACGTAACCCCCTAAAATTTATTAATCCTGCTTCATTAACTATGAATTTTAATGTAGGCTAAATATTGCATATTCTATTGACGAAGCCATTGCGAAATTATGACGAAGATGTGACCTTTCTTGAGTAATGACGGTAAAGAGCAAACCTGTTAAAAAATTTCTTCGATCCCCAACTGCGCAAGACGATTGAACACCATTAACTGCTGAAAGTTCTGCAAATAATGCTTGAGAGTGAGTCCGAAAATTCCGCACGCTTGTTTCTCTATTAAAAAAGGGACTTCCTATAAATCATCCATTTTGTGGGGCAAGATGCCCACCCCACAAGAGTTAACAGGATACTTTTGATTTGGAAATCCCTTAACAAACAGGTTACAGGCTCGACATTACATCCCGTGCAACTGCTAAAGTCTGCTCAATGTCTTCTTCAGTGTGAGCAAAAGACGTAAACCCAGCTTCAAATTGAGAGGGTGCTAAGTAAACACCGCGCTCTAACATCCCGCGATGGAAGCGTCCGAATTTGGCTGTATCAGACTTTTTCGCATCTTCGTAGTTATGAACTGGGCCAGAGGTAAAGAATAAGCCGAACATGGCGCTGATTTGACCGCCGCAAGCTGCATGACCGGTTTCTTTGGCAATTTGCAGCAAACCATCTGCTAGCTTTTTAGTAATCCGCTCAAGAGACTCATAAGTACCTGGCTTTTGCAGCAATTCTAAAGTTTTAATACCAGCAGTCATTGCCAAAGGATTACCAGAAAGAGTTCCAGCTTGATATACGGGGCCGGCAGGCGCAACCATTGACATAATATCTCGACGACCGCCATAAGCCCCTACTGGCAAACCACCACCAATCACCTTACCCAAGGTTGTTAAATCAGGAGTGACGCCAAATTTTTCTTGAGCGCCACCGTAAGCAATGCGGAAGCCTGTCATCACTTCATCAAATACCAATAACGCTCCATACTCCTGAGTGAGTTCTCGTAATCCTTCTAGGAAGCCAGCATCAGGCGCAATAAATCCAGCATTACCGACGACTGGCTCAAGAATGACACCAGCAATCTCGTCGCGGTTTTCTTCAAATAAAGCTTTGACTGCTTCTAGGTCATTGAAAGGTGCAGTTAGAGTACTGCTAGTTGCTAATTTAGGTACTCCCGGTGAGTCTGGCAAACCAAGTGTAGCAACACCAGAACCCGCCTTTACTAGAAACGCATCGGCGTGTCCGTGGTAGCAACCTTCAAACTTGATGATTTTCTCTCGGTTGGTGAAAGCCCGCATCAGCCGCAAAACTCCCATACAGGCTTCAGTTCCCGAATTAACAAATCTGACCATTTCGATGCTAGGAACGGCATCGATGACCATTTCTGCCAAAACATTTTCTAGAACTGAGGGAGCGCCGAAACTGGTGCCTTTTTCTAAAGCTTCATGCAACGCTGCAATTACTTCTGGATGAGCATGACCGCAAATAGCTGGGCCCCAAGTGCCTACATAGTCTATGTATTTATTGCCATCTACATCCCAAATATACGCACCTTTAACACGATCAAAAACGATGGGTTGTCCGCCCACAGATTTAAAGGCACGAACTGGAGAACTGACTCCTCCGGGCATGAGATTTTGAGCAGCGGCGAAGACTTCTTGTGATTTTGTTGTTTTAATTGTGGTATTTACCAAAGTTCTCTCCTAACAGTGGGCAATAAAACGCTCTATCTTAGGATAGGGTCAAACACTGCTTAGAATTTCTATCCTATAAAATTAGCTGAACCAAAAAAATAACAATATGTTATGCAAGTCCAATGAAGACTTGATTTTAGATATTTAATTCCAAAAAATATACCAGCTAGCCTATTGTGAATGGTATCGTGAATCCATAAATTATTCTCATGAGAGCAAACTAGCTGGTATGTCTTCTAACGATTCGCGATCGCTGCATTACACTATCCCTATTGAGAAAATTCGCTACGATGAACGGGGTCTAGTGCCTGCAATTGTCCAAGACTATCTAGATGGTACTGTCCTGATGATGGCGTGGATGAATCAGGAGTCGTTACAAAAGACTTTAGAAACTGAAGAAACTTGGTTTTGGAGTCGTTCTCGGCAAGAATTGTGGCACAAGGGGGCGACTTCTGGGCATATCCAAAAAGTGCAAAGTATCCGTTATGACTGTGATAGTGATGCGCTCCTGATTGGGGTAGAGCAATTAGGAGATGTTGCCTGCCATACTGGAGAGCGCAGTTGTTTTCACCAAATAGAAGGTAAAATTGTTGCACCACCAGGAGATACATTGTCGCAATTGTTTCAAATAATATGCGATCGCCGCGACAATCCTACTGAAAGTTCTTACACTTGTAAACTATTTGCAGGTGGTGATAACAAAATTTTGAAAAAGATTGGTGAGGAAACTGCTGAGGTGGTAATGGCTTTTAAGGACGATCGAGAAGATGCGATCGCAGGTGAAGTGGCTGATTTGCTATATCATACTTTGGTTGCCTTAGCTCACCATCAAGTTGATTTAAAATCTGTATATCGCAAGCTGCAAGAACGTCGTCAATAGAGGGAGAATAAGCGCACATCTGTGTGCCCCTACTCAGCCAAAATTCGATTGAGGTACTGTAAAATTGCCACAGCGATCGCTACACTCAAGATGAAGCCTAGCCAATAAGTATTGGTAATAATTTGTGGTTGATCTAATGCCCATCCACCCAAAGGATGACCAATAAAAGAGCCAACAGCCCAGCACAAAGCGTTGATGGAAAAATAAACGCCGCGTTGATTTTCTGGGGCTAACTCAGTCACTAAAGAGGCAGCAGATGGGGTATAGGAAACAATTGCCACAGCAAATACTCCCAATGCCAATATTACCCAAAGCAGATGATGAGATGGGGCAGTGCCGCTTACCCAAATCAGTCCAAAACCAATTGCCCAGAAAATCGCAGAAACAGTGAGCGCCAGTGTGTGAGAACAGCGTTTTAAGATGCTGGTGACAGGCAACTGACAAATAATTGCGAACACCAGATGCCAAGCAAATAGTCCGCTAATGGTAGTTTCAGTAAATCCCTTGGCAGTACTTTCGACAAGGACAAAATTTTTGAAGTAAAGCGGTAGGGTGCTGTGGATTTGAGAAATATAGATTGTAAAGAATATATTAACTGCTATGTAGACCAGGAAACGCCCATCTCTTAATACTGCCATCCAAGCAGCAAAAAGTTCTGTCTTTTCAGATTCCTCTATCTGCTGTTGTTCAGTTTCACTAATCCCTACATAGACAACTCCAAAAAATAGCATAAAAGAGATGGCATCAATGACAAATAGCCATCGATAATTCCCAATTATGGCGATCAAAAACCCAGCTAGCACAATTCCGATCGCTAACCCAAGGTTATCAGCTAGTCGGGCGATCGCAAAAGTTTCGCGGCGATTGTCAATTTGGCTGGCGTCAGCAACCACAGCTTCAGCCGCCGGCCAATAGAAACCTATCCCTAAACCGCTAATCAAGCTACCGATTACCAAAGTAGTGAAATTATTGGTTGTAGCTAAAACTAGAGAAGCAATTGCTGAAATCGCCGTCGCTAGCAACAATGTGCGGCGGCGTCCCCAATATCCAGAATCAGCCAAAGAACCACCTGTAATCCGTCCTACAACGCCGGAAATCGAGGCGCTACCCAAGGCTACCCCAACACTGGTTGCAGATAAACCAAGTTGATTGACAAAAAAGATGGGGGCGTAAAACAGGGTACAGCCGGTGCCAACTTCCGAGAGAAATCTACCAATTGCGAAAATCCAGACCTGGGGATGTATCGAGGGCAACCACGATGATAACTGCGATTGAGAAGCTAATTTCATGAGCTTAAATGTCATATTTTGATGACATTTTTGTAATTCTTATCATTGGCTACTATTTTCCTCACTCATTCCACAGGGTTTCCACAGGGATTTTAGCAGTTTTCCACAGGTGCTATACGAGCTAATAGGCTTCTTGCTGTCTTACTGGGGATTGTTGATTATAAGTAGCAAAGAAGTTTAAGGACTGAGTTTTTGTGAAGTAAAGTAACAAAAAATTGGCTTAAAACCCGATTATTTCGTTCGTATTTATTTTTTATACAATCGTTTTTAACATTTCGCAGCATTGACAAACCCACCCCCTCTTGGCGCACAATGATGCGGCTTGCTTTTGTAATCCGTTCAACTGTTGACATCAAATGTGTAAAATATATTACTATCAGATGTAAGTGCAGATTGTCGGGATAGCGAAAGAGCGTGTGAAGCCCTAAACCGCTTTAACGCAAGCAACTTGTCCCTCTTGATTATCCTCATAGGAGGAAAATCTCATGAAAGCAACGGTTAGCATCTTTACAGAAATTCCTGAAACACTCCACGAATCCTTAAAAAACTACTTAGAAACCCATCCTGATTGGGATGAAAACAGAGTATTAACGGCGGCGCTATCATTGTTTTTACTCCAAAATGGAGATAGCGATCGCCGTGCTGCGCGAGTCTATCTGGAAACTTTGTTTCACCACTCCACAGTAGAAATGCCCTGTACCGACTCACCAGCAACAGCTAATTTACCGAAACAGTGCTGAGTGCTGAGTGCTGAGTAAAAAAGTAATCACTGCACTCAGCACTCAGCACTCCTGAATAGATACCCCATAGGTACTGGTATGAAGGGTGTTATTGTGGCTCATGCCCTATTGACGGGACACGGTAAACCGTGTCTCGTTAATGAGATTTTGATCCAAAGCGATCGGCAATATTACAATAAAAAAGATCAGTAGATCCCGATCTATAAAAAAGTTCTAATAGTTTCTCTTATTGCCAAAACTAGTACCGCAAGGCGGAAGTCAAAAGTCAGCTTAAGTTGACACGAATGCACGGCTATGTGCCCTACGAACTCCAATCTAAGCACCGTTATATCTACCAAAACGGTCACATACAAAGAAATATTTTCCAGTGGACTCTCTCGCCTGCCCACTGTCTTAAATAAATAAATATCTCAAATAACTGTTTGGTCTGTATTTGAGAAATATCTACCTATTTTGTCTAAATTTGTTTTTTACTAAAGCCAAAGAAATTCACTAATTACTCGCCCAAAAGTTAACAGTCAAGAGTTAAAAAACTCTAGACTATAAACTTAGGACTTGGATTCCAACTGCCCTGGGTGAGCAGCAGATTCAAACTTATAGCCTACGCCACGTACAGTTTGAATTAATGCTGGCTGACTAGCATCAATTTCAATCTTCTTGCGAATTTGGCCGATATGAACATCTACAACCCGTTGGTCGCCGACATATTCATAATCCCACACCTCTTGGATTAGTTCTGCCCGCCGCCAAACTCGGCCTGGATGACTAGCTAAAAAATGCAACAAGTCAAATTCCAGAGCCGTTAAAGGTACTGGTTGGTTATTAAGTGCTACCTCCCGTCGCACTGGATCGATCATAAGTTTTTCAAATACCAAGCGTTTCTGCTCGGCCGTAGTTATCACTCGCTGACGCCTCAAAATAGCTCCGACTCTGACTTCTAGCTCTCCTAGCCCAAAAGGCTTGGTGAGATAGTCGTCGGCACCTTTAGCAAAACCGCGAATTTTGTCAGCTTCGTCAGCACGGCTAGTCAACATCAAAACAAAAACACCATTACGACTTTGCATCTCTTGGCAGAGGTTAAACCCTGTGACATCTGGTAAATTCACATCTAGAATCACCAAATCAGGGTTAAATTGCTCAAATAGAGTTAAGGCTGTCTTTCCATCTTCGGCAGCCTCCACCTGATAGTTCTGCTTAATCAAAAAGCGTTGGATTAAATTCCGAACCGCAGGGTCGTCGTCAACTACAAGAATCTTGGCAGGAGCCATGACCATTATTTTGCACAAAAATTCGTAAGATTAACAAGAGAGTTGCGTAAAAACGCAGTTGCCACTTTGGGACTAACTAAGAATCTAGATGGCTACGGTGGAAGAATCCCGATAATTCAAAAATAAATACTTTAATCAGGATTGTGAGCAATGAGAACGCGAAACTTCTGTTAGCCACAGTAATTATAAGCGCTCTGACTTTAACTGCAACCGTTCTTGACATCAAGATACCTTCTCGATCCCAGTTAAGTGATAACTTAAAACGTTTCAATTTTAAATCGATATGCGGATATATACCACAAGCGATTATTCAGTATAATTAAAAAAAACTCTTTTAGGGCACAGTAAGTTGCCAAATTTGAAACAGTAAAGTTGATTTTTTCATAAAAACCATGAATTTTAGGTACTCTCCGTTCAAATTCTAGATTAAAGCCAGAATTAGACAACGACATGAGGGTATACACGGAGTTATAGCGATATGTTAAAGTGACTATAGTTGAAATTACAAAGTCGATCAAACTAACCCGTGCTACTATCCTGGTAGGGCATATAAATAGGTCGAGACTTTAGTTTCGATCGAAATAAAACCTAAAGCTGTTTTTTATTCGATAAAAGACCGCCGCTGACTGAGGCTGAAGTAACAAACTCCCATGAGCGATCAAAATCCCTACGAAAAACTTGGGGTATCAGAAGAGGCTAGCTTCGATGAAATTCAGGATGCTCGTAATCGCCTATTCGAGCAACATAATGGCGATGCCAAGCATTTAGAAGTAATTGAAGCGGCTTACGATGCGATTTTAATGGATCGCTTACGGATGCGCCAGGAAGGTAAAATCAAAGTCCCTGAGCGCATTCGGTTTCCAGAGTTGCGAGTGCAATCGCCTCCTAAAGAAAGTCCAACCCCTCGCGAGCAGTCACCCGCATGGCTGCAACGGATGCTGGATCAGCCAACGCCTGCGGATATACTCTTACCAGGAGCTTGGTTTCTCGGTTTGAGTTCTATTAGCCTGTTCTATCCAGAGGGAGGCGATCAGGTTTTGCAGTTAGCATTGGTGGTTGGCGTAGGCACTAGTATTTACTTTCTTAATCGCAAGGAAGGCAAATTTGGCCGAGCAGTTCTGTTCACACTGGTCAGTTTAATAATTGGCCTAATCGTTGGGGGACTAGTTGCTAGCTGGCTCTTACCACAAATATCATTTATTAGTCTGGAAACGAATCAGTTCTCTACTGTAGTGACGTTTATATTGTTGTGGTTAGTTAGTAGTTTTCTACGTTAAACCACTGCCGTAAGCAGGTTTCTATAAAGAAGACATGGTTTATGTATGTTCTTCTGAGATAAAAAAGTCAGGAGTCAGAATACCTATTCTGACTCCTATTTTAATTTGCAACCCGAATGCTGATTAATTGAATCTGTTGCAGCTACAGAGCCTTTTTAAACAAGGTGTTTAGCTCTTAGAACTAAATCTACAGCAGCGCTAAAATCCTTAACGATTAAGTCGGGGTCGTAAAGTTCTAGTTGGGTGCGATCGCGAATTCCAGATTCCACAGCCATCACCTTAATCCCATAATTTTTAGCTGCGGTAATATCGGCTTCCGTATCGCCCACCATCCAGGTATCAGCAGACGGGGGCAGTTCTTTTAATGCCCTAGCCATCAACAAGGGCTTATCTTCAATATCGCGAGTTTTAACGTAGTCGTTAGTCAAGCAAAAACAACGATTTTCTGGGAAAAATCTCCCTAAATCGTGTTTTTGGAAGGCATAATCTAGTTCCCGAAATCGGCGCATCGTCATCACTGCTAAATCAATTCCAGCTTGTTGAATTTTTAACAGTGCATCCACAGCACCAGGCGCGAGAGTGTCATAGTGAAAGTAAGGTTCTGTATGCACAGTTTGCCGCCGCAACTGGGCGAATTCTTGGGCTTGAGCTTCGTCTAACCCGGAATTTAAGGCGATTTGTTTTTCAGGAACACGCGATCGCTTTAATTGCCAAAATTCCACTTTCGGAAGTTCTTGCACTACTTGATCTCGACGACGGGTTTTCTCTAAGCAGAATTGATAAACGCGGTAGTACCGTTCAGAAACATCAATAATTGGGCCGTCGAAGTCAGTAATAAGTCTTAGCATCGGCGCAAAATGTTAATTTTTATTAAAATTATCTCAGATGTATGGGTATTTTTAGAGAGTATCAAGTTTAGCTAAGGGGTTTTTGTAAATTCTTTTTAAGAAAGTATCGACGATGACCTGGAGGAAAATCCGCTAACTCTCCAAAAACTTCATATCCCAAGTGCTGATAAAATTCAGGAGCTTGGAAGCTGTAAGTAAAAACATATACGTTTAAGCAGCCACGATTAACAGCTTCTTGCTCTGCTGCCAAAAGTAGCGTTTTTCCATATCCTCACCTCTTAACTCCTGTGCAATCCAGAGAGTACCGATATGAAGCCATCCCAAGCCGATAAAACCTTCCAAGCCGCCCACTACATTTTCTTGTGAATCACGCAGCAATAGAAACAGTGACGTATATTGGTAATCTCCAATCTTACCTATATTGAATTGCTGAAGTTGCTTGTCTATAAAATCAACTTCTTTGGAGTCTGGCTGAATTTCAATTGATATTTTGTACTCAGGCATCATTGCAAAGTACCGCGTTTGATTTGTTCGCTTTCAATGGCTTCAAATAAGGCGCGAAAGTTACCTTCGCCAAAACCTTGAGCTTGGAAACGGCGTTCAATAAACTCAAAGAAAAATGTCGGCTGTTCAAATATTGGCTGGGTGAAAATTTGTAGTAATAAGGGTGCGGTATTTCCTCCTTCTGCGGAAGTATCTTCTTGCCAGTCCACCAGAATTTCCTGTTGAGCGATCGCTTCTAGTTCTAGAGGTGATAGCGTGATTCCTGGACGCTGTTTTAGCTGCGAGTAGTAGGTTTGAGGAACTGAGAGTAAAGATAAACCACTCTTCCGAAATTTGGCGATCGCACTCACAAGATTAGTCGTCCGCAAGGCAATATGTTGAATTCCTGGCCCCCGATTGACATCTAGAAATTCCTGAATTTGAGAATTGCTAGTAGCCGGCTCATTAATGGGCAATTGAACGCTACCATTGCGCGAAACCATTACCTGGCTGTGTAAAGCAGAGCGATTGGTTTTGATTTTAAATGCTTGCTGGGGTTGAAAATCTAGGATTTTTTCGTACCAAGCCGCAGCACGATCCAATTCACCAACTGCTACATTTAGCACTATGTGATCTATGGCGGTAAAAGTGTTGTCATTAGTTATTTGTCCTCTCTTACAAAGTTCTGATCGCCGGAAGCCGGCGCTCAGACTTTGCGCTTTGTCACAAACCAATGACAAATGACCGCTGACTAATGACCTTTCTATCAATGTATGAGTTAGTCCACCCCAAGCGGCAATTTTGCCACATTTGATAAATGCCTTACCCTCCTGGCGTTCCTGGATGGGTTGTAGGATTGTAGCACCATGTTTTTGAGCTAGGGCGATCGCGCCTTCGACATCTTCGACAACAAAAGCGACATCTGCCACACCAGGTGGATATTGCCGCAGAAATTCAGCTACTGGACTTGTAGGCAACAGTGGTGAAGATAGAAAAAAGCAGACATCACCACTTTTCACCACTTCTGTACAAGTGTGAAATGAACTAATGCGATTGGTTACTGCTTGAAAACCAAGATGGCGTACAAACCAATCCCGCCACATTTTGGCGTCTTCTAAATAGAAATGAACGCGATCAATTTTCATAGATATTGAAAATCCAGCATAACAGTTTATATATCTGTAAATTTTGCCTTTTCTGCTAGATTTTCACGTCTTTCCTAAGCAAGAATTATGTAAGCGTACTCCCACTCTAAAAGAACAAATGACTATCAGATTGAATGTTAATTTCCATTGGCACAGCTTGCGGTTCGGCACAAAGGGCAAAGAAAATCGCATTGGCAGCAGTTTCAGGACTAAGCATTTTTTTTCGGTCTACTTTTAGGTTGACGTTATCCCAGAAAGGAGAATCTACCCCACCAAAGTAGAATAGCGTGAACTTGATACCAAAACGCTTGAGTTCCTCTGCCATGCACTTGCTGAAACCGACAACACCAAATTTAGAAGCCGAATAAGCTGCTGCCATCCCCATCGAATGCTTGCCCAGAATTCCAACCACATTACAAATGTGACCAGACTTGCGCTTTTGCATCTCTTCAGCAGCCGCCTGAGTGGTGTAAAAGCTACCTTTTAAGTTGACATCTAACATCTTGTCTAAATCAGCGGGTTCTAGGCTGTTGTAGGGCTTGAGTATACCAGCACCAGCTGCATTCACTAAAATATCGATTTGACCAAACTCAGCGATGGTCTTTTTGATCAAAGTATCTACCTGTAGTGGGTCAGTAATATCAGTGGGAACGCTCAAAACTTGCCCTGGTAAATCATCTGCCAGTGTGGTTAAACGAACTGCATCTCTAGCAGCCAGTACCAACCGGACTCCGGTAGGCGCAAGTTTTTGTGTTAAAGCTGAACCAATACCACCAGTAGCACCGACAATAACAACAACTTTATCCTGCATTGTATTATTTATATTTCTTTACATCTTTTTACAGAATACAGAATTACAGGCTCAGGTTGTACGTAAACATCCAGAAAGTATCTATTTGGATAGCGGCATTACCTCATATTCCTTGCCACTCATTTTTAATGTAAATGTGGGAGATGATTCTAAATATTTGGTAAAATTGGAACCTAATTTTAATTTTTTAATAATTGAATTAGGAGACTCTCCGGTTATTTTCCGTAACTCTGAACCTAGTTTAGACACAGATAATTTAGTTTGGGGAGACTTTGTTTGTATATCTTGAATAATTTTTAATAGTAATTTATTTAATATTTTTTCATTAGGAATTTCCGCAGAATCTTCTTTTTCTTTTTTTTGAATAGATTGTGCAGATGAATCATCTCTAACAGAGATATTTTCTTCAATTTCTGGTTGCTTAGGATTAGATTTATTATTGATATTGGATCTTTCGTGAAATAAACTTGCAATAGTTGCTAAAGTATGTAATCGAGTATTAATAGAATCTTGTTCGTTTTTAATTAAATCTTGAATTTGCTCAACCACTTTTTCCAAGGATGGAACTTCTGTTGCTATTGCTAAAGAATAATGAGTTAATTTGCCAGTATTCCGGTTTTCTATATGCAAAGTTTGCCCTTGTCTACGTACCCAATAGACAATTAATCCCTGGTTTTGGAGTTCGTTACAGAGATGAATTAAAATTCCATCGTTAGAACAGACTAATATCTCTTTAACTGTTGGATAAGAGCGTGAAACACAAGCACCGAAAGCGATCATTTTGGCATCAGCACTATCCTTACCCTCTGGTACGTGGACAAGTTGATAGCCACGGTTATATAGTTCAATATCTTGCTTTCCAATACTTGGATTTCTCCAGTTAGCAAATGCCATTTTAAATTGGAGAGGATACTTGCAGACACTAGCTAAAAATAATTCTGAATTAACATCTAATTTTAAGTTCTCTGCATCCAAAAGTAGAAGAGATATTCCTGTTTCTAATTGATATTTTATTTCAGTTTGTTGTTTAAATTTTTGGATAAATTGGCTGAACGCAGCAGATTCTAACCAAGCAGGCGATAATATAAGTTGCAGCAATTGTTCAGCTAATGTCAAATTAAAAAAGCCAAGACTTTTCTCCGTGATTTTTTCTTCTGGCAGGTTTTTTACTAAAGAAAGTTCCGTCGCTTCAGGCGTAGATACTTTAGTATGTCCGTTGCTGTTAGCAAGCAAGTCAGTTTCTAGGGAAAGAGGGAATGCAGGCTCAATGAATTGCTTACCACAATTTTTGCAGAGGTAATTCTGTTTGTCATTCCGACGACCATTTTTACGATATGAAGTAGATTCGCACCGGGGACATTTCATTTTATGATTCAGGTGGTCTAGAGCAGATACTTGTCTTTAAATATATAGTATAAAAAAATACTGTCAATATCAGCAGGTCGCATTGCCCAACACAAGAAAAACCTAAAGCAAGGGGAAATTCAATTTAACCCCTCATTTCCACTTGCACCATATAGTAACCCTCTGAATGGCTAGAATTTAAGAAACACTTCAAATGATGCGAGCAAAAACATAGTCGCGGGTGCGAGAATCCACAGGGTTAGTAAAGATTTTATTTGTAGTACCAAATTCAACCATTTGAGTAATCCGATTTTCATTACTATAAAAGAAAGCCGCAAAATCAGATAGGCGAGTAACTTGCTGGATATTGTGAGTAACCATTACAATTGTCAACTCAGAACGCAAGTTATGGATCAAATTCTCGATTTTCATACTACCCATAGGATCGAGACCTGAACAAGGCTCATCCATCAAAAGAACATTCGGCTTGACCGCTAAAGCACGGGCAATACATAATCTTTGCTGTTGACCGCCAGAAAGTTCTAAAGCAGATTTGTGCAGCTTATTTTTCACTTCATCCCAAAGTTCGGCAGCTTTGATGGCAGATTCAACAATTCCATCTAATTCGACTTTCGGATACCATCCAACTAATTTCACCCCATAAGCAACATTATCGTAAACGCTCATGGGAAAAAGATTTGGCTTGGGAAAAACCATACTAACTTGGCGACGTAAACGATTGATGTTGACACGACGCTCATAAATACTCTGCCCATAAAATTCTACTCTTCCTTCAACTCTCACATCTCCTTCTAATTCACTCATGCGATTTAACGATTTAAGAAAAGTAGACTTTCCACAACCACTAGAACCAATAATTGCCGTGACTTGGTTTTGATAAATATCCATTGACACGCCTTCAACTATCTTTTTAGTTTCGTAATAGAAGCTGAAGTTTTTGACTCTGATGGCTGGAATTAATTTACTCATATTCCCAAAACGTATGAAACAAAACTTGATTAAGTAAAACAGTACAAATCAGCAATGCTGTTTCACTATGTTACTGCCAAAAGGATATATTCATGGAACTTACGTAACTATACAGTAGCCATACAGCAAATAAAGTGTTGTTAGCTATTTGTATTAAGACTGTGTTTCAAAATGTATCTTTTACAGACTTTTTATAGCCATCTTTTGCACCTTGACCTATATACCATCCTTGCTTGTGAAAAAGGATTAGGTTTAGTTCGATTTAAGATAGTGACGTAGAAATCAAAATACGAATATCAGACAGCAGATTTCAAGTTGGTAAGGTACACAAGCAAAGTCTGTAACCCAGATATAAAGGGTGTTTTACTCCTAAATTTTGAATTCCCCTGTATATAAGTAGGACGATGTAAGTAATTAAAGGTTTGTAGTGAGGACTGAAGCCCTCAAAGTAGGCTAAAGTCCTTACTACAAAATAATTTAAAGATTTTTTACATTAGTTAATATAGGTTGAATTATTCTCACCGACTTACTTATCTCATAGATAGTGAGGAATTAGTTTTTTATAAAGATAAATTAGTAACTTTTGTAAGCTACATTTTATGAGTATCTTCTAGTGCAAGCTAGATCGACAAAAATCGATAAGTCACGCTTGAAGACACCTTAACCGAAACGTCCTGAAATGTAGTCGCGGGTGCGAGGGTCTAGTGGGTTGTTAAAGATTTGCTCTGTAGCGCCAAATTCAACCATTTGACCAATCCGACTTTCATCGGTGCTAAAAAAAGCCGTAAAATCGGAGACGCGAGCGGCTTGCTGCATATTGTGAGTAACGATCGCAATCGTCAACTCAGACTGCAAACTATGGAGCAGTTCCTCAACTTTCATGGTAGCGATGGGGTCAAGAGCCGAGCAAGGCTCATCCATCAGCAGAACTTTCGGCTTGACTGCTAAAGCACGGGCAATACATAATCTTTGTTGCTGACCACCAGAAAGCCCTAAAGCAGATTTATCCAGCTTATCTTTCACTTCATCCCAAAGAGCAGCGCTGTGAAGTGCAGATTCAACAATTTCATCTAATTCTAATTTTGAATATCTGCCTGCTATTCTCATACCATAGGCAACATTTTCGTAAATGCTGATCCCAAAAGGATTTGGTTTTTGGAACACCATACCAATTTGCCGGCGTAACCGATTGATGTTGACACGAGGAGCATAAATATTCTGACCAAAAAATTCCACATCTCCTTCAACTTTTACAGGCCCTTCCAATTCACTAATGCGATTAAGAATTTTGATGAAGGTAGATTTACCACAACCACTAGGGCCAATAATTGCGGTTACTTGGTTCTGATAAATATCTATTGATACCTTTTCAATAGCTTTTATTGTCCCATAGTAAAAGCTGATGTTTTTAACTTTGATAGCTGGAATTAGGTTACTCATGCTTTCCCAAGGTACGAAATAAAACAAAAATTTATTTTTACTTAATTCTTCTCTGTCTAATAACTAAGCGAGAGAGAATACTGACACATAAAATTAAGCTGAGTAAAACTATAGAAGTAGTCCATACTAATTGGCTTTTTTGTGGATCGGGGTCGTTGTAGAGGTTAAAAATCAATACTGGTAAGGAAGCTGTTGGACTTAACAATCCTTCTGACCAATCTAGACTAAATAAAGCAGTAAAAATTAAGGGTGCTGTTTCACCAGCAGCACGAGCTACAGCTAACAAAATGCCTGTAGTAATTCCAGGGATTGCAGTAGTCACAACAATGCGAAAAGTCGTTTGGAAGCGAGTTCCACCTAAAGCAGCAGATGCGAGGCGTTGAGATATAGGAATCAGTTTTAAGGATTCTTCTGTTGTCAGTATAATTACAGGTAGCATAATCACGGCTAAAGCAAAACCACCTGCGATCGCACTAAATCCTTTAGTTACCAGAACTATCACACCATAAGCAAATACGCCTACAACAATTGAAGGCACGCCTGTAAGAATACTAGTGACAAAACGAACAATACTAGCAACTGGGTTAGTTTGACTAAATTCTGCTAAGAAAATTCCTGTTATAATCCCTGTGGGAATGCTTAAAATAGCACCAATAACCACCATGATTATGGTTCCCAGGATGGCATTGCCAAAGCCATTATCAATAACTGCTTTAACAAACATTTCTGATTTTAGTCCAGATATTCCACGGACGAGAATTTCCCACAAAATTGATAATAAAGGAATGAGTACTAGACCTGTAAGACCAAAGGCGATCGCATTCATTGCATAGGTAAATATTACTCGTTCTGTTGGCAGAGGTCTGCATAATTCTGCCGCTAGAGATTCATCAGTTTTTGACTGAATATAACCACTCATAAATTTTACAAATTTTGATTAATAAACGTCTTGTTCAACTGAGGTATTTGTAGTAAGTTCAAAGTTAGACAGTGTTATTTGTTTTTCCTGCCAACCCACTTCACTAAGAGTACAGCGCCAATATTTACAATTAGAGTCAACCCAAATAAAATTAATGCTAAATAGCTTAAAGCACCTATATGCAAACCCGGTTCAGCTTCGGCAAATTCATTAGCTAATACAGAGGGAATTGTATAACCTGGATCGAGTAAAGAAGTGCTGATTTGAGCAGAGTTACCAATCACCATAGTTACAGCCATTGTTTCACCCAAAGCACGTCCTAAAGCAAGCATTGCTGCACTCACTATTCCAGAAAATCCAGATGGTAGCAAGACTCGAAAAATTGTTTCCCAACGGGTTCCACCCAAAGCCATAGATGCACTACGTAATTCTTTAGGGATAGCCATTAAGACATCACGACTAATTGCTGCCATTGTAGGCAAAATCATGATCGCGAGAATAACTCCAGCAGTCAACATATTAGTCCCAGAAGGATCTTCTGTATTAAATAGTGGTATCCATTTAAAGGTGCTGGCTAGCCACTTTTGTAGAGGTTCTAGAACTGGAATAAAGACAAAAATCGCCCACAAACCAATAATTACACTGGGAATTGCTGCAATTAATTCAACAACAAATGCTAGGATGGTTCGCAGCGATGAAGGTAAGAAATTTTCACTCGTAACCAAGGCTACCGCTATTCCCACTGGGACAGCAAAAAAAATAGCGATCGCACTACTTACCAAAGTTCCATAAATATAGGGTAATGCACCAAAAATCTGATTACCTGTATCCCAATCTTGGCCCCACAAAAACCCCATTCCAAACTGCTTAATGGCTGGTAGAGCTTCGTGTAAAATTACCCAACTCATTAACAATAGCACTGCAACGGTAATCACAGCAAAAAAGTATACTAGCCGTGTAAAACCTTGGTCAAACCAGAAATTTGTGCCGCTGGTAGTAGTTAGATTGAAATTTTCATCGCTTAGATTTGAATCATCTGATAAATTTGCCATTACAAATCAATAAAATAGTTTTTTCTTACTAGTAGAGCGAGTTATTAACTCAGTCTATTAGGGGAGGAAAATAGTAAAATAATCCCCCTAAACCTTTTAAAAGGGGGATATATTCAAAGCATTCTTCTCTTTTTAAGGGAGTAAAGGGATCTTTTGTGCGTAAGTCTTAAAAATTGTAAATTAAGGCTTGACAGAGCTATTCACTGTCTGAAGCACTCGATTTGCTACATCAGATGGAATTTTAGTGTAGTTAAGGTCATCGTTATATTGTTGACCGTCTTTTAATACCCAATTAATCCATTTCTTAATTGCATCAGCTTTAGCAGCATTAGCATACTGTTTGTAAACCATCATCCAAGTAAGACCGACAATGGGATAACCTTGTCCTGGATCTCCTACAAAAACGCGGTAGTTGTCTGGGAAAGTGACGGTTGATAAAGCTGCATTTGCAGATTCTAAAGAAGGAGCAACAAATTCTCCGTTCTTATTTTGTACCAGTGCTGATTTCAAATTGTTTTTGACAGCGTAGCTATATTCTACATAACCTATAGAACCAGGAGTCCGAGCTACTATAGCAGCTACACCTGGATTCCCTTTGCCTTTGAGGACATTTGGCAGATTCCATTTTGGAGCAGTATTAGTTCCAACTCTGCCTTTAAAATAACCGCTGATGGCACTTAAGTGATTAGTAAAAATGAAAGTTGTACCGCTACCATCGGCACGAACAGCAAATTTAATTGGTTGATTTGGTAGATTAGCACCTGGATTATCAGCTTTAATTTTTGCGTCATTCCATTTGGTAATTTGACCTGAATAAATTGCTGGTAGTGTAGCGCGGGATAATTTGAGAGCGTTAACGCCTGGAAGATTGTAAACAACAGAAACAGCACCACCTGCTGTAGGTACTAAGATTGCACCATTCTTGACTTTAGCGATTTCATCATCTTTCATTGCAGCATCACTACCACCAAAGTCAACGGTTCCAGCGATGACTTGACGAATACCGCCACCACTACCAATTGCTTGGTAGTTAATTTTTAAGTCTGGATATTTCTTCTTCACTTCACGAGCATAGCGTTCGTAAAGTGGAGCCGGAAAAGTTGCTCCTGCACCATTGAGAGTTTCAGCTTGTGCGATCGCACCAAAAAATGGACTAAGTGCAACAGAAGTTGTCACCATTGAAGTAGCAACGACACGATTCAATATGGCGCTCGAAAAAATCATATTACCTCTGATTCAAGGAATATTTTACTGCTGTAATTCCAGTCTTAAATAGGCTACATTTTTTATGGTTAAACCTTATTTAACAATTGATAAGCAAGAAATTAAGATATGTTTAAATCTTGATTTAAAACATCTTTTCTATTTATTTTGATTAACTAAATTAGTTTATTAAAAATATATTATAGGAAAGATTTCTCCTTGAATAGTGCTATATTTTCCTTGAGGCATAGGTTTTGAAATTAATTTGCCGTCGATGTATTCGCAATACGGTTTAGTTTCTGGTAGTGCGAGAAACTCTTCTAGGGTCAATATTTTATTTGATGTTTGTACCATGATTAACCTTGCTTCAACTCATAAAGATTTTTTTACATAGTTATTATTTACCTGGTTCTAAAATACTTTTTAAATTTGCCAATCAGCCGCCATCAAAATTATTTCATGTTTGCTTGCGACTACAATACATTATTAAAAGTATAAATAATCCTATTCCTGCCAGATATTTAATCGGCTCAGGTAGGCTGGGATTAGGGGAGAAAAAGCCTTCGATCGCACCAGCAATAATCAACATTGGTACAATGCCAAATACTAGCTGCACTGCCTGATAACCATAAAATTTCAGTGCATCTCCACGGCGATATTTACCAGGAAATAAAATTGCTCTTGCTAATAATAATCCCGCACCCCCAGCAAAAAAGATTGCAGGTAATTCCAAAGAACCATGCGGAAACACAAAAGCCCAAAAAGGATAAGCCAAATTATTTTGACCAACTAAAGTACCAACAGCACCAATTAATAAACCATTAAATATCATCAAATAGGCAGTGTATGCTCCAGCCGTCATACCACCGGCAACAGCCCCAAAAGACACTGACAAATTATTGATTGCGATCCCGCTAGATGCCAGAGGTTCAACACCGACAATTGAACCCATCCATAATTTATGCTCATCTCGCACCTTGGTAATCAAGCTTTCAGGTACAATCAAAGGCATAAAGCTGGGGTTTTGCCAGGAATACCACCAAGCCACTAATGCGCCTAGTAGAAACAGCGCTGTTGCCGCAGCAATATATACAAATGCTTTCTGGACTACAGATGGTAATCCCCAACGATAAAATTCTAGGATTGCCTGCCATTCCTGCCGCCGCGAACCTTGGTAAATCTGCGTGTAAGCACGAGTTGTTAAAGATTGTAAACTTTGGATCGAGGTATTGCCAATTTGCTGAGTGCGGGCACGTGCCAAATCTGCCGTTACTGAACGATACAAACTCGCTAACTCTCTAATTTCTGCTGCCCGTAAGGACTTTAACCCTTTTTTTTCTATCTGCCTTAATAAGGCATCTAAACGCTGCCAATTTGGTTCTCGTCGCGCAATCCAACGTTGAATATTCATGAATTTTGGGAACACTGAGTTTAACTTAGCTTAAGATAGCCTCAAATTCATCTCCGTAATTTCAAGGCAAATTTAGCATTATGTCTGAAAACTTTGGATCTTCCGGTCAGATACAACCACTGAGTATTGGTAACGTTGTCAGTGCTGCAGTACGGTTGTATCGTTCTCATTTGAAGACTTATCTTAATCTGGCTGCGATCGCTCACTTGTGGATTCTTGTTCCTGTGTATGGTTGGGCAAAATATGCAGCCATTTCTGGACTAATTTCACGCTTGGCTTTTGGAGAATTGATTTACCAGCCTGAAGGTGTTCAAACTGCTAGAAGCCATATTAATCCACGTCTTTGGTCATTTTTAAGAGTTGCTTTGCAAGTAGGTATATCAATACTTTTAATTTATATTGGACTAGCGATCGTGGGCGGTGTACTAGCTGGCTTGATCGGAGTAGTATTAGGAAGGATATTAGGCAATTCAAGCATTATATTTACAACCACATTGGCAATAATTGTAACAGCAGGAGTTATATTGTTAGGAATAACCTTGCTCTACTCTCGTTGGATAGTAGCTGAAGTGCCCTTAGCAGTTGAGGAAAATATCAATGGTGGCGAAAGTGTTGCCAGAAGTTGGGAGCTAACTAAAGCCTCTGTCTTTCGCATTCAAGGCATTGTTTTAGTTGGTTTTATCGTTACATTGCCGTTGGTGTTTGTATTAAACTATATACCTAGCTTATTCCTAATTAAACTTGAGCCTGGTACTGCTATTTACTCGATTGTGTATATTATTTCTGTGATTGGCAGCTTGATCGGTGGAGTTTTAGTCATGCCATTTTGGCAAGCACTAAAAGCTGTTTTATACTTGGACTTGCGTAGTCGGCGTGAAGGTCTAGGTTTGCAATTACGAGAACCTCCCTCGCAAGATTTTCGTTAACTTAACATCTTAATCCAACTCTATTAATTTTGAATTAGTTAAAATATGCGCTTTTTTAATCGCATCACATTCCAGACTCCAGAAAGTGTAGAGTTGGAATTCACTCTAGCGGGAATCGGTAATCGAGCTTTGGCACTCCTGATTGACTATACAGTGTTGGGTGTAACTTTGCTTCTGTTTGTCCTTACTTGGAGTGTCTTCTCGACACAACTGTTAAATTTTGTTGAATACTTTTTTACAAATTTACCAAGTTTAGACATTTGGTTATTAGCAATTTTCTTCATTATCGCCTTTGCAATTTATATCGGCTATTTTGTATTTTTTGAAACCTTATGGTTTGGGGAAACTCCTGGTAAACGCTTTGCTAAAATTCGCGTAGTTCGAGATGATGGTAGACTCATCGGGTTACAACAAGCAACGCTACGTGCTTTACTGCGGCCCTTTGATGAGACTTTGTTTATTGGTGCTTTTTTAATTATGTTGGGTAGCCGCGAAAAGCGCTTAGGTGATTTAGCTGCTGGCACAATTGTCATTCAAGCGCAAGCTCCGACTGCATCTGCAAGATTGACAATTTCAGAACAGGCAAAAGGAGTTCATGAACAGTTAATCGAAATTGCTGATTTTTCGCAATTGATGCCAGATGATTTTGCTGTGATTCGCGAGTATTTACAGCGACGTGGTGCAATGTCGTTAAAGGCAAGAGCATCACTATCTCTAAAGCTAGCCGAGCAAGTTAAAGCTATTATTCATTTAGAAAAATTGCCAGAAGCTGTTACGCCTGATGTTTTTTTAGAAGCAATTTACCTCGGTTATCAACAACCGAAATTTTAAGCTAATTAATAATGAGTAGTCAGTAGTCAGGGAGTTGAAACTATTGACTACTAACTACTAACTAATTACTTAAAAATCTAAAATCGGCCAGTCTGGTTCACGATAATAACGTGTCATGTTGTCAAACTTTCGCAATTCAACACTATCAATCAAAAATTCTGGCAAATTCAACAGCCATTGTTCATTCAATTGAGAAAGCATAGTGCTGAAGCTTATGCGGTCTAGGTCAGATGGAACCTCCCCAAAATAGGCTAATGTAACATGGGCCGTGAAGTGATAATGCTGCTCAATACCCAAAGCAATTAACTTGGGATTTTGATAAATTGTTCGGCGAAATTGAATAATTTCCTCGTAACAGCGTTCATCTTGGGGGACTAAACAAATGGCTACAGCTCTTGGCATCAGTATTAGTCCCAGCATTTGCCATTTAATTGGATGACTCCTGTTTGTCATCAATTGTTGATATTTTTGAAATATTTCAGCTAAACAAGAGTGTAACTCCTCATCAAATTTAGGATTTTTTTCGTAGGCATCAAGGTAAGCATTGTCCCAAATTAAATCCGCTAAAGTTAGATGGAAGCTAGCAGGAGGTACAGGTACAATCAAATTACGGTTTACAGGCAACTGCAAAAGTTCCTGTTGATAAGTCTGTAATTTGGCATAGAAAGCAGAGTTGTGTGATTCTTCTTCTGCCGGCGGGGTAATTAGCGTATAGCCAGGAAAGGATGCTGCTTGTCTCAACCCAGAATCTGGCTGAAACTTAGAAGATTCCTGAATATGCTGGGCTTGGGATCTGTAGGCTTCTGGCAATGTCAGTCTTGCTAACCGATTTAAGTAAGTTTGATAGTTGTCGTCCAATCTTCATAGCCTCACGCTCTCACTTGATAGATTTTAGGGAAAATTATCTTGATTAACAGAATGATTTCAAAAGTATTTAGTTTTTGGGAGGGGCGAGCAGGGGAGCAGTAAGTTTTTCCCCTTTGCACCTCTGCCTTTTGTGCTCAATGCCCAATGCCCATCTACTACAAGGTTTATCTATGCCAATCTATGTTTACTGGGGTGAGGATGATTTTGCGATGGAAAAGGCGATCGCTGTTTTGCGCGATCGCGTCCTCGATCCCCAATGGACAAGTTTTAATTACACTGCATTCTCCCCAGATCGAGCTGATGCTGCTATCCAGGGGTTAAATCAGGTGATGACACCCACTTTTGGCGCTGGTGGGCGTTTGGTATGGCTGATAAATACTACTCTGTGTCAGCACTGTCCAGAGAATGTGTTGGCAGAATTGGGGCGATCGCTACCTGTGATTCCCGAAAGCTCATTTTTATTGCTCACCAGCCGCAACAAGCCAGATGAACGTCTCAAATCCACGAAATTGTTAAAACAGTTTGCTACCGAATTCCGAGAATTTCCCCTCATTCCCCCTTGGAAAACAGAATTATTAGTGCAATCTGTTAATCAAGCAGCCCAGACTGTGGGCGTGAAACTGACTGCCAATACTACCCATCTGTTGGCAGAAGCCGTAGGAAATGATACACGGCTTCTCTACAATGAGCTAGAGAAATTGCGGCTATATGCCCAAGGTAGTAATAAGCCTTTAGATACAGATACCGTTACGAAGTTAGTAAGAAATACTACTCAAAATAGCTTACAATTAGCAGCAGCAATCAGAACAGGAGATACAGCTAAAGCTTTGACAACCTTGGCAGATTTGAGCAATGCTTCCGAGCCGGGATTACGGATAGTTGCCACACTGATTGGACAATTTCGCACCTGGCTGTGGGTCAAGATTATGATAGAAAGTGGGGAACGAAACCAACAAGCGATCGCTATTGCCGCTGATATCGGTAATCCCAAACGGATTTACTTCTTACAGCAAGAAATCAAACTGCTTTCTGTGCAACAGTTAATTTCTTGCTTACCCCTACTACTGGAATTAGAAGTCAGCCTCAAGCAAGGAGCATCAGAAATGTCAACACTCCAGACTAAAGTCATCGAACTTTGTCAAGTATGCCGAGGAAATTGACAATCAAATATAAAAGCTTGATGTATTGAGCAGTTCCTGGAACTTCCAACTCCGAAAATAATTCAAAGTTCTTATAATATCCCTGATGTAGTTTTGTGTCACACAGTATATGAAGAAAATTTCTGATTTATTTTCTCGAACTAGCCGAAAGCGAACCCTTTCGCAATCATTATTTTTCGGTGCGATCGCTACTGTGGGTGTGATTTTCAACGCTTTTTTCTTGAGTTCCAAAGCTGAGGCTCAAACTCCACCACCAATAGTTAACAATACTGAAATCGATAGTTACGCTCAAGCCGTGCTAGCAATGGAGCCAGCCCGTCAAAATGCCTTTGAAGAAATTAAAAAACTTATTGGCAATGGAGAAATCCCCAATATTGTTTGCAACGATTCTAATAGTATAAATGGTCTTCCAAAGAAGGCTCAAGATATCGCAGTGAACTACTGTACCCACGCTCAAAAAATTGTTGAAGATAATGGCTTGAAATTTGAACAATTCAACAAAATTACTATAGAACTACAAAATAATACTATCTTAAAAAGGCAGGTTTATAATACTTTATTACGCCTACAACAACCTCCCGAATCTCGGTAAGTAAAAGGGCTACTTAAAAGCACGTAGTAAGTAAGTGGTTAATTACTATGGGAATCATAACTAATTATTCGGACATTATAGTAGTCCTATTTGATTCATAAAAAATGATAAAGCGTGTTTTACTCCTGAATTCTGTATTCTGAATTCGGAATTATGCTGTATAAATTTTGATATTAAAAAAAAGCAAATCAGGCATTGGGCAGAATTTAATTCATATTCCCCAAAGCCCCATTTTTAAGTCCGTCCAACAAGGCTGGCGATTACTGTAGCTAACTCAGCAGCTTTAATAGGTTTAGGTAAATGCAGCTGATAACCTTCTTGTATAGCTCGCAGCCGATCCTCTTCCTTAGTATCAGCTGTCAACGCTGCGGCTGGAATATTTCCCCCTAGTTCTGGTGGTTGCGATCGCACTTTACGGATCAAAGAGTAACCATCCTCGTGGGATATACTGATGTCGCTGACTAAAGTATCTGGTTTCCACTGTATAATTAACTGCAATGCTTCTGCAACTGATGCTACAGCTTTAACTTCGGCTTGGTACTGTTCGAGGACTGTGGTGATGAATTCACGGATATCGGCTTGCTCGTCTACAACCAGCACGCGCACACCAAGCAGGGAGAGGGGCAAAAGGGCAGAGGGGGGTAGAGGGGCAAAAGGATGGAGGTGGGCACTTTTGAGAAGTGGTAGTTTGACTGTAAACGTTGCTCCTTGCTCTTCACCTGGACTATTTACATGGACAGTGCCGCCATGTAATTCTACTAAATGACGGACGATCGCTAATCCTAGTCCTAATCCACCATAGGTTCTAGTGCTAGAACTATCAGCTTGACGAAAGCGATCAAAGACGTAAGGAAGAAAATTAGGACTGATACCAATGCCTGTATCAATCACCTGAATTTGGGTATATTTATCCGTTGTCTGTTGTTTTTCTTGTCCACTGATTACTGACAATTGCACCTCTACCCTTCCTCCAACGGGTGTAAATTTGATGGCATTGGATAGCAGATTCCAGATGATTTGTTGCAAGCGCTCGAAATCCCCAGAAACTAAAAATTGAGAATTTTCGCCCAGCTTGCTGTCCTCTGAGTGTTGATTGATTTGGGATTGTGCTGCTGAAAATTCGGGATTTTCGTGATTAACTCCTAATTCCCAATCTGAATTTGGCGCGAAAGTGACCACGGGGAGTATCCCCGGTGGCGCATTTCGCGTTTCTTTTGAAGAAATGAGGGAAAATCTCAAATCGATTTCCTTGGATTGGGCGGCTAAACTAACAGTCTTGATGGCTGACTCAATTATGAGAACTAAATTACAAGTACGGACATCGAGGCAAGTTATGCCTCTACTCATCCGCGATATATCCAGCAAGTCTTCAATTAGCTGGGTTTGCGCTTTGGCGTTGCGCTCAATTGTCTCGGTTGCCCTAGCCATTTGGGTATCACTGAGCTTGCTTCGTTGCAGGAATTGCGCCCAGCCAAGGATGGCATTCAGGGGCGATCGCAATTCGTGGGACAATATTCCGAGAAACTCATCCTTCATCCGGTTGGCTTCTTGCAACTGCTCAGTTTGTTGTTGCAAAAAAGCAATTAAACTAGCCCGTTCCATTGCGATCGCTATTTGGTCGCATACTGCTTGCATCATCCCTTTTTGATTGTCGGTGAAGCTTAACAGAGTGCGGCTGCCAAAAGAAAGAGTACCCAATAGCCGTCCTTGGGCGATCAATGGGTAGGCATAATAAGCTGTAATGCCTAAAGAACGAATCAATTCTGTTTTCCGGTCAATTGATTGCTGCACATTCTCTACAGCTATTGCACAACGCTCCTGGGCTACAGTCCCACAAACCGCTTCACCAAGTCCCAAATATTCAATTTCCTTTGCCATCTCCTGGGAAATGCCACTGTAAGACTCTAGCCGCATTATCTGAGAGTTATCCTCAACCAAATAGTTAAAGTAAATATCTAAACCAATTTGGTCTCTTAGTTTTTGGTAGACACTATCGATTAGTAGTACTGGTTCCTGGCTTGATAGTAAATCGTTGGCTGTGTCAAATAGTAGCTTTAGCCTTTTGTAACCTAACGAGAGTGCTTTTTCTGCCTGCTTGAGGTTGCTGATATCTTGGAACACCAAGATACAGGTAGCCGGATGACCGTGCATTGCTGGCAAGGTATCAGCAAATACTAGTAGAGAGCGCACACCAGCAGAAGTGTGCCAGTCTACCTCCAATCCATTTAGGCGTTCGCCAAGTGCAACCCGCACTCCTGGCATTTGTTCATTGGGAATGCGATCGCCAGCCGCATCCGTATAGTGGTAAACTGTGTGATACTCTGCGGCTGGTACACCTTTGGGAAATTTGCCCCCAGCTAATTCGTCCGCAGAGCGATTGGCAAAAGTTACCCGCGCCGTTCCTGGTTCGATAAACAGCAACGGTCTTGGCATCAGATTTAACACATCCTCTAACCATTTTTGCTGATTTAGGAGTACTTCCTCTGCCTGTTTGCGCTCCGTAATATCTAAAAATGCACCAACGCTTCCTCTGGTTTTACCCTCTTCGTCAAACAGGGGTGCAACGTACTCCAACAGCTTGACGATTTTGCCATTTTCATGGACAACATCAAGTTCACAATCGAGAATTTCGACACCATGAGCAGCAGAGTACTGCATTGGGAGTTCTTCTGTTGAAAGTTCCCTTCCCTCGCGGTAGATTTTAAAGCTTGTCGGTCTTTCATCCACGGGAGCGTTGAGGGAGCCATTTGTATCTGAGGATATCCCCAACTGCTTGCCAAAAGCAGGGTTGACCTTAATATTTTGGCATTCTGGATCTTCGGCAATGCCAATTCCAATAGGAATTACCTCTAACAAAGTTTGTAATTCACTAATGCGGCGCTGTAGATCCCTATTTAGTTGTAAGATTTGTTCCTTGGACTGCTTTTGCTCGCTGATGTCGCGAGTCACAGTTGCTAAGGCAATTGGCTGACCTGTGTTGTTATCTGTAACAGTGAAGATATTGTAATCAACTGGTATCGGTTGACCTGTTTGGAGATGTCGAAAGCAAAATTCTCCCTGCCAGCGCCCTTCTGATAGTACAGTCGGCAGTATATATTTTTGAAAATAGGCTTTGTCTTTGGGCATGAAGTAATCTAATACTGCTTTTTGCCTGACTTCATTCAGGTTGGCAAACCCTACCAACTTTTGACCTGCATCATTTATGTAGAGTAATTGACCCTCAAGGGTGGCGATGCTGATAAAGTCAGAGCTATTTTCTACCAGCGATGCTAATTTTTGTTGTTCTGCTTCTGCTTGTTTGCGTTCGCTCAAATCGAGGATAAACGCTACTGACTCTTCGCGGTTTTCTCCTAGCAGCACGTAACCAACTAAAACTGGGATACGGCTACCATCCTTGCGAATAAATTCTTTCTCGTAAGGCGTACAAGCAGCGTTGGTATTTCCTTGGGCTTCAGCGATACCTCGCTCATCCAAGTATAGATACTCTGGTGGTGTGATATTGCTCCAACTTAACTTACCTGCTGACAAATCCTCCTGCGTGTAACCAATCATCCTCAGAAATTCGTCGTTTGCCTGCTGGATACAGCCATATACGTCGCCAAACAGAATACCAATGACGTTAGCATCTACAAAACTTCCTAGTTTAGCTTCGTAGGTTCTCAGTGCTTTTTCGGCAAGGTCGCGTTGATAGCTGAGGCGTTCAATAACCCTAGCACTTTGCCAAATCAAAATAGTAAAAATTACAATTAGGACGATCGCAAACACTGATACTGCAAATGCCGGATCGTATTGTCCTGCCCGTTGGCCTTCGACAATTACCCATCCCAATATAAAAGGTACTGCGATCGCTGCAATTAATAAACGACGTGCAAGTAAGCCGCCGTAACTATCACTTGTAACTACCCTCATTAATCCATGTTCTGCCCGCACCCACAGAACGCCCATACTTAGTAAGAGGAACAACATCGCTGTGTGTAATGCCATTGATGTTGTATAAGGGGCAAGCCCGTAGAGAACTTTCACTTTGTAGGCATAGCCCATCAGCGCCTGAAAGGAAATTAAAGTAGCAATCAGAGCAATAATCTGGGCATACCAATAACTGCGGTGGGTTTTTGGATGAATCAGAATCTGTAGGGCGACGCTAACCAGCATAAAGTTCAGTGCTGTGTTCAGCCCCATTCGCCCTGGATGTAATGTCGCTATACTAGTTCGCGAATCGTGAAACACCAGTTCATCAATGCCGAGATTCCAGCCAAACACATATTGACAGAGAGTAAGCCCCGCAATTGTGGTGACAGCTATTGCACAGACCTGAGAGATTAGAAGAGTAAGTACCGACAAGGGGGCTGTAGAACTGTGCGGGTAATTTTGAATTGTTCTTTCCCCTCTGCTCCCCTGCTCTCCTTTTAAAAATAGCCACAGCGACACACCACACAGCACAAAACATAGGGCTGTGTTGACTTTCATTGTGGCAGGACTACCAAAGAAGCCGCGCTTAAGAACTTC
The DNA here is from genome assembly GCF_036917415.1 of Nostoc sp. Lineage (GTDB taxonomy): Bacteria > Cyanobacteriota > Cyanobacteriia > Cyanobacteriales > Nostocaceae > Nostoc. The sequence continues at coordinate 148,845 of NZ_JBALDJ010000044.1, read as the reverse complement.
AATGTCAAGACACCAGCCAACTAGTACAAAGCTGCCAACAAAAACAGCGATCGCACTTGCGACTCTTGCCACAAGTGCATTTGTAGAGATTTTAAATCTATCTTGCAGCCGCAAGCGGTTAACATTTAACATTGATTGTTTTCTAACCGCATCTATCTAGCGTAGTAAACTTACGTATTTCTTACGGTTTAATTATTTCTGTCCTTTGTATTGTATGTTACCCCTTGACTTGCTTTTCATCTACCTCTATGCATATTTTTTCTTGCACAATTTAAAATAAGAAATAATGGTGGTTCAAAAAACCACCTTTGCGAGTATTTCAAAATTGCAGAGTATGACGCTTACCATCGTCTTGGAAACGTTGCTCTCCAACACCAACAAGTTCTACAATCACTTCACGTGATAGAGGTGTCCATTTTCCAACTCTTGCCCCAATTTCCACTACTGTTTGATTAGACTCAGTGAATACGGTGATGTTTGTTAGTGAAAAATTTTTGTCTTGATACTCGTTTGTCTGTCCATCATCTTCAAATAGCTGATATTCGTTATTACCAGGCCAAATCCGTAATCGGATCTCGTCGAGTGGGGTTTGATCGACGTATTGCTTAACAGGTTGCATAGGGACGATCGCACCGCTACGGACATACAGTGGCATTCTTTCTAATGGTGCATGAGCAAGAATGTGAATCGGGCCTTCATAGCGATCGCCACTCCACCAATCATACCAAGTGCCGGCGGGTAAATAGACAGCTCGATGCTCAACTCCAGGGCGGTAAATTGGTGCAGCCATCAACGACGCACCTAACAATACTTGATCGTAGAGGCTATAGGTTTTCGGATCGTTAGGGAAATGGTACAATAATGGTCTTAAAATCGGTGCGCCCGTTGTTGCCGCTTCCCAAAAAAGACTATAAATGTAGGGAAGTAATTGGTAACGTAGATTAATGTATTCTCGACAGATATTTTCAACGCGATCGCCAAATACCCAAGGTTCATGACGAGCAGTAGACATTGCCGAGTGACCGCGCATCATTGGATACAGCATTCCTACCTGCATCCACCGAGCAAATAATTCAGCTGTAGCGTTACCAGCAAACCCGCCAATATCGCAACCCACAAACCCCACACCTGAAAGTCCCATATTACAAAGCATCGGCAGAGACATTTCTAAATGCTCCCACAACGATTGGTTATCTCCCATCCACACAGAAGACCAGCGTTGCACACCAGCATAACCCGATCGCGTTAACACAAACGATCGCTCAGAGCTTCGATGCCGTTCCAACCCTTCATAGCAAGCTTTAGCCATCATCAACCCATACAAATTATGCACTTCCGTATGAGTAGAAGAGAACACAGGAACATTCCCCCCTGCTCCCTGCCCCCTGCCCCCTGCCTCCTCTCCTCCCTGCGGTGCATCTAGCGGAAACCAAATTTTTTCACCTTCATCGCCGAAAGGGCGATTGTTTATGGCGGGTTCGTTCATATCATTCCAAATTCCTGCCACACCAATATCAGTTAGGCTTTTATGTAAATCAGCCCACCAGTTACACACATCAGGACGTAAAAAGTCAGGAAAAACAGCTTTCTCAGGCCAAACGTAGCCGTGGAACAACGTACCATCGGCTTTACGCACAAAATAGTCGTTTTCTAATCCTCGATCAAAAACATCATAATTGCCTTCTGGTTCATACTTCACACCAGGATCGATAATTGTGACTGTTTTGAAACCATCCTCTGCTAAATCACTGATGAGTTTTGCGGCGTTGGGGAAGCGTTGAGGACTCCAAGTAAATACTCGATAACCCCGCATATAGTCAATATCCAAGTGGATAACATCACAGGGAATGCGACGCTGACGAAATTCCTTTGCTAGTTCCCGCACAACGGTTTCTGATTCGTAACTCCAGCGACATTGATGATAACCTAGCGCCCATTTCGGCGGTAATGGCATTCTCCCAGTTAGCTGAGTGTATGTGTCCAGGATTTGGGCAGGTTCCGGGCCGTAGATAATGTAATAATCCAATTCACCGCCACGAGTTTCCATCTTCCAAATACCTGGTTGTTCAGCACCGATATCGAACTGACTCCAAAAAGTGGTGTTGAAAAAGATACCATAGCTTACCTCTGGGCGCAAAGCCATAAAAAATGGAATTGCTTGGTACATTTCATCAGTCAGTGCATCATAATCTAAAGCATCCGTTGTCCAGTTGGTTTTTACTTCGCTGAGTTTATCCAGAAAGCCTGTGCGTTCACCAAAGCCATAGAAATGTTCATCGACTGCAATTTGTTTCCACCCTGCAACTGCACCCATCCGCCAACCTATCCCCATTTCTGCATCTTGGGCAAAGGGACGATTAGCTTTGTCGAAACAGGCAATGCGACACTTTTCTCGCTGGACACACACACGAATCTGTGCTGTTTCAATTTCTACCGTTGCTTCAGTTTCCCGTACTGTAAAAGGTGTTGTTGTCCATTCTGCATCATCTAGCGTCACTGCCCAAGAGCGGCGAGGCATAAATTCCCCAGTTTGTGCCAAACGCACACGGATTAAATTCGGAGCAAGTACGTTAATGGTGAGGCGTGAGTCACCACAGTCAAAATTGATAATATTATTGTCCCAGGTTACAGCTTTTACATTACTAATACTTGTCCAAGGTTGGTTCGTAGTGGGTAGTTTTCCGAAATATTGCGGCATATTAGTTATTAAACAGATTAATACTTGTCCGCATTTATGATTACAGAGATACTCAGCCTCAAACTCTTTCTTTCGCTAGAAGTTGGGTGAAAGATTAGTAGATATTTTTACCAAGAGTCGTTTTTGTAATGCACAAGTTGTTGTTTTTATCCCCTGCCCCCTGCTCCCTGCCCCCTGCCCACACAACGTTCGCGTAGCGTCCCGCAGGGATGGAATATTTTTTTACTTGGAAGTCCCCAAGCCAAGTTACTCTGTATCCTGCGGCTGCTCGTTTAATGACTTTAATGCATCTAGACTGCAACGCAAACGCGGCTTGTCAGGGTCAGTCAAATCTAACTTGTCCCAAGGTACTGTATAACCACCGTAGATTTTCTGCGCCCCAAGTAAATGCAAAATTTTTAACCCAATTGTCCAAGCGGATAGCCGTTCTAACACGGCAGCATAGCCGATAAGATATTCTTTAACAATCCATTCTTCGCCTTGTTGTTCGGCGCGTACTTCCTCAATGCGTCCGACGACTTTACCAGTTGAGTCTAATACTGGTTTACTCAGCAGTAATTCTAGATGAATTTCACGAGTTGTCATTATCCCCCTCCTGGAATTCGGGCGATGATGCGATCGCGCAGCCATTTTTCATAGCCTAAGGCTGGTGTTGCTTCAGCTTCAACATCGACTTCGACATCAATACCAATATCCCGCACTTTTGACCACGGAATCCGAAACGGTTCACTTTGTTTAGCACCCCATTTACTTGCAATTGCTGCTACAAAACCTGCCAAGTTGGGATTTAGGCGTTTGGTAAAGGTTGTCACTCCTACTTCAATATAAGCAAGTCGTGGTGGTTCGCGATCGCGTAACTCTATCACAATGCCATCAACTTTACCCATTTTGCGTTGATTGCGGTCAACCAATTGGTTATCAAGAACATCTCTAATAATGTCCATTTCCTACCCTCCAATAATTTCCAGTGGAATAGCAACGATCGCTAGCACAAATGTCAGCGCAATTGTAAAAATGACAACACTGTTACTAATCCAGCCGTTGCGATACTTGCCAACGTATAATTCATCGTTCATCAAAACCAAAAAAGGTATAATTACAGGCGGCAAAATCACTGCTGTAATTGCCATTGAAAACAAAGTCAATTGCAATGGATCGATACCAAATACCATTAGTAATGAGGCGAGAAAGACAAACACGGTATAGACCAAACTAAAACGTGCAGCATCTTTTGCTTTTAGATTTTCGCCCCAATTCCAACCAAAAGCTTGAGCCACAATATATGCTGTATCGAGGCTTACCTCCAGTGCTGCACCAAAGCAAGCAATCCCTAAAGATGCTGCAAATAGCACAAAACCCCAGTAACCAAAAGGTTCTGTCAACATCAGCGCCGCCTGTTCATAGCTATCAACCTGGATACCTTTGGGATTAAGTACCAGTGCTGCCACAATCAGTACTCCCAGCGATACGATACTACCAAAGCTCATCCCCAAACCAGCAACGGCACGATTCACACCGATATATCCTTCATCCCACTTATCTTCTACTGCACCAGATGAGTAGAAATAAAATAAGTATGGGCTAATCAATGCACCCAAGATGCCAACAGCAAGGTATAAGTAATGTGCAATGTCTTGTTGGGGCAGAGTTGGCAACAAACCAGAGCCAAGTTGTGTTAATGATGGATGCAGCTTAAAAGTAGCGACAACAAATGCTAATGTAATTAATCCCAATAAAGAAATACCGTTTTCAATTAATCCAAATGTCCCTTTCCAAAGTAGCAACCAAATTGCAAAGGCCACGGGTAAAGCAAACCACTGGAAACTAATACCTGTTACTAATTGCAGGGCAATACAAACACCCCCAATCTCGGCCGCTAAAACCAGAAAATCAACGACAATTTCTGCAACTAGTGGAATGATATAAAAGTTGAACCCAAATCGTTCTCGCACCGCCGCAGCTAATGTATGTTTGCTAACGGCTGCTAAACGTCCAGACATTTCCACTAAAAAGATTACACAAATTGTCCCTAAGACAATCGCCCAGATTAGTTGGAAGCTGTAAATAGATCCAGCTTCCGCAGCAGTTGCGATCGCACCTACATCTAAAAAGCCGCCGATACTGGTAACAATCCCAAGAGCGATTTCCAAAATTTTATTCATTGGTTTGCCCTGCTACTTTTCTGAGCTTATTTAGCGATCGCTTTTCTACTGCTAATTCTCCAAGTTTTTGCCGTACCTCTGAATGATTTTTTTTAGCCACAGCCCTGGACATTTCCTCTGTTTTATTTGCTAACTGTAAAACTTCAGCTAATAGCACTGATTTATCATGTTCACTTATATCTTGAGATAACTTGATTTTGTCTATTTTACTTTTTTCTTTTTGCAATTCTTCCGTGGCTCTTTTCAATGTTTGTTCAGCATATTTCTTGGGCACAGCACCGCGTATCCAAGCATCACCAACCATATTTGCTGTTGCTACCCAAGAAGATATACTTTGTGTTTCTTTATCCATATCTTCTGCGGAGGTTTTACCACTACAAGAGGCTAACAATGTCAGTATTAATAAACAATTAATTACAGATCCTAATTTACCCGGCTCTGGCATTTCTACACTCTCTATAGCCAATAAATATATTTTTCTCATTCTTTTGGCAACAGTGTACATCTCTCTAACGGAAGATTTTATAAAAAATTACTTTAAGCTGAATATTTATTTTTCAAAATGCATTGTGTTAACGGAAATTAACTATAAAAATATCCCCGACTTCTTCAACAATTTGGGGATCAGAGGATGTCTGAGAAGTATCAAATATTTGTTGATCCCCCTAACCCACGCCAGTCGCTTTACTTGGGGAGACCCCAGACGCTCGCGGACTCGCTAACGCTAGCGCTATCGCCCTTGGCGTCTCCCCTTGGGAGAAGACCGCGCTGGCTCCCCTTAAAAAGGGGGGAATAAAAGTCTTAAAGTCCCCCAATTTATCGGGGGATTTAGGGGGATCTCCAAGAGTTAGGTGTATACAAAAAAACTTTTCAGACATCCTCTCAGAGCCTCTCGGTGTTTGTAAATTAAATAGAATTGGTATAGACGTAATTAAATTTAAGATAAAACTTTTGCTGGTAGTAAGTAATTTATCCATCTATATAAAGTTCTTAAGAGCTAAAGCTGTTTAATACGACCCTTTTATTTAATGAAGCCATTCTAATTATTACCGAGTGAAATTTTATGATTTATTTAAATTACTTTTTTTACCATATCTTTGGTTATAAAAATAATAATTTTTAATTTTATTGTAAAACATTAGTTTTCATTACTTTTATCAAATACACAAAAGTATCGAACTGCACATATTGGCTATGATAAATAATTTCATTAACTAGCAATTGAGCAGGGCGAAACTTATGGCTATTAAAGGTTATAAGGATAATTTTCTATTAAATAGAGAAAAGATTTTAGATTTGGCAAATTAATTATTGAGATGTATGTTATGGTTTTTATAGGAATCAAACAAATGAAAACACAAAAAGACTTCAAGACAAGTTTGAGGCAAGCTCAAGAAAGTTTTTTTGCTCTGGTAAGTCCCCTTCAATTAGCTACATCTTTTTTTTACGAAAATCTAAAACTAGATTGAGTAGGATAGTAGCCTTTGTAACAACTTGAAGTCAATCAAAATTTATCTGGGTATGAGCCAATAAGAGTTGGCTAACCTAGCTAGAGCATTACCCACCAAAGGCAATTACTCTTGGAGTCTGGGAAGAAAGACTCTTAGTACAGCCTGACAATTCAATAGGAATACAGAATATTTATTAACTTAGTCTTGCGGGAGTAAACATTTTCAACTGCAAACTAAGTTGAAGCAGTTGCTGACTTTTGGAACGAAAACTTCAAGCAGAATGGTGTCGTTCCATAATTTCGAGGAATTTAACCATACTGTCAAAAGTCACTAAGATATTATCTAAGCCAGAGTACCAGATGTTGCCTGTGTAAGTATTATATTACTGCACTGATGTAGCTACTACTTTTAGGCTGAAATTTATGCTGCTGCATCAATCACGAAATGAGAAGCGCTATAGATGTTCTTGGCGACTTGACATCAGGAAAATCAGAAAAGTTGTAGCAACCATTTTAGAGTGGATTGCAATCTGGTTGGTTGTGTGGTTCAGGGAACAAATCTGCGTTCATTTGAATTCCTGCTGCAACCACTCTTGAGGCTTGAGCAACCATTTGGGATTCGTTATAACAACTGATAATGCTGAAGTCATAGTTTCAAAGGCTTCATTATTAGGAGATTAGATTTCTCTATCTCTTAAGCCATCGCTTCGTGGGTAAATATGTTCTGATTTTAACTGTTTTTGCCAGGGTGCGATCGCCAATAGGCTCTACTTCCCTACGACGCCAAGGGTGAATATTTCACATCAAGCTTACGACTCATCAACTAAATCATTGTAGGAAACACAACCATGACTGACGAAAAGATTAGACAAATAGCTTTCTATGGTAAAGGCGGTATTGGTAAATCTACCACTTCTCAAAATACCCTTGCAGCAATGGCTGAAATGGGTCAACGCATTCTTATTGTTGGTTGCGACCCCAAAGCTGACTCTACCCGTTTGATGCTACACAGTAAGGCTCAAACAACTGTTCTTCACCTCGCAGCAGAACGTGGTGCAGTAGAAGATATCGAACTCGAAGAAGTGATGCTGAAGGGTTTCCGTGACGTTCGTTGCGTAGAATCTGGTGGTCCAGAACCCGGTGTAGGTTGCGCCGGTCGTGGTATCATCACCGCCATCAACTTCTTAGAAGAAAACGGTGCTTACCAAGACTTAGATTTCGTCTCTTACGACGTATTAGGTGACGTTGTGTGTGGTGGTTTCGCTATGCCTATCCGTGAAGGTAAGGCACAAGAAATCTACATCGTCACATCAGGTGAAATGATGGCGATGTACGCTGCTAACAACATTGCTCGTGGTGTTCTTAAGTATGCTCACACTGGTGGCGTGCGTTTGGGTGGTTTGATTTGTAATAGCCGTAACACTGACCGGGAAATCGACCTAATCCAAACCCTGGCAAAACGGTTGAACACCCACATGATTCACTACGTACCTCGTGACAACATTGTACAACACGCAGAATTGCGCCGGATGACTGTTAACGAGTACGCACCCGAAAGCAACCAAGCTAACGAATATCGGACATTGGCTCAAAAGATCGTCGACAACAAGAACCTTACTATCCCCACCCCCATTGAGATGGAAGAGTTAGAAGAATTGTTGATTGAATTCGGTATCCTGGAAAGCGACGAAAATACTGCAATGCTAGTTGGGAAGACTGCTACTGAAGCACCTGTTTAAAGTATTGCTAAGTAAATAATGGTTTAGGGTGGGCAACAGCCCACCTTGTTCCCAATTTTTGCATTTCTTTGCTTGAATCCTTAATAGAAATATATAGCGATCGCTCGTACCCTGCAATAAACCGCTATGCATCTATGTAGAAGAGATGTTTCAAGATTTCAAAAGTGGTGGTTACAAATTAGAAGAGACAAATGCTTCTGGCAATCGCTTGATATCTCTAATCTTAATCATTTTCAACCAGAAGCTGGCACAGGGTTTGTTAACAACAATGATAGCTATACATCCCTACTCCCAAGTAGAAACATCTCGCAGTAAATTAGGAATTTCTCCTTGAGATAAGGGAAATTCTAGTAAAGTTTCTCTAATACCCAAATATCCAGATTCAGCAAACGATAAAAGCATTCGTGAAAGCGCTAGCCAAACCTCCGGTTCGTATTCCCAATCACGATAACGTGAAGCTTGACCAGCAATTGAACGTAGCGCCCAGAAATAAGAATTTCTCACCACCGAACCACCCTTCTTAAACTCTGGCAAATCTTCGTGGTGGATAAAAAGTATTTTATTTTCAATTCTGGCTCTCATAGCAATTTTAGATTTCAAATTTTAGATTTTAGATTAAAAGTAAATTTTAAGTAGGGTCATTATGGCTTTAGCTTAACGCATTATGTTGTACGGCGGTGCGTCGTATTTACCAAAAAAATGCTGTGAAACCTAACATCCTACCTTTGTAGGAAAGTGAGGTTTTGCAAATTATGTGAAAAGACATAAGAATGTAGAGACTTTGCAATGATAAAATCTCTACATTGAATACCTAAAAATTGGCGCTCAAACCCACACGAAAAGTAAATCCAGGGCTATATATGCGATTAACTCGCTCATATTGCTCACCGAGTAGATTTTCTAAGTAAACTGTCAGCCCTAAATTGCTAGTTAGAGGTATACGCCCGCTCAAATCTAAATTCACAAAAGACGGTGCAAAATCTGTGGGCTTGTCAGTAGGGTTAGCGATCGCTTCTATAGAAATGTCTGCATCATCGCTTATAGTTTGCTCTGTTTCTGGTTGAGTTTCTTCTGGATTAACTTCAATCGGTACAGATTGTTGAGATAATAATTCGGCATTAGTGGCGGGTAGCTTAATTTCACTCAAACTCGGAATATCTGAAATGACTTCGGTTGATTTATCGTAAATTAAAGGGTTTAAGACCCCTACGTCTATACGTAGCACCATTTTCAGTCGGGGTTTAAATCCCCCGGAGTTGCTCCTCTTGGGGAGACCCCAAGACCGCACTCCTCTTCGTCTGAAAATGTCTTCAATTTTGAATTTTGAATTTTGAATTTTGAATTTTGAATTGTTAATAGTATTTCTCTGCTCAATCTCACTTTCAACAGCATAACTAGGAGACGCTATCAGTAAACTTGGTAAAGGAACTGTTAGCAACAAAAAATTCTTTTTCACGTTCTCTTTCACACCAAGTCAAAACAGTCACTAAGTAGTATTGTTGCTGTAATAGTAAAATCGTGTCAAAAGACACGTTGTCATATTTCCACACTTCAGATGAGACTATTTGTCAATTCACTATGTGTTAAACTCAAGAGCAAATGCCTTTGAAGAAGGCAGAAGGTGATTCAACCCCGGATGATTTGGAGGCATGTAAAGAGCCGTACCTTGCGGGAAGATGACGCAACAGTAAGGGTTTTGAAGCCTTGCTTTTTAGCGTTGGTGCAGCCTGCTGTAGGTATCGCTTCTTGAAGCAGATTGTGCAACGTGTCGCAGACAGGGCAGTTTTCCTTCAGCCTGTTGCCCTCTACATTAATTTTTCCAACTTAAGGAATAGAGATTTTTATTACTAATGATAGAGCAAATAATACTTTTTAGAAGTTAGATTGTAATGTTAGTAATTTTAACGAATAATTAGTAACTTTAGATTTTAACTAATTATTCAAAAAAGTCGAAGTCAATAATATTTGCCGAAAAACTAAATTATTCAAGATTTACTTATGTACTTAGCTTTATGGCCGGGCAATGTATATCCTTTAGGTGCAACTTGGGATGGTAAAGGAACAAACTTTGCTTTATTTTCGGAAAATGCAACAGGGGTAGAGCTTTGTTTATTTGATAACGATGACGAAGAAATACGCGTGCCTTTGACAGAAAAAAACAATTTTGTTTGGCATGGTTACTTACCAGGAGTTGGCCCAGGTCAAAAATATGGGTTTAGAGTGCATGGAATGTGGGCACCGGAGGTAGGTCATCGATTTAATCCAAACAAACTATTAATTGATCCTTACGCAAAGGCAATTGATGGTGAGTTTAGTAACGATCCAGCTGTCTTTGGCTACTCTCTAGACGCTGAGGAAAAAGACTTAGTTTTTTCTGAACTAGATGATGCCAAAATAATGCCCAAGTGTGTTGTGGTCGATCAATCTTTTGATTGGGAAGGCGATAAACTGCTTGCTACGCCTTGGTATAGAACTGTTATTTATGAAACTCACGTCAAAGGTTTTACTAAACTACATCCAGGTATTCCAGAAGAGTTGCGCGGCACTTATGCCGGGTTGGCGCATCCTGCTGCAATTCAACACTTACTCCAATTAGGAATTACAGCAGTTGAGTTGATGCCAGTACATCATTTTCTATCTCATCCGGGACATTTAGAAGGAAAAGGATTAAGCAATTATTGGGGTTACGATTCCATCAATTATTTTGCCCCCTATTCTAGTTACAGTGCTAGTGGAACTGGGGGAGAACAAGTCACTGAATTCAAGCAAATGGTCAAGGCACTACATTTTGCCGGAATTGAAGTAATTTTAGATGTAGTCTACAACCACACTGGTGAAGGAAATCATTTCGGGCCAACGCTATCTTTGCGAGGTATTGATAATTCTGTATATTACCGTTTGGTAAAGGACGATCCTCGCTACTACATGGATTTTACAGGTTGCGGTAACTCTCTGAATGTGCGTCATGCTCAAGTTCTGAAGTTAATCATGGATAGCCTGCGCTATTGGGTAATAGAAATGCATGTAGATGGCTTCCGATTTGATTTAGCCTCGGCGCTGGCACGGGAATTATATGAGGTAGATAACCTATCAGCTTTCTTTGATATTATTCATCAAGACCCAATCTTGGCAGATGTGAAGTTGATTGCTGAACCTTGGGACTTAGGAGAAGGCGGCTATCAAGTCGGGAACTTTCCACTGCGTTGGTCTGAGTGGAATGGTAGATATCGGGATACAGTCAGAGATTTTTGGCGTGGTGTAGATGATAGTTTAGGACAATTTGCCTACTGTTTTACAGGTAGCCCTGATTTGTATCAAACAAACGGGCGCAACCCAAATGCAAGTATTAATTTCATAACTGCTCATGATGGTTTCACGTTAAATGATTTGGTCAGCTACAACGAAAAGCATAACGAGGCAAACGGGGAAGACAGTAGAGATGGTGAAAGCCATAATAGATCCTGGAATTGTGGTGCAGAAGGCGAAACCGACGATCCAGAAGTAATGCGTTTGCGCGAACGGCAACGACGAAACTTTTTAGCAACCCTAATGCTATCTCAAGGTGTCCCAATGCTATTAGAGGGAGATGAAATTGGCTGTAGTCAAAAGGGAAATAATAATGTCTACTGCCAAGACAATGAAATTTCCTGGCGGCATTGGGATTTGCATAAAGCGAACGCAGATTTATTAGACTTTACACGTGAACTGATTAATTTTCGCAATCAGCATCCAGTATTCCGACGACGTAAGTGGTTTCAAGGTCGCCCCATCTACGGTTTAGGCATTAATGATATTGCTTGGTTTAATTCTGATGGCAGTGAAATGACTGAGAAGCAGTGGCTAATTAGCTATGCCAAAGTAATGGAGATTTTTTTTAATGGGCAGGGAATTGCTACTCCAGGGGATCGTGGTGAGCGGATTATTGATGAAAGTTTTCTGTTATTTTTTAACGCTCACTATGAGTTAATTGACTTTGCTTTGCCCCATGAATTTAAAGAAAAGGTATGGGAGATAGTAATTGACACTAATGAACCTCGCTTTTTAGATCGGGGAAAATTAGTTTCAGGTTCTCAAACTATACCAGTTACAGATCGCTCTCTGATGGTATTACGTCTTCTCAGTTAGCAGTATGAAGAGAAAAGATGCTCAACTGTATAGAAAAAAGATATTTTTCTATACAGTTGATTAAAATGCTTTAACTATTTTTACTTGTAATTCTAATTAGAAAACGCAGAGCTTCATTTACTGCTTCCGAATTGGGAAACATTTTTGCAACATCAGGTTCTAAAAAAACTGTCAATTTTTCAATAGTATTAAAATTATATTCACCATTTATCATATTGATTTCCGCCAAACTCTGATTTGATTGAGGATTATTCTGTATTATAGTTGTTTGGTAAGATGCAGCATTTAGTTTACTAACTAGTGATTCCCAACTACTAACTTTGATATTAAAGTGAGCCTTTGCATCCCGTAATGTTTGAAACTGTTGCTTCAGAATATCAACAGTATAAGCATACTTCTTAGATACGTGTTTTTCTGCATTTAGGTCTGACTCAACCATATCAACTACTTCATTAATAAGTCGGTCATGATTTTCGGCAATTTGAGCAGCAGCCCCTAAAATCCGAGAAGTTGCTTGTATCTGTACATCAGTCTCTTGTTTAAGGCGATCGGCAATACTGCGAATTTGATCTCCCAACCTCGCTTTACCTTTTTTTTGCGTGGTTGGTAGTGATTTTTTGCTCATGAGTATGCTTGTTTATTCAGAAAGTATGTCTTTAATTGCCAGCCAGATGCGTTTAAATTTTTGTACCAAACCCATAGGATTGTTAGTTGTTTCGTCTTCCACCGAATCAACTAGAGATTGAATCCGATCCATACGCTCTGCTACAACGTAAAGATTATTTACTGCTTCATCCTTACTTGCTAAAGAGTCACGCAATAGCACAACCATCTGGGCAATTTCTCGTTTTAGTTTTTCATTCTCGGCTTTCCGGCGAGTTTCCCATCCCTTAATACTAGCTTTGGAACGTCGCTCATGCTTGAGTTCTGCTTTAGCCTCATTGTATAAAGTCAAATACATTTCTCGTTCAGAGTTGGCTGCATCATATTTGGTAAGCAATTCAGTTGCTCTAGCTTTTTCTTCATTGTAGAAACAGAGTGTTTGTTGATGACTTTGTTGTTCATCAATATAGAAACGATAATTTTGAGTGACTTGTTCTTTTAGCTCATTAGCTTCGAGTTGGCAAGTTTGAATCTCTCTCTGGTGAACATGAACTAGCTGGGATATTTTTGCTTTTTCTTCGTTGTAAAGGTAGAGCGTCTTTTGATGATTTTCTTGCTCATCAATATAAAAGCGATAGTTTTGAGTGACTTGCTCTTTTAGCTCATTAGTTTCGAGTTTTAGCTCATTAGCTTCAATCTGGTAAGTTTGAATCTCTTGCTGAACATGAACCAGTTGGGATGTAGCTTCCTCATTTTCTTTCGCACGTTTTTGCCACTCATCGCGTTGAGATGTAGCTTCCTCAAGATTGGCGCGAACTGTCATCAATGAAAGTTTAAGCTCATGATAAGAAACTGGTTCTTTCTGTCGTGAGCGAGGATTATTAACAGCGTTGGTATAATCAGAACCTCTGCGATCTGCGCTTTTCATTATGATAATTTAACTTCCTATGTGAGTATTTTTTATTTAAGTATAAATATTGAGTTTAGCTGAGATGAATTAATTGAAGTGTGATCTAGGTTCTACTGGTAATATGATCTGAGGTTGAGATATATTTTATTTTGTCTCAGACACTTAAATTTCCATACGTGCGCTCTTCAAGGGCTAGAGATATTGGGCTTCATAAGCAAGCTAGGCTCCAAAAGGCTAAGGAGAGCCTCTTGCTTTGTAGCAATTACAATTACGTTAGCATTGATAAAACTGGACACTTCGCAAACACAATAGAATGATTCAAGCCTTACGCAAACTAGTTACCTTCGATGAATTCGTTGCTAAATATCCTGACAACACAGGAAAACGTTATGAATTGCATGATGGAGTAATAGTCGAAAGGTCCCAACCAACAGGCGAGCATGAAGAGGTAGTTGGATTTTTAGCCTTTGAAATTACTAGAGAGTGTATTCGTTTAAATCTCCCCTATTTCATACCTAAAACAGCATTAGTCAAACCGCCTGAAAATGAATCGGCTTACTCACCAGATGTGCTGATATTAAATCGCCCTAATTTGGTAAATGAACCTCTGTGGAAAAAAGAATCTACTGTAAGCCAAGCGGAATCAATACCCTTAGTAGTTGAGGTAGTGAGTAGCAATTGGCGTGATGATTATTTAAAAAAAGCTGCTGATTATGAGGCTATAGGTATACCCGAATACTGGATTGTAGACTATGCTGCTTTAGGCGGTAGGCGATTTATTGGCAACCCTAAACAACCAACTGTCTCGCTTTACACCTTAATTGAGGGAGAATATCAAGTCAGCCAGTTTCGAGGTAGCGATGCCTGCGGCGGTAAACTACGCATTATCTCACCTACTTTCCCCGAATTAAATTTAACCGCCGAACAGATTTTTCAAGCTGGTGGATATCCTGTATAGTGCTGAAAGTCTTATAAAATAGCGATTTCCGTTACAGACGAAATTTGTTCTCGCAGATTCTTGAGTAAATCTAGAGTTTTTTCGTAGGCAACTCTCTTTCCTTGGTTTTCAAAGTACTCAGATGCTTTTTGTAAATCAGCGATCGCTCCTAAATGATATCCTAAGCGAGACTGAGCTACTCCCCGATTAACGTAAGCCTGGGGATTACTGGGGTTAAGTCTGATTACTTGGGAAAAATCACGCACTGCACCAAAGTCATCTCCGTTTCGTCCGCAAGTACAACCCCGGTTGAAATAAGCTCGATAATCGTTAGCATTGAGACGAATTGCTAGATTAAAGTCGAGCATGGCTGCTTGGGTATTTTGCAAGACAAAATGCGCCAAACCTCGGTCATTATAGATATCTGCAAGTAGTAAGCTAGTTATTCGAGGTATCTGAGTTAGGGCTAAATTAAAGTCAAGAATTGCCTCCGAGTCTTTCCCATCGCCGACACGGGCTAGCCCTCGGTTGTAGTAAGCTCGAAAATCGTAGGGTTTAAGTGCGATCGCTCGATTATGATCGACAATGGCAGCAGGATAATCCTCTTCTCTATAGTGTGCTACTCCCCGGTTCAGGTAAGCCTCAAAGTTATCCGGTGCAAAATTTATGGCTTGAGTACAATCTGTAACAGCTTGATGGTAATCTTGTAATTGGAGATAAGCCAGACAGCGATCGCTATAAGCAACAGCCAAATCTTTCTCAAGTGCAATCGCCTGGTTAAAATTCTCTATTGCTTCCTGATAATCACCGCGCCGCATCTTATCTACACCCAATTCTAAGAAATCACTCGCTGTAATTTGGGTAATTAAAATGGGTGAAGAATGTGCAGATAAAGTCAGAAAAGTCAGAGGTAAAGCAATAATTGTACTGAAAAATAATCGCCAGAAATTACTCATAATACCAAATTAGGATAGGTAATATTGTTTGATATTCTTGGAACAGTCTTTTTGTAAAAACTCTTAATCCAAAATCCCAAATTGGTATATGCATCCTGTTTGATAATTGCGGCAACTCTAAAATTAGCGGGGCTTTTTGTCCCGCTAATTGTTAATTTTTGAAGTTAGATTTTAGTCTACTTCCATCCCTTATCTGCTTGTGAAAGCACATAAGCCGCTACATTTTCAATTTGTTCAGGCTTCAAACGTTTGCCGAAGGCGGGCATGGCATTTTTACCGTTTGTAACCTGGGCAATAATCGCCTCTGCTGAGTACAAACCATACTTTTCTAAAGCGTCCTTCTTCAAGTTTTTTTCAGCTTTAACCAGATTCTTTCCCCCTGCGTGACAAGAGGCACAATTGGCACTAAATACTTTAGCTCCACTAGCAGCATCTGCTGCCAAAGCTGGACGACTGAAGGCAAAGGTGAAGATTGCTATGCCTAACAGCATGACTGTAATCATTTTTTTCATTTCGTGTTCTCTCTGCAATAACGGCTTATTCGGTTCGATATCCTCCATAATTGTCAGTTGAGCCGCTGCCATAGTCAAACGACAAGCTGTCAAACTTTGGTTTATTAAATAAAGTGTTTGGATTTTGAATCTTGGAGATTTTAGATTTAGGTTTTTTAGCACAGAGTAATATCTCACGAGAATGTGTTTCTTTACAAAATACCTAGCTTATTTATTTGTAGTAATGTATATTTTTGCTGATGATTAAAAGACAAATTTATGTACTTTTGATATGTTATAGGACTCATATTTGATTTTTGAAAAAAACTCAGTACACCTTTATTCCTTCTTAAGAGTCCCCAGTCCCCAGTCCCCAGTCTCTACGAGTAATTCAGGAATCAAATCGGATTGCTATATCAAGAAAATCATTAAAATTTAAGGATGAAATATTAAAGATGAAAATTGTCCTGATTCATCCTTTATAATTCATCCTTTGTTTTTTATTTGACAGAACCTAATTGAGTAAGCACATCTTCTGTGACGCGACAAATCCGCCAATCATCTAATATAGATGCTCCCATCTTACGGTAGAATGCTTGGGCTGACTCATTCCAATCTAAGACACTCCACTCTAAGCGCCCACAATCACGTTCTACAGCTATCTGAGCTACTTTAGTTAGGAGAGCCTTACCAATACCTTGCCTGCGATATTCTGGTAAAACAAATAAATCTTCCAGATAAATTCCTGGCTTAGTTAGAAATGTTGAATAATTATGAAAAAATAGCGCAAAACCGACAGATTGACCCGCAGATTCTGCTAATATTGCCTCTACATACCTCCGCGAACCAAATAAATGCTCCTGAAGTGCTAGAGCATTGCCAGCGATCGCGTGAGATAATTTTTCATATTCTGCAAGTCCCTCAATTAATTTAAACAGTACGCTGCAATCGGCTGGTTCAGCAAAACGCACAATCAAATCGCTACCCGAAGTCATTAGTCTATAGTCCATAGTTTATAGTCCATAGTCTATAGGCA
Organism: Nostoc sp.; assembly: GCF_036917415.1. Taxonomy (GTDB): domain Bacteria; phylum Cyanobacteriota; class Cyanobacteriia; order Cyanobacteriales; family Nostocaceae; genus Nostoc. The sequence continues at coordinate 131,738 of NZ_JBALDJ010000044.1, read as the reverse complement.
ACTGGGCAATTTATTTTGAGTATTGACTAAACAAAAGCCGAAAAAAGCTACAAAACGCCCGATTTTTGCGAATTGCAAAGCTAATTAAGTTAGGGATTGCATCTCTATCTTGAGCAATGTAATTAAATCAACCAACCTTTTAAGCGTTTGGCTATGTGAGGACGGCGCAATTTCCGCATGGCTTTGCTTTGAATTTGACGCACTCGCTCACGAGAAAGATTGAACATATTGCCAACCTCTTCTAAGGTACATGGTTCGCTGGTTGTCAAACCATAACGCAGAGAAATAACATCTTTCTCTCGTGGAGTTAACACATCACCCAAGACTTCCCAAATCTCCTGACGCATCATGTTTTCATTCATTTTTGCTTCAGGAGACAAGTTATCTTCATCTTCTAGCAAATCCATCAATTCCGTGTCTTCTTCTTTACCGACGCGGTGGTTGAGAGAAAGTGCTTGTCGTCGTAGCTGTTGTAGCTGACGTAGTTGTTGCACACTAATCTCCAAATATTCTGCCATTTCACCTTCGGTAGGATTACGACAAAGTTTTTGTTTGAGTTCCCGTTGGGCTTTTTTTAGCTTGTTAAGCTTTTCAACAATATGAATCGGTAGCCGAATTGTTCGCGCATCGTTAGCTATAGCTCTAGTAATTGCTTGTCTAATCCACCAATAGGCGTAAGTAGAAAACTTATATCCTTTATCGGGATCAAACTTTTCTGTAGCGCGATTTAAACCCATAGCTCCTTCCTGAATTAAATCCAGAAAAGGCACTCCCCGATTCAAGTATCGTTTAGCAATAGACACTACTAATCTCAAGTTCGAGCGAATCATTTTGCGTTTCGCTACTCTCCCTTGATACAAGCGATTTTCTAGTTGCTTTTCCGTCATTCCTAGCTCGGAAGCCACTTCTAGTTTGCTGGGTTCATGTTCCAGTTTTAACTCTAAAGCCGCTTGTATTTCTCTAAATTCCTCTAGAAATCTGACTCGTCGCGCTAACTCTACTTCTTCATCAGCTTTTAAGAGCGGATAACGCGCCATTTCCTTAAAAAACGCGCCGACAGCATCATCATGTTCGGTTTTGTTGTATCCCGAAGGACGAGCCGCCGCCATGTCATCTCCATCGCGTTCGTCTGATTCCAGATTTTCTACTACAATTGGAGATTCTTCTTCTGCCACTGCATTTAAACTATCGAGTGATGGTTCTTCGATATCAGCAGCATTCTCCAGTATTTCCATTTTTCCCAATTCAACAATATTCATATTTTCCTTTAGGGATTGTTGCTTTGTTTGGTACATAATTTATTTACACCTACTCGTTTGAGGCTTGGTAGTTTTCCCTAATGGACGATGCACCCGTAAAAAATAGCGAAATATAGGCTGATGCTAATTTGTCTACAGAAATAAAAATCGGCATCTACCTAGTATCTATAGGTTACAGTTATGTACAACCTATAACGAAACTGACCTTAGCACCCAATAAAGCTTTTTCTTAGATTCCCAACAGATATATTCTTCATTTTTTTCTGAATTATCAAATATGTCAAACCCCCTCAAACTTTCTCAACCTTAACAAATATAAAAATTCCAGCTAATCATCCAAATTTCTTAAACTTTCATATATTTTTCTAAATATTTATAATGTTTTAGGCGCTGGAGTCCACTGTATAAAAAGAAGAACTATTAATGGACTTACGCTTCCCCGATTTGATTTCAAGTTACCTACATGATACAAATTATAAGAGAGGCAGCTTAATTTTAGGACAATCTTACTTTGTATAAAAGCATCTCATATACAGAAAAAGTTGAATATCTACCGGTAGGCGGAAAAAGGCTACTCCATATTTAGTAGATACAACTGTTGTAGCAATAGCCGACATCCTTTTATTTGTATAGTGGGCACCAAATATTTATTGCATATATAGTTGATACGAATTTGTCTAGTAGATTACATAAGAGGAAAATTATCAAGTATTATGAAGAATAACAGTATTGATAAATACTATTTAAATTTAAGAAAGCGAAAAACTAAAGTTTAGTTAGCTAGGTTGATTTAGACCAGCTATGTGAAGAAAATATTTAATTATAAAGTCAGCAAGTATGTATATTAATGACATCAATTTATCTCCTTTAGTGGTGGCACAAGCGAGTGAATCATACCACTCAGGTGAAACTCTTAATCGGTGGGTTGAAGTATTGGTAGACTGTCCAGGAAGTACAGGACTATTTACTTATCGATTGCCAGCCCAGTTAGAAATAAAACCAGGGGATATTTTGAGCGTGCCATTTGGGGCGCAACAATTAGGAGCGATCGCGATTCGATTGCTGGCACAACCAAATATCGATTTACCACCAGAAAAAATCCGGGAAGTAGAAGATATAGTCAGCGTTGGATTTTTCCCAAGTGCTTACTGGGAATTACTCAACCGAGTTGCTGCATATTACTATACGCCACTGATTCAAGTAATCCGGGTTGCTCTGCCACCAGGGTTACTGGGGCGATCGCAGCGTCGCATCCGTCTGGTTGGAGGCAGGGGGGCAGGGGGGAGTAGTTATTTACTGGCATCTGCCGATCCTTTAGCTTTTCTGACTCCGACTGCGCGGCAAGTTTGGGAACTTTTGCAAGGGCAACCAGCAGGGGACTACAGTTTTGTTTACCTTCAACAAAAAGTCAAATCTGCTTATCGGGGAATTCGGGAGTTATTGCGATTTGGTTTAGTAGAAAGCTACTTAGAACCGCCACGACTGACTCGACCAAAGTTGCAAAAAGCAGTCACGCTCACAGGTACAATTAACGATGAGTTAACTACTCGCCAACGAGAAATTTTAGAAGTGCTACGCCGACATGGTGGAGAGTTGTGGCAAAATGAATTGTTGCAAATTTGCAATGCTAGTCCCTCTATTCTCAAGACGTTGGCACAAAAGGGTTACATCGTTGTTGAAGAACGGGAAGTATTGCGAACTGAACAAGGCCCAGCATTAGTAGGCGATGGCGCTAAATCTTTAACTACTGCTCAAGCTAGCGCTTTGGCAACAATCCAGACATTAGATGGATTTGCTCAAGTTTTATTGCATGGGGTGACAGGTTCAGGAAAAACCGAAGTATATTTGCAAGCGATCGCACCTCTCCTCAATCAAGGTAAATCTGCTCTTGTCTTAGTCCCAGAAATTGGACTTACACCCCAGCTAACCGATCGTTTTCGCGCTCGTTTTGGTAATAAAGTCAGCGTTTATCACAGTGCCCTTTCAGATGGTGAACGTTACGACACTTGGCGGCAAATGCTCGCGGGAGAACCCCAAGTTGTTATTGGTACTCGCAGCGCCGTTTTCGCCCCTTTACCCAACTTGGGTTTAATTATTTTAGATGAAGAACACGACAGCAGCTTTAAACAAGATTCCCCTATACCTACCTACCACGCCCGCACCGTTGCCCAATGGCGAGCCGAATTAGAAAATTGCCCCTTGGTGTTGGGTTCCGCTACGCCTTCGTTGGAAACTTGGGTAAGCGTTGGAACCTCACCCCCTAGCCCCCTCTCTGCTTACGGAGAGGGGGGACAAGAAAGAGATATTAACTCATCGCTCCTAAATCAGAAGTCAGGAGGCAGGAGTTATTACTTAAGTTTGCCTGAACGCATCAACTCCCGCCCTTTACCGCCAGTGGAAATCGTCGATATGCGGCAAGAGTTGCAACAGGGAAATCGTTCTATATTTAGTAGATCGCTGCAAACAGCTTTAGAAGAGTTGCAAGAAAGAAAACAACAGGGAATTTTATTTATCCATCGCCGGGGACACAGTACTTTTGTCTCTTGCCGCAGTTGTGGATATGTGTTGGAATGTCCCCACTGTGATGTGTCGCTGGCATATCACCACACCGAAGAAAAAGCGCCGGAATTATTGCGGTGTCATTATTGTAACTATGCGCGATCGCACCCCAAATTTTGCCCTGATTGTAGTTCCCCTTACCTGAAATTTTTCGGTAGCGGTACTCAACGAGTCACGCAGGAACTAACGCGACAGTTCCGGGACTTAAAATATATTCGTTTTGATAGCGATACCACCCGTAATAAAGGCTCACACCGTACCCTACTTACTCAGTTTGCCAACGGCGAAGCAGATTTATTAGTCGGTACGCAAATGCTTACCAAAGGTTTAGATTTACCACAGGTGACACTTGTGGGCGTTGTCGCCGCCGATGGATTGCTAAATTTATCAGATTATCGCGCCAGCGAACGAGCATTTCAAACCTTGACTCAAGTCGCTGGACGTGCCGGTAGAGGTGAAGATCCGGGTAGAGTGATTGTGCAGACTTATACTACAGAGCATCAGGTAATTGCAGCAGTGCGATCGCACGATTATCAGTCTTTCTCTCAAGCTGAATTAGAACAACGCCAAGCACTCAATTATCCTCCTTATGGGCGGTTAATTTTGTTGCGCTTAAGTAGTCTCGATCCCATTCAAGTGCAAAATACAGCGCAAATTATTGCTACAGCTTTGAGTACAGAAGAAGAATTCGAGATATTGGGCCCAGCACCAGCGAGTATTTTACGGGTAGCTAATCGTTATCGTTGGCAGATATTGATTAAATTTGCCCCCGATGCATTACCACAGTTGCCAGATTGGGAAGAAGTGCGATCGCTTTGCCCTTCATCTGTGAGTTTAACTATTGATGTAGACCCGATTAATATTATGTAATCGTAAATTACTACCCAATCTATAGCTTTTCCTAATCTAATGAGGTACATCATAGCCCCCTCCTCGCCTGCCTACCGTGTACACACAAGTCTTTTAGAGTAGCTGCGTAACGTAGGGTGGGCTAATCTTTACAGGTTGATGCATTGGCATTGCAGGTCGATGCACTGGCATTGCAGGTCGATGGATTGGAATTGCAGGTCGATGCATTGGCATTGCGAGTCGATGCATTGGCATTGCGAGTCGATGCATTGGAATTGCAGGTCGATGCATTGGAATTGCAGGTCAATGCATTGGCATTGCGGGTCAAGGTATAGGGCAGCTTTAGAAGACAATTTTGAAGATTTATTACTTTTTACGTAATCATACTGTACCAAGTTGGTGAGTTAGACAGTTGTGTTAAATTCTCTTAAAAAAGAAGTTCAGTATTTATGTAATTTCAAGTAATTACTAAATAATTTTTACACATTTAGAGAAATGGGTTCCCTGGGACTTGCAGTCATCATATTTGTTTCTGGCTAGTAAAGGATCGCCAGGAATAATCATTGCAGATACTTGGCCAATGTCAATGGACTACTCACGTATCAACTACGACCATAACGGCAAGGCATAATATGATTTACAAGATCAAACCCAAAATACTGGTATTAGCAATTGTTCAAGGGATTGCTTTTCAACCAAATAACGCTCCTGTACCATCTGGGTATATTAAAGACATCGGTCAAGCCTACAATGATACTAGAGGCTTTGGTTGGGTGCGTGAAGATAGCTTAGGCAATACTACACCCACTCCCCTTGATATCCAACTCAATACACGCGATCGCAACCAAAGTGGCATCGATCAACGACTAAATAGACTGATTCATCTGCAATATCCTCTTAGCAGTTCGGGAACAGCAGTCAAGATACCTGCTGCTTGGGAATATGCCCTATCTAATGGTTCCTACAATGTGACTGTTAGCGTTGGTGATGCTAGTAATACTGTAAATAGTAAGCATCAGATTAATATAGAAGGGATGGCTACTATTTCTGGCTTTGTACCAACAGCAACCAAAAAGTTTGCCGCAATTACCCGGATTGTTAATGTTGCCGATGGCAAGCTCACAATTGATGCTAAAGGTGGTAAGAATACCAAGCTCAACTATATTGCGATCGCACCAGGTAATCGTCCCTCCATCAGAACGACCAATCCCAATGATGGTCAGACAAGTGTGTCGCCAGATATCTCGATTACAGCAGACCTAAATCTGCCTAACAGTGGGATTGCGGTTAATACTATTTCCGCCTCAACCATCAAGCTGATCGATAGCAGTACTAATACACAAGTCAATGCCAATTACAACACTTCTGGTGGCGGAGATGTGATTGTAGTGTCTCCGATAAATCGTCTCAAAAACAATACCAAATATTTCTTACAAATCACTGACGGGGTTAAAGATAGCAATGGTGCTGCATTCTTACCCTATAGCATCAGTTTCACAACAGGCACTTTTGTGAACCCAGTAAGCAATATTACTTTCGAGCAAATCTCACTAGCGAATGTACCTATCAAACCTTACACCACAGTATTGATTGGGCCTGACAATAAACTCTATGCTGCCACCTTACTAGGTGAGATTTTGCGTTTCCCGATCAATGCTGATGGCACTCTGGGTACGCCACAAACGATTACCTCATTGCAGACTGCAAATGGTGGTAATCGAACGATCGTTGGTATGCACTTTGATCCCTCATCAACAAATGCTAACAACCTAATTCTCTGGATAACAAATAACTACTACTGGAATGGAACTGTTGATGCACCGGAGTGGACTGGTAAAATTACTCGTTTAAGCGGTACCAATCTAGAGACAGTAAAAGACTATGTGGTTGATTTACCACGCTCTAGTCGGGATCATCTAACCAATAGCATTGAGTTTAAGCCCAATGAGCCAAATGTGCTGTATGTGTTACAGGGTAGTAATAGTAGTACAGGCGCACCAAACACTGTCTGGAGTAATCGTCCTGAGCGTTTGTTAACTGCTGCTGTATTACGAGTTGACCTGTCCAAAATCACCTCACCTCCTTTAAGCGTTAAGACGGAGGATGGAGGTACTTATAACCCCTTTAATCCGGGAGCGCCTGTAACTATCTTTGCTAGTGGTATACGTAATGGCTACGATCTGGTTTGGCATAGCAATGGTCAGTTGTATGTGCCAACGAATGGTTCGGCGGCTGGTGGCAATACGCCAAATACACCTATCCCCCTACCTCTTGCCTGTCAAAACCGGATTGATCAAGCTACTAATGGGGCATATACTAGTCCATCTGTGCCTGCTCTTACCAATCTAGACACACAGCGAGACTTTCTGTTTCGCGTTGTTAAAAATGGTTATTACGGTCATCCCAATCCGAAGCGTTGTGAGTGGGTGTTGAGTGGAGGAAATCCTACAGCTGGTACAGATCCAGTTCAGATAAATGAATATCCCATTGGTACTCTACCTGACCGGAATTGGAAGGGTATTGCCTTCGATTTCGGAGAGCATATTTCACCTGATGGCATCATTGAATATCGTAGTCATGTTTTAGGTGGTCAGCTGCAAGGCAAACTGCTGGTGACACGCTTCAGTTCAGGGAAAGACATCATTGTGCTAACACCTGGTGGCGCAAACTTGGATATTGTAAATTCCCAAACGGGTATTAGTGGTTTCACTGGTTTTAATCCAAGTCCATTGGATTTGGTTGAGAATCCCACGAATGGAAATCTTTACGTGGCGCAACTTAGTCAAGAGACGGGCATGGGCAAAATTACACTTCTACGTCCACTTCATTAATATCAGTACCGAGCGATCGCTCAATTATCTAACTTCATCGGTAAGGTGAGGGTGAATGCTGTTTGACCAGAAGGTGTTAAGTCAAGAGTGAGATCGCCACGATGTGCCCTAGCAATTTCCCGGGCTAGGCTCAGTCCTAGTCCGATTCCTTCTACCTTGCGGTTACGTGAGGGATCGCCGCGATAAAATCGGTCAAAAATGCGATTGCGATCGCTTAGGGGGATATCTTTTGATGCATTGACAATGGTGACGTGAAGAGTTAAAGGAGTTTGATGAGCGCGAATTTGTATCCAGCCGTTGGCGAGATTGTATTTGATCGCATTACTAAATAGGTTTTGCAAAACTTGAATTAAAAGATCGCGATCGCCTTTTACCCGCAACCCATCAATAAAGTCAGTTTGCACAGTCAAATGGGGAGCTAGCATTTCCACATCTTCTAGCATCTCCATCAGCAACTCAGACATATCCACCTCAACTAGATACAAGCTCATTTTTCCGGCATCTGCCAGAGATAGCAACAAGAGTTTTCGCATAATTCCGCTTAGGCGGCGCACCTCATCTAACAAATTGCTTAAGCGCTGTTGTACTTCACTACCGGGATCGACCTGTTGTAGTGTTCGTTCTAGTTCGCCTTGTAAAATAGTTAGTGGGGTTTTCAGTTCATGGGCCGCGTCACCACTAAAGCGGGAAGCTTGGGTAAAACTACGTTCCAAGCGTTCCAGCATCAGGTTAAACACCTGAATCAGTTCGATAAATTCAACATCAGTTGTCCCAATGGGAATCCGCTGATCTAGCCCTTTGACAGTTACCTGTTGAATTACGCCCGTTAATTCCCGAATGGGACGCAAAGCACCACCAGAAACCAACCATGCTCCTACTGCAACCAGCAGCAACGCTCCCGGAATTGAAACCAGGAAAATATTGCGAATGGTAGCCATTTCTTGATCTACGGCTTGCAAGCTAACGGCAATGGCAATCTGAGCATTGGGAAATTTAACTGCCCCAATCCGCCAGACTGCTGTTGTTGTCTGCTCTGTGACAAATTGGGGTGGGCGTGGACGAATTAGCGGTGGGCGCTGGATCGATGGATTTGTATTAGAGGGTAAAGGTGGTGGTTCTCTCTTCGGGGGCGGTGGTAGAGGTGTCAACTCAAGACGCTTAAGCAGCAGACGATTCACCTCAAGGTCGGCAGGTAGGGAGTTTGATTGATAAAGTATGTTGTTGTTTGCGTCCAGCACCACCAGGGCGACAGGGGTTTTTGTATTGGTTCCGAAAGCATAAGATAAGGAATCTTCGTAAAACTGCCATCGCGAGCGATCGCGTAAGTTTTCTCTTCTGGGAGACGCTACGCCAACGGGAGGTTCCTCTCGTGGAGGGAAGTTCGGAGTTGCCCGCATCAAGTGATTTAATAATTCTGCATCCAAGCGGCTAATCTTAGCATTGTAAATCTGAAACCAAGAAACCGCGCCAAATCCGACTAATGTGCTGCCAGCTAGAGCCGCAGACAACAGAGCAATGCGGAGTCGAAAGGAAGGGAGTTTCATGATCAAGAATCTGGTTTGCGAAATCGATATCCAACCCCTCGAATGCTTTCAATCCAGACTGCTTCATCAAGAGGGTCAAGCTTTTTACGAATTCGCTGGATACAAACATCCACAACGTTAGTGTTGGGGTTAAAGTCGTAGCCCCAAACGTGTTCCAGGATTTGGGTACGAGTGAAAACCCGTCCGGGAGAACGCATGAGATATTCCAGAAGATTAAACTCACGGCTGGTGAGTTCTATCGCTTGGCGATCGCAAGTGACTTCCCTAGTGATCCGATCGAGTTTGATCGGGCCAACACAAAGCAGATTTTGGCGTAGCTGTAGCCCGTCGTAGACATCGCTCACACTCCGGCGCACAACCGCATGAATTCGAGCCGCTAACTCTTCCACAAAAAACGGTTTTGCGATATAGTCATCCGCTCCCAAATTTAGCCCTTGCAAGCGATCTTCTAGTTCATTCCGAGCCGTCAACAAAATCACCGGAGCATTCCGACCTTGCCGCCGTAATAGTTTTAGAATCGATAGTCCATCTTTTCCCGGCATCATAATGTCGAGTACGATCGCATCATATTCGTTGTCTAACGCCCGCAGATATCCGTCATCACCGTTATCGCAGTAGTCTACAACAAATCCCTGCTCCTTGAGTCCAGCGCGGACAAAGTTAGCAATTTTCGCTTCATCTTCAACAAACAGAACGTTCACAAGTTTTTATTAATTCATATATTTTTCTATTCTAAATTCATTATTTTTTATTCAAATTACAAAACTGTAATTTAGAAAATAGGCAAGCTGTAATTTTGAGGTGGCTCAATTAGAAATATGAACACCTTAGCTTTTGAAGGTTGATTTTTATGAATATTCGTCGAGTCTTAGCCGTAGCAGCGATTCCTTTTTTGATTGGTACATTTGGTATTGTTGCACCCAATCAGGCAAATGCCGCTAATCCATCTCATCGGAACGCCGAGATTTCACAACAGCCCAACAAACGGCAAATATCTGATGAAAAACCACAAATCAGACATTCTAAACCCCGTCCACATCACAAAAAGCGTTCTCCCCAACGTCCTCAACCTCATAATCAGGAAAAAGTTCAAAACCGGGTAGAACGCAATAACCGTTAATTGATCCACCCTTGCATTTCGCCTCGCCCTCAGCGGCGATCTTGTCAGAGTGTTGTTGTTTCTAAATTACAAAACTGTAATTTAGAAACAGGGCAAACTGTTATTTTGAGAAGACTTAATTAGAAATATAAACCTTTGGAGATTTAATAATGAATATTCGTAGAGTACTAGTAGTAACAGCGATTCCTGTTCTGGTTGGCACATTTGGTTTTCTTTCACTCAATCAAGCAAATGCCGCTAATCAATTCGATCAAATTGCACAGGCGCAACAACCGCCCAACCAACCATCAAATGAACGGCCGCGTCCACCTCGACCTGATTTGAAAGCCGCAGCGACAAAGTTAGGAGTTACAGAAGCACAGTTAAAGGATGCGTTAGGAGTTCCTGCCAATCCTCCAAATCCAGGCGATCGCACTCAGCGCCCACCCAGACCTGATTTGAAAGCGGCGGCAACAAAGTTAGGAGTTACAGAAGCCCAGTTAAAGGCGGCATTGGGAGTTCCTGCCAATCCTCCAAATCCAGGCGATCGCAATCAACGCCCACCCAGACCTGATTTTGCAGCAGCGGCGACAAAGTTAGGAGTTACAGAAGCCCAGTTAAAGACGGCATTGGGAGTTCCTGCCAATCCTCCAAATCCAGGCGATCGCACTCAGCGCCCACCCAGACCTGATTTGAAAGCGGCGGCGGCAAAGCTGGGTGTCACTGAACAACAGTTGATCGATGCATTAGGTGTTCCATCTCATCCTCCTGGCGATGGCGGAGCCTCTCCTCAAGAAAATCGTCCTAATCAACCAAAATAGCTGAATATTATCTAGGACTTATGCATTGACAAAAACTTTATTCTGTGCATAATTTCTTACTTTCTATTAAGAGGCTGTACTAAGTAAGTCGGTGTGAATATTTATAGTTGGCATGAGGCAGAAGGCAGGAGGCAGGACAATACGGTTCGGTTAAGATCCCCCCGCCTACGGCGACCCCCTTAAAAAGGGGGTAAAAGAGGGTTGTAAGCCCCCCTTTTTAAGGGGGGTTGGCAGGGTGGTTTCATACAAGCAAAGAAAAATTAAAACTGGGTTTCAAAGCCTCTCCCCCCGTGGGGGAGAGGAATGGAAGTGAGGGAAAAAGCCATGCCACTTTCACGAGAAATCAAGACTTATGTATTTTTCTTTTTTCGTATGAAACCACCCTGCCTTTTTAAGGGGGGTTGGGGGGATCTTTGAGGAATAAACACGTTAACCGAACCGTATTGGGAGGCAGGAGGAAAGAGGGTTTGAGCCTATTGAATTTTTATTAACATAGTTTTGTTTTTTCACACCGTTATACTTACATCCCTCTTTTGTTACTCTCGGAAAACAATAATCTCAGACAAATTCTGAGACTTGGATTTAATCGGGGTTTGAGGCTTTATTTTCTAACAGAAACTAAACTTTATAGACAAAAAGTAGAAATTAAAGCTCCGTAACCGTTTGAGCGATTAGATTTTCCCAAAGTGACAAAAGAGGGTTACATTGTTCTAACTGAGGGTTTCAGTTTCATCAACGACAAATAGTCTACCTGCTTGACGAATAGCTTCGGGTTTGTGAGTTTGCAGGAACCTTAATACTCCAATGCCCAGGAATAGCCAAATTAAGACGACAACTGGTGCTAAGTGAAGCGGTGCTGGTGCAGGGGGATAAAGAGTGCCAACTAAAACACCACTAATCGCGATTATCGAGAGCCAAGGTAGCAGAACATAACGCAACCAACCAAAGCGAATCGTAGAGTTTCCCTCCAACCGAGCGCGGTGTTTTGTCGAGAAATATCGAAAACACGCCAAACTAGTCAATCCATAGATCGCTAGGGCAGCGAGCGTTAAGACTGTACCCAGAAACGCAAACGCCTGAATCGGTGTCCACAGCATTCCCAACCCCAGCCCTACAAACGCAGAACTGCCACTCAATCCGAAAATGGCATTTGTCGGTGTGTGATAGGTGGGATGAATGTGCGCCAACCAATGGGGAAACAGTTCTTCTCGACTGATGGCATAGACAATCCGAGCAGCACCATTGAGAAAGGCAACGGCACAGGCATATCCAGCCATAATTCCGGCAAAATCAATCAATAAGGCAAACCCATTGCCCCAAACGTGACGCGCAATCGTATCGAAGGGGGCAGCATCTTGAGCAAAGGCTGCCATGTTATGAATGCCATATCCCACCGTTGCCACATACGACATCAGCACATAGAACATACCGACTAAAACTAGGGTGATCGTCGTCGCTTTTGGAATTGACTGGCGGGGGTTTTGAATTTCTTCACCCAAAGTGGTTGCGGATTCAAACCCGACGAAACTGAGGATGGACAAAATGACACCGGCAACCAGGTTACTCTGCTGTGGTAATCCTGTCAGCGTGAAGGGTACGAGCGTCAGTTGTCCGGTTTTGCCAGATTGTATGAACACGATGAGCGCCAGCAATAGACAAACGCCGAGTTCAAACATCAATAGCGTCAGATCCAATTGCAGCGAGAAGCGAATGCCGCGATAACACACTGCCCCGACGATCAAAGCGAACAAGCAATACCATAATGTCCAGTTTAGGTGTACGCCAAACCAGTGCAGCAACAAATCTTGAAAATTCGCACTCATTACTAGAAAGACAAAGGCAATAGCTACACCAAAGGAAATTAAACTCAACCAGCCAGCGAGAAAGCCCCAGCGCACTCCTAATCCTTGAGTCACAAAGGTATACAACGAGCCACTCGTAGGGAACTCGGCTGCAAGTGTGCTGATTTGATCGGCAACCAGCAGAGCCACCCCAAAACCAATGATGTAGCACAACGGCATCGCTGCACCGACGAGTCCCGCTTGGGGAATGGTATTAAAAAAGATGGCTCCCACCGGAGACATCGCAGCGACTGCCATAACAACCGCATGGCGCAATTGCAGCGTATTGCGTTGCAGCTTTGGGGGTTCCTTTGAAGAATTTGTAACAGGTGTCATATCGAAGGGTGGTTGATTTACTGATACTGCTTATCATCCATCAATGGAAAAATGACCGCAACTTATTCTCCAAATCCTGTGAGTAGACGACACCTATCTCAAATACGCATTATTTTATTACTCTGTGAATGCATAAGTCCTAATATAGTGTGAGATTATTTGATTTTTTCTTTCACCAGAACTACTACAATTACTATTGATGCTAGATAATGGGAAGGCTTTGACATTTTCTTGCCAATCTAGCCCGGAAACAATAACTAAGACTTATGCGAACTCACTATTGCGGCGAACTCCGAAAAGAACATATTGGAGAAACTGTTACCTTTTACGGATGGGTAGACCGTCGCCGCGATCATGGTGGTGTGATATTTTTAGATTTACGCGATCGCTCTGGAACTGTCCAAATCGTCAGCGATCCGCAACGCACCCCAGATTCTTACGAATATGCGAACGCCCTGCGAAATGAATATGTTGTCGAAATCACTGGTAGAGTAACACAACGTCCTGAAGAATCGTTGAACACCCGCATCCCCACAGGTGAGGTGGAAATTTACGCCGATAAAATTGAACTACTCAATGCTGTTCGCAAACAGTTACCTTTCCAAGTTTCTGTAGCTGATACCGAAACAGTGCGGGAAGACTTACGGCTGAAATATCGTTATTTGGATTTGCGACGCGAACGTATGGCGCAAAATTTGCAACTGCGTCATCAAATTGTCAAAGCCATGCGTCGTTATCTAGAAGATTTGGAAGGTTTTATCGAAGTCGAAACCCCAATCCTTACCCGTTCTACCCCAGAAGGAGCGCGGGATTATGTTCTACCCAGTCGCGTGAATCCTGGTGAGTGGTACGCTTTGCCGCAATCACCCCAGCTATTTAAACAATTGCTGATGGTATCAGGCTTAGATAGATATTATCAGATTGCCCGTTGCTTTCGTGACGAAGACTTACGCGCCGATAGACAACCAGAATTCACGCAGTTGGACATGGAAATGAGCTTCATGTCCCAAGAAGAAATTATCGAACTAAACGAGAATTTAATTTGCTATATCTACAAAACAGTTAAAGGTATTGAGTTACAGCGCCCTTTCCCCCGTCTTACTTATGCTGAAGGGATGGAACGCTATGGTAGTGATAAACCAGATACACGCTATGGTTTGGAATTAGTTGATGTCTCAGATATTGTCAAAGACTCTAGTTTCAAAGTCTTTCGGGATACTGTTACCAATGGTGGTATCGTCAAAATCCTCCCCATTCCCAACGGTAACGATGTAATTTCTAATGTCCGCATTAAACCAGGTGGTGACTTATTTAAAGAAGCCAGCGAAGCCGGTGCTAAAGGTTTAGCTTTTATCCGTGTCAGGGATGATGGCGAAATTGATACTATTGGCGCGATTAAAGACAACTTAAGCGAAGAACAAAAACAAGAAATTTTGCGCCGTACAGGTGCAAAAGCTGGACATTTGCTATTGTTTGGGGCTGGTGATGCTGCTACAGTTAATAAAACTTTAGATAGATTACGACAAGCGATCGCTAGGGAATTTGGCTTAATCGATCCAGAAAAAATCAACTTGCTGTGGATTACAGATTTCCCGATGTTTGAGTGGAATGCTGACGAAAAACGTCTAGAAGCACTACACCATCCATTTACAGCACCGCATCCTGATGATTTGAGCGACTTAAAGACTGCACGCGCCCAAGCTTACGACTTGGTACTCAACGGCGTAGAAGTTGGCGGCGGAAGTCTGCGGATTTATCAGCGAGAAATTCAACAGCAAGTGTTTGAAGCGATTGGTTTATCTCCTGAAGAAGCACAAAATAAATTTGGCTTTCTCTTAGAAGCATTTGAATATGGTACACCGCCGCATGGTGGCATCGCCTACGGTTTAGATCGTTTGGTAATGTTGCTAGCTGGAGAAGAATCCATTCGGGATGTCATTGCTTTTCCAAAGACACAACAAGCACGTTGTTTGTTAACAGATGCGCCTTCGAGTGTAGATGCTAAACAGTTGAAAGAATTACACGTTGCTTCGACTTATAAACCAAAGTCTTAGAGGATGTTTGAAAAGTTATAAGGGGTAAAATTTTCTGTCAATCGTCTTACCATAATTCGATCGTGGCAAGGTAGATAAATGTCTCTGCCGTTACAAGGAGTAGTTCGTAGTCTTTGTTTAATCGCTAACACCAAACAAGCCAACCCAAGGTGTGCTCGATCGCCTAGTGTTTTGGAAACAAAACAAACACTTTGCGCATTGTTTGACCCAATAAATAATAGTAGTACGATGCACTCCTTTAACTCGTTCAATCCCTCAGAGAAATTTTCATATTTCTGGCTTTTATTAAAATACTGTAAGTCTATCGATTTAATGTATTAAATGTAACGTCAAGGATATTTTACAAAGTCCACAAAAAAATAGTTAGTAAATTTACGTAACCTGTACTTATTTTGTTTAGAGAATTTTGAGGTTAATACAGTTGACAATTTTGCAAAAGCGTATCTCATATCTCTTTTCAAGAGATAGTCCGGTTTGAGCGATCCACGCGCAACTTGAGACTTAGGCTGTGGACGACGTTGGATGCTCCACTTAGAAGGAAAGTTTTCATTCTTATTTTGTCCAGTGTAAAAAGTAGAACGGTGTTAATCATTAAAGGTTTATATTAAGCGGCTCTAGACCTACTTTGAAGGCTTTAGGCTTCAAAGTAGAGAAAAAATATTTTTTTACATTACTTAACATACTTTAATTTATTGCTGCCTACTTATTTAAATATTTTTGGTACTTCAGCTAATTTTTAATAAAATGAAAAGTCAGTGTTGACGCGATCGCAAAAACTTTAAACTTTAAGTTCATATCCTAAAATTACCTTGCTCTTTACCCTGTTAGGATATTAATCAGTGTAGGATATTCGCTTAATTTTTGATTATAAAAGTTGATGATTAATATTAGTAAATTAAATAAAATTGACTTTCTAGTTTTGATTGCAATTGTGATTATTGGTCTTATACATTTGCCTTTTCCATTTGACGGAGATCAAGCATTTTTTAGGCTAGGTGCTTTGGAGATGCAACAAGGAAAGGTACTCTATCGTGATTTTTGGGATGTGAAGCAACCGGGAATTTTTTGCTTTTACTTTTTAGCGGGAACTTTCTTTGGTTTTAATGAGATTGGTATCCATCTCTTTGAACTTATTTACATGGTGTTTCTGTCTATAGTATTGTTGTTGAGTCTTAAAAGCTATTTTCGGCATCCGATAATCGCAAGTCTAGTACCTTTGTTAACGGTTGGCGTTTACTATACTGTTTCACAGCCTTGGCATCTTACTCAAGTGGAAGCACTGGTTAGTTTTCCTTTGTTCATTTGTCTTTGGCTGACTTATCAATCTTTCAAATATGAAGGAAAGCAAAGATTCTTTCTACTTTTACTGTCAGGTTTTATTGGTGGAATTGTCCTCATTTTTAAATTAATACTTCTGCTAATATTAATTTCATTTTGGCTAACTATTTTGATATATTCTATGCTAATAAAGCAAGAAAAAATTCAAAAAGTTTTTGTAGAAATATTTATTCCAATTTTAATGGGGATTATATTTCCTATTTTAATTATTGTTAGCTATTTTGCCTGGTTTAATAGTTTACCAATTTTGTATCAAACATTCTTTTTATATCCACCTCGAATTGTTGCTAATTCCCAATTTGACCCAAGTGGGCTTTTGGCAGGAATAAAATGGTTTTTAAATCATTTTTACCCTCTACTTTTAGCCGCTACTGTTGCAGTAGACGTATCATTGCGTAAGTCTAAGAATATATTGACTTTGCTACTTGTGATTTGGTGTATTTTTGCTTGGGGCGTAATTGTTCTACAACGTGGGGCATTTTGGGAATACCATTATTTACTATTGTTTGTACCTTTAGGTATTTTAGCAACTAAAGGATTAGATATTTTATGGGAGTCTTTAAAAAAATTGAGTTCCCCATTTACTACAATACTGCTGATATTTTTGTTTTTCTTGCCTTTATCGAACACTCTTATAAAAAAGAGTGTTGTTCTGGTTAATAATAACTTTGCTTTAGCTGAAGATACACGATTTAAATATCAGACTGTTTTTAGAGAAAAATATCCATCTTTTCGTTCAGAGGCTGAATTTATCTCCCAACCAGGAAATCTTCCTGGTAAGATTTATGTAGCTGGCGATCCATCTATTTACTACTTCTCCAATCGGACTCAGGCAACATCAATACGTGGTTGGGCACTTGAATATTTTCTGCCTGAGCAATGGACAAAACTTCTAGAAGAGTTAGATTCATCTAAGCCTCCTTATATCTTTATTGATTATATTCAGCAGCCTACTATCAACAAAAATTTTCCAAGAATGCTAGAATTTATTGAGGGAAGATACCGCATTTTACATCAAAATAATAACGGGATTTGGTATATTCTTTTGTAGACAAACCACTACAGCAATCCTGAATCATTGATGAGAAACAAGATCCCCGACAACTTTTACGAAGTCGGGGATTTGCGGGTTTAGAGGCAGGAGGCAGGATAGTGCAGCGGTAGCGAGTCCGCGAGCGTCGGCAACAGGCAGAGGTAGGAACTGTTTATATCTGATTTGGAGTTCTGCATTTTGTACTTCATTTGCTTGCAAACTGCTATAAGTAAACTGTTTGTGTTGCTATAACCCCTACCAATCATTTGTTTTAGGATCATCCCAGACTTCCAATTCCAAATCGCGGAGATAAGTTAATCCGCTTTGAATTTGTGCATCTGTTCCTTGTAGTTCAAGGTCAAACCAACCATCTCCAACAGCATTGGCTCCCAAAATCGCTGCCGTGATATTCACAATCAGTCCATAGTCAGACACCAGGCGAGAAATAACAGGTTCCTGGTGATAATCTTTAGGAATTCTGAGTCGAATCCGTTTTTTGGTAAGTGTATTGTCAGTAGCCATATCTGAATTATTTCAATTCCTAATCGGGATAGGTACAGAACTACTTTTAACCCTAACGGTAATTTCCTGATAGGTACTAAGTAGATCGTACCATGTCCCATGATTTGCTTGTATCCTATTCAAAAGATAGGCGTTGCTGAATAAAAGTATGAATCATGCGATCGCCTCAAGCTTGAATTCATACTTCAATTATGCAACGCCAAAAGATAACTATAATCGCTTGATTTTTCACTCTCACTTACTGGGGAATGGAGAGTTCCCAAAAGTTGGGGGGATGAGTATCTCTACTTATCACCTTCGGTTTTAAATGCTACCGTTTCGGCTACTGTGTCAGGTAGCCCGCGCTGTAGTAGCGCGATCGCAATTACGAATTACAATTCATCAGGCGTTTCAATCGGGATTCAGATATCGTGCCCGATCGCAGTTTCAATTTTTCTCATCTTGAAAACTCGTTCCAATTCTGGAGTACGTAATCTGGGGTCAACATCCTCGATGTGATTGCGATCTTTAGCGATCGCCGTAACTAATAACTAATAACCAATGACCAATGACCAATGACTAAACTAAAAACCTCAGAACTAGAATCAGCTAGACTTTTAGCCATCCTTGAGCTAGAGGGACTAATAGAATTTATCCGCACAACAAACCCAAGCTTAAATCTCGCTCAGGTCTGGACGCTAGCAGCATTTACATTGAATCAAATGCCACAGCTATTCCGAGAGAACCCCGAACTGTTCAACAAGCCTTGGTGGGAGATTCCAGAAAATATTAAGGATGCTATCACCTTAAAAGACGCTTCACAAAAATTACACTTGCACTATAACATCGTAAAATTACGAGTAGATTTCGATGTAGCTTAAATACACTTACCTCGATCGCTTGTCTACCACAAGCTGCATCTCTGCCAATGCCTACAGCGATCGCAGCAAATTCCATCAGAACAGGTTAATAAAGGATAAAATTCGGATTAAAATTCTCAAATTATTAGTAATTGCTTCCAAAAAAAGTAACATAATTATAGGAAAATGATGATTTTTCTTAACTTTTAAGAGCTATCATCTATACCGTAGATTAAATCAAAAAACTTGTATAAGCCGAATCAATTTAGTGAACTATCCCAAAGTTTACACTTCGGAGCAAGCCTGTCCCATTAATTTAGTTGGCGAAACAGGACAAGCGGTTCAAATTTCAATTCATGCTCCCAGTCAATATATCTGTGCCAACTGCGAACGGATATTACCAGATTGGAAACGGCAGCAGCCATTTTTACGAGTAGTGATTGTTTTACAGCAATCGCGTTATCAATTAGTCGAAAAGACAGCAGAAGTAGAGTTAGAGAAAGAACGCTTACGAGAAAAGTTTATGAGATTTGGCTGTGATTTAGCATTTAATTTGCGCGATCGCGGCTATTTAACTGACCTGATTGACCCTCGTACAGGCTACCCTTTACTCTCCCATCCAGGAGCAATTCCTCACGACGACACAGCAGTTGTCAAAGCTTTGCTCAACTATCCAGTGATTAAAAATCAATGCCGTGTGTTAATTCATCCCGATTGGGGTGCAGCAGTTTATCCTGGTATTTTGATATCAGAAGCTCCCCCAATTGCGATCGAATGGGTTACAAAAGGTATAGCATCCATGCATGGGTGGAAAGAAATTAATTATTAGTCATTGGTCATTAGTCATTAGTCATTGGTCATTGGGTATTGTAAAGACGTATATCAGCACTTGTATTTCCAAATAAATAGCTAGAACAGTCGAAGCCTCTGATAATACGGCTTGTTACTTCCTCTCATAAGTGGACGCTACGAAGTCAAGCCGGGAATGATAGCTTTTGGTTTTTGTTTGGGTGAAACTCAGGCCGATCGCCAGGTATTTCAAATTGATGATAATTTTACACACTACTGTCAGACTAAACTTTTAGCCGGTGCAAAGAGAATGGTACTTTAGCAGCATCTACGGGAATTATATAACTATCGGGAAAAATCCTTTTCCCAACTTTCTGCATATAAGTAGATGGGTGGAAAAATTTATAACTATAGCCGTAGTCCCACAGGTTAGAACATTTTGAAAGCATGAAAGCTAGGAATAGTAATACTTTTACCTCCTGCCTCCTGCCTCCTGCCTTCTGCCTCCTGCTATATGTCCGTCGCAGTGTTCGCAAAGAGTGTCTTGTTGGGACTCAGCGAAGTGAAGCAATCACAGGGGTTTCAAGCTTTTTATATCTCGTTAGATAGTTAGATTTATTTGTGCTTACCTAACTTAGAAACCAAATTGATTCTGAGCAAAGTGAAATACTTGTTTCATCGTTATGCTCAACCACAATTCCCATAAATACAAAATTTCCCATACCTGATGTATGAAAATATTAATTCAACACCGTCATTACGACAATGAAATTAGTGGAGTTTTAACTTATATTTATTCTATTATTCCAGAGTTGGAAGCTAGATTAATTGAAGTTAAAACTATTTCTACCAGACAAGATAATATTGCCAAATGGTTTAGTTATATTGTTTGGGCAGATATAGTACACATGAATTCAAATGACTTATTTTTTACTTTGTTATGTAAAGCCTTGCGAAAAAAGATAATTATTAAATACCATTATTCCCTTTATCAATCTACTCATACTAGTTATGAGCAGATGAAGTTGACGCAACGTTTAAAAGCTGAATTTAAACACACATTGCCGAAAGCTAATTATCCATTAAAGTGGAAATTACACACTCTTATCAAATGGGCACGCCTAACCACCCGGCTTTCTACTGCCTTCTTAGCCGATTATCATACAGCTTGTAGTAACTTTTTAGGAGAATCTTCTGCTTTTCCTTGGCCAGTTGATACTTTATATAATCCGATTGAAATCAAGTCGGAAAACCAGCTTAAAACTTTAGAAAATTTATCTCAGCCATATAATTTTATTTTTGTCGGTAGATTAGCTACAGACAAAGGCGTAGATATTTTATTAAAAGCAGCGCAGATTTTACAAGATGAAAATAAAGAATTTAAAATTACTATTATTGGCGATGGCGAACAATTTCAGCAATTAAAACAGCTAACGTCTGATTTAGGAATTGCCAACAAAGTTAATTTTTTAGGTAAAGTTTCTCAAAAAGAAGTACTTCTAAAAGTTCAAGATGCTTTGGCTTTAATTGCTCCGTCTCGTTGGCAAGAACCGGCAGGTTACGTAGTGTTAGAAGCCTCTAGCGTTCAAACCTGCTCAATTGTCTCAAAAATGGGAGGATTGTCAGAAGTGGCAGGACCACACAGCCTATTTTTTGAAAATGAAGATGCAGAAGAATTAGCCAAATGTATGCGATACTGCTTAGATAATCCAGATGAAGCAATTAACCGGGGTTTTCAGTCCAGCCAATACGTTGCAAAAAAGTTTTCAGCTGCGCGTGCTGTTGCTCGACTGCTGGAAATTTGTAGTGAACTTACTCCTAAAGCATTGGTAACAAAATCTGATACATAATTCTTGTTATAGGGCAGCAACCCTGTAACGGAGTTATTAGAAGCTCTACCAGCTAGAACCCCTACTTTTTGGTTTAATCTAATATAGGACTTACGCACACTCTACGATTCTTCTCTCAAAGACGCTACGCATTGGTGGAAGCATATTGCAGATCGGGCGATTCGATAAATTAAGCTTTTTGGGGATTTTTGCGTAAGTCCCATAATACATTAGCAGTTCCTTATGGCCCAGAAAACACAGCTTGTTCTACATCATTTCGACTAAGAGAATACTTGAATGAGCGTTGGATATCTTGTCCATTTTCCCCAGATTGAACATATCGCACTATAATTTGCTCAACATCGAGCCATAATTCAGCTTGCCAACTAGGTCGCTGTACGCGCCAGCAATGCCTTTGTGTTTCGTCTTGTTGACAGCCTTGATCTTTTAGCCACTGCTCAATTTGTGGCAGGGGATGATTATATAGCGGAGTATCAGAAGGAAGAAGAGCCATAGGAATTTTAGATTTTGGATTTTGGACTTCGTTGTGAGTGCGGTTCAACTGAGCGCTCGCCGAACGTCTCAGTCGAATGATTTTGGATCGGGGAATTGTTTAATTTTTAATTCTCAGATAGGTAATTAGTTGCGACATATAGGTAATCTGCTGTTGTACAAATGCAGCTGATTGCAGCTTATGGGAATGGATCGCAGCCTCACCACGAGTTAAGCCAATGGCAACTGCTAATAACAGACAACCTACAAATGTTAACACCAGCATAAATAAAGCAAATATTTCGCCAGATGATAAGGGGCGATCGCTCGCATCGAGGTAAGCTGATTTTGACCAGTTATACGAACGCGAGACGGGATGATTCAAATCAGGGGGTGGTTGAATTACTCCAAAGCGGGAATAGCCAATTTTTAAATCGTAGTGGAAGCGCCGTTCTGGATGGCTAAGGGTGGCGTAGGCTTCGTTGATTTGCTGAAATTTCAGAGTGGCGATCGCAGTCGGCAAGTCTGTAGTATCAGGATGATAGCGTTTGCTCAGTTGCCGATAAGCGCGACGAATGTCAATTACCGATGCCCAAGGATGCAGTCCTAGCAGGGAGTAATAAGTTGGTTCGCTGCTTTGTGGCATTGCCCCGTTTTGATTCACATCTGTTTGAGTCACTTTGCTCAAAGATATTTTTTCTATTTTAAATCCTTTGTGAATTGGAGAAGACATAGCAGGTCTAGCATCTGATAAGATATCTTAATAAAGCATTTAATTAGATGCGATGCAGATCAAAATTAATCTTGAAAATATTCAAACTCTTACCGACTTCAAGCGCAATGCCAAAGATTATGTAGAGCGGATCAAGGCAACAAAGTCCCCGCTTGTACTAACTGTGAATGGGAAAGCTGAGGTTGTGGTGCATGAGGCACAGGCATTTCAGCAGATGATAGATGAACTCCAGCGCCTTGAGGAAGAACTGCAAAAACTCAAGTTAGAAGCGTTACACAGTCAGATTGACATTGGTATTAAGCAACTTGATAGCGGACAGTATAGTGAATATAACAACGAGTCACTTCCAGCTTTTTTTGCAAATATTAAAGCACGAGGACAGCAAAATTTGGCTAACAGCGATTCTCTATGAGTCGATTTCGGATTTCTACTCAAGCAGCGCGAGATATTGAGGATATATGGAAATATCTTGCCCCAAATAACTTAAAAGCTGCTGACACACTTTTTGATACTCTGCGAGAAAGCTTTCCAAAACTGGCCAAATTCCCTAAAATGGGCAGACTACGAGATGAATTGGCTCATTTGTTGCGGAGTTTCCCGGTGAAAAATTATTTAATTTTTTATCGTCCAATAGACGAAGGCATAGAAATTGTACGTATCTTGCACAGATCACAAGATATAGAAACTATTTTTTAAGATGACGAAGACTAATTAGAAATTAGTCATTGTTCTGGTCAATAGCTTCATTAAAATTGATATTTTATCCCTAACGTATTAAATCAGCACGGGGTTTAAAGGTTTCAATTTGCCGTAACTTTTCGTAAAGCTCCCGTTCTTCTTGACTAATATTTTTCGGTGTAACTATTTGAATTTCTACTAGTTGATCGCCACGTTTCCCGGCATCGTTAGGATAACCTTTATTGCCTAGTCGAAATTTTTGACCAGACCTAACTCCGGGAGGGGTGGTCATTTTCACAGGCCCGTCAAGAGTAGGTGCTTCTACCTGTCCTCCTAAAACTGCTTCGCTAGGAGTAACAGGTACTTGGCAGACGATATTTAAACCTTCTAGCTTAAATAATCGATGAGGTTCAACAGTAATTTTTAAGTATAGATCGCCACCACCAACGCCTTGGTTCCGCAAACGGATGGTTTGACCTGTTACCATCCCTGGAGGCATATTAACTTCTAGCGATCGCCCATCTTCCAAACGAATGCGTTCATTACCACCTTGATAAGCTTTTTCTAGTGGAAGCGTTAATCTGGCTTCTATATCTCGACGGGTTGTGCGAGGTGGAGTGTTAACTGTGTAGGCAACTTTTGTTCTGGGGGTACGAAACGGATCGCTAGTATTGCCATTACTAGAATTACTTGCTGCACTCTTATTTTTGACACCGATAACTTGATTAATAAAGCTTTCAAAATCGGAGAATTGGCTGGGATCTACGTCTTGATTGCCATTGCGATCGCTAGCACTACTCTGCCAAGTTTTAGCCTTTGGCGTTTGTTTGTTGCCTGCAAAGCCTTTTTGCTTCCAGTAGCGGCTAAACTGGTCGTACTGCGATCGCTTGGCTGGATCGGAAAGAACTTCATAAGCTTCGCCAATATCCTTAAATTTTTCCTCAGATTCTTTGTTACCCGGATTCAGATCGGGGTGATATTGCCTTGCTAACCGCCGATAAACCTTTTTAATTTCCTCACCAGAGGCATCTTTAGATATTCCTAAAATCTCGTAGTAATCGCGAAAGTTCGGCAAATTTTGCATAGTTCAGTTATTTAAATTTTCGATTTTCGATTTTGGATTAATTAGGAGTTAGGAGTTATGAGTTGAAAGATTTAATTTTTAACTCCTCACTTCTCACTCCTAACTTTTAATAAAAGTACTACAACCAATCATTGTCTTCTTCATCATCCCAGTTATCTTGGTAGCTGGGGCGGGATTTACGTGGAGGACGGCTTTCATAAGAGGAAGAACGATTATCGCGGCTATAATCTCTGCCATAGTCTCTGCCGTAATCTTTGCCATAGTCTTTACTGTATGAGTCGCGTTCTCGATATGTATCTCTGGGAGATTCGCGTTCTCGTTCTTTATCACCGCCAGTAAAGATGTCGCGGATAGTACCAAACAAGTCATCGTCTTCATCTTCAGCATAAGTCTGGCGAACTTCCCGATTTAGCTCATAGAGAGCATCTTGCAAGTCGGCGTAGGCTTGATCGATACCGCGATCGCTATTTTCCTGAAGACTTTCTCGTAGTTGTCGGCAAATATTATCAATTCTTTGGCGACGGCTGCGGGCAAACTGCATACCAAATTCCAGCGCGACTTCTCTAAGCTGTCGTTCTGCTTGGAAAATCAACGCCTCAGAACGAGTCCGCTTTTCTATTCTCTCTTTACGTTCGCGATCGACATCAGCATATTTTTGAGCATCTTGAATCATCCGATTCACTTCCGACTCGTTCAAGGTGGAAGCGCCTTGAATGGTGATACTCTGCTCTCGCCCAGTGGTTCTATCTAAGGCTGTTACCTGTAAAATACCATTAGCATCAATATCAAATGATACCTGAACTTGAGGAATTCCTCGTGGCGCTGGTGGAATACCATACAGCTTGAACCGTCCTAAAGACTTGTTGCTTGCTGCCATTTCCCGTTCGCCCTGAACTACGTGAATTTCCACAGTATTTTGGTTATTTTCAGACGTAGAAAAAATGTCAGAACGACGTACGGGGATGGTGGTATTGCGGGGAATAAGTTTTTTCATCACACCGCCGATGGTTTCCAATCCCAAAGAAAGGGGTGTGACATCTAAAAGCAGCACATCTTTGAGTTCGCCTGCGAGAATGCCTGCTTGAATTGCTGCACCCACTCCTACCACTTCATCGGGATTGACGTTTTCATTGGGTTCCATACCAATCAAGTCCCGCACTAGCTGCTTCACCATTGGCATCCGTGTAGAACCGCCAACTAACACAACTTCTTCAATGTCTCTAGGTGAAAGTCCGGCATCTTTGAGCGCTCGTTTCACTGGTGTCCGCAAGCGCCCCACCAAATCACCACACAAACCTTCAAACTGGGAACGAGTTAAACGAGTTTCGAGATGTTTGGGGCCATCTTCTGTGGCAGTGATGAAGGGTAAATTAATGTCGGTGACACTGACAGCAGAAAGTTCTTTTTTGACTTTCTCTGCTGCTTCCATCAAACGTTGTAAGGCTTGGCGATCGCGTCTTAAGTCTACCTCTTCTGTTTCCAGAAATTGCTCTGCTAGCCAATCTACAATTTTTTTGTCAAAGTCGTTACCACCAAGTTGCGTATCTCCACTGGTAGCTTTGACTTCAAATATGCCATCGCCAACTTCCAGAATCGATACGTCAAAGGTACCGCCACCCAAGTCAAATACTAAGATAGTTTCCGTCTCACCTCGATCAAATCCATAAGCTAAAGATGCAGCAGTTGGTTCATTGAGAATCCGCAGCACCTCTAAACCGGCAATTCTGCCAGCATCACGGGTTGCCTGCCGCTGAGAATCGTTAAAATAAGCGGGTACTGTAATCACTGCCCCTGTGACTTGTTCACCCAAATAGCGACTAGCATCGTCTGCCAATTTCTTCAGCACCATTGCCGAAATTTCTTCTGAGGCGAAATCCTTATTGAGACGGGGACAGGCAACTTTAATATTACCTACTTCATCTTTGCGGATGGTGTAGGGTACACGCTTGGAATCTGGACTAAGTTCGCCATATTTGCGCCCAATGAAGCGTTTAACTGCAAAAAAAGTATTTTGGGGATTGAGGACAGTTTGTCGCCGTGCCATTTCCCCAACCACCCTTTCACCTTCTTTGCTGAAGCCAACTACGGAGGGGGTTGTTCGCTCTCCTTCTGCATTGGCAATCACCACCGGCTTGCCACCCTCCATAACGGCGACTACTGAGTTGGTTGTACCCAAGTCGATGCCGACTACCTTGCCCATGCGTTACTCTTCTCCTAAAGTGTCTTATATATTTATTATGATTGGGCGGAACTACCTCTAGCTTTGTGCTACAAGATAAAAACACCTCAATGTATAATACTCATCATTAAAGCAGTAAGCTAAGAAGTGCAGCTAGAGGAGATAGTTGCAAGACTAGGATAGCATTGAGATGGTTGGTGTGCCCAAGCAGCCTCAATTCTTGTTATCCGCCTACTTCTGTTTACGGTATCTGCAAATTGCTAAATTCACTTTAATGATGCTTGCTCTGCTTTTTTGAGTACCTGAAAATTCTAATATTATTGCTACTACTTTAAAGATTTGAATTTAACAGAGCGATTACAAACTTCCCTGAATGAGATAGCGCGAGAACGCGATCCTTACATGGCAACGGCTGGACATTTTTTTGTCCAAGAATACATCCGGCAGCAATTTTCCCAATGGGGGAGTGTGGAAATCCACACCTTTAAAGTCAGAAGTAAAGCTTGTAATAACTTGATATTAAATTTACCCTCCCAAGCGAGAGGGCAAAAAAAGGATTTACTACCAATTTTAATTGGTGCTCATTATGATGGCGTTCCGGGAACACCAGCGGCTGATGATAATGCTACAGGTGTGGCGGTGTTGCTGGAATTGGCAAGAAAGTTTGCTGCCGAACCTGTCAGATATCCCTTAAGGCTGGTTGCTTTCGATATGGAAGAATACGGCTTATTGGGTAGTGCTGATTATGCAGCCCTGTTGCATCAACAAAAGCAACAGCTACGCTTAATGATCTCCTTAGAAATGCTGGGCTATAAAAATTCTACACCTGGTTCCCAAAGTTACCCCGCTCCTCTAGAACGCTTCTACCCAGATACAGGTGATTTTATTGCTTTAATTGGCAACTTGCGGACATTGCCTGACTTAATTGGGATGAGCCGTAATATTCGTAAAGCTGGCGTATCTAGTCAATGGCTACCCGTGCCAAATCGAGGTTTAATAGTTCCCCAAACCAGACTTAGCGATCATGCACCTTTTTGGGATTTGGGTTATCCAGCAATGATGGTGACAGATACGGCATTCTTGCGAAATCCACATTATCACAAAGCTAGTGATGCGATCGCTACTTTGGATTTAGATTTTCTTACTCGTGTATGTGAAGGTTTAGAGATGGCGATTCGGCGGTTGTGAAAAGATATTTTATATTATATCTGATGCGTAAGTCTTGCATTTTTCACCTCACTTACTTGTTGCAAACTGCTGTATATTATTTTTTATTAATCAATCTCCTCAACTTTTTTCAATTGGTTATACTATCTTGCTGATGCGATCGCGTATTGGGAGTCAAAGTAATTAAATCGTCAATATTGCGCTTCATTGTCTCGCAAATTGCATCTAATGGTAAATCATTAGCGTCATAACCAAAAGGGTTTTCTATCTCTAAGCCAATGGCTTCAATCCCAAACACAGTGAACCCAACCAAAGCAGAAATTAAACCTGTCCACCAACCGAGTTCTTTTACTATTTGAAATGGTAGCAGAAAGCAATATAGTATTAGCAACTGCTTCAAATGAATAGCATAAGCAAGCGGCATAGGCGTTTTTAAAATACGTTCGCAAGCACCTAAATTATCCACAAGATTATTCAATAATTCTTGCATAGATGTTAGTTGGTAGCTATTAAGGCAATTACGATTATACTGCTCCTGTAAATAATCTCCTATCCAAAAGGCAACCTCTATGGGAGGATTATTCATAATCTTCAGTTTTATATACTTAGTAGATGGCATTAAATTTTCTAACTCGCTATTGACAGCTTCTCCTCGCAAATGTAATTTAGTTGTTATAGCAAAAGCTGCTAATAAGTTTAATGCTGTAATTTTCTTGTCTTTATCTTCTGGTGAAATTTCATCAACTGATACCCAAATTTGCCGCGCTAGATTTCGGACGTTATTTACTATAGATCCCCAGCATTTTCTCCCTTCCCAAAATCGCTCATAAGCAGTATTTGTACGAAAGACAAGTAATAAACCTAAAACAATGCTAGGAATAACACTTCCTAGACTAGGATGGGATACAGGTTTGTCAAAATGGTAAAGCAAAGAAATTAAAAATCCGAAAGCTCCACACCATAAAATATGTTTGAAAATTGCTTTCATTACTGAACCTTTAAATTGTAGTGCTGTGCGTAACAATTTGATTTTTTCGATTATCATATATTCACCCTAATAAATATGATTTATTGAATCGATACATTTAGCGTTTGTTACGCTTAAAAATAATCATTATAAAAGTAGCACAATTAGCAAAAAGATACTTGAAAAACTATTCTTGCTAAGAACATGATATCCTGACGGTTATGTATTGTATTCTAGTTTCTGTTATACAATTTCAAGCCTGGTTAAATACTTATTATTAGTACTGACACAAAGAGCTTTTTGATCGTCAATTAGGTAAATTTTATATAAAAGTCAAAAGCGATGCCTACATGGCAATTGTAAATAAATGTAAAAAAATTTACGTGGCTGCATAAACTCCACATTTCATTCCGATAAATCTATGGAAGAAAAGGTATATTCCTATCGATAATGTTCATACAGCATTAGTCGGTATCATGTACCCCAGTAAATCAAAAAGTTCTAGCCTGTAAAAATCCTGCCCTGTAAATTAAACGTCTAGACATAACTTATTAGGTTATGTCTTTTTTGTTGTCGTTAATCTCGAAACGTTGAATTTCAATCAAATAACCATCAGGATCGCGGAAAAAACAATGATAAATGTTGTACTTTTGATTTAATGTAGGAGGCTTTTCAAATTCGACGCCACGTTTTTTGAGATATTCAAACCATTCATCCACCTGCTGTGTTACTAGGGTAAAAATAACACTTGATTGCTTATCGGTTGGAGGAGCCGATGTTTCGCTTGCTTGACAAAATCCTAAGTATCCAGAACCACTAACAGTATAAATTCGGCAGGTTCCTTGGTCAAGCCATAACTCCAAGCCTAGCTTTTGTTCGTAGAATTCTGTAGATACATTGAGGTTATGGGTAGAAAAGAAGGTAACTTGTTGGTCGATTTGCGGATGAGTAGACATAAAACACATTTGAGTATATACCCTAACGACATTGGGCGATCGCATAGGTAAAAATTAATTGATGTTAGAAACCTGTTACTGCTCCAGAATGCCTTAAGTGCATCTGGAGTTTCTTTTTGGAATAAAGCCATAAAAATTTTCCCAATCATCCTGATATGGCAAAACATGGTTGAATAAGGATGCATACTGAATTATCTATATTTAACACGGGCATCACTTATTGATGTACCCTGCCTGCCAAACAACTCTCGCAAAACAGCCTCAGCTTATCTGGGGCTGTTTTGCGTTACTTGTAACAGAGAAGGAGTTTAAACGAGAATCCTCAAATACTTTTATCTACATTTGAGTGTATACCCTGATGACGTAGGATTTTCTCAGGGTGAAAATTTGGTATAGGTAAATGCGTATCTTTCCTGACTCCAGATTTGTCACAAACATTTCTGGAGTTTTTTCATTACTGAAGTTTGAAATCAGTAATCTAGTCTAGACTCAAGTAAATATTTTATTTTGATTATAAACACGCATATTATAGCTGTGCAGTAAGATAAATATAAATTAGGAATTGTTATAAAAATTACTGAGAAAGTATGGAAATCTCCAATTCTACTCCTCAGAGAGATATGCCACAGCTACAAGCTTCGGAAACACTTGTACAAACGAAGAGTATCAGCCGTCGGGAGTTTATGAAATTGTCATTAGAAGAACGGCGATGCATATTGGCAGCACAAGCTGAGTTAATGTTATTACATTACGAGCAAGATAGAGAATGGCAGGAGTTGCAGACAGGAGACTTGATTGATTATTAAATATCCATCTCCTAAACGGGGTAATATTCGGCTTGCTATTTCCGATCCTACAGTGAGAGCAGAAATTAAAAAAAGTTTGCCCTATTTTTAAAGTAATGTAAAAAAATTATTATCACTGTCATCGTCATCTTTATTTTTCCAAAAATTTAATGTATTCTCGATACTTTTATGTATATTATGTATAGATTTTTTACTTGTATCGGTTGCTGATTGGAAGAACTTGAAAACATTATCAGCGACAGCAATACCATTATATCCTATGAATTCCTTAGCCTTTTCTACTTGCAGACTACTTGGTTCGCCTATTTTACAATAACGTGCAAAATGTTCACAGTTATTAAAACAAAGATTGTAGCTTTTCTCTCCTAACTTTCGTTTTGCTCTCATGAAAACAACTATCGGAGGGTCGCATTTATCATATTTCTCAATATAAACTTTCCTATTTTTAGCAAACTCAGTCATGGAAACCCAGAGGATTATTGCATCCTTCTCCTGTTTATAATTCTTTTGGTAATGAATAACAGTGTCGTTACCACAATCGATTCCATGATGATAGGGAAAATTATCATTATGATAAACACTACAGTATATATGATCTCCTTGTGCCATTATTTATCTCCAGATAGAACTATATCTTTTGTAATCTGTTAGGCTCATTTTATTAAAAGCATTATTTATTTGTCAGTAGTAAAAGCCGTAAAAATTTACTATATAGTTAGAGCAAACTATTCAAGTATACAGTTGTAAATACTAGAATTTTACCTAAGTAAATTTTGGTTTATATCAAGAAAAAAATATGAAACCTTATAAAAAAATTGCAAAATATGAAGTCAATAAGAAGTGCGGTCGCACCTATCTTTATTTATTCGACTCAGAAGAAAAATAGTTAAGCGATCGCATTTCTAATTTTGACTAAATCAAAGTGCGATCGCACTAAATATAAATGTTTATTTCGTTGTGTATGTCACAAAAATATCCTTTTTCATTTCAACTTCTGCTGGAGCATCTGGATTATAAACTGGTGATAATAAAAAACTAGCAAATGATGGTAAAGCAACTCCAGTTTTAGAACTACATGAGGGATAAAATAATGTGTAAAATGGCTCGGCTACAGAAGGAGTACTAAGTTTAACTTCCATCGCAGTTGCTAAAGCCTGAGCGCGGCTTTGAGCATCTTTCATCGCTGATTGATAAACTGAACTCTGCAAAGCCTGACAGTCATTTACTGCATATTCAACACCCACACTCTTGACAGAAAGGTTTTCAATTTGGCTTGTGGACTTGTTCGCTGTACCAACAATTTCCTGGACGCGATCGCGCGTTGGTTTTTCTAGTCTCACCAATATCTTGGCGTTATTTTCACTGGAATTAGGGTTAATTTGCACTTGAATTTTATCAGCACTAATGCCTTTAGCAACGAGGCTATTAACTATAGGCTGAAGAGTTGCTTTAGTTAGGGATTTTTTACTTGGTAAAGATTCTGCTGCTGTTTTGTAATTTAAAAGTAGAGTTTGTGAGGATATGCGGCGGGTTTGGGGGAGAGATGATGGTTGCGTTTGTAACTCATCATTGCTACCTCCGCTACTGAATACCAATTCAATATCCGCTGTATCTGCTGGCACTCTTACTACCCCTTGACCGATTACCATTAATGAATGGCGATCGCTTGCTGGTGGGTAAAATAATTGGGCGTTAGTGACTTTGGGTGTTAATGTCCCTATCCCAACAGTCACACTAATATTTACCAGTATTAAAGCAGTTATTTTTTTCATATCCTGGGAATGTCCTTTGAACTTAGTAATTGTCAAAGTTTACACCTCAAGAGGAATACACTGAATCCTTTATCCAAATAATTGACTAAAAAAGGTACTGGTGATTGGGAATTGGGGATTAGGGGCTGGGGAAGAATTATTCTAATCCTCATCCCTAATTCTACGTATAGTGCCAACCATCAAAGAAGGGTTGCGCTTTGACAAAAAATATTGAACCAATCCCACGTTTTTTACACTGACTTTAGTCGTGAGATTAGCTCAATATTCAAAAATTAACTGCGGACATGATTATATCTCAGCAGAGAGCCAAATTTTATTAGAGATATTAACCAAACCAGTGGGAAGGTTCACAAGCTGGTTCAACTGTTTCACAAACATGATGGTTAATCCAATCTGACTTTTCTTGAACGATTAGACAAATGCCTTGGTGAATCAAATTCTGTAAGTGTAGCTGTTGCTCTAAGGGTTTACGAGACAATTTGTAATAAGCCAAGCTTCTTTGTTCAGCCTCCGTTAGCGGAATCTGTTCGTCAGACATGACGCTGTAAAAGGAGGGAATGCGGTTGAGGACAAAAGTAATTAGCTCTTGGCGTAAATTAGGAATTGCAAAGGCTTGTTGATATGGATGGGATGGATATGTATTCAAAACACTTTCAATTTCTTCCACTATTGATTGTTGTGTTAAATTGACTACCGTTTTCATGATTTTTAAACTCCTTTTTTAATCAAGTCAATGCTTAGTTGAGAAAATAACTTTTTTAGATGGCCATGTCCTGATGACAACCAGTCAAATTACTTTTAGCTGATAGATGCAATCAACTCTGAAACTAGCCTCTTATCTTGGTACAATATCAGACATTTGGCTTTGCTTATTTTAGTTAAATTTTATACTGTTTCACAGTATCAATTATTAAAATAGCATCCAACAATCTGGTAAGTTTCCGACATTTTATATTTATAATCTTAATTATTTCAAATTTCTGCCTTTTTGGCAGAAATCTACATAAAACGCAGCATAAAAGCTAAGGGATCAAGGTTAACAGCAATAAAATAACTTGAATTAGGAAGAAGCTTTGAATGAAGTTAAGCTTTTTGAGTAATTGACATCACTTTTTAGGCTTGGGGCAAAATTTGCTATTTCATCTAAAAAACTTATTTGTTGCACTTTGATTTAGTCAGTCAGAAAAGTGACGACTCACTATAGTGCAGAATCAGTCTAGCGACAGATGAAATGAACAAGCAAAAACGTTTAAAAAGTTCACATTCTCGAAAGGGAGATGACGCAACTGATTGTTAATTTCATCAGCCGCAGCTAATCCAGAAAGCATCGCACTCATTCCCCCAGGTGCAACATAATGCGGACTGCGGTTATTGGGTTCAGAGAAAGGAACACCTGTTGTGAGTTCGTAAACCTCATCTGTCCAAATTTCGAGGATATTGCGCGATCGCAATATCTCCACAAAACGTTTCAATAATTCACTCTTTGGCTTCAGGTAACAAGCCCCACGATCTGCCAAAGTTCCATGCAAGCGGCGTGTAGCTAGTCTCCCTCCCAAACCACGCGACTTTTCCACCACTACCACCGAATATCCAGCTTGACTTAACTGCTGGGCGCAGACTAAACCGGCAATTCCGGCACCAATCACTGCAATATCAGTCATGAGTCAATAGTCCCTAGTTAATTATTGGTCATTAGTTATTGGTTATTATCAAAGGACAAAATTACTACTAATGACTGCTGAAAGCTAATAGTAGAATAAGGTACAGAAAGCTGCACGGAAGGGAGGAAGGGAAATTGGATGAAATGAGGGCGGCGCTAGAGTTAGCGACCGAAGAAGAATTGCAAGACTTAACGGCAATTCTATTTAGTCGTAAGTTCAATCCCTTAGACTATGTACACACACCCGAACCCATCGAAGTACAAAGCCAAGACCGCAAAGCTTGGTTAGATGCACTAGAGGGCCGCTTTCGTTTTTTGGCGGCAGATGGGATGACAGTATTACGGGGACGCACAGGGCAGGTAACTTACCGACAAGCGTTAGTTCAAGTATGTAAGTATCTAAAAATTCCCTATTCTCATCAGCTGGCAACTATTGATTTAGAAGCAGAAGTATTTTTGCATTTGTTAGGACAGGTGTGGAAAAAATTGCCGGAACAGGAAAAGCAAAAATTGACTATACAGGTGCAGCGTCAGCTGCTGAAATCAGAACTAAAACAACCCCTACCACTTTTATTACAACGCGATCCCTTGGGATTGCTTTTCAAAGGCGGTAGTGCGATCGCGGTTACTTCTCTTCTCCAGCCACTTGTACTTAAGCAAATTGCCCGTCAATTTGCCATCCACTTTGCTACTTATGAAGTAGCCAAACAAGCGGCAATTACAGGCTCAGAAGCAGCTGCAACCCAATTTCAAAGTTATGTAACGATGCAAATGGCGCAACGGGGTATGACAGTAAGTGCAGCTCGTTATGGGGCAGCCCGCACGATGTTTGCCGTGATTGGGCCGATGATGTGGACTTGGTTTATTGCGGATTTAGGCTGGAGAGCGATCGCTACTAACTATGGTCGAATCATCCCCACTATCTTCGCCTTAGCTCAAATTCGCCTCACTCGTGAGGAATGTTGGGAGCCAGCTTGAACAAGGTTTTTGACTATTTCAAATCTCGTTGGCAATCTTCTTGGAACTACTCTCTATGGGCACTGTTAATCTTCCCATTGAGTCCTTTGGTGGGGGCTGTGACTGTAGGTTTTGTCTCATTAATAACTTGGCTGAAACAATCCCGCAAAATTAATCGCCGCCCCCTCAACTGGGGATTTGCCCTATTGAGTGTATTACTGATCGTGAGTGCTGGGTTTGCCCAAGACAAAACAGCAGCTTTCCTCGGCTTATTTAATTTATTACCATTCTTTTTACTTTTCGCTGCCCATAGCGCTCTGATTCAAACATTTACCCAATTGCGGCAAATGGCTTGGGTTTTGGTGATTGGTTCCATGCCAGTAGCAATTATGGGTTTGGGACAGTTATTTTTAGGCTGGAGTTTCAAGTTCCAGTTTGTGTGGGTTGTGTTTAGTTGGACAATCAGATCAGGCGGAAACCCGCCAGGTCGTATCGCTTCACTTTTCTTGCACGCTAACACCTTCGCAGCTTATCTAGTAATAGTTTTCATCCTTGGTCTAGGGTTGTGGATCGAACAATGGCGATTGAATATAAAAGGCAGAGGGGCAGAGGGGCAGAGGGGCAGAGGGGAAAGACTTACTGCGCCCCAGTCCCCAGTTCCCTTTATCTTCCTAACCCTGGCGGTGATTACGAATTTTATTACCTTGATTTTCACCAACTCACGCAATGGGTGGGCGATCGCTATTTTTGCCTGTTTAGCTTATGCACTCTACCAAGGTTGGCGCATTCTTGTAGGTAGCGTTGCTGCGATCGTCTCTAGTGTGTTTTTGGCAGCTTTTGCTCCCTCATCAGTCGCTCAAATTTTTCGCTTGGTAGTTCCTGCATTCTTTTGGGCAAGGTTAAATGACGATATGTATCCAGATAGACCAATCGCTTTAATGCGAACAACTCAATGGGAGTTTGCCTGGTCTTTAGCTCAACAACATCCTTGGACTGGCTGGGGGTTACGCAGTTTTAGTGAACTTTACAAAGCAAAGATGCAGATTCCCTTGGGTCATCCCCATAACTTGTTTTTGATGTTATCTGCTGAAACTGGTTTTCCCAGTACTTTTTTATTTTGTGGCTTACTAGCTTGGATTTTGATTACAAGTGTCCAATTACTGCAAAAGTCAAAATATATAAATACAGGAGACAAATTGATATTTTTCAGTTATCTTCTGTCCTTTATTGGGTGGATTTTATTGAATACAGTAGATGTAACCCTCTTCGATTTTCGTTTGAATGCGCTTTCATGGCTAATTTTGGCTGCGATTTCTGGAATAGTACATCGTTATCACGAAAAAGACAGGCTTGCATCTCATCAAAATTAGCTATTAATTTTTTCAGTGTATGCACTGGGGACATTGAGAGTTTTAAGTTAATAAGATTGTTACATTCACGTCTGTGAGTGTGACTAATACCTAATTAGTCACTGTTGCTGATTGTTGGGAAGGTGTAGGAACAACCCTTTGGGGTTTTCCTGCATGACGGGCATCTCTTGTAGATGCCCTTTTGTATGTTTATTATTTCTCTTTAGTTAAACACTATCTTAAAAATATTGAATTTGACCAATATCTGAAAAATTTTATCTTTGATAAAGGAACATAAAACATGATTGCCGAAATTAAACTAGGTCTTTGT
Source organism: Nostoc sp. (assembly GCF_036917415.1). GTDB lineage: Bacteria > Cyanobacteriota > Cyanobacteriia > Cyanobacteriales > Nostocaceae > Nostoc. Next base: position 95,064 of record NZ_JBALDJ010000044.1, on the reverse strand, counting down.
AACCCACCAGAACCTATTTATTTATATGTGAAAAAAGGAGAATTAAGTGGGGAATCATACTTGTGGTATAACTACAATAATGATAAAACTATTCCTGTACAACAAACAGGGTTGACTGGGTATATATCTGAACTTAAATTAACGACGAAAGAATTTAAAGAAAAAGACAACAATAAGTTAGATATCGTTGTTAGAGCGGATGAAGTTTATATTGTTAGGACTGGGAGAGAAACGAACTTTGCCAAAAGTTTTCTTTTAGCTGCATCACTAATCCAGGACTTTTCCAAGCCCTTGATTATCGCTGCAACTGCTGGAGAAGAGAATGTGGTTTTTTGTAACCTCTATGACGCAGCAACTAAAACCAGGATTCACTCTGAATGGAACAGAGATGCTGATTGGCTAGCAATAATTGATAGTATTCAAACTAGATTGCAGACATCAAAAAATTCCCATATCGTCTCTGGTGAACCAATACTGTTCTAGGAAAACTAGGGAGACGGGGAAGTTAGTTAAGGAATTTATTTTCCAGATTTATTAGCTACAACTGTTCTGAGGTTGGCTCCATTCACCGCTAAACTTAGGCTAAACACAAGTTGAAACTTTATTATGACCGATAACCTTTATGGTGTAGTACCAATTCTTTGTGAAACTGCACAAAATTAGGCTTAGTGATACCAGAGGCTTGAGCAAGTTGTTCTATCTATGCAACCTCACAGATAATCGATGTAAGCTCTCGGTAAAATGGGTGTGTCGGTAACGAAAAAAAGACACTTCCATAACCAACTTTATGCTCACAACAGCTAACTTTCTTCAGTACACCCAATGGTCAGGCATCGCTACCTTGGTATTTGCTGCCTTAACATTTTTGGCTTTTATTCTCAAATGGGGCATCCGCTTTCGTCTGGTGGGTACGACTGGCTTTATGCTGGTGCTGACTGCTGGTTTATTTGGACTCTCAATAGTCCCCTTGAGCCGGACTGTGATTCCAGGAGCAACCAAGTACACTTTAGTTTATGACAATGGCTCAACACAAGCGGTGATTTCTACATCACCCCAAATTACACCCACACAATTAGAAGCAACTTTACGTCAAGCAGCTAGTAATCTGTTTTCTTATGGTCGCTCAGGTACACGGGAAGACGACAAGTTGACAGTTCGCGCCCGTACCATTCTCCACCCAGAACCAGGGGTTTCTGTACCAGTTTACTTAGGTGAGGCCAAGCGATCGCTCATTTCTCATCAAAATTCCCCAGTAACAGTCAAAATTTACACAGACAATTTTACCAAATTGCCAAAACCCAACGCTTAAGAAGCAGGGAGCAGGGGGAGCAAAAGAGAAGAGAGCAGGGGAGCAGGGGAGCAGGGGGAGCAGAGGAGAGAAAGAACCAATGCCCCATGCCCTATGCCCCATGCTCAGAGAAAAAAAGTAATTTACCTGTTATCAGGATGACAAAAATTATTTTGTATTTACTGATACATTATTGGTTATTTTTAGATTAAGATATTCACACTTTAGTGGTTATACTGTGGGAAAAAGTTAATCAGCGTGGGGTAATGGGTACTAATAGTTGTAATTTGTCATGTTGTTATCCTAATTGCCCCTGTTGCCATTTTCAAAATTCTTTGCAGCAAATCAAGGGGTTGCAGGGGCATATATTTGCATACTTTACATATATATCTGTAGCTAAAAATTGCATGAAATAGCACGATCGCCTACACATTATCAATTCTCGATTGCTTTTCTTGAGAATCTGACGATGGTAATGTTAATTAATTATACGGTTATTCAAAACTTTGATAGTTCGGAATTTCAGGTCAATGGGTATTTATAGATTCAAGCAATGTCGTCAAACTACCCAATCAGTCGGCAACAGGACTTGTCTATTTAATTGCTTGGCTAAAATCTAGATAAGGCGGGCGGAAGATTGGAGCCATCCAAAAACCAGCTTGGCAACAAGTATCCTCGATCGCTAGTCTATTTGATTAAGAAATATCAAGGTTTTGGTAAACGAGATTATATGCCCAATAATTTTTCTACTCAACCTTCTTTGTCTACTCAAACCTCTAGTTCATTATTTACGCTCACAGTTTCCCCTGCAAAAGTAATCCGTGGTTCTGGGGTGTTGCAAACAGCGGCAGCAGAAATCGCCTGTTTGGGAAGTCGTCCTTTAATTGTGGCAGGTAAGTCTACTCTCGGCATCAGCCAACAAAATTTACAACCAATTTTAGAAGCGCAGCAGTTAGATACTGTCCAAGCTTCTTATGGTGCAGATTGCTGCGAAGCTAGTCTGAAATCTTTACAGAAGAAGGCAAAAGAACATAAAGCTGATGTAATTATCGGTGTTGGTGGCGGCAAAGCCTTAGATACAGCGAAATTAGTCGCACAGCAGTTACAGCTGCCAGTGGTGACAATTCCCACTTCCGGGGCTACTTGTGCAGCTTGGAGTGCCTTATCGAATGTTTATTCGGAAGATGGGGCTTTTCTCTACGATGTGGGGCTATCTCGTTGTCCCGATTTATTGATACTCGATTATGACTTGATTAAAACTGCACCACAACGTACCTTAGTAGCTGGAATTGGTGATGCGATCGCTAAGTGGTACGAAGCCTCAGTTAGCAGTGGACATTTGCAAGACACTTTAATTATTGCTGCGGTGCAACAAGCACGAGTTTTGCGAGATATCCTCTTGCAAAAGTCAGCCGCCGCCCTCGAAGAACCAGATTGTGAGGTTTGGCGAGAAGTGGTAGATGCCACTGTTTTACTCGCTGGGGTAGTTGGGGGACTTGGGGGGGCACAATGTCGCACAGTTGCCGCCCATGCCGTGCATAACGGTTTAACTCATATTTCAGGACATGGCAGTATTCATGGCGAAAAAGTTGCTTTTGGGATTTTGGTGCAACTGCGTTTAGAAGAAATGCTACAAGGCAATCAACTTGCTGCATCGGCACGGCAACAGTTGTTAAAGTTCTACACAGAAATTGGACTACCACAAAAATTAAGCGATTTGGGATTGGGCAATATTACATTAGGCGAATTGCAAACAGCCGCCGAAATGGCTCTAGTTCCTAATTCTGACATCCATCGACTACCGTTTAAAGTCGCGCCAGAACAGCTGATGGCGGCAATGGTTTCTACCACTGCACCTATAGATAGTAGAGATACTACAAATCGAGTTTCGCCCAAGGGAATGAGTGACGAGGTTTTATGAGTTTAAATTGGATTGTCCCAGCAGAACGCATACAAAAACTACCACCTTATGTATTTGCCCGTTTAGATGAACTGAAAGCTAAAGCACGGGAACAAGGGTTAGATTTGATTGATTTGGGTATGGGAAACCCCGATGGTGCAACGCCAGCACCAGTAGTAGAAGCGGCGATCGCAGCTTTAAAAGATCCCGCTAATCACGGTTATCCACCCTTTGAGGGCACAGCTAGTTTCCGCCGTGCCATCACTAACTGGTATCGTCGCCGTTATGATGTGGTTCTCGATCCTGATAGCGAAGCCTTGCCACTTCTCGGTTCTAAAGAAGGATTAACCCATTTAGCACTCGCCTACGTTAACCCTGGTGATTTAGTTCTGGTTCCTTCCCCAGCTTATCCAGCACATTTTCGCGGTCCGGCGATCGCTGGTGGGAAAATCCACAGCTTGATTCTTAAACCCGAAAATGACTGGTTAATTGATTTAGCTGCCATTCCTGACGAGGTTGCTAGACTTGCCAAAATACTCTATTTCAACTATCCTAGCAATCCCACCGCCGCCACCGCCCCGCGCGAATTTTTTGAAGAAATCGTCGCCTTCGCCCGCAAATATGAAATTTTGCTGGTGCATGATTTGTGTTACGCCGAGTTAGCTTTTGATGGTTATCAACCCACTAGCTTGCTAGAAATTCCCGGTGCGAAAGATATTGGTGTGGAATTTCACACCTTATCTAAAACCTACAATATGGCTGGTTGGCGCGTCGGGTTTGTCGTGGGTAATCGCCATGTAATTCAAGGTTTACGGACACTGAAAACTAACTTGGATTATGGCATTTTTGCCGCATTACAAACAGCAGCCGAAACAGCTTTGCAACTGCCAGATGTGTATTTGCACGAGGTACAACAACGTTACCGTACCCGCCGCGATTTCCTCATTCACGGGTTAGGAGAGTTGGGTTGGGATATCCCCAAAACCAAAGCGACGATGTATCTTTGGGTGAAGTGTCCCGTTGGCGTTGGTTCTACAGATTTTGCCCTGAACGTGTTGCAACAAACAGGTGTTGTGGTTACTCCAGGTAATGCCTTTGGGGTTGCAGGTGAGGGTTATGTCAGGATCAGTTTGATTGCAGAGTGCGATCGCTTGGGTGAAGTTTTACATCGCTTCAAGCAAGCTGGCATCCGCTATCAGCCTGAAGCTGTAGTCCCTGCTTCAGAGGCGATCGCCGATCTCGTTAGTTGATTATAGAAAGGAAAACCAATATTACATGACTAAAATTTTTGCTGACGATCTTTGAGATCGTGTAAAAAAGTAGAAAAAGTTAACAATGATTGGTACTAATATTTACATCAGTTAAGAAACTCAAGAATCTTGAGTTAAAGCGGCTGCTTTAAAAAAAGTATCTGTTAAAAAACTAGTTTTTTCTCTTTTGAGAGAAAGTATTCAAAAAAGTTTTGGGCAAATTCGCTATTAGACCTCTTGCAAAAATCCTTGAATCACCCCTCCCCAACCCTCCCCAACACAAGGGGAGGGGGCAAGATTTTAAGTTTCCCCCCTTTATAAGGGCAGGGCTGTTTCATTCCATTTCAAACAGGATTTGTCAAGATGGTTAGCGAGAAAATTGTAAGTAAGGGTGGCGATGAAATGAACATTTAATCACTGAGATATCAGTAAAATAGTTTATTTTTTCGGCACGCTGGTAACAAAATAACCAATTTTTAATTGCTATAACCCTTGATTTTTAAAGCTCTTTGGGGAATGAAACAGCCCTGCTTTATAAGGGGGGTCTATTCGACTTATGCAAGAGGTCTAATATCTAATTTTTTTGCTATGGTAATCCCAAAGGAATTATTAAGTGCTTACGAGATGTAAATTAAGTAATTAACTACTTAGTAAGTACATTAAAATACAAGTCAACGTAAGTAAATTATAGATAAAATACATCTTTATTATTACTTAGTGGGTTGAGTAATACGCATTTCAATATCTTCCAATGTTTGTAACAATAAACGATTTGCCTGCAATTTCCAACCCCATTTCTGAATTCTGTAAGCTAATACAGTTCCAACTACAGACGCTAACAAGCCTATGGGTTGATTTAAAGAAATTCCGAGTAACAAACCTAATCCAGCAATTCCCCAAAATGGTAAGGCTACTGCTTGTCTTTGTTCTTCCACAACTTGGGTAATTATATTAGATTTCATCGTAGCCAGTAATGCCTCTTTGACCTGCTGCTGTTCTGTTAGCGACACTGTTAAACTTATTTTACGGCGTAGTTTTTCTATTTTGCGGGCATCAGTGCTGTATTCAGTTAGTTCATCTTCTGCCATTTTTAGGAGTCGTTCTAGCTGCGCCATCATGTATTACATCCGGTATTTTGATCGAGTTATTAAACTGAATAATGGTTAATTTTTATTGCTTATAGTTTTGTATTTCATCGCCAAATATCAAACTACGCGACAGAACCAAAAATCTCAAGTTGAATATGGCAAAAATAAATATAGTAGGAGTTATGCACTTACAAGTTGAGTATAAACTTAAAAGGTAATATTTATGACTATAGTATCTAAAAGCACTTTGTCTCTATTTGCCCAAGAACGATCGCTCATTCTCTGGTTTGATGAAATTGGTATTGCTGATATACCAGTAGTTGGTGGTAAAAATGCCTCACTAGGGGAAATGATTCAACAGTTAACACCTAAAGGCATTAACGTTCCCACAGGATTTGCTACTACTGCTTACGCTTATCGTCATTTCATTCAATCAGCGGGGTTAGAAGCAAAACTACGTAAACTCTTTGCTGACTTGGATGTTGAAGATGTCAAAAATTTACGAGAACGCGGAAAAAAAGCGCGATCGCTATTAATCCACACACCATTTCCTGTAGAATTGCGCGAGGCGATCGCCACAGCATACCATAGTCTCTGCGAACGATACCATGCAGACACAGATGTGGCAGTCCGTTCCAGCGCCACTGCTGAAGACCTTCCTGATGCTAGTTTTGCTGGACAGCAGGAAACTTACCTCAATGTTGTCGGTGTCGAAGGAGTTTTAGCAGCTTGTCATAAATGCTTTGCTTCTCTATTTACCGATCGCGCTATTTCTTATCGCCACGTCAAGGGATTTGACCACTTTAGCATTGCTCTGGCTGTGGGTGTGCAAAAAATGGTGCGCTCTGACTTAGCAACCTCTGGGGTGATGTTCTCCATTGATACAGAAACAGGTTTTAAGGATGCAGCACTAATTACAGCCGCCTACGGTTTAGGTGAAAACGTTGTCCAGGGGTCTGTCAATCCCGATGAATATTATGTTTTTAAACCAACTTTAAAAGCTGGTTTCCGCCCAATTATCGATAAAAAATTGGGCAGTAAAGAACTGAAAATGATTTATGATGACGGCTCAAAATTTACGAAAAACGTTTCGGTTTCGCCCAGCGAAAGAGGTAAATTCGCTCTGAGTGATGAAGAGATTTTACAACTAGGAAGTTGGGCATGTTTAATTGAAGACCATTATTCTCAAGTCCACGGCATTTTCACTCCAATGGATATCGAGTGGGCAAAAGATGGGATTACTAACCAACTTTTTATTGTGCAAGCGCGTCCCGAAACCGTCCAATCGCAGAAGACGGGAAATGTGTTGCGGAGTTATCGGTTGGTATTGGGGAATAGAGAATGGGGAATAGGGAATGGGGAAAATTCCCACTCCTCACTTCCTGATTCCCAATCCCCAACCCCTCTGGTTACGGGACGTGCGATTGGGGAAGCAATTAGTCAGGGAAAAGTACGCCTAATTTTAGATGTTCAGAAACTAGAACAGTTCCAAGTTGGGGAAGTTTTGGTGACAGAGAGAACCGATCCCGATTGGGAACCAATTATGAAACGCGCCAGTGCAATTGTCACCAATTCTGGAGGCCGCACGTGCCATGCAGCAATTATTGCGCGAGAATTGGGTGTACCTGCGATCGTCGGATGCGGCAATGCTACGGAAATCTTGAAACCTGGTCAGGAGGTAACAATTTCTTGCGCTGAAGGGGAAGAAGGAAAAGTTTATGCAGGCTTATTACCTTTTGAAGTGGAAGAAGTTCCTTTAGAAAATTTGCCCCGCACCCGCACTCAAATTTTAATGAATGTGGGTAATCCTCAAGAAGCATTAAGTTTATCGGCAATTCCCAACGATGGCGTAGGTTTAGCGCGGACAGAATTTATCATCGCTAACCAAATTCAAATTCATCCAATGGCGTTGATTCACTATGACTTGTTAAAAGATGAATTTGTCAAAGCTAAAATTGCTGACATTACCGCACTTTACGAGGATAAACCCCAATATTTTGTAGATAAATTAGCCCAAGGTATAGGTAGAATTGCGGCAGCATTTTATCCCAAACCAGTAATTGTGCGAATGTCAGATTTCAAAAGTAATGAATATGCCAATTTGTTAGGTGGGCGACAGTTTGAACCCCATGAAGAAAACCCAATGCTGGGTTGGCGAGGGGCGGCACGTTACTATGATGAAGGCTACAGAGAAGCTTTTGCCTTAGAATGTCATGCCATCAAACGGGTACGGGAAGAAATGGGTTTAACGAATGTTATTCCGATGATTCCCTTTTGTCGCACTCCCGATGAAGGGCGTTTAGTTTTGGCAGAGATGGCAAAAAATGATTTAAAGCAAGGTGTTAACGACTTGCAGGTTTATGTAATGTGCGAGTTGCCGAATAATGTGATTATGGCTGAGGAGTTTGCTGATGTATTTGACGGCTTCTCCATTGGTTCCAACGACCTAACTCAGTTGACACTGGGGATAGACAGGGATTCGGCGTTAGTGGCACGCTTATTTGATGAGCGCAGTCAGGGTGTAAAGCGAATGGTGAAAATGGCCATAGAAGCGGCGAAAAAATGCGATTGCAAAATCGGCATTTGTGGGCAAGCTCCCAGCGACTATCCAGAATTTGCCCAGTTTTTGGTGGAACAAGGAATTGACTCGATTAGCCTGAATCCAGATTCAGTTTTAAAGACGATGCTGGAAGTGGCAAAAGTCGAGGGTACTAATTCGTAATTCGAGTAATTTATGCCAGTTAGAGACCGTTACCACGAAAACTTGAAGAATGCCCTAATTAAAGATGGCTGGAATGTTACCGACGATCCCTTTCATCTCAAGTGGGGAAAAAAGGATCTTTACGTGGATTTGGCAGCCGAAAAGTTGCTCATAGCAGAAAAAGGAACGCAGAAGATTGCTGTAGAAATCAAAACCTTTAGTGGCGACTCAGAAGTAGCAGACTTAGAACAGGCTATTGGTCAGTACTTTACCTACCTTGCTGTCATAAGCCGCAATTATCAAGATAGGGTTTTGTATATCGCAGTTCATGAGGATGTTTTTACTGATATTTTTGAGGAAGAGCCGCTTGGTAAACTTATATTGGAAGACTACAAAATTCCTCTAATTGTTTTTAATCCAAAGCGGGAGGTTATTGTCCGATGGCTAATCTGGAGCAATACAGGCAGCTAATTTGCAGCATTCTTACTGAACACACAAAGATTCCTTACTCTTACGGCAATATTCAGCATGAAACTATCTTTGATCGAGAACAGGATCGATATTTGGTAATGATTCTTGGTCGAGAGCCAGTGCCAGAACTTTCTCCAACTGCAACGCGCCGCGTTCACGGCTGTCTGATTCACATTGATATTATTGATGGCAAAATTTGGATTCAACGTGATGGCACTGAAGAGGGGGTAGCAACGGAATTGGTGAGGGCAGGTATACCAAAGGATCGGATTGTGTTAGGGTTCCGATCTGAAGAACTGCGGAAAGATTCAGAATTTGCGATCGCATAACCAACGGTAGTTGAACTTCTGGATAACTGCCGTTGGTTATGCGATCGCCATATTTTGTTTGTGTAATTGTCTATAAAACTTTTGACTGCTCAACCATAAATATCTTAGTATTTTGCAGAATGGCGATTTATTTTAGCCAAAAGCAAGATGACAAATCTTTTGCAAACCGAACGCTTGATCGTTCGCAGTTGGATACCCGAACGCGATGCCGAACAAGCGTTTGTAATTTATAATGACCCTGAAGTTACGCACTTTCTTGGTAAAGCTTCTCGCGTCACTAGCATTGAGTCACAGCGTCAGCGCTTGATTGAAAACAGCGATCGCTCCCACCGACGCAATAATGGTACTGGATCTTGGGCAATTGTCGAAAAGGAAACTACAACAATTGTGGGAACTATTCTTCTGTTACAATTGCCCGACAAAGATGGTTTACCCACTCTAGATTATGAGGTAGGCTGGCACTTGAGGCGAGCTTCTTGGGGTAAAGGGTATGCAACAGAAGCAGGACAAGTTATGCTCAACTACGGGTTTAGTGTGCTGAACTTGCCAGTGATTTATGCCGTAGTGAAGCCAGAAAATCATGCTTCAATCCGTGTAACTCAAAGACTGGGTATGAAACCAATAGGGCGAACAAACAAGTATTACGGTATTGAACTACTCTTGTTTCAACTAGATGCACTTAAAGAGTGCAGGGAGAACAAGGGAGCAGTTCTTGAGCAGAGGGTAGGGGGGCAAAGGAGTGGAGTTCAAAGACTCGTCGGCGAGTATTAAAGACTCATTCACGAGTATCAAAGACTCATCGGCGAGTATCAAAGACTCATTCACGAGTATTAAAGACTCATCGGCGAGTATTAAAGACTCATTCACGAGTATCAAAGACTCGTCGGCGAGTATCAAAGACTCATTCACGAGTATCAAAGACTCATTCACGAGTATCAAAGACTCATCGGCGAGTATCAAAGACTCATTCACGAGTATCAAAGACTCATCGGCGAGTCTCAAAGACTCATCCCCTATTTCCCATGCCCCATGCCCAATGACCAATGCCTAATGACAAATGACAAATGACAAATGACAAATGACAAATGACAAATGACAAATGACAAATGACAAATGACTAAAAAATGGTTCCGAATTGGGATGGTGAGTGTATTTCTTCTCTCACTCGCTTTACGGTTTTGGGGACTGGAGCGATTCAACACTCTGGTATTTGATGAAGTTTACTTTGCCAAATTTGGTAATAATTATCTTACGCATACGCCATTCTTTAATGCTCATCCGCCGCTAAGTCAATATATGATTGGTATCGGCATTTGGATTGGCAGTCACATTCCTTTTTGGCACGATACGGTGAATGGGCTGACAGGTTCATTGCGATCGCCTTGGACTTATCGTTGGTTCAATGCCCTCACCGGCTCATTTATTCCTGTAGTTGTGGCTGCGATCGCTTATCAGTTAAGTTATCGTCGTACCTTTGCAATACTTGCAGGATTATTCACAGCTTGTGATGGTATTTTTTTAGTTGAGTCTCGGTATGCTCTAAGTAATATTTATATCGTCATTTTTGGTTTGTTAGGGCACTGGTTTTTATTATTGGCATTAGATAACCAAAATCGGCGACGTTCTTTTTGGTTAGTTTTTGCTGGCATTGGTTTTGGTGCCTCAGTCGGTACTAAGTGGAATGGTTTATGGTTTCTATCAGGTGCTTATCTAATTTGGATAGTAGCTTGGGTAATTCATTTAACATATTCTTTTGCTAACCTCAAACTATTTTTTACATCCCCCTTATTAGAGCAGAAGGCAGGAGGCAGGAGGCAGGAGGCAGAAGTCAGGAGTCAGGAGTCAGGGGTTAGTATTTATTCTCCTTCATCTCAGACACCACTACAAAACTTGACTCAGCTCAATATTTTTCAGATGCTGTTTTATCTAGGAATCATCCCAGCTTTTATCTACAGTATCATCTGGATTCCTCATCTTCAACTAGATAAAACTTATGGATTTATTGCAGTACATCAGCAAATTTTGAAGTTTCACTTACATTTAGGGGGAAATAGTCCTAACGTACATCCTTACTGTGCTGCCTGGTATAAATGGCCTTTGATGACTCGACCAATGGCATATTATTATCAAACGGCTGAAAGTATCACTGAACCATTACCTGTGATGGGCCCGCCTTTACCTGCCGGTGCTGGACAAGTTATTTATGATGTCCATGCAATGGGCAATCCATTTTTGTGGTGGTTTGGTGTCGCTGCTATGTTGTTTTTAATAGGGATGCTGGTGTTACAAGCGGTAATTCCTTGTGTGAAAGAAAAGCGTTTTTCTATGCCTGCAACCCTGAGTGTTGATACTTGGATTGCCTTATATTTAGTTATAAATTATGCTGCTAACTTATTACCTTGGGTGAAAGTGACAAGGTGCGTTTTTATCTACCACTATATGTGTGCAGTAGTGTTTGTCTTTTTAGCGATCGCTTGGTTTGTCGATCGATGTCTTTGCAGTTATTATCAACAACTCCGGGCGCTAGGTGTCACCATTACTTTTATTATTGTGGCTGCTTTTATTTTCTGGATGCCCATTTATTTGGGTTTACCCCTCTCTCATGAGGGTTATAAATTGCGGATGTGGTTCAACTCTTGGATTTGATGAATCAACTACTATTGATACATTTTACTGTCAGAAGTAGCATTAATACTGTTAAGTTGTCCGATAGCACCGATGACGGTTTCAACAAAATCTTTAAAAGTGTCAGTTCCAATTGCACTTTTTTGGATAACCACTGGTCGGATTATTACAGGTTGTCCTAAACTGCTGTAGTCAACAACATCGTTACTATTTCCACCAGTAATCGTATCATTACCTGCACTGTACTTAATTCTGGGCTTTAAGTCCCTCTTTTTGAAGCAGATTTAGAGTAACGCTTTCCTAAGGAACAAGGCAGGAGGCAGGAGGCAGGAGGCAGAAGGCAGAAGGGAAGAGGATTTGACTTGTTTCTTCCATCCATAACGGAAGCGAGCGCGTCCGTAAACAGCTTCCATCACTCTCTCCAGAGTAAAAAACAATAATTCCTGCTAAATAAGACTTTCAGGCAAAACTGATGATTTTAGCCATAATGTTAGAAAACAAAGCTCTAAACCTATGGCGGTTCTCGTTTGAGTGCAGTACAGTTTTGACCTCACTTCCATTCCTCTCTCCTAAGAGGAGAGAGGCTTTGAATCTTACTCCCCTTCCCTGCTAGGGAAGCAGGGTGGTTTCATACAAGCAAAGAAAAATTAAAACTGGGTTTCAAAGCCTCTCCCCCCGTGGGGGAGAGGAATGGAAGTGAGGGAAAAAGCCATGCCACTTTCACGAGAAATCAAGACTTATGTATTTTTCTTTTTTCGTATGAAACCACCCTGCCCTTCCCTGCTAGGGAAGGGGTTGGGGGTTAGGTCTGTATTGGACTCAACTGCAAACCGCTATATATAGGAATCCTATCTGATTTCTGAACAGGATTTCAGATGAAACCCTTATAAAACAGACTTTTTAGTCTCAGTATTTTTTAAAAACTCAAATCGGAGTCCGATCATTCGTGAGAATTAAGGTCAGGTACTATTTGTCAATAAGCAATAATACTTAAAATATCGCTAGAATCGGGCTAAAATTGGGGTTGAAAACACAATTTTTGAGCAGGCGATGCCTACGGTTTTTGCTAGCCTACGCGTAATTTTGATACGCATCTTTTATTCTTATTCCATTGGTTCAGTACAAGAGTTAACTTCATACCTCTGCTTGTTCCAAATTTTCAGCATAATTTTTAATTGACAAACGTAATATTATTTTAACCTCTCACCGATGGAGTCTTATATATCCTTTTGAATTACAAAAGTATTTTACTTGTAAAGAAAATGTACAGTGATTGTCGTATTCAGCCTAACATTTCATAAAAGTTTTACGGTTAATTTACCGAATTCACATATATGATTTGTAGCTTGATATATACCTGCCATACAATACATATAATACATAAAAATTGTGCGTTATTAGGGTAATCACTAGCCCCTAAATAAATTGGTTTGTGAGTGCTTGAGAAATTATATCCCAAGCACAAGGCTTTTATGCGTTTACAAAACTAACAATTTTACGTTTATGTCTGACTACCAAGGTAAACCTGAAACTAACTACTTAAGTGGATGTACTGGTAAGTATTTAACAGCGTTTCAGCGGAAACTGTTATTACAAAATTTGCAAAAAAGTTTACTTGAATCCTACCGCCAACGCATTGAAATCATCTTGTTGGCAGATGAGGGAAAAACTCAAACGGAGATTTGTCAAAGCTTGGGATGTTGTGCAGCAACAGTACGACATTGGACACACATAGCCCGAACTGGGATGGCGCACCAATGGCAAGATTGCCCCCTTGGTCGCCCGAAGACAGTAAATGACGAGTATTTACAACGTTTGAAAGAACTGATTAATAGTAGTCCCCGCGATCATGGCTATTCTTTTCGACGCTGGACAGCAAACTGGCTAGGCAAACATCTAGCAAAAGAATTTGGGATTGAAGTGAGCGATCGCCATATCAAGCGATTGCTCAAACAGATGGGATTATCCACACTACCAAAACCCAGCAATTCGGAAGCAAACAGCAACAAACAAGCTCAGGGTTCCAAAATTTTGATTAGTGACCTCAAATCCGCAGTTCTTCCCGATGATACCGAATTTTTACCTATTAACTTTGCAAAATTAGGAAAAGATTTAGACATTTATGGCGCAAGATATATCCACTCAGTTAGTAACTCTGCAACTGTTCAACAATACTCTGGGTTATTCTCTTTCGACAGAGGAATTTCAACACTGTCTTCAACAAATTAAATTTATCAATCCGAAAGTTGGCAAGTTCTGGCAAGGAAGCGATGCCAAAGTGGGTATTTATATTGCGATCGCTGGTAAGGTCAGATTGCTAGATAGCGCCGATGAGTTAATTGCCACTTTGGAGGCAGGTGACTCATTTGGGGAATTTACCTTATTTAAGGAGGGTGACTTTAAACCTTACGCTGCCAGGGCTTCAGTAAACTTGCAACTATGCTTTGTTCCGGGTGAAGTATTGTGGCCATTAATGGCTAAATATCCCCAAATTCGAGAGCATTTATGGGCTAAGGCGCTATCTCGTAACCCTCAACAGGTGGACTCAGATAATTCCCCATCTGACTCAAAACGTGTGCATGAAACGAAGATTATGTCAACCCCAGCAGTAAAGCCACGCGAGAAAAAGATTAGCAAAGCCTATTTTCCCAATTCCACGCAGCGAGTGGGGCATTTATTACAGCGTGTGATTCGGCGCTATCCGTTTTTTGCCCAACAGAGTGGATCGGATTGCGGTGCAGCTTGTTTAGTGATGGTGTCTCGCTATTGGGGGAAAAACTTTAGTGTAAATCGCCTGCGGGATATCGCCAATGTTGACCGCAATGGCTCGTCACTGCGGGGGTTATCGGCGGCGGCGGAAAGTATTGGGTTTGCCACGCGACCGGTGAAAGCGAGTCTTGACCAATTGGCGAAGCAAAAATTGCCTGCGATCGCCCACTGGGAAGGCAAGCATTACATCGTTGTCTACGAAATCACTCCTAAACAAGTGATTGTGGCAGATCCTGGTATTGGTCAACGCACCCTCACCCACCAGGAATTTAAAGCCAACTGGACTGGCTATACACTGCTGCTGCAACCCACAGCCTGGTTAAAAGATGCCAAAGAGACTACAACTCCTTTTTGGCAATTCTTTGAGTTAATCAAGCCTCACTCTTTAGTAATGCTGGAAGTGTTTGTTGCTTCCTTATTTATCCAGATTTTTGGACTTGTTACTCCCCTATTTACCCAGTTAATTTTAGACCGTGTAGTGGTGCAGCGTTCTGAATTAACCTTAACAGCAGTGGGGTTAGGGTTACTGATTTTTAGTTTATTCCGTGTAGGGATGACGGGGTTGCGGCAATATCTGTTAGACCACACGGCGAATAAGCTCGATTTAGCACTGATTGTAGGA
Organism: Nostoc sp.; assembly: GCF_036917415.1. Taxonomy (GTDB): domain Bacteria; phylum Cyanobacteriota; class Cyanobacteriia; order Cyanobacteriales; family Nostocaceae; genus Nostoc. Next base: position 80,021 of record NZ_JBALDJ010000044.1, on the reverse strand, counting down.
TTTATTCGCCATACCCTGCGGCTACCCTTGAGTTACTTCGAGTCGCGTTATGTGGGGGATATTATCTCTCGTGTACAAGAAAACCGCAAAATTCAACGCTTCCTCTCCGGTGAGGCGTTGTCCATCCTGCTGGATTTAGTCACTGTCTTTATCTATTTAGGATTGATGTTTTGGTACAGTTGGAAAATGGCACTGCTGGTGTTAGTGATTATACCGCCTTTTTTGCTGCTGGCATTGATTGCCACACCTTTTTTACAAAAGATTTCTAGAGAAATCTTTAATGCTGTTGCTAATGAAAGTAGCTATCTAATTGAAGCCCTTTCTGGTGTGCGAACGGTTAAATCCACAGCAGTAGAACAGACAGTGCGTTGGCATTGGGAAGAGTTATTAAGTAAGGAAATAAAAACTAACTTTTCCGGGCAAATTATCAGCAATCGCCTGCAAATATTCAGTAACACAATTGAAGCAGTGGTAACTACAGTATTGCTGTGGTTTGGGGCGTACCAAGTGATTCACAACGAGTTAACTATTGGGCAATTGGTAGCATTTAATATGCTGCTGGGAAATATTATTAGACCCTTCCAACGATTAACAGTTTTGTGGAATCAATTGCAAGAAGTAGTGATTGCGGTGGAACGGATTAATGATGTGTTGGATGCGGAACCAGAAGAGGATTTGCAGCATCAGGCGCGGCAATCTTTACCACCCATTCAAGGTAACATTCGCTTTGACAACGTGACGTTTCGCTATCACCCTGAAAGCGATATCAATGTTTTGGAAAATCTCAGTTTTGAAGTCCACAGTGGGCAAATGGTTGCCCTGGTGGGACGGAGTGGTTCGGGGAAAACCACGATTTCTAAGCTGGTTTTGGGGTTATATCCGCCCACAGATGGCAAAGTGTTGATTGATGGACAGGATATTACCAGTCTTTCGTTGCGTTCTCTACGCGAACAAGTTGGGGTAGTTGACCAAGATACCTTTTTGTTTGGCGGAACGATTCGGGAAAATATTAGCTTGGCACATCCTGGGGCAACTTTAGCAGAGATTATTGAGGCGGCGCGATTGGCGGGTGCTGATGAGTTTATTAAAAAGTTACCTATGGGTTATGAAACCCAGATTGGTGAAGGAGGGGGGATGTTGTCTGGAGGACAGCGACAAAGAATTGCGATCGCTAAGGCGTTGTTAGGTAATCCCAAGCTGTTGATTTTGGATGAGGCGACTTCCCATCTGGATGCAGAGTCAGAAAGGATTATTCAGACGAATTTAAACACCATTCTTAAGGACAGAACCACCTTAGTAATCGCCCATCGTCTTTCAACTGTGCGTCATGCAGATTTGATTTTGGTACTGGATCGCGGCGTGTTGGTTGAGAGTGGGACTCACCAAGAGTTGATGGCAAAGCGGGGACATTATTTTTATCTCAATCATCAGCAGATGGATATTGCGGGGTGAAAGAAGAGGACAAAGAGGAAGCTTTTCTTGTCTCCCAAAATCCAAAATTGATATCAGGAAAAATTATGCCAAACACATTAAATGGAAGGGTTCAAACCCAAATCTATGAGGTAGAACAGCACGAGGAAATTTTAAGCGAACAAACACCAGCTAGAGCAACTGATGATTGGGCTTACGCAACCAAGGATTTACTTGATAGCTTACCTCAAGTTTGGACAAGGGGATTACTGTATTTTTTGGTGGTGTTTGTGTCGATTATTTTACCTTGGGCGATGCTATCTAAGGTGGATGAAACGGGTACGGCAAGAGGACGACTTGAGCCAAGGGGAAAGACAGTTAGGCTAGATGCTGCTGTAGCCGGCACTGTTGCCGAAATTCGGGTAAAGGAAGGTGATTCAGTTAAAGTTGGGCAGACTTTGTTGGTGTTGGAATCGGAATTAGTTAAAGCGGAATTGCGGCAGGTACAGGATAAATTGGAGGGACAATTAAATCGACTTTCTCAGTTAAATTCATCTAAAAGTCAGTTAGTTGTATCTTTGACAACGCAGCAGCAACAAAATCAATCTCAACAGTTAGAAAAGCAGGCTCAAATTGACCAAGCGCGACAGAATATGAATACTCTTAGGAATTCTTATGATTTACAAAAAGACGAAAAATTAGCTCAAGTCAATCAGGCACGGCAAACTCTTGAGCATAGTCAAACAGCTAATAAGTTAGTAAACAGTAGTTTAGCGAGTACCGAGCGAGAAGTTGAACGCTATCGCAGTCTTTGGCAGTCAGGAGTTGTTCCAGAAATTAATGTTGTCCAGAAGCAAGATATAGCTAAAGACAAGCAACAGTTATACGAACAAAATCAGTCAGATATTCAGCAGGCTAAACTACGTTTGGTAGAACAACAGAGTAGTTATGAGCGGACTATTCGGCAAGCAAATGCAGATATTGAGCAGGCACAGTTGCGACTGAAAGAACAGGAAAGGAGTTATCAGACTTTAACTCGTTCCAGCAAGCTGGCTCTGCTAAAAATCGACGAACAACAGAAGAATTTAGAGACAGAAATTACTACGCTTCAGGCAGAAATTGCTCAGAGTAAGAGTCAAATTGTCTCCTTAAAGTTTCAGTTAGGACAACGAGAGTTAAGAGCCACCGTAAATGGTAGAGTGTTTCAGCTACCGATACAACGGGCTGGGTCTGTGGTGCAGCCTGGAGCAATGATTGCGGAGATTGCACCCCAAGGTTCGCCTTTAATAATTCGGGCGCAAATGGCGACATCTGAGAGTGGTTTTTTGCGAAGAAAATTGCCAGCAAAGTTAAAATTTGATGCTTATCCGTTTCAGGATTATGGAATAGTAGAAGGAGAATTGTTAGAAATTTCTCCTTCTACTATAGAGGTGGAAACAGCTAATGGAAAGGTAGCAGCTTATGACTTGGAAATTGCCCTAAAACAAAATTGTATTCCCTCAGCTAATAAATGTATTACCTTGCGGCCTGGGGATACAGCGACAGCTGAAGTAATCGTGCGCCAGCGTCGGATTATTGATTTTCTGCTTGACCCATTTAAGCAGTTGCAGCAGGGTGGGGTGAAATTGTAGAGCGATCGCGGTAATTATGCATTTCTAAACCTAACGTCCCTTTTTTATTTCACGTTTAATTTCGTCTACTTAATTTAGGAGTAACATGATGTCACAAACTATCACGATTACTAGCGAAGATATTCTTGCTCAAGTCAAGCTATCCTGCAAAATTCCTGAGATAATTGAAGAGATTGTTAACCGCAAGTTTGTTGAAAAAGCCGCAGATGAGGCGGGTATCAAAGTAGAGATTGAGGAACTTCAGCAAGCAGCAAATAAATTCCGATTAATGAATCAACTTATAAATGCTGACGATACCTGGGTATGGCTGGAAAAACATCGTCTTTCTTTAGATGATTTTGAAAGAATTGTCTACAACAGCCTTATTTCTACCAAATTAGCTGCTTATCTGTTTGCGGATAAAATTGAACCCTACTTTTTTGAAAACAAACTGAGCTATGCTGGTGTGGTTATGTATGAGGTTGTCTTAGATGATGAAGACTTGGCAATAGAACTCTTCTACGCCATTCAAGAAGGTGAAATGAGTTTCTATGATGTTGCTCACAAATACATCCAGGATACGGAATTACGCCGAAAAGGGGGATATCAAGGAATAGTCAAGCGCAAGGAGTTGAAACCGGAAATTTCTGCTGCTATTTTTACTGCTAAACCACCACAGTTACTCAAACCAGTTGTGACATCTTCGGGAGTACACCTAATTTTGGTAGAGGAGATTATTCAAGCAGACTTGAATAATTTATTACGCCATAAAATTTTTTCAAACTTATTTTGCGACTGGCTAAAGCAGCAAATTGCTCAAGTTGAGATTGTCAGCAACATTGACTCTATCAATCAGGTTTTTGGCATTTAGTTGTTCTTGAGGTGCATAAAGAATGGGTGTCTGCACCAGTTTAGCAAACAGTTTGCTTGTGCTCAAGCCGATAATAAGCAGACCAAGACAAAAAATCTTGGTCTGCACTTTCAAGGGTTTCTTATGGATGCTTAAAAGTGATAGTAACTTTTAGTTGCTAATAAATCACATCTAGGATTACCAATACAGGCATATCCCACTCCATAGAAGTACGATTCCACCATTTGCTTGTCCAGGTGCAATAGCTCCTCCAAAAATGTCTCCTATTTCCTGTTCTTTTAGGTCATTGAAAAAGCTTTCGGAATCCATAAATAGGTTGCTACCAACGGGACATAGGTTAGAGATTGTAATGTTAGTCATTTGCAAATTACCTCTTAAGTAAAGTTGTTTCAGTTAAATATTTTGTCTATTGCTATTACGACTAACAATCCACATGCTTCTGAAGAGGCAATAGCATACTCTGCTGCAACATAAAGAGCAGGCGTAATTCCTCCTTGGATATTAAGCTCTTCATCAGATAAATCTTTCATGTAGCTCTCATAGTCAAAAAACAGATCATAACCAGTGGGACGTAGGTCAGAGATTGAAATGTTAGCCATACTCAAATGTACTCCTAAATCAATATCTTTAAGTTGTGATTAGACTGTGAATCACCTTTTTCTATTATCTATTATTTAATTTATTATTTTAATATTGTATTTTTTAAAAAAGGATAGAATTAATGCATTTATACACCAGCTTTTTATCAAATTTACTATATTATTTTCAAAAAGATAGATGTCCAGCATTTTATTAGTAAAAAAACCAGCTATTGGATGATTAATATGAAATAATTATGTCTCTTTTTTTTGATTTATTGCTGATTTTATTTCTACCAATTAGAAAACCCAATAAAAAATCAGTCCAAGAATCCTCTTAGACTGAACGATAAAAATTTAGGGCTATTTTATTCTGACGATAAAAGCAAACCCCATGCTATTCGCTACAATATGTCTCACTCAGGTGAGATGTGCCGCAAACTGCGCGATCGCTTTCCACAGCCGCTCTAAAATTTACTCTCTCGTCAATCCCTGAGAGTCGCAGACGCTCTGCGTTGGTATTCAAACTATAGACTGATCGCAACTCCTAAATGGTTACATTGGCAAAAATGCGTAGGCGTTGGCGTAGCTTCTCGTAAATAAGCCCGTCGTAGACATCGCATCAATTGTGTCAATTATATGAGTCTAATATACTCATATTGTACTTACCAAGCTAATTCCTAGTTATGAGGTAACATGACTACGCTAATATCATCTAATCCAGAAATGGTAGAAACCAAGCGGCAGAACTTTAACATTACTCCAGAACAAAAAGCAAAGCTCAACTGGCTACGTGATGCGATCGCGATGTTATAACAGTCAACGAAGTAATCAAATTCTCAATGATTTGTTTGATGAGTGGATTAAGCAACAAATTTAGCTAGTTTAATTGGTGAGGAATTTTTACTCATATAGTTAAATAGATGGATTTACAAGTTAATTTAAAAAGTCAGTTTGACTTACTGAATTTACTCTTTTAATGTTATCAAAAACCCCTCAAATTTGCTGAGGGGTTTATTAGTCTAGTTTGTATCTCCCTTTAACCTAGTATAAATGGAGTTAAAGTTATAATAATAATAGGTGTTATTCCGCCTTTAATGCTGAGAGCATCGCTTTCTGACAATTCTGTTAAGCGATCCAAATAGCTTTCGGAATCAGAAAAGAATTCGCTGCCAGTCACGGATAAGTTATCGATTTTGATTGTAGCCATTGGTTTATCTCCTTTGAGATTTTCTATTATTATGTTTAACAAGTATTAGCTTATATTTTGCCTAACTCCTGTAATTATATACTTGCACTTAAAATCTTTAAAAGCAACTTTTGGAAGTATTTTTTGAGGACATAATTGTTTTAATTTTGACCCAAGATAAAATAAAAAATGTTTGATATTATTGAAGTCGCTAATGTTAGTTTTAACATAAAATAATTATTTGTAGTTATATAGTTTTTCATTATTGTATTGATTGAAAATACTAAAAATTTTCTTAATTAAGTAGGTAAGAATAAATCAATGTATGTTGGCTTATTATTGAGGTCAATTTTAAAGATCCGCGCTGCGTTATCTGGATTAGGATACCCCGTGTATTCTCCTACATATAAAGCATCATCAGGGTCAGATACGATCGCATCTGACCCTGATTACATTCCAATAGTTACAACTTTTTCAACATTTTTTTAGTTTACTTTGGAATGAAAATTTTACAGTTCTAAAAGTGTATAAATATCTTCAGAATTGGCATTAAGATATGAACGCTGCAATTCGATTCCCAAAGAATAAAATTGCTCAATTATAGCCCTCATTCGCCCCTCAATTGACTTATCCCCTTGATACCAAGCTTCCAGCAATCCATTCGCCACAATCTGACAGCGATTCATCCCAAAGCTTTCCTGAACACCAAACTTTTGGTCTGGTTCTTCTGCCAACCCTAACCCTGGTGCAAGTTGCATCGTGAATAGCGGTACTTCTGGCTGAAAATGCGATTGGTTTTCTGCATAGACACCCTCAAGGACTTGCCGGACAGCTTCATAGTTACCTTTTTCAAAGTACAGTACCCCTGAATCGTAACGCTTGTAGTCATCTGGGTTATACAACACCTTAAAGTGGAAGAAAATGGGAATGACATTCAACCGATGCGTCAGGCTACTCATCACTGCCACTGCACCTTCTGGGCTGAAATTAAAGTACACCCGTACCAGATTTTTATGGCTTTCAGATGCAACATTGCTAACTGCCATGTAAAAGCCATTTTGCATCAGATTCTTTGGCATCTTGATAGCCACAGAATCACCTACCACAGCTGCCACTTCAGTAGATTGAAGATGCTTATTCCGTTCAATATGCAGTCTCAAACCGCCTTTAGTCACAGCTAAACTGCCATCACTTTCTTCTCTCAAAACAGACCAACCACGGTCAAAGTAGCCCTCTCCAAAATTACTTTCATGCAATCGCTTATAAAACCCCACATCTACCCCTAAAACAGTATTATTCTCCAAATCTAGGGGCAAACCATTTCCCTCTCCATCTAGTGCCAACGTACTTTGCATAGAACCGTTGTAATAGATACCGTAAAGAAAAGTCCGCAATTGCAGACTCAGATATTTCTGTTGCATCTGGGTTGGCATCTTCTGAAAACGTTCAACTGCCTCAGATGGTAATTCCAAAGGTTTGTAATCTGGATGGTGGATGGAAAAATCAGATTTTATTTCAATTTTTTGAACAATATCTTGCAAAACATCTAGTAATTGCTCAGTTAAACCAGTTTTTACCTGAGTTTGAGGAGAATTTAATAATTGCATAACTACTTTAGTAATAACAAAATGATTTAAACAGCAGAACTACTTAGGTGAGTTAATTCAACAGCAGCAGCACCAAAAATTGTTGGCATTGATTGTACAGGACGGCTTAATAACGTCTTAGCAACCTGAAGCATAGCAATCCCCATATTGCCAAAAGATTTTTGATATTGAATCATCGCCTGAATCTGTTGAATCAAAGCAAAACCTGTAAATTGCACCACGCGTTGCAAGAAATCAGAGCGGTGTTCTAGAATTTCTGGAAAAGTGTTTAAATAAGCTTGGGTTAATGTAGCAATTGAAGGCTGAAGTAGTTCTAAAGGTGTTATTGCCAAGCGTAGAGATTCGTCAATACTCAAAGAATTACTGATAACTAAGCTACCCAGCCAGATTTGTACATAGCTGCCAATAAGTGTTCCCAAATCAAAAGCTGGATCTCCCCAAGCCGAGCGTTCCCAATCAATTAGCTGGATAATATTATTACTGGAATTTTGCCAATCTTTGTACAGGAGAATATTATTTAGTTTCAAATCATTGTGGGTGAGACAAGAAGGCGTTACAGCATTACCTAATTCTGCGATCGCCTGTCCCAAACTATCATAACGTTGATATAAAGCAAAAAACTTTAACCCATCGCCAGGAACTAGACCAAAAATTTCCGGTTCAACCCGTTCTAATCTCCGAATTAAATGTGATACTCGATCAGCCATTGAATTCTCAGAATTTTTAGAAAATAATTCCTGATATTCTTGGCGGTTGAAAGTATCACGATGGATAGTCCCTAAAATATTACCAATTGCCGTAGCAATTTCTGTAGAAAAGCTATTTTCTTTGGTGTAGAAATCCATTAAATCCCGATAGTCATCCAGATATCTAAAGACAATAATGGAATTCTCAGCATCAAAATGCAGTACCTTTGGTAAAAATGAGCGGTAGTTACCAAGGTTTGGAAATCGTTGTAAAAACTCTTGAATTCGCCACTCACTTAAAAACTCACCGGCCGCTTTCCCTTCTTGATTGTGTCGTTCTTGTTTAACTAGAAGTTTGCGATCGCCTGGTAAAGTAACTAATAAATTAAAGTTTTTAGCTGCAACTATTTCTACCTTAATCGGTGGTTGTTCTGACTGATTACATAACCCCTGTTCAACTAAATAATTGACAACATTATGAGAGTTTAAGAGAAATGTCATAACTTTTTTATTTATAAACCAATTTTGATGTAGAGAAAACTGTGGTAGTTGAGCTCCTACCACAGGCTGTTTTTGCAAGGATTATTAAAACTAGTACCGCACATTGGAAATAAACCATCCATTCCAAATTAATCAAATGTCTGCGGTATATAAATTACAAATTACGCGCAGCATTACTAACCCAGTAGATAGCCGCCTAATAAAATTATCGCATCTCTCACATCTGTTGCTACTCCACTACCCGTAATGTTTTTCTGTTCTTCTTCAGACAGTTCTGAGAGCGAGTTTTGTTCTAAAACTTGTTTTCGTCTTGCAGATGCATTCACAACAGCTTCTTCAATCAAGTTCGTAATTTCAATTTGACTTGTGAGATATTTCTGATGAATGTTCATTGACATGATATTCTCCTTAAATTACTTAAATAAACTTTGTAGCTTCGTTTAGCCAACAGTCGGTGTCGCCACCTTAACTAGTAGTTCAGAGGGATTGTAGTTATCTGTAATAACTTGTGGACAACGCATACAAGCTGCCTTGCCTTCTTGTTGCCACCATTGGCAATCTCGGCGTATGGAACAAGGTGGTAGATCGTCTACTACCGTCGGGAAATTTTCTACAACTCGCATTGCCAGACGACAATCTTTACCATCAAAATGTTGACAACCCTTAGTTGCACAGGGTGCAGCCGTCCGAAAAATTTCAGTGGGTGTTACTGGACTAGCCTTTGCTATTAGTTCATCTGTGACAGGTTGGGGGTGCTTAAGATAAGCTACGCGGGGTTCTGTGACTGTGCCACCAACGACGCCGAAAACAACACTGTTCTGCCAATCTGGTCTTGCACTAGGGCAAAGTGTAGTCTTTTCTGTAGCGATGTCTTCCATAAATTGAACCTATAGTGAATTGTATTTTTAAGCTGATGGAGATTTACACCTAGTTTTGAGTCGGACTGCTCTCCATCAACCTAAATAAGCAAATTAAATGTCCAAGAGTTTAATAGTTACTACCAACTTAAAAGGCTTGTGCGCTCAAGTTTGGGTCTTGTGCAATTATTCCACAAGTAATCGGTTCTCTCACAAAAATACCACCTGCAATGGTTGGATCGAATTTTGTAACCGTTACAAAACCACCTGCAACGTTTGCCATTTCTTCATCAGACAGAGTTAGCAAAGCATCTTCTGAATCCTCAGCTAGATTCCGTCGTGCTACTGCATTGTTAACAGCATTATCAATTAGATTGCTAATGTCCAATTGAATATCTGAATTATTTTTATTCCTTTCCATTGTGCTTTTCCTCAGAATATATAACTAGATATAGGCTAAATCACTAAGTACTGTAATTACCTAATCTGTCTATATTCTAGGGATGAAAAAAATGGTTTAATTGTGTTCTGCCAATTTTTAATAGATATAAATAAAACTTTTATGTCATCAACTAATAAATCGATAGTTTTTAGTCAAAACTATTTCTTGAGCAAGGTTATATATCTATCAATTACTTCAGCATCAAGCTTTTTCACCAATTATTAGAGAGTATTTCACTCACTTTTTGACCCTTAATGAAACATTTATGTCCCAAAAACTTTCCCAAATGATGGGCAATGTCTAACAACAAGATAACAAATAAGACTTAAGTCTATAGTACTAAATAGTTTGAAGGCTGATCGAGAAAACTTCCAATCCCCAATTGTGGGACAGAGTTGATACTACAAACATCTCTAATCTGTAATTCTCACCCTTTCAAACAAAGCCCGATAAACAGGCTCACCCTTTTTTTGCGTGCCTATTTCCCGTTCTGTGGGGACTGGTAGTGGATTTTCGGCTAACCATTCTCCCGTACCAACTTTCTGATAAGCTGGGTGAAAAGCAAAGCGATCGCGCATTTCTACAGCAACAAATTCCATATCTGATTGCAGAAATACCAATCCTCCAACCGCGAGATAATTAGCTAAGTCTGCCACTAGTTCTGGTTGAACTACACGACGTTTAGCGTGGCGGGTTTTAAACCAAGGATCGGGGAATTGAATTGTAACGCGTTGTAAACTTCCTGGAGGGAGGGAAGATAAAAGCGATGCCTGCGGCGGGCTTTGCCTACGCAGTGAGTTATTCACATTGCAAAATAAATAGTGCAGGTTTGTTAAATCAAACTCAGAACGTAATTTATTCGCCTCCATCACCAGCGGTTCCCGAATTTCTAAGCCGAGAAAATTCCAGTTAGGTTCTATCTTGGACATATTCAACAAAAACAGTCCCTTAGCGCAGCCAATATCTAAATGTAGTGGTTGATTTGGCTTTGCATAAATTTTTTCCCAGTCTTGGGGACTTGCTGGTGTTTGATACTTTTTACCAAGTGGATTAACATGCTGACGGACTCGGACTGCTGCCAAAATTTTTTCTCCTTTACGTGAAAATATTCTGTGGTGATTCAGGTTATATCAATTCAAAAAATGTTTGCGATCGGACACCCCATCCTCACTGACGCGCACCCTCCCTCAAGCTTTAGGAAGGGTTAGGTGGGGTCTTATCTATGTATTGCATTCTTTTTTCAAATTGGTATTACAAGGAAGTCTAGCAAAAGTATGCCAAAAATTACCGATCTATCATTGCAATTGCCTACCCAGCAGCAAGTTTGTACAACAGTCTCAGTCAAATACGTCATGCTTACACTATTTTTTTTAGGTTATCGAGAAATTTATATTTTGGAAGTCCCTCATTTTGCATTAATCTCTAGAATTAAAATGCCTTAACACATTTGCTTTAGTCGTGGAGGGAGGAAACTTAAACAGTGGATATTTTAGATTTATTTTACAAGGGTGGGCCAGCGATGTGGCCATTGCTAGTTCTATCGATTCTGGCTTTGAGTGTGATTTTCGAGCGTTTGTGGTTCTGGTTGCGAATTTTGACTCAGGAAAAGCAAATAGTCGATCGCATCTTGGATGCTGCCCAGGATAATTGGGAAGTAGCTGCGGACATGGCAAGACAAGCAACCCATCAGCCTGTCGGGCGTTTTCTCTATGCCCCTCTACGTTTTGCGAAAAGTGATACGGAAACTTTTCGACTAGCACTGGAGGCTACGGCAGAAGACGAATTAGCTGGGATGCGGCGGGGCGAAAAACTTTTAGAAGCCGTGATTGCTTTAGCGCCGTTGCTAGGATTGTTGGGCACGGTTTTGGGTTTAATCCAGTCTCTGCGCTCAATTCGGATTGGCGATTTGGGAACTGAATCTACTGCTGGCGTGACTACTGGTATTGGTGAATCCTTAATTAGTACGGCAAGTGGGCTAATAGTTGCCATCATTAGTTTGGTATTTTACCGCCTATTTCAAAGTTTTGTAGTCAACCAAGTCAAAGTTTTTCGCAAGGCAGGGAATGAGATGGAATTGCTCTATCGCCAGTCTCCTCCTGACTTTAGCAATAGGACATCAGCAATTGTGCCAGAAAATTTCACTCCACCCCGCAAGCCAGGAAAGACTAGAGTTTCTGAACCTCCTGAACCCCCGAATACACCTAATTAATAGTCAATAATTCAACCCCTGAACCAGGCTTGAGAGTGAGACATGAAAGTTAATCTACATACTCCAATTGAAGAAGTCCAAATTCAAATCATCCCTTTAATTGATGTCGTTTTTTGTATCCTGACATTTTTTTTATTAGCGGCTTTGCAATTTACGCGGCAACAGGCAATAAATGTTGATTTGCCTAAAGCTAGCCCTAGTTCAATTTCTGGAATAACATCACAGAGTGGAAGTGTGATTGTGACTATCGATGCTGTGGGCAATACTTACATAGAAAAACAGCCTGTAAAACAGGAAAATTTGAGACAGAGTTTAAAACAGTATCTCCAAGCAAACCCCAGTGCCATTGTGGTGCTGAATGCTTCGCGCACAGCAACTTACAACGATGTGATTGAGACATTGGATTTGCTACGACAAGTAGGGGGCGATCGCGTTTCTTTGGGAATTATTCCTGGCCCATCTCAACCATCCATAAACTTGCCTAACCAGCCTACTATCCCCTCTTTCCCAATCAATCCTGGTGCTGCACCAGTTCCAGGCATCAATTCCGAAGGAAATATTACCCCAAAATTCCCCTTAGCACCTAATTCTGTACCCTTTCCTAGCATCAAGCCTCCAACTGGGCAAGGCATCAATCCTGGTATTTCTCCCGTGGTTCCTAACTCACCAGCGCCTCAAGCACCTGTAGCACCCAAAAAAACCCAACCTCCTCTTAAAAGATGAGATAGGGAAATGGGGGAATTGGGGATGGTGGGGTCCCCTCTGGGGATAAGGGGTAAGGGGCATTGGGCATGGGTTATTCTCCTTGTCTCTTTTGTCCCCTTATCCCCCACTCATGACTCCCCATTTTCCCTTCCAGTCTTTTCCAAAACCTAAAGATATCTAGAATAAATCTTGGCTAGAGAAAAAAAAGCTGCTAATTTACAAATAATTGGTTGAGCTTTAAAGATTTTTCCACCTATAGACTGAGCAATTCATCACCAATTACCATCCACATTTCATACCAAATTGGGGAAGGATGTCCAAATAGGTTAACAGATTGAAAAGCGCTTATATCAAGCGTTTTTCAGTCTGTCCTAATTACAAATTACTAATTAATATCAGGGGTTGTGGCATGAATATCGTGACGCTTTTAATTGTTTGGGTCGTAACAGCTATCAGCTTGTTGATAATTAGTAAGTTGCCTTTAGGAGTTGAAATTGATACTCCTGGTAAAGCGTTTCTTTCTGCCGCAGTGCTTGGTATCGTGACGGCAATAGTCAGACCGATTTTAAGCCTCATTTTTGCAGTACCAAATCTACTAACATTGGACTTATTATCTGGCATTTTCACATTTATGATTGCCGTGGTTTGTTTTAGTATTGCTGCTTGGTTAGTAGAGGGCTTTCGCTTGCGTTACGGGATTTGGAGTGCTGTTATTGGGGCATTTACGCTGACAATAATTAACAGTTTAATCTACAAAATATTGGGTGTCTAAAGCTAAGAGTTAGGAGTTAGGAGTTATTAACAATTCCTCACTCATAACTCCTAATTCATCACTACCAAATTGTAACTATTCGTTGGAACTTGGGGGAGCAACTGGGGTAGTTGATTGTTGTTTACGTTGCTCGCGTTTTTTGCGATCGGCTGAGAGGATATCTGCCATCACCACTAGCGCTTGCGCCATTTTGTCTAGGTTAGAACGGTATAGTTCCAAATCCTTGTTGAGTTTGTCATCAGAGAGGTGCAAGCCAGCAGCGATCGCTTTCAGCGCCTCAGTGAGTTGCTTTTCGTCTTTGACTAATTCGGGATCTGACTGTTCTAATAACGAAAATACACCAATTGCGAACAAACGGTTGTATTTAAAGTTAGGATTGTTGGCGATCGCTTGCAGGTGTGCTTGCAAGTCAGCATCTCGATCTAAGTAAGTAGTTTGGCCCAGCCACGCAATTAAATCTTTAACTGGCAAACCTTTAGCTACAGTTTGCAATCTTTGCGCATCCTGTCGATAGCGTTGCGGATCTTGTTCTATAGCCTGACATAAGGCGTTAAAAATTGATTCTTGATCCCGTTCTGGTTGATAGCCTTCCATGAAGCGATCAAAAGTAGTGACGACACCCAAGGCATAAATTGGATTGTAGCTAAAATCGATATTTACTGACAGCAGATGCATTTCCACCATCAATTCTTCTACTACCCGACGATAAATAGTGTTAATCGGACGGGTGTGAAGATTATAGAAAGTTCGCTTTGTATCAGAGACTGTACGGACGTTATTCACAAACAAAAAAGAAATGTTAAGGGCGACGTATCTTTATTTTCTCGCTTAAAGGCTACTTTGCCAAGTTGAGCTTTTAGCAGGTGACGGTTTCATTTACAATATATACAGATCAGAAGTATTTTATAAACTGGCAGCTACAGCAAATAAGACCTTTTCTCCTAAAAAATAGCCAAAAATTATTATCTTTGATGATTTATTTATTGTACTTATGAACTTCTCGCCACAGTTAATTGCTTTAGGTGAATACCTAGCTGGTAAATTTGATAATCAAGAACAAGCCATAGCAGAACCAGTTTGGTATGTCCACCTCTGCTTGTGGCAAAGACGAGTTAATCTATTCGCAGAAGATAGCATCACTTTATTTGCTGAACAGGCTAACGTTATTACCCTAGATCAACCTTACCGCCAACGAATTATCCGGTTGCGTCAAAGCAGCGATGACGCAACTGTGGAAGTACAATATTATATGCCTCAAGATCCAGGTGCATTAAGAGGTGCAGGTGATAACCCTGCTCTACTAAACACACTAACACCCGAACAATTAGATTTACTACCAGGTTGTATCCTCACAGTTACTGGGGAGAAACTAGCTGGCGATCGCTATAAGTTTACCGCTACCCCACTACCAGAGACTCGTTGTAGCTTTACTTATCTTGGCAATAGCATCTATGTTTCTTTAGGTTTTGCAGCTACAGCGACAGAATTTCACAGCTACGACAAAGGAATTGATCCCGCAACTGGAAAAGCAACCTGGGGAGCGATTATGGGGCCTTATCGCTACACCAAGCGAAATCAGTATTTAATAAGATAAAGTTATGAGTTATGAATTTTTAATTTTGAATTAACTCCTGTAGAGACGCGATTAATCGCGTCTCTACTTCTAACTTCTAACTCTTTTTTAGCTGGCAATGCTACGCGGTACACCTTCTAAAGCTTCCTCTTCTGTTTCAAAGATTTCAAAAACAGTATCCATCATCGTCACTTCAAACACGAGTTTGGCTTCTGGGTGTACATTGCAGATGCGAAAACTGCCCTTGACTTTATCAGCATCACGCATTCCAGCTACCAAAGACGTGAGGCCAGAACTATCAATAAAATTAACCTGAGCCAGATTTACAACTACATGGCGACTGAGTTTGGAAATACACTCCTGTAACTTCAGACGAAATTGCCAAGCAGTGGTGATATCCAGACGGCCTGATGGTGTCAGGACGATAACAGTGTTTCCGTCTTGGGTTGTATAAGTTTTTTGGTCTATATGAATCACTAAAGCCCTCCCCGTGGCATTCCTTTTAAGATTAACTGGTGACAGAATTTTCTAATGCTGTCACTTGAGATTAACAAGCTATAGCTAAATTTGTCACCTTTTTTGGCTAAGTGCTTAACTTTAATAGTTTAACTCACCAAAATAGTGGGCAGTGGGGAGTGGGGAAATGAGACAGCAGGGGAAGATCACTATTCTTATAACTCCTAACTCCTAACTCAGCACTCAGCACTCAACACTCAGAACTATTTGGGTGTCCAATCGATCCAATCTTGAGGTTTAAGGAAGGTTTCATACAACTCGGCTTCGGGGGAATTCGGTTCCGGTTGATAGCCGTATTCCCAGCGCACTAGGGGAGGTAGGGACATGAGAATTGATTCGGTACGTCCGTTGGTTTGCAGACCAAAAATAGTACCTCGGTCATAAACCAAGTTAAATTCTACATACCGTCCTCGCCGGTAGAGTTGAAAATTCCGTTGGCGATCGCCATACTCTATGCCATGTCGCCGTTCTACAATTGGTACGTAGGCTGGTAAAAATGCTCTGCCACAGCCTTGTACAAAGCCAAACAAATCTTCCCAATTGCGGGTTGCTGGTGTTCCCACCTGGTTGCTATAAATAGCCGCTTCCCCATTGGGATTTGGGCCGCGATATAAAGCACCCTGGCCATCTTGGTAATCAAAAAATAGACCACCGACGCCCCGTGTCTCATCACGATGCTTCAGGTAGAAATATTCATCACACCACTTCTTAAACACTGGGTAATACTCTGGGTGGTGTTGGTCGCAAGCCTGCTTTAATGTTTTGTGTAAATGTGCCGCATCTTCTGCAAAGGGGTAATAAGGTGTCAAGTCAATACCACCACCAAACCACCACACTGGCCCTGCTTCAAAGTAGCGATAATTTAGATGAACTGTGGGCACATAAGGATTGCGAGGATGTAATACCATTGAAGTGCCTGTAGCATAAAAGCCATGCCCTGCTGCTTCCGGGCGTTGGGTTAAAATTGAGGCTGGCAAATGGGAACCCTGAACTTCAGAAAAATTTACACCTGCTTGTTCAAATATCGCACCATCTCGCAGTACGCGCGATCGCCCTCCACCTCCTTCTGGGCGTTCCCAACTATCTTCATGAAACTTAGCCACACCATCTAGTTTTGCCAATGATTCGGTAATTTCGTCTTGCAGTTGTTTCATAAACTGACTGACCCTAATCTGAGCATCAGTTGCTGGCAAAGACTTGGATGATTCTGCTTCTACAGTTGGTATTTGCGAGTTGGTCAACATAGATTCCCGAACCTAAATTACAATTTCTAGAAAGCCACAAATTTTTCATTTTAAAATTTGGGGGAAATATGCGCCAACAATCTAGCTCTATTTGCCCAACCCACTTTTTTCTTACTGGGTTAAGCATTTATAAGATTGATGGGCATCACTAGAGTTATTTTCCCTCAAATGCGTATAGGCTTGTATATTGAATGAGTTTTTTTTGAAATTCTTAATTGGAATATTCTGGTATAAAGACTAAATTTTAGTCTTAAGCTTAAGGTATCAAGGATTTGACTGGTCTACTCAGAACTTTTTTGGCATATTGCTGATGTCGGCTGTTAGAGTCTGTACCTAGTCGAGGCTTGCTATGTTTAGGGCATTTTTGAGAAAGTTTTAATTTAAAGGTTGAATGTAGTTGCACACCATACCAGAGTTACCAGAAAGTATCTAGGGAGGAGGATTAGGAAAATGCAAGGTTGGTTATCCAAATTCATCCGCCGCAAACGTCGTCGGTTTTGTGCTTCTCTGGTGTGGACGTATCGAGAGATTAGTTCTGCTTCTGTAGATGAACTGTGGCAAAAAGTGGTTGACTTAACAGATGTTTCTTGGCATCCACAACTTAAGAGTACTAACGTCCCCCACGGATTAGTACCCAAACCAGGATTAATTTTTCAAGCTGTAACACGCTTTTCGCCGATTCCCATCAGAATTTTTGTAGAACGCGTCAATCCCAGAGAGATGCTGAGTATCCGAGTGATGGCGATTCCTGGAATAGAGGAACGGGTAACTTACCAAGTAGAGTCAACGGTTTGTGGTACTTGTTTATCTTATTCTGTAACCCTACGGGGTTGGTTATCGCCCCTGATTTGGTCTTTATCCCGTCCTTATGCAGACCGCGTTGCACGATCTTTAGTCGAAGCAGTAGAAAAGACGGCATTACCAGCGGTATCTGGTAAGAAAAAATCTCTTAATGACAGTTGTTTTGATTTTTAGGTACTGGGGCATTGGGCATAGGGGAATGGGGACTGGGGATTGGGCATTGGGGATTGGGCATGGTTATTCTCCTTGTCCCCTTGTCTCCCTCTGCTCCCCCTGCTCCCTCATCTCCCATGCCCAATGCCTAATGCCCAAAGAAAGTTAAGATTCTATTAGGTAATAATGCAATTTGCTAAGTTTTATCACGGCAGTGACAGTGATAACACTAAGCTGACCTTACTTAAGAAGGCATCCAGTTAATAGCTAAGATGTTCCCCACAAGTGTATTTATTCATTTTGAATTTTGAATTTTTATGTACGATGTCCTCAATTCCCGCTCTGTCTTAGAAGTTTTGCGACCAGTAGAAGACCCAGAACTCCGCAAAAGTCTGGTAGAACTGAATATGATTCGCAACGTAAAAATTGACGGTGGTAAGGTTAGTTTGACTTTAGTGTTAACCACTCCTGCCTGTCCTTTACGTGAATTTATTGTCGAAGACTGTCAGAAAGCTGTCAAAAAACTCCCAGGCGTTACAGATGTCAGCATAGAAGTGACGGCAGAAACACCGCAACAAAAAAGTTTACCTGACCGCACTGGCATTTCTGGAGTCAAAAATATCATTGCTGTTTCTAGCGGCAAAGGTGGCGTTGGTAAAAGTACGGTGGCAGTGAATGTAGCAGTGGCTCTAGCCCAAACTGGGGCGAAAGTCGGCTTGCTAGATGCTGATATTTATGGCCCCAATGACCCTACCATGCTGGGTTTGTCTGATGCTCAAATTACTGTGCGTTCTACTGAAACAGGTGACATCCTAGAACCTGCTTTTAATCACGGCGTGAAATTAGTTTCAATGGGCTTTTTGATTGACCGAGATCAACCAGTAATTTGGCGGGGGCCTATGCTCAATGGCGTAATTCGCCAGTTTCTCTATCAAGTGCAATGGGGTGAACTGGACTATCTGATTGTAGATATGCCACCGGGAACCGGAGATGCTCAGTTAACTTTAACCCAAGCAGTGCCGATGGCAGGGGCAGTAATTGTTACCACGCCACAAAATGTAGCTCTGTTAGATTCTCGCAAAGGATTGCGGATGTTCCAGCAGATGAATGTTCCAGTATTGGGGATCGTGGAAAATATGAGCTATTTTATTCCCCCCGATCGACCAGATAAACAATATGACATCTTTGGTTCCGGTGGTGGCTCCAAAACAGCTGCTGAATTGGGAGTACCACTGTTGGGGTGTGTACCGCTAGAGATTTCCACACGAGTTGGTGGTGACAGCGGTGTGCCAATAGTAGTTGGCGATCCAGATTCAGCTTCAGCAAAAGCATTAACAGCGATCGCTCTTACCATTGCTGGTAAAGTATCAGTTGCTGCCCTGACATAATTATAAATTTTAATTTCTATCTATTCCTGGGCTATAGCTTGGGAATACTAGGGACTGGGTGTTAGGGATTAGGGAAGTTGGGGAAGAATAACTATTGAATATTGACTAATTCCCAATTCCCAACAATTAAAGCTAAAGTCTAAACTGGCACAATGTTGTTAAAACGATCGCTCCCCAAAATTCGCTGGAAGTCTTGGGTTAAGCCCTGGCAGCATGTAGATTGGTTACTTTTTTGTATGCCGATTGCTGTCAGTATCTTTGGCGGCCTGATGATTCTCAGTACGGAACTGAAGCAGCCAGTAACTGACTGGTGGTGGCACTGGATGGTAGCGGGTATCGGCGTGCTTATAGCCCTGCTTTTATCTCGCATCCGTTACGAACTCTTGATGCAGTGGCACTGGGTAACTTATTCATTAACAAACTTCAGCTTAATCGCCGTGATGATTGCTGGTACTAGTGCCAAAGGGGCGCAGCGGTGGATTAGTATCGCCGGCTTTAACGTGCAACCCTCAGAATTTGCCAAAGTCGGCATGATTGTTACCTTAGCAGCCTTGTTACACAGGCGGACTGCTTCTAGCCTCGAAGGTGTTTTCCGCGTTCTGGCAATCACCGCTATACCTTGGGGATTAGTATTTTTACAGCCAGATTTAGCAACATCACTAGTATTTGGTGCGATCGTCTTAGGAATGCTTTACTGGGCAAATGCTAACCCAGGCTGGTTAATTCTGATGATTTCTCCGGTGGTTGCCGCCATTTTGTTTAGTATATCTTGGCCTTTAACAGAGCCGATAGTTTTATTCAAAGAACTATCTTTTGGCCCATTAGGACTAATTTGGTCAGTTGCAATGGCTATTGTGGGCTGGCAAACTCTTCCCTGGCGTCGATTTGGTTTAGGTACTATCGGTGCGTGGACTCTTAATATACTGGGTGGCGAATTAGGAGTCTTCGCCTGGAACCATGTTTTAAAAGAGTATCAAAAAGATCGCCTAACTGTATTCATGAATCCCGATCACGATCCACTAGGTGCTGGATATCATTTAATCCAATCTCGCATTGCTATTGGTGCTGGTGAGATATGGGGATGGGGTCTGTTCAAGGGGCCAATGACGCAACTGAATTTCGTACCCGAACAGCATACAGACTTTATTTTCTCAGCAGTGGGAGAAGAATTTGGTTTTGTTGGTTGTTTGGTAGTGCTATTTGTTTTCTGCTTAATTTGCTTGCGCCTACTACATATTGCCCAAACCGCCAAAGATAACTTTGGTTCCTTGTTGGCTATTGGCGTTTTGTCAATGATTGTGTTTCAGGTGATTGTGAACGTTGGCATGACTGTAGGTTTAGCGCCTGTGGCAGGAATTCCCCTACCTTGGATGAGTTATGGGCGTTCTGCGATGCTGACCAACTTCATTTCCTTGGGAATAGTAGAATCAGTAGCAAATTTTCGCCAAAGGCAGAAGTATTATTGATTCGTTATTTGTCATTGGTCATTGGTCAT
This sequence comes from Nostoc sp., assembly GCF_036917415.1. GTDB lineage: Bacteria > Cyanobacteriota > Cyanobacteriia > Cyanobacteriales > Nostocaceae > Nostoc. The sequence goes on along the minus strand of NZ_JBALDJ010000044.1, from coordinate 59,414 downwards.
TTGTCCTTTGTCCTTTGCTAATGACCACTGACAAATGACAAATGACTATTATGCTAATGACCACTGACAAATGACAAATGACTATTAACAAGTATTAAGCTATTAAAAGGAAACAAGCGAGGCTATAAACATGATTCTGCCTGGAGCAACTGTTCGCGTCAAGAATCCCGCAGATACTTATTATCGCTACGAAGGACTCGTGCAACGACTTACTGATGGCAAAGTAGCCGTATTATTTGAGGGTGGTAACTGGGATAAATTAGTTACCTTTCGCCTAAGCGAATTGGAACTCGTAGAGACCACCGCCGGACGTAAAAAAGCCAAATAAAATTAGTCATTAGTCATTTGTTCTTTCTCATTTGGCAAAAACTAATGACTAATGACCCTTCGGGTTCGCCAGTTGCTCATGGGGGAAACCCCCAAGACCGCACTGGCTCACCAATGACTAATGACTAAATTACTATGCGCCTCCCCCTACCACAGTTTGCCACTGGCGATCGCCATCCGAACCATATTGCTGAGGTAATTGAAACTACCAGTACTGAATTCTTAGCTCAGTGTTTGGAACCGGAAGATTTAAGCTTTCCCTCCATGCCACCCTTTGGTAGTTGGGTCTGTTCTGTAGATGAAGAATCTGGCAATCAAATTTATGCTGTAGTGTATTATGCCACAACTATGCCGATAGATTCTATCCATCGGGCGAGAGCGTTGGGGTTGTCCTTGCAAGACTTACGGGAGGAACAACCCCAAATATTTGCCATGCTTCGCACAGAATTCCGGGCTGCGATCGTGGGATTTGAACTATCTTCGCAAAATCAAAGTTATAACCAAAGAGTATATCAGTATCTTCCACCCCGTCCCCCGCAAATTCATCAAGCTGTTTATCGATGTGAACCAGAAGCTATCATTAAATTTACTGAAGAACTAGATTTTTTACGGACACTCCTTTGTATAAATGGTGCGCCAATAGAGTCTTTAACCGCAGCTGCCATTCGAGATGTATACCAGTTACGTAAAGCTGACCGAGAATGGCTAATTAAAGCTGGACGTAGCTTAAGTGTTTTACTTAAAGATGACTACGATCGCTTACGGTTTATTTTGAGTCAAATCCACCCGTAGGTAGTTAATTATTAAATAATTGCCTAGTTAGTGTAAATTAAGATTTTTGATTTTTCGTCAGGTGGCTTCTCTATTATTCATATTGATCGGGCGATCGCCCCCAAGGTAATCGCTGTTTTACCATAGCCCCTTCAATTACTATATATGGAACTAATATCACAAGTTCTTGTTCTGGAACCAACTTCCCAAGTTCTTGGCAAAGAACCAATTGTTCCCTTTGCTGTTTTGCTGACGATCATCTTAGTTATACCGATCGTGTTTGAGCGGTTAAGATTACCAGGATTAGTGGGTTTGGTTTTATCAGGGCTAGTACTTGGGCCTTCGGGTTGGAATCTTGTTCAGTCTGACTCACCGATGATTAACCTACTATCAGACATTGGGTTAATTTATTTGCTGTTTGTCGCAGGGCTAGAAGTCGATCTAGAACAGTTCCGCCGCAGAAAAAGTCGTGCCTTTGGGTTCGCTAGCTTGACTTTCAGTGTACCCCTAGTCATGGGAACCTTATTAGGTCTGATTTTAGGCTATGGCTGGAATACTTCAATCTTAATTGGCTCTTTATTCACTTCCTATACCCTTTTGGCATATCCCATAATCAGCCGTTTGGGAGTAGTAAACAACGAAGCTGTTATTGTCACCATTGGAGCTACGATTTTTACAAATATTGGCGCAGTACTGATATTAGCCGTTTGTGTAGCTGTCGCTCATGCTGGAGTATTCAGCTTTGCTAAACTACTCACCTTGTCAGGTTGGTTAACTATTTACTCTGTTGCTGTTGTTACAGGCTTTGATTGGGCAGGCAAAGAATTTTTCAAGCGGTCTGGAGACGATGAAGGAAACAAGTTTTTGTTTGTGTTGCTTTCTGTGTTTCTGGCAGCTATGGGCGCTCAATTGATTGGAGTAGAAAAAATTGTTGGTGCTTTTTTAGCGGGTTTGGCAGTGAATGAAGCTGTGGGTGAAGGCCCTGTCAAAGAAAAGGTGGTATTTATTGGCAGTGTGCTGTTCATTCCCATTTTCTTTGTTGACCTTGGCTTACTGATAGATTTACCCACTTTTGTGAACAATTTGAACACGCTCAAGTTAACACTGTCGATGGTAGTTGGTTTGATTGTCAGTAAATTGATTGCAGTTTTGTTGACAAAACTGGTTTACCACTATAGATGGCAAGAAATTCTAACGATGTGGTCGCTGTCACTTCCCCAAGTTGGTACAACGTTAGCAGTTACGTTAGTGGGATATCAGGCTGGGTTGCTGCCACTAGAAGTATTACATAGCGTTATTGCTGTAATGCTTGTCACATCAACCTTGGGGCCGTTGATGACCAGTCGAATAGCTGTTGGTTTGAATTCCCCGCCAGCCGAAGATCCAGTACCACCTCTACCTGAGGAGAACGCATTACAAACAAACAGTGCTTTTACTATAGTCGTGCCTGTATATAATCCTCAGACCCAGCAGTATTTGATTGAAATGGCGGCGTTATTAGCGCGTCAGTCTCAGGGCAAAATTATACCTTTGGCGATCGCTACTGCTGCTGCTCACATGGATGCGCCCCAGTTAGAAGCGTCTCTACAACGGAGTGAGTGGTTATTGAATAAAGCCACGATACAAAGTCGAGCCTTGGGCGTAGCCGCAGAATCGGTGCTGCGAATTGATGATGCCTTTGCTGAAGGAATTAGCAGAGCGGCTCGCGAACAAAAGGCTAATTTAATTGTTATGGGTTGGGGTAAACGGACTGGGTTACGAGCGCGTTTATTTGGGAATGTGATTGATGGTGTGCTTTGGGCATCCCATTGTCCAGTAGCGGTGACACGTCTAGTAGAATCACCGAAAAAAATTCAGCGGATCTTAGTACCAATAGAAAACTTAACAGCACCGACATTACAACCTGTACAATTTGCCCAGATGCTAGCCGAGGCAAATCAGAGCCACATTACTGTGCTGAATGTGTGCGATCGCCGCACTAGTTCTAGTAAAATTGCTTGGAGGCGATCGCATCTCTCCCTATTGGTATCTAAATTGGCTTTGGCCAATGCCCCAGAAATTCAAATCATGGCTCACGAAAATGTTGCCCAAGCAATTTTGCAGGCAGCAAGATTATATGATTTAGTAGTTTTACCTTTTATACGTAATCGTACCAGTCCTGGAGGGTTAGCCATTAGCGATGTCACAACCCAGTTAGCCAGACAACTCACCTGCTCAATTATCATGCTTGGAGAACCGCAACGCACTCAAACCACAAATTTAATTATGTCTACCACGGTTAGCAGCATTACATCTGCTGTATGATGTAAGGCAGAATACAGTTCAAGTAAGTGGACTTGGGCTGCGTTAGCGTAGTCCACCGGAGGTATCACATTTCCAAAAATCTTGGCAATAAATGAATCGGCTGTAGGATGTACATCTGTATTATTGGTATGTATTTGTAGCACGAGTGTCACCCCAATCTCGACTAACTTGTTGTATCCTAATAAAACCTTAATAACCGTAAAAATACTTTATATGTTTGAAGATTTGATAAAGATCGGCTAAACAATAAACAATTTTTAAACAATTTTTGTTATTTTGCTAATTAAATTCTTAAGAAAACAGGTAAAAATATAACAAAACTACAACTGTGAAAAAATAGGTAAGTTCAACAATACTTTTTGATTGAGCATTGTTCTTTTTTTTTTGTTTTGTATTTTTGTACCCAAGGTGGGTAATCTAAAAGTAAGTGCAATAGCTACTGAAAATATTTGTAAGTAACTGGGAAACTATGAGAATTTTGGTTACGGGCGGTGCTGGGTTTATTGGTTCCCATCTCATCGACCGACTAATGGCTGCTGGGCATGAAATAATATGCTTGGATAATTTTTACACTGGTCATAAACGTAACATCCTCAAATGGTTAGATCATCCGTACTTTGAATTGATCCGCCACGATATTACCGAACCAATTCGGTTAGAAGTCGATCAAATTTATCATTTAGCTTGTCCGGCTTCACCAGTACATTACCAGTACAACCCAGTTAAAACCGTTAAAACTAACGTGATGGGAACACTGAATATGTTGGGGCTAGCTAAACGTGTGAAAGCGAGGTTTTTCTTAGCTTCCACTAGTGAAGTATACGGAGATCCAGAAGTTCATCCCCAAACTGAAGAGTATAGAGGTAGCGTCAATCCCATTGGGATACGTTCATGCTACGACGAAGGTAAAAGAATTGCTGAGACTCTAGCATTTGATTATTACAGGCAAAATAAAGTTGATATTCGAGTTGTTCGGATATTCAACACCTACGGGCCGAGAATGTTAGAAAATGATGGTCGGGTGGTGAGCAACTTTATAGTTCAAGCCTTGCGCGGTAATCCTTTAACTGTGTACGGTGATGGTTCGCAAACCCGGAGTTTCTGCTACGTTTCTGATTTGGTAGAAGGATTCATCCGCCTAATGAATAGCGACTACGTTGGCCCAGTCAACCTGGGCAATCCTGGTGAATACACGATTTTACAATTGGCACAAACTGTGCAAAATATGATCGATCCAGACGCGCAGATTAAGTTCGAGGCACTACCTTCGGACGATCCCCGACGTCGCCAGCCTGATATCACAAAGGCAAAAACTTGGTTAAATTGGGAACCTACCATTCCTCTGCAAGACGGGTTAAAACTAACAATAGAAGATTTTCGCGATCGCATTCAAAGCGATGTCAATAATTTAACCACCTGAGTGGCCCCTAGCGTCGCTCTGAATTTTCATGCAGGCTAACCTGAACGGTAGCTAGTATATTAAGTTGCAGAGTTTTTGTAAGTGTGTAAGTGTAAAATTGAGAACTTCTTTTTGAAGATTAAGTCCAAAAAAGTGAGGAGTTAAAAAATGCGTGTTTGTGTGATTGGTACTGGTTACGTTGGTTTAGTTACAGGTGCTTGCTTGGCTCATATTGGACATGATGTCATTTGCGTAGACAACAATGAAGAAAAAGTTAAGTTAATGAAGTCTGGGCAGTCTCCAATTTTTGAGCCGGGACTCTCAGAAATTATGCAGTCAGCAATTCAAACAGAGAAGATTCATTTTACAAGCGATCTCGCTGCTGGAGTTTCTCATGGAGAAATTCTGTTTATTGCTGTGGGAACGCCACCTTTACCCACTGGTGAAAGTGATACTCGTTATGTTGAAGCTGTAGCCCGTGGGATTGGGGAAAATCTCAACGGTGGTTATAAAGTCATAGTAAATAAATCTACAGTACCCATTGGCTCAGGTGACTGGGTGCGGATGCTTATTCTGGATGGTGTTGCAGAGCGGCAGAAAACACTGATACCCGCAGGTGGAGTACCGAGTGATGAGAAATTATCTGAGTTTGCAGCCGAGTTTGATGTAGTCAGCAATCCAGAGTTTTTGCGAGAAGGTTCAGCAGTTTACGACACCTTCAACCCCGATCGCATTGTATTAGGGGGCAATAGTCAAAGAGCAGTAGCATTGATGCAACAACTGTATAGCCCAATTGTAGAACGCAAGTTCGCTGCCGATCAATCTCTTCCTGCTGTGCCAATTTTAGCAACAGACCTCAGTTCGGCGGAGATGATTAAATACGCCGCTAATGCCTTTTTAGCCACTAAGATTAGTTTTATTAACGAAGTTGCTAATATTTGCGATCGCGTCGGTGCTGATGTTACTCAAGTAGCCAGAGGTATCGGTCTAGATTCCCGCATTGGTAACAAGTTTTTACAAGCTGGTATTGGTTGGGGTGGTTCTTGTTTCCCCAAAGATGTCTCCGCACTGATTCACACTGCTGATGACTATGGTTATGAAGCCCAGCTGCTGAAATCTGCTGTCAGTGTCAACGAACGCCAGCGATTGATTGCTTTGGAGAAACTCCAACAAGTTCTGAAAATTCTCAAAGGCAAAACAGTCGGACTACTCGGACTGACCTTCAAGCCCGATACCGACGATTTGCGTGACGCCCCAGCACTCAACCTAATTGAGCAGCTAAACCGACTGGGAGCCAAAGTCAAAGCCTATGACCCCATTGTTTCCCAAACAGGTCTACGTCATGGGCTTTCTGGCGTGCTAGTAGAAACCGATGCCGAAAGACTCGCTGACGGCTGTGATGCCTTGGTACTTGTCACCGAATGGCAGCAGTTCAGCACTCTCGACTATGTGAAGATGGCAAAATTGATGGCCCACCCCGTTATCATTGACGGTCGTAACTTCCTCGACCCCGAAGCAATGATCCGCGCTGGATTCCAATATGTAGGTGTGGGAAGATAAAAAGTTAGGAGTTAAGAATGATAATAAAAATTAATTACAACCTAGTAATTAATAACTCCTAACTCCCTTCAAAACCTAAAGAATTAAGCTACCGCCTAGAATCAATCTAGGCGGTAGTTTAATTTGTTTAAAGTTTCACTTTGCTTTGATTTTTGCGTGTAATATTGCATCAAGCGCTGTTTGGAATACGTTCAATTTCAGCATATCCACTGAAAATAAGTTTTTGACCTTCAGTTTCTAATCGGTTGAGCCGCATTTTCACTCCATCGAGGTCAAAACGATCGAGATCAACCATATTATCTAAAATTTCTACCAATGCTACGCTCAAGGTTTGCGAGATTTCGCGTTGTGCTTCTGGTACTTGGTCAAGTTCGATTTTTGGATCTTTGAAAGAAACTCGCCGCCGCCTTTCAATGCCTATAGTTAGGATCATGCTCAGGGGTACAAGTTCGCCATTGTTTAAATCTGCTTTTGCTACAAGCTGCAACCGATTTTCAGGTAATAGCTGTACCTGAACTTCCGTAAAGGAGACTGGTTTTCCGCCAGATAATGCTGTCAGTGATGGTACGGTGAGGTTAAGCAGGCGCTTTTTCACCAGTTCCGCATTAAAGGCTTGGTTGATGCCTGCTTCTGATAAGATTACTTGAGCGATCGCTTGAGTGGGTTGCTTAAGACTGAGTTTGCCCTTTAAAACCGAGCCGAAGTCAATGGCAACCGCATCAGTTTCAAAAGACATTTCCTCAACCGCGAAATCTTTCCGAATCACCAAGCCACGACCGCTCATTTTGAAGCTATCAATGCTGCCTTGCAAGAGCTTGCTGGAGGGATAGCAGCGCACAAAGACTTCTACTGACTCGCTCATGCTAAACAGGTGGCGAATCGTTTGGCTAGCGACCGTGTTGAGCATCCGCTCTCCCCAATCAGTGCCTTTAGGATCTTGTAAACCAGTAAGTCCGCCGAACATGTGGTTTTGGGTCTCTAGAAGTTCTTTGTACTTTTGTAACAAATTGTGAAGAATACAGCAAGCGATCCCGTGATTAATTGTGCTGATGAGTAGAAGTTGGATAACTGATGGTAAATAGCTAAATGTGTCAAATATTACTGACTTTATTAAATACTATGAATGCTAGCATTATATTTAGTGCAAATTTAATGCATAATCAAAGTCATGCTGAACATCGTTTTGGTTAAATCCTTTAATTCAACAGGTTGATTTAGTTAAAGCCGAGGCTTCTGTTAGAAAGTTACAGCAAGAACACCCAAATGAACAACCAGCACAAATTGCCCATTATCTTATGCTAGAAAAAGCTGTTTTAGCAGGAGGAACAGGGCTTGCTAGTAGTCTTGCGCCAGGACAAGCAGCTGCAATGTTTATGGTCGATTGGGCTGCTACATCTGCATTATCAGTGGAGTTAGTTTATCAAATTGCTGCTGCCTATGGAATGAATTTAAATGATTCCGAGCGCAGAGGAGAAGCAGTAGCAATTTTTGGTTTAGGGGTAGGTGGGAAAACAGCAATCAAAGCAGGTTTGGGTTTACTACGAAATCTGCCAGTAGCGGGAGCCGTCATTGGTGCTAGTTCAAATGCAGTAATGATCTACGCATTAGGTTATGCGGCTTGTCAGTTTTATGAAGCAAAGCAGAATCCATTAACTTTAGAAGCAACTTTAGTAGATGCTCAGGTAGAGAGTGAAAAATTTCTTGAAGCTGCTATTTCCCAAGAAAAGATTATGGATCAGATTTTGGTTCATATTATCTTAGCAGGTAATCCAGATAAATCTTGGGAGGATATTTTACCAGAATTACAAGCTGCCAACCTTAGCCCTGCCTCCATCGATGCGATCGCTTCTCATATCAAATCTCCACCATCTTTAGAAACCTTACTTGAGCAAATTAATAGTGATTTTGCCGTACCTTTACTAGCGCAATGTCAAAAAATTGCTCATCTAGATGGGGTAATTACACCAGCAGAAGCTAAGGTTATAGATTCTATTAACAAAAAGTTAAACTGTGATTTGGCTGCAATCAAGTAACCTGAGTATCGGTGTTAAGATTTCTTACCAAAGGCGATCGCAACCTATATGTAAAAGTGCGATCGCACCATATCCATTAATCATCAGGCTATTTGGTAAATTACAGGTCAATATCTTGGTTCAGGAATTAGTTTACCCTCCACTTTAGCAGCATCTAACCATGCTGCTTTTGCTTGCAAGACTTCACGAAGCGCTTCCTCTTCAGTTGAACCAAATGCTGAACAGTATTTCAGATCAGGAATATCAGCAATGTAGCCATCATCTTCTTCACTGTAGAAAATATTAATGTGATAATGTTTCATCCTGAACTCAGTATCGCCACTAAAATATGCAGCAAGTCCTCTATATCAGCAGGAACACGATATAAATTGAGGTCTTGACTTATTTGTTTACTTTCTCGATTCAATAAACCAAATTGCCAAATATCTACGATGTACAAAATGCCGAGGCTCGTAAGGCTGCGACAGAGGATGTAATCAGACAACTGCGTGAAGGTCTTACCAATGCACCAGCCGTAAAAGGTCAGACAAGTATTTATGGTTTTCGATTTCAGTTAAGAATGAGGATTCGGGGATTAAATAAAACAGAGGGAACTCTTGTAACTAACTGGCAGATTGATAATGGAAAAGAGATTCCCCGACTAATCACAAACTGGCTCTTAGTAAACCAATCGAAACAAGATAACAATGAAAGCTAAACTTTACGATCAAATAAAAACATTGGAAGAAGTGCAACCAGACTTTGCCGACCAGATGATTCCTAAAAATGCCCTGGGAACAATTGTAGAATGCTACGAAAATCCCGAAGGTTATGCAGTAGATATTGCCATTCCCAATCAAAAGTTAGTTGGAAACTATGAATACGTAAATGTCATTCTTACTTCTGACCAATTCGTGCTTGTGAATACTGCCTCGCAACCACTGAATGTCGTTACTCAGTAATGGCCAAATGTGATGAAGTCATCTGTAGGAGTATAGAGACGCGGATACCGCGCTCTTAAGTTACCTACCTCGCCAACAACTTCCGCCGCAGATTATCCAACGCTGCATTTGCACTCACATGGCGAATTAAAGCTCGACCTCGCACTGTACCAAACTGATACTCAAAACTTGCCACTTCATCCTTTGGCCCAGCTAAACCAACGTAAACTAAACCCACCAGCTTTGTATCTGTCCCTCCAGTTGGACCAGCAATACCAGTGATACTCAATCCCCAAGTTGTTGCAAGGCGGGTTTTGACTCCAATTGCCATTTGCTCTGCAACGGTAGCACTTACCGCCCCAAATTTATCTAAATCTTCCTGGTTAACCCCCAGTAATCTAACCTTCACCGAATTGTCATAAGAAATTACGCCACCCCAAAAGTAATCAGAACTCCCAGAAATCTCGGTCAACATTTGCCCTAAACCACCACCAGTGCAAGATTCTGCCACCGAAAGCGTTTCTTTTGATGCCCGTAACAACTCACCAACTACGGAAGCAAGGGTATCATTATTAACGCCGTAAAAATCGAGTCCGGCAATTTCTTTAAGTTGTTTCTCAATGGGCGCAATTAGGGCTTCTGCTGCTGCTTCTGAATTTGCTTTAGCAGAAACTCGCAATCTTACTTCCCCCTTACCTGCATAAGGGGCTACTGTGGGATTTGGCAACTTCAAATAAGAAGCAACCTTTTCCGCCAAAGCAGATTCACCAATACCCCAAAACTTTAAACTTCGACTATAAATAATTTCTTTACCCCAGCCTTGACTTTTGAGAAATGGGACGGCTGTTTCTTGCCACATCGGGTACATTTCACTGGGAACACCGGGAAAGGTAAAAATCGTAATTTCAGGACGGGGTTGCCAAATGATACCGGGTGCTGTTCCAGTGGGGTTGGGGAGAATTTCTGCACCTTGGGGAATCAAAGCCTGTTTGCGGTTACTTGGTGACATCACCCGACCGCGTTGGGCGAATTTCTGGGTTATGTCTTCGATGATTTCTGGGTTTTCTAGCAAAGGGGTTTTAAAAAAATCGGCGATGGTTTCGCAGGTGAGATCGTCTGGTGTCGGGCCGAGTCCACCAGTGAAAATGAGAATTTGCGCTCTGGAAATAGCAATTTCTATAACTTGCTTCAACCGTTCTGGATTATCCCCAACCACTGTTTGATAGTAGTGGGGGATACCTAGCTTAGCTAATTGTTGCGCCAAAAATTGAGCATTGCCGTTGAGGATATCTCCCAACAGTAGTTCAGTACCAACACAAATAATTTCTGCACTCATTGGATTGGGAAAAGGGAGAAGGAGTAGGGAGCAGGGGAGGCAGGGGGAGAAATAACCAATGCCCCATGCCCAATGCCCCATCCCCTATGCTAATGCTGGTACAGGAATTTCCAGGTGAGGATATAAGGGGAAGCGATCGCACAATGCCGCTACCCGTTGCCGACAATCTTGGGTTACTACGTCGGAATCTGGAGAAAGTAGGCGATCGCTAATAATATTTGCAATCTCGGTAAATTCTGCTATTCCTAAGCCCCGTGTAGTCATTGCTGGCGAACCTAACCTCAGACCGCTGGTAACAAATGGTGACTGCGGATCAAAGGGAATAGTATTCTTGTTAGCAGTAATATTCACAGTACTGACTAACTGATCTGCCTGCTTACCAGTTAGACTTACAGAGCGTAAATCCACGAGAATTAAATGGTTGTCAGTGCCATTTGACACTAGCTTTAAACCCCGACTTTGTAGTTGTTCTGCTAAAGCACGAGCATTTTCAATTACTTGGGCAGAATAGGTTTTAAACTCAGGCTTAAGAGCTTCTCCAAAAGCCACTGCCTTACCAGCAATGACGTGTTCTAATGGCCCGCCTTGGCTGCCAGGAAAAACAGATTTATCTAGCTTTTTACCTAGTTCTGCGTCACCAGTCAAGATTAAACCACCTCTAGGGCCGCGTAGAGTCTTATGGGTAGTTGTTGTTACTACATGACAATGAGGAATGGGATCGGGATGAAGACCACTAGCAACTAAACCAGCAATGTGGGCAATATCGGCAAGTAAGTAAGCGCCGATTTCATCAGCAATGCTACGGAACTTTTCAAAATCAATCACACGGGGATAAGCCGAATAACCACAAATCAGCAGCTTAGGACGCTCCCTCAGCGCCAGCTCCCGAATTTGGTCGTAGTCAAGTTGTTCTGTTTGTTGACTGACACCATAGTGGCTAACTTGGAACCACTTACCTGAGAAATTTACAGGTGAACCGTGGGTGAGATGTCCTCCATGAGACAAATCCATTCCCATAAATTTGTCCCCTGGTTGCAGCAGCGACAGGAACACAGCAAAATTGGCCTGTGCGCCAGAATGAGGTTGCACATTCGCATGAGCAGCGCCAAATATCTGTTTAGCACGGTCGATCGCTAGTTGTTCGATTTTGTCGATAAACTTACAACCGCCATAGTAGCGTTTACCAGGTAATCCCTCGGCATATTTATTTGTCAGTACCGAACCTTGAGCCGCCAGAACAGCAGCAGAGGTAAAGTTTTCACTAGCAATCAACTCCAAGTGGTCTTGCTGACGCTGTAGTTCGTCGTTGATTAACCCCGCAATCGCCGGATCGCTGGAAGAAAGAAAGTCTGAATTAGTCCTAGTCACTTGAATTATCCTTATGGAAATTTGTACAACGGCTGATTTTGGTTGGACGCAGCACCTAGATATACAGTCAAAAACCATTGCTCTTGACTGCTGTACAAAGGCGATTAATCGTCTCCGTACTCTAGAGGTCTATTTGTGCCAACTTATTTATTATTAGACCCAAGCTCGATTAATGCATTAATTATCATAACGTTGCTTTTTGAAATCCTCACCTTGCTGCGTGTTGTGAGGTCGTTAGACAGTATTTTTTATGAACTTACGCGATGTGCAACTTATTCTTAAAACCCCTCTCCAAACCTCTCCCCGAAACGGAGAGAGGCTTTGATTCTTGCTCCCCTTCCCTGGTAGGGAAGGGGTTGGGGGTTAGGTTTGAGAGTAAAGTTGCACATGGCGTAAACTTATGTTAAATAATGCTTACTGCGATCGCTGCTCTGTGAAATGAACTTCAGCATGATTCATAAACAACAAGAACCCCGACTTCTTTAATAGTCGGGGTTCTGCGGGTTGCAATTCTCACAAATCAAAAAATCAAATAGAATTCATATAGCGATTTTGATAGTAAGCCAAAATCTGGTTAACTCGTTGCCGACTTTCTAAGCTAGAATTTGCTGTCCACGAGAGGCTCAAGCCAGCAATTTGACTTTGATTGTAATCAAACTGTTGGGATGATTGAGGAATTAAATCCACTTCCACCCCTTCGACTTGACGTAAATGAGCTGCTATTTCTCTATAAACAGCCAAAGGCAAACCAGCAAATTCAACTTTTTCCTTAGTCTCCATTTTTATGAAGCTCCCACATTAAAGGTATTTGGGGGGGGCGTTGTCGCTGAAATAGGATTGCCGGTAGCAGATGCAGCTGACGGCGTTGAGTTGACAGCCCCTTCCCCTACCATTTTGGCAACTTCAATACCATATTGTTCCAAAATCACAATGGGATTGTAGCCTTGATTCATTTCAATACGTTTAATCAGTACCCCATTTGCCAATCGCTGTCCCGCCTGTACATAGCGACTTGTCGGCTCATCGGGTACTTTGATAATTGCCTGTGGTTCTTTACTAATTAGAACTACACCAGTCACAACCACTGCCCTTGCTAACTCAGGCTGTGCTGGCGGTGGCAATACAGAGACTAAAGTGGGGTTGGGGATAACTTGAGGCAAAACTTTAGGCAATACTGAAGTCAAGGTAGGATTGACTTTTTTTGGTAGAGAAGAAACGTTATTTTTCTTTGGATTTAAAGGTATGCTGCGTGCTATGGTGCGCGTTGGAAGTTTTCGTCTTGCTAGTGATGGAGTAGGTAGCTTAGGCAACACGGGAACTGGTCTTCCAGATGTTTTAGCCATTCCGGGAAGAGTCTGCCCGAAAAGTTGTGCAAAAGGATCGCTTCGAGCTTTTGATACCACAAGTTCTCGTGCCCGCTCTGTAGCATTAGTGGATTGAATCAAGTTAACAGATGCAAGATTAAGTTGTGAGACCTGTTTGGCAGGTATCACTGGATTCTTAAAGGATTGAGCCGCTGGTGGCGACTTTTTGGCTATTTTGGGAATTGGCACAGGATTGATAGCTTGTTGTGTATCTTCAGAAGCACATCCAGCGATCGCCAAAGTTAGAATAGCTGCAATTGTAATTTTTGAAGTTCTGCCCATGAGCCTTTCTCAAAAGCCATTGGAAAATTGAAAATTGGAAATCAACATGCCTAAAATTTTGATCAAAGGCAAAGTATGTTCCCTTTATAACCTAATTTTTTAAATTTCAAGGGTGATTTTTAGCACTGCCCACGCAGTATAACTGCGGTTTTGTGTTTGTTTGCAGTCAATCTTCTGCCACACCCATAAGCTCTTTCATCAAATCCAGTCCTTTCTTGACTCTACGGGAAACCGTTACTACACTGATGCCCAGATGTTCTGCAACTTGTTTTTGAGTCAAATCTTGCAAAAATACACATTCCAACACGTCGCGGGTGCGTTTTTCTAGCTGAACCAACGCTTGTTGTAAGCGAAGTTGGTCTTCTTGTGCCAGTTGAAAGCTGCGATAGTGAGGATCTGGAACCAATTCTCCCAAGCAGGTAGAACCTTCTTCTCCATCTTGGATTGGCACATCAAGACTCAAAGGAGCGCGATTCACCCATGCTAATTTAATTTCTTGCCATTCGTTTGGAGAAATTTCCAGTGCTGCTGCTAATTCCGAGTCGGTTGGTTGACGATTGTGTTTTTCACGCCAAGAACGTGATACTCCTATTGCTTGCTGTTGGAGCGCTAACCATCTGCGAGGAATTCGCACGGTGACACCTTTATCTCGGAGATAGTGTTGAATTTCACCCCGAATATAGGGAAGAGCGTAGGAACTGAAGGCATGTCCCTTGGAAATTTCAAATCTTTCAATAGCTCTGATTAAACCCAAACATCCAACTTGGAGCAAATCATCGTAGGTTTCATGACATTGATTTGTCCAGTAGTGAGCTTCTTTTCTCACCAGTCCAAAATTGAGTTTTACCAGTTGATTGCGGATATTTTCTGACGGAGATTGCTGATATTCTCGCAACAACTGCCAAATTTCGTGCTTTAATTCAGTGGTGACTGTGGTAGGCATAGCACCGGGTTTATTGAGCAAATAAAGAATCAATTATTGGCTTTTAAATTCAGCTGCGATCGCACGATATTAAAGGAAATATTGCGCTATATTTCCTAAGCATTTGCTATGGTAGATAATAAAAATTTTCTATCAAAATTCCATAGGTTACTTGACAATCGAGCAAAATTTAAATGGGCGAAATCGCTATTTACTTGGTTATTTATCTTTGGTATGACCTGTAGCTTTTTTAGAACCACATAGGAATAAAATATAAAATTAATCACTAAATATCAAACCGAGATTGTACTTAACTTTAATTAATTAATGATGAAATTAATTTCGAGAAACAAAACAATAGTAGTCGAGCTTTTGTTTGATCAGCAAAAGTTGGATTTACAGTAAAATTACGTACTTATTCAACTGAGATTTATCCAATAATTAAAAATTAATAATAATTAAAAAAAATACTATGTATATTTACGCAAGTCAATAAAAAAAGGGCATCTCACCCTTTTTTATACTTAGGTCTATAGTCTTTTAATGAAAGGAAAAAGGTTAATAAGGATGAATCAATTGACCCACAAGACTGAGGGATAGAAATTTCCCCAATTGTCAGGCCTATTTTGCCCCCAATTTTGCTTATATTTAATTTTTTCCCATTTTTGTAAAAAATCTATCTACCCTCTTGAAAAAGAGGGTAGATAGGTTATCTTTTGCGATCAAGTCTGATACTTACAGAATTGTCATTCTGAGTGCCAGTCAGTTACCTTACTTTCGAGGATTTAGCCACGAGTCGGTTCAACCCGCCCATAAAATAGACCGCGAATCTTGACTTCTTTAGGTTCGCCAGCACCTAAATCTGTATCAGATGGCTGTTCGCTCTCGAAAGTACCAGCAATTTCACCACTAGAGCCATCTATTTTAGCGATTTGCAGAGAAATCTTGCCATTAAGATTTTCAGCACGCTTGACATTAGTGCGGGTAAGTTCTTCATCATCTGCTTGGGCGGGGAGAGCCACAGCATTATCGTAGCCACTGACGACACCACGACCTTTGGGATCTAGGAAAGCAGCACCACGATAGGAAGGAACTTTGAAAGTGCCTTCAAAGTCCGTGGAGGTGTTAATACTGGTCAAACTGGGTTGGGTTTGAGCAACCAAGTTTTTGATAGTGAAGAGGAAAGGTACTCGCTCACCACCAGGAAGTTGCACAGTGATGGCTTGGAAGTCAAGACCATCAGTTTCCACAAAGGTCAGGCTATTATCTGAGTTGATTTTTAGATTACCTTGCACCTGGTCAATGGTGGAAGTATATCTGGTCAACAATTTGCCAGCAACAAATTCTGCTTCTTGGCGTTTATTAGCAGGTTCTTCTTTGATGAAGAAGCTAGTTGGTTCCAAGCAAAGTTCTTTGATGGCATAGGACTGGCTAGAATCAATGGGAATGGAGCCACGGCGTGTTTCTCCTAGTTGGGGGCATTTGTTAGCCAAGCCAGTCCCGCGAATTTGATCGTAAGTGAGTACATCTCTACCACTACTACTAGCAGGAGCATCACTACAAGCAGTTATTAGCCCCAGGCACAAAGCCAAGAATGCAATAATTAAAGCGCGATACCTCATGGTCAACCTCAATCTCAAAAATTAATATCTAAGTTGTAAAACTGCATCGAAGCTTTGATCTCTGATGAGAAGCCGCTACTTTGCGAAAAGCTACCTTTGTTCGGACACGGCTTTGCTCTGATTAAAACAGTTGAAGCAAGTGTTCGGGTGTTTAGTTGTCAGCCGCTGCTCAAACTTTTCTGTTGCTAAACGTAGTTAAACGTGTCGCTCTCTTGAGCTTGGGGTGTAAACCCCAAACTAAGTAGCACACTGCATCCATTTTGGATGTGTGTCACTAGGGGAGCAAAAAACCAGCAGTTTTACTGTTGGTGGCATTTGTTAAAGTTGGGCGGGTGGATGAGTAAGCCTCACACAGAGCAGCATAAATGCTTGCCTCGAAAAGTGCGAACAGGGGTGTCTGCTTCGCACTTTGCTTTTGCTGATGGCAAAAGCGTCGTCGCCCAAGTCTTTTTGTATCATGTATGTGACGCCACTACATACAGTCCATTTTTGGATAGGTAAATCAGCCAGATCATACGATTTTTTTTAACTCAAAATCAAAGTTCTCAAAATCAAAGAAAGTCTCGTCTTGATCGCATCTAACTTCTGTAGAGCCTATGCTAAAGGTTACTACGCTCTTTTTGGAGTGATCGCAATTGCTTTTGATAAAGATACAAATCTAGTTATATTCACCCCTAACTAAGGCAAATGACGAAATGCGGTAACAGGGAGACAACTGACAAACTAGGGAAAATTAAAAATCTCCGGTAAATTTGAGTTGACCTCATTTATACGGAAAAGGTGGCATGAACGATCGCAAAAATATTGAATCAGAGAAGTTGCCTGGTAAACTGCAAGCGATCGCAACTGTGGTGTATGATACAGCTACTGCTTGTGAAGGCGATACTGTAGCTCTTTTGGCTTTGCTGCGGCAATTGGAGCAGTTGCACCGAGAGATCCGGGATGGAGTTTTTCAAGAGAGTTTGCCTGTTAACCGTCGGCAACTCTACTCACTGCTGAAAGATATTGAGTCTGAGGGAGGCTGGCCTTACATCGAGCGCATGAGGCTACAAGCCTTTTTAGCAAATTTGCCACAAGAGGCTCCCGAAGAAAATAGCCATGAAGTTTTGGAGAGCGATCGCTCTTTTGGTTGATTAGCTCAAAATTTATTTCTAGTTTTGAATTAACAACTCCGATCGCCTCATCAACTGCTAAACCAAGAACGGTTGCTCATTGAGGCTTCAACCTAATTCATAATTCGTAATTCGTAATTAAAAAGGGTTTGTACGGGTTATGCCATCACAAAGAAGGCGATCGCGCTCTTCAAGATTGTGGTTGTGCTTAAGGTAATCATCTACCCAATCGCAACCACGAATAAGCAGATCGTCAACATGTAAATTCCACAGAATGATCGTGTTGTCATCACTAGCTGATGCTAGTGTTTGACCGTCTGGGCTAAAACTGACACTTAATACCGGAGCGCGATGCCCATTGAGACTTTTAATTAATTTACCATCACGGCTCCAGAGTTTCACTGTACTGTCCCAACTGGCGGCGGCGAGTAATTCACCATTGGGGCTGAAAGTCACGGCGTTGACGCTATCACTGTACCCCTTTAATAAAGTTTTTAACAACGTCCCATCCCGTCGCCACAGTTTCACGGTGTTATCCCAGCTAGCAGAAGCCAGCAATTCGTCAGTGGGACTAAAGCTGACACCCAACACCCAGCTATCATGGGGCGAGAAAGTTTTGAGCAAAGTACCATCTTGCCGCCAAAGTTTCACAGTTTGATCGTCACTGGCTGAGGCTAAAACCTGACCATCAGGGCTGAAATTGACGCTATTTACCCAACCTTGATGTCCTACTAAGGTTTTGAGCAACTTGCCCTCACGGTTCCAAAGTTTCACTGTTTTATCTTTGCTAGCTGATGCTAAAAACTGACCATCAGGGCTGAAATTGACGCTCATGACACTATCGCTATGCCCGTGGAGAGTCATGATTAAAGTACCGTCAAGCCGCCAAAGTTTCACAGTTTTGTCATAACTTCCTGAAGCTAGCATTTGACCTTTTGGGTCAAAACTGACACTAGGAACTTTATTTGTATGCCCCACCAAAGTTTTGTAAAGTCGGGTTTTGACCTCGCCACTACTGGTGTATCGTTGCCAAAGTTTTACAGTGCGATCGCTACTACCAGAAGCTAGCATCTGACCGTCGGGACTCCAAGCAACGCTCAAAACTCGATCTCGATGCCCTTGAAGAATAGACGGTCTTGGAGCATCTAAACTCCATAGTTTTACGCTTTTGTCGAAACTTCCTGAAGCTAGCAATTTGTTTTTTGGACTGAAAGCGATACTAACGACAGCATCGCTGTGCCCCTTGAAGGTTTTGAGTAAAGTACCAGTGATACTCCAGAGGTTTATGGTATTGTCTTCACCTGCGGAAGCTAACTTTTTACTATCGGAACTAAAGCTCAAACTCCACACTGTACCGTTATGCTGCCGTAAAGTTTTGTAAGGAAAAAAGTCAAAACCGTCTTTATTGTTGTTATTTTCCCGCCGCCAAAGTTTCACTGTCTTATCTCGACCTGCTGACGCCAAAAATTTACCGTCTGGGCTGAAAACAGCCACAATCACACCTTGCTTATGTCCTTGCAAAGTTGTAACCAGGCTACCATCCCGCCGCCAGATTTTCACTGTTTTGTCGTCGCTGGCTGAGGCAATGAATTGACCATCAGGACTGAAGTTTACCCAGTTAACCCACCCTTGATGTCCTCTCAGGATTTTTACTAAGCTACCGTCTTTACGCCAGAGCTTTACGGTTTTATCCTTACTGCCAGTAGCTAATAATTCGCCATCAGGACTAAAATTAACGCTGTAAACCCAATCTTCATGTCCTCTCAGGGTTTTATATGGTTTGGGGTCAAATTCACCTGTAACCGAGTTTTTATGCCAGATTTGCACTGTTTTGTCGAGACTAGCGGAGGCTAGGGTTTGACCATCAGGGCTAAAACTTATACAACTAACTGCATCAGTGTGACCTTTGAGAGTTTGGAGTAAAGTACCGTCAAGATGCCAAAGTTTTACCGTCTGATCTCGGCTACCTGATGCTAGCAACTGACCATCTGGGCTGAAAGTTACTCCCCAGACGATATCAGTGTGCCCTTCCAGGCGATTAACCTCCGTTACCCCGTAAACTGCTTGTTGCAGGGCTGTTATCACCCGCATTCGGGTATCTGGCTGAACTCCATCTGCTTGTTTAAGTCCTCTCCAAGCCCGCAAACTTTCTAATAGGGCATCAAATTCTTTATTAGATGCGAACAGAGCTTCACTAGCAGCAGCGATCGCACTAATTTTCAAGTTGGTTTCACTGCTTTCAGCTCGTAGAGTTTGGCGGACTGCTGCTCTTTTTTGTAAGTCGGCTTGCCACCATAACGCTGCTATTGTTCCCCCCATTATTGCTAGGATTGCACCTGCTATCCGTGCTTCCCGCAGTCGTCGTTGCAATATCAAATTTAGTTGCTTTTGACTAAGTTGTTGGGCTGCTTCAGCTCTAGTTTTTTCAAGTTTGATTTTTTCTAATTCAGCGAGCATACCATAGTTGTTCTTTTGGCGAATTGGTTCAACTAAATAATCGTGAACCAACTGGTAGCGATCGCCTAACTCTTCTCTGACTCGCAATACCAATCCTGAACCTACCAATATTTCTAAGATCAGTTCTCCAACTTTGTCAAAACTTGATATCGTATCTATATCATAATTATTAACTAATGCAGCCGCTAAATCAGCTTTAGTTTTTAAAGGCCGCGTCCCCTTTTCATCTGTTAACTCAAATAATAATTTCCAACTTAACTCTTCGTTCTCTTGACCGCAGTCTTTGATAACTTCTCCCAACCAGCGTTCCACCAATTTTGCCGAGCCACCACAAAGCTTATATTCTGCAAGTGTCGTAATGTTTTCTATTTGTAGTTGAGCACCGACTATTTGTAATTCAATTGGATGTACTTCGTCTAGTTCTCCCGTCAAATCCTGGACTAATCGGTTAATTAATTCCTCACTTAGTTCATAATGTGAACGTTGAGTAAGACTGTGAATTATGGCTTTTGCATCTTGGCTAGAGAATTTTCCTAAATAGTAGCGAATATCCTTATCAAGGATATTTTTATTAATTACTCCTAAATCATATAATCCAGTACTATTTTTCTGACTCAAACGTTCAAACTCTAATAAATGATGTAGGTAATCTTCTCGTAATGAAAGAATAATTTTTACATAAGAAATATTTAAACATTCACTAAAAAATTTATAAAACGCTATTCTTTGTGTAGGAGGATTACTAACAAAGAAAAATTCTTCAAACTGGTCTAATATGATAACTATCGTATAATTGCGCTCAGATGCTAACCGGATTCTTTCTAGTATTATGGTGGGTGTAGAGTCAATATTAACCGATATTCCCGTGTATGCTAGCGCTTGGTTGATACTGCTGCTCAAGATTGTTATCCAATCAGTATAAACAGACAAAACAATCGGTATAGGAATGCGTTCACCGATAACTTTTCCCTTAAGTGCTGGGACTAAACCAGCTTTGAGAATTGAACTTTTCCCTACACCTGATGGACCATACATAACTGTGAGTTTGTAGTCAGCGCGGGCAATTCTTTCAATGAAGCGATTGACATCTTGTTGCCTTCCAGAAGCAGATATTTCTTGAGCGATTTCTTCAGGAATAATTGGTATTTTATGAGGTTCCAGTACTGGGTTAATTCTGGGGCGTTGTGGCTGTAATTGACTTGCTCCAATGAAGGCGCGAAAGCCATACTGATGTTCTATTTTAATTTTTTCTTGCTTTAGTTTAAAGGCTTCTGTATAGTCATGGCGCTCAAAAAAGTAAAGCGATCGCAGCTCCTCTAAAATCTCTAAGTAAAGTAATGGCTGATGTTGTAGCTCACAAACTACCCTCGCCCATTCCAAGTTATTGATAGCTTCCTCGCACTCACCCAAATGCCGTTGTGTGCGTGCTAGCAAGAGAAGATACCAACTTTCTTGTCGTCGTCTTCGCAAAGCGTCTCGCAGAGAAACTTGTGTTACTTCTTCGGAGATAGAAAGCGCTGTATTTGCTAATTCATGAGCCAGTACCCAATTCGATTCTGAAGCCGCCACATTTGCCAAAAATCCATAATTTTGAGCAACTTGTGCGGGAGTTCCATAAGTTTTATGTAAGTGTAATGACTTTTGAGCTAATTCTTTTAAGTCATCCCAAGCTTGTAGACGTTGCAGCATTTCACAAGCAGGCAAAATGAATTTAGCAACTAAGTCTTCTCTTTGTACCTCCTCCAATAGCTGCAAGCATTGTTTAAACCACGACAGAGCATGATCGCAATAGCTACTAGTATTCTGGTATAAGTCTGCCATTCGATGATAACAAAGCCCCAGGTGGAATAGTACTATTGCTTGCTTGAGTAAAGATGAGGGGGGCATAGGTTGAGGACATAAGAGAGGCAAAGAAGAATTACTCTCCCATTCTGCTAATCTCCTCGCTTCTTGCTGCCATAATGCTAGGCTTCTTTGGTAATTGGCTAAAGCACCATTAATTTGATCGTTGGCGTATTTATCTCGCCCCAACACAAATTCTAAACTAGCTTCTAATCCTGGTGTTAATTTAACGCCATACAGGCGTAGTAAATCATTACGGGCTGATTCTATTTCGTGGCGGTGTTGGGATTTTGGATCTAAATCTAGGAAGGCATTAGATAAAAATATTTCAGCACCTGCTTCTAAAACTTTGGCAAATAGAGATTCTTCCTCTTGAGAGATCAAAGCAATTAAATCTGCTTTGGCCATTTCAAATTTAATAGTGGTTGCAGCCCAGCTTTTGAAATCAGGCGCTAATCTTGAAAGCAATGATGCTACTTCATCCTGTAGCCACAACACCACTGGAAATGGAAAAGTAGCAGCATAGATATCTCGTGCTTGGTTGATGCCTGTAAGTAAGTTTTCTAGGTCGGTAGTTGACTCAATACCGAAAATCATTACAGCAGAGGGTAAAGAGTCTGTAAGTACGGCAGGATTATCTAAAGATAGTTCTGAGATTATTGTGTTGTGTAAAGAAGTAGTTGATGGATTGAGAACGATTTCTCTGATATTAATTTCTTGGGTGTTCGAGCGAATATTGTCTAACATTTGCTCGCGTAATCGCCCATAGTTGCATCGAACTAAAATCAGAGCAAATTGACCTTCAGAAAGTGCGATCGCTCTAATCAGTCTTTGCAAAGTATGCTGATTTTCTTTGGTGTAGACGCGTAGCTGTTTGTCATTAGTCATTGGATATGGGGCATTAGTCATTGGATATAGGGCATTAGTCATTGGATATGGGGCATTGGTCATTAGTTCACTAACAAATGACCAATGACAAATGACAATTGACTGTTACTTGCTTTGTTGCCAAGCCAAAACTTTTTCTGTTTCTGCCAAGGCTGGACTTATGCCAAACCAACGCCCCACAGGATCGCGATATTCAAACAGATACATGCTTCTTAATAAGCTCTGATAGTCAGACTCACCCTTAACTCTCTGTTGCTGTACCACTTCAAACAATAATTCCCACTGGGACTCATCAATAGCTAATAGCAGATCGTCGCGGTAGTCCTTAATCACTGCTTCTAAGCAATCCCTAGAAAAAGGGGGATCTTGTCGTTGCAGGCAGCTATAAAGTAAGCCTAATAAGTTACGAATGTGACCACCGCTAACACGACATAGACGATCCAAGGTTTGGGAGTGATCGAATAATTCTGTAATTAATAAAAGTCTGCTATTCAAAGGAACTTCTGGAAAAGCTCTAGCTAGAACTAACTGGCGTACTAGTGACATCCCTGGTTCGTAGTCACTGCCATCTCTTTGCCGCACTAATACCATCGGCAGTACTTTTGGTGCAATCCCTCCCCCCAAACGATTTTTTAGTGTCTCATACTCATTGGAGAAAATTAACGTTAGGGGAATTGTGTAAACTAGGTGGCATTTAAGTCGGCGTAACTGTTCGCCTCGGTCGATGAAAAGATATTCTGGTTGCGATCGCCCGGATGCTAAGGGACGCATATCCACTCGATCCAAATTATCTACAATCACTACCAGTCCTTTTTGACCTCTTAGCTTTAGCTGTTCAACAGCCTTTTCTAAAATTTCTTCGTTAATCGCTTGCAAAATACTATTGGTTCGTGGTTCCAGATATTGCCTCAGCTGATTCCGCATCTGGTTGCTATCTTTGGTTTTGGCGGTAATTTTGGCAATACCCAAGGACAACTCTGCTTGTCCAGAAAGCTCTATGGGGCTTTGCAAAAAATCGCCTACTTCTTTAAACAAATTGGTAAAGTAACCAGGTTTGAGTTTGATGCTAATCCCTTCTAAACTGGCACTGACTTGACGGGCTACACTCAGCAAAATATCGCTGATATCAATATCTGCCATGTCTAAGTCTTGACTGGACTCAAAATAAACCACATGAAATCCTGCCAATTCTAGTTCTGTCTTGAGGCGCTGCAATTCCGTTGACTTACCGCAGCCTATATGACCCGTAAATAACTGACAGGTTGGCTCGTCAGGAGAAATACGAACGATCGTTCGTTGCAATTCTTCGACAATCTTGCAACCACGTACATCAGCAAAATCTATGTAATACTGCCGATCTAGTACGTTACTTATATTTAGCGTGTAGCTAGGGTTACATGCTTTATAAAAACGTGACAGATTTAATGTCGTTTTCATGTATGTAGAGGTTTATGTAGATGCAGTTTGGTTTGGATTTTTTATACAATTAATCCTGATCTAGGATGTAGACACAGGATTAACTCGCAAGGTGGTAGTGTCTTGCAAAAGACAGCACTTGTTGCCAGATTACTGTCAGTAGTATGTTAAAGATTTAATTGACCCTAATAGCGAATGGGACTAAGATAATGCAAACCCATTATCTGCAAAGCTTTTGGGTGTGGGGTGTAGGGTGTGGGGTATAGTGACGTTCGCGCCAGCGTTGCGTAGCAAAGAAATTTTTTTATGTTCGCACTTATTTTTAATTTTCTTGATTTTTTCCGAACCTACACCCTATCCCCTATACCCATGTCTGGCAAGGATTTCATCTTTGATTCGTACCATTCGATCCCTCAATCTTTAAGCATATCTGTCCTTTTTACACCTGCTATTGAGGTTTTGACAATCTCTCGCTTCTGTTTGGCCTGCCACAAAATTATATGGCTTAGGAAGTAAGTAAAAAAAGCTACAAAATTTCATGCTCTCAGTTTGGATAGCTAATGAGTCTAACTAGTATGAATTATAGCAAGGTATACAGAGATCCAGGAATACTTATGTATCATTTCACATTCTATTTGTCAAGAAGGCAAAATCCCATACATCTCAATTAATATTTTGTAATCTTTAAGGAAAAATCTTCAAAAATAACTTGTCAAAAAGACTAGAGTCAGTTAAAAATGGACACCGTAAACTTTAAATAGGAATAATGACTACCGCCATAATCCTTGTGTAGTTACTGTAAAGTGTTACTAAAAATAAAAAAGTCTTGAGGAGAGCGGTTAAAAAATGCCAACAGTGTTTACTGAAATTAATAATGATACGAGCTTGTCAAGGAATTTAGATTGCAACCAAAAAGGGGTGTGAATGGCTGGCATAATATCAGTTTCCCGCACGCATCTAGCCCAGCGTCGTCAGAAATTGCGTCGGCAGCGGCGGATGAGAATTATTCAAGCTATTTGGCGAACCTTTGCCATTACTGGTTTGGCGGGTGGATTGTTGTGGGTGGCAGTCCAACCAGTGTGGATGCTAAAGGCTCCCAAACAAATAGTGATGAAATCAGGCAATAAATTATTGTCGGATCAAACAACTCAGTCATTGTTGGTGCTGTCTTACCCTCAGTCTTTGTGGCGGATTGAACCGTCGGCGATCGCTAACTCTTTGAAGAAACAACCAACTATTGCCCAAGCGATCGTCAGACGACGCCTGTTTCCTCCTGGATTAATCATTGAAATCCAAGAACGAGTACCTGTAGCGGTAACTCAAACACGTGGCAACAAAAAAGTAACAATCGGCTTACTAGATGCAAGTGGGGCCTGGATGCCTTTAGAAAAATATACATCATTGAATCCCACTAAAAAATTACCCAATCTCAGAGTAATTGGTTCGCCAAATCAATACTGCCTTTACTGGACTCAACTCCATGAAGCTGTGAGCCAAAGTCCCGTGAAAGTTATAGAAATTGATTGCCAAAATCCAACAAATTTAATTTTGAAAACAGAATTAGGAAACGTGCATCTTGGTGTGCCAGGCCCCCAGTTATCTGAACAAATTAAGGTACTCGCCCAAATGCGCCATTTAACAACAAAATTTAATTCCGGTCAAATAGAGTATATTGATCTAAAAAATCCCGATTTTCCATTAGTACAGATGAACCAAAAAGACCAAAAATTAACTCCCAAAATCCCTAAAAACATTTAGCAAGTTTATTATTTTGATAGCTCCTAGTAAATAAAGAAGCTTTATGCTGATAAATATATGTATTATTTTCAGTTTTCCAGCAAATCGCACGGAAATCGGCATTAACTTCTAATTAAAATGAAAAGATCAATCATAAAATCTTTATTGGGAGTAACAGACCCTTACTTGTTACCCTAACATCTAATAGTAGGGTGCAAGATGTCAGACAATCTAATGATGGTCTATGGCGTACAAAACGCCTTGTGTCCATACATTCTTTGACTAAACCCAGTGCAAAAACGAGAAAGTTGCTTGAGCTTTTAATTCAGATTCAGACTCGTGAGCAGAGGGCACTAATGAGAACGGTTTACGCCGCCATTCAAGTGTAGAGGCAAAAAGGCTCTGACTTTGGTCTGTTGAGGACACTTCCAAAGACAGTTTACCGAAGTTTCAATCTGTAACGAAAAATGCCACCCCAAAGTTGCGTAAGCATTGCTTCTGGGCAATAAGTTTGGACTGCTCTGTGCTGTAATTCCTATTAGGTGACCAAAGAAGGCAGAGGGCAGGAGGCAGAAGGCAGAAGGCAGGAGGAAAGAATTTATTTTCCCTCTGCAAGCGAGGGTTTCAGAGCAAGTAAATTTATTTATGAAAAAAGGTAAAAAATGTATTTCAGCGAGTAGGCGCAAAAAAATACAGCGCTCAATTGTTAAATCCCCTAAATTTATTTATGGGGATTCCCTCCAGCAAGAACTGCCTTCTCTTCGAGACGCTACGCGAACGTCCTCCTGCCTCCTTAAGAAATCTCTTAGGAAATCTTGATTTGTTGGCCGCACTAGTGAGGATTCTTGTAGGATAGACTATTGCTCCAACAAAGTGTCCATTGAGACCACCCAAACAACAAATTAATCAGGTATAGTCTGACAAGTAAATTCTTGCTTAGTTTAACCTTAAGGATAAGTAAGTAGAAGGTAAATTTTGTGTCTAAAGTTGCAATCATCCCCAATGGTGAAACCTATTAACAATATTATTATTGAGGCAGAGAAGATACGCTGTAGTGTGTCTTTACAAGTTATGCCCGCCGCTGAGAATAATGAAGAGATTAATGTCTGGTTGAAGTTATACAGGTCAGTTTTAGATAAATATAGGTATACTTCTCTAGAATTGGCTGTGCGATCGGCTGTGTTAACAGCTTATCCCATAGCAAATTTTCGCACTGCCAATTCTGTTAGGCTTGGCAGTAGTGAAAACAATAAAGAACAACGCCATAGTATTGTGGCATTGTCAAACTAAAGTTGACTCTTAGGTGAATAACACCTGAAAAAGTCGTTTATCTACCCTTTCACAAATCCAATGACACTTGATAATAACCAAGAACTTAACTATAAAAATTCCCAATCTACGGGACAGCCGGGGTTCTCTCTGGCAGTTAACTCGACCAATCCCTTTAATAACTCTGGACTGAACTTCGGGCAAAATCACGATAATAAGAAAATTTCTCCAGAAAATAGCCGAATTGGCGAGATTGTTCCTGGTCGGGTCGCCAACATCAAAGTAATTGGTGTCGGTGGTGGTGGTGGCAATGCTGTTAACCGCATGATCGAGTCTGATGTCTCTGGGGTAGAGTTTTGGTCAATTAACACTGATGCCCAAGCTCTTACCTTAGCTGGTGCTCCAAGTCGATTGCAAATTGGACAGAAGCTAACACGGGGTTTAGGAGCAGGTGGTAATCCTGCTATCGGTCAAAAAGCAGCTGAGGAATCACGAGACGAAATTGCTACAGCTTTAGAGGGTGCAGATTTAGTATTTATCACTGCTGGTATGGGGGGTGGTACTGGGACAGGTGCAGCACCAATCGTGGCAGAAGTGGCCAAAGAAATGGGCGCTCTCACTGTTGGTGTAGTCACACGTCCATTTGTTTTTGAGGGACGCCGCCGCACCAGTCAAGCAGAACAAGGTATTGAAGGACTAAAAAGTAGAGTAGATACACTGATCATTATCCCTAACAACAAACTGCTGGAAGTGATCCCCGAACAAACGCCTGTGCAAGAAGCTTTTCGCTATGCAGATGATGTGCTGCGTCAAGGGGTGCAAGGTATTTCTGATATCATCACAATCCCCGGTTTGGTAAATGTTGACTTTGCTGATGTCCGAGCAGTTATGGCAGATGCGGGTTCGGCATTGATGGGAATAGGCGTTAGCTCTGGAAAATCCAGAGCTAGAGAAGCAGCGATCGCAGCTATTTCTTCACCATTACTAGAGTGTTCTATTGAAGGCGCCAGGGGAGTTGTATTTAATATCACAGGTGGTACTGACCTGACTTTGCATGAAGTGAATGCAGCCGCAGAAGCAATCTATGAAGTAGTTGATCCCAATGCCAATATTATTTTTGGGGCTGTAATTGATGACAGGCTTCAAGGTGAGGTAAGAATTACTGTAATTGCTACCGGATTTACAGGTGAAGTGCAAGCTGCGGTACAACAAAGTGTAGCTAACGTTCGAGTAGCACCTAATACCTCGAAGCGTCCAACAACACAGCAACCCCCTGTTAATCCCCCAACCTCAACTCCAAGTTCAACTCCAACTCCAACTCCAATTCCAGAACCAAAAGAAAAACCTGGATTAGATATACCTGATTTTCTGAGAAACCGACGTACACCAAGGAATTAAAAGATTTTGGATTTGAGATTTTAGATTAACTTAGCAGTCTCAGGTCAAGCTGAACGCTGTATAAAATCTGCTACTTCCACCAGGGTTTTACCAAGGGCAGGGATAAGCAATCTTTTGCCATCCCCAATTTTGCCAATTGGTAAAAAAACTTGTCAACGCTACTTTATAGAATGAATTTGGGCATGTCAGAAAGAAGTCTGTTTGCTGAAGAATAGGACATCAAACTAAAAAATAAATGTAAATTATTTTTGGATTTTTAGTGTCTGTTCAATCCATTGAATAACCTGATGACCAAGGCGAGTACCATCTAGGCGGTCAATCTCACGAATGCCGGTAGGACTAGTGACGTTAACTTCAGTTAGGTAGCCACCGATAACGTCAATACCGACAAAAATTAAGCCGTCTTGGCGTAAACGTTCGGCTACTTGGGTACAAATTTCATACTCTCTTGGGGTAATTTCGGTTCGAGCAACTGTACCACCAGTTGCCATATTATTGCGAAAATCAGTTCCACTAGAGAGGCGATTGAGCGCACCAATTGGTTCACCATTGAGCAGGATAATTCGTTTATCTCCTTCTTTTGCCTGTGGTAAATAGGTTTGTACCATTACTGGCACTTTACCTTGGAGGGTACTGAGTTCAACAATAGAGTTAAAATTGCGATCGCCTGATTGCAAAAACAAAATTCCTTCGCCAGCTTTGTTACCCAATGGTTTGAGAACTGCTGCCCCCTTTGCTTCCACAAATTGCCGGATAAATTGCTTATCAGCACTGACAATCGTTTCAGGAATCGCTTTAGTAAACTGGAGGGCGTACATTTTTTCATTTGCCCCTCGGATGCCACTGGCACTGTTAATCACCAGGGTTTTATTTTGGTCAATGTAATCGAGAATGTAGGTGGCATATAGGTAAGAATCATTGACAGGTGGATCTGTCCGCATAAATACGGCGTCCATTGTCTCTAAAGAAGTTAAGGAGGAATCGCTCAACTTATACCAAGGATTCGCCGCTACCCAGCGTCCCTCGACTAACTGTACTGGTACAAGTTCGACTCGCTGTAGGACAGCCCAAGCTTTGCCCTTTGCCACACTCAGCAGATTTGCTTGAGTCACCCAAACTTCGTGTCCCAGGATTTGCGCTGCTTCAATTAGGGCAACACTAGTATCATGACACGGGTCAAGTAGATGGATGGGATCAATGATAAAAGCCAGTTTCACCCTTTATACCTCAATCACCAAGAAATTAAATGGTTATTCAATTATTATCTCTTGATGCTCTCACCAATTGATGTACATGTGTACTGCTGAGTAGAACCTGGAGGGTAAAGTCTTGTGGACAGATTAGTTTTGTGAGGAAGCCCGTAGACAAGGCAGCGCGTTGTTTTTCTAGAGTTATAGCGACTTGCCGTGTAATTTGCAGTGGCTTGTCGCTAGCGCAATACCTTCTGAACCTATACGCTATTGCTAGAAGTTAGTAGCTCATCCAGCTTGCCTTGACTGTCTAAAGCGTGGATATCATCACAACCACCAACATGATCGTCGTTGATGAAAATTTGCGGTAAAGAACGGCGTCCATTTGCTCTTTGAGCCATTTTATTTCTGGCTGCTTCATCTCCATCAATGCTGTATTCGATAAATTCAACTCCCTTGTTCTTCAGCAAGCTTTTAGCACGAATGCAAAACGGGCAAGTCCTCCAAGTGTAAATTTCTACTTTTGCAGCCATGATGTCCTCAACTTGATTTAATACTTTTTAATTTTAGAGCTTTTTAAGGAGGCAGGAGGACGTTCGCGTAGCGTCTCGAAGAGAAGGCAGTTCTTGCTGGAGGGAATCCCCATAAATAAATTTAGGGGATTTAACAATTGAGCGCTGTATTTTTTGGCGCCTACTCGCTGAAATACATTTTTTACCTTTTTTCATAAATAAATTTATTTGCTCTGAAACCCTCGCTTGCAGAGGGAAAATAAATTCTTTCCTCCTGCCTCCAGCAAGAACTGCCCTCTGCCTTCTTTGGTCACTGACTGTGGCTGCTTTATCTCTTCATAACCTAATCTACAGAAGCCGTTGATGTAAGTAGGCAAAAATAAATAAATAAAAGTAGTGTTAAGTAATGTAAAAAATATTGATATTAGTTTGTAGTGTACCCCTTTGGAGAGGCAAGTACAGAAAAATACCATTAATCAATTGTTCTAGCACGTCTTTTATAAAATTGTCATTCAGCAAATTCCACATAACCCTATAAAGCTTGAGTAAAGTAGAAATATATATTATTTTCAATAGAAAATGCCATAGTTACTATTAACTACGGCATTTTAAACTAGCAATTAAAAATTTATTTCAGTATTTACTGGGAGTCAACAGCGTATTCAATCAGCTTGGCAAGGCGCTGACGTAGGGTTTCTAATCCCAAGCGCTGACTGGCTGAAATAAATACCGCTAGGGGAAATTCTTCTCTAGCTAGAGCTAGTGTCTCACTATTGGCTCGATCGATTTTGTTAAAAACAACTAGTGCTGGGCCAGGAGTTATTGGCATTTGTGCCAAAATTTCTCTGACTGAGCGAATATGACGCAACCAAGCAGGATGAGACAAATCTACCAAATGTAGTAGGGCATCGGCTTCTGTAACTTCCTCTAAGGTGGCGCGGAAGGCATCCATTAACGATGCAGGCAGTTCGTGTATAAACCCTACTGTATCTGTAATCAGAATTTCCTGATGTTCATTTGTTTCGCCATAAGGAATCGTCAGGCGGCGGGTGGTAGGATCGAGAGTGGCAAATAACTGGTCGGCTGTATAAACTTCTGCATTAGTGAGAGCATTCAGCAAAGTGGACTTACCAGCGTTGGTATATCCAACTAAAGCGACTGAAGGAACTTCTCGATGCTGTCTTCGTTGCCGTAACCGCGAACGATGGGCTTGCAACTGGTTCACTTCTTTTTGCAGTCGGGAAATACGCTGCCCAATGGCACGGCGTTCAGTTTCCAGTTTGGTTTCACCAGGGCCACGAGTCCCAATACCACCACCCAATCGGGACATGGTGCGACCTCTACCAGCCAGTCGCGGCTGCATATATTCTAACTGTGCTAGTTCTACTTGCAACTTACCGGCACGAGATTGAGCGCGTTGGGCAAAGATATCTAAAATTACTTCGGTACGATCAACTACCCGGATACCAATTTGCATTTCTAAGTTGCGGACTTGGGAGGGTGAAAGGTCGCGGTCGAAGACAACGAGGTTGACTCCTAGTGTTTGGGCAGTTAGGGCAATTTCTTGCACCTTACCTTCGCCAACTACCGTCTGGGGATGAACGCGCGATCGCTTTTGTTGTATTGTCTGTAATACATCTCCCCCAGCAGTATCAACTAACCGTGCCAATTCTAGTAGGGTGTCTTGGAATTGTAGGGGAGTCATCTCACTCGTCATCAGCCCCACAATCAGCACGCGATCGTGGTCAGCATCTACTTCCTGGGCGATAAATTCGCGCTGGAATTCCGCTTCCAGATTTTCCACCAAGTCTACTAAATCCTGGTCTGCCAAATCATCCAAATCCATAGGTGGCGATATATTCCAACTTGGAGATTGGATTTGGCTCTCCTCTACCTTGAGAGCAGCAGGACTAGTAATCAGGGTGCGAGACTCTTGGGGTGTCAAATGAGCTAGATAAGCTTCTTTGACATATCCAGTCACACCGCCTCCCCGCCGTGTAAATCCGGTTCCGGTAATATTTAGGACAACTAGGGCATCTAAGCGTTGCAGTGCCATAGCCGTAAGCGCCGCTTCGTTGGGCGGTTCTGGCTTGAGATGGGTGGCAATACAACGAATACCACTGAGTCGTTCTGCACCGTAACGGGGCAATTCCATCGGTGGTATTTGCGTTTGACGCGGTGTGCCTACCCCGACGCGAATCACTTGTCCGCGACGGTTGATGTAGGCACACACAGGCTGATTGACTTCTGTGCTAATTGCTGCCATACGCTGGGAAAACTCAGGCGTGGTGATGCGATCGCCTGGTATGCGCTGGTGATACAGCCGCTGTAGTTGCTTCAGCTGGCTGGACTTCAGACCTTGGAGATTTCCAAAAATAGTTTCTATAGGCGTTTATGACCAGTTAAATGGCCCCCCGAATCCTTATATGTCTATTTTACAACAGGGTTTAGGCTCCTATCTCTCTCCTTTGAGGGATGCGTTAGTAATTTGTTCACGGTGGGTATTTATTTGAAGCGATTTTGGTGGTAATAACTCACAAATCGAGCAATGGTAACAACACGCGCCGCTTCCGAACAAAATTTAAGGATCTATTTCACCAGTTTGTTGAAATGCAAAATTGATAATAGTTTCACTTAGCCTAATTCCACGAGCAATCATTCTATCAATTGCTTGTTTAATATCAATAGGGTATCCTTCTCGCTGTGCACGCAACAAAATACCGATAGTACCTGTAACAGAAAGACCGCTTAACCTGGCAACTCGTCTACCAGCTGCTTCATCAATGCAAACAGTCTGGATATTTTCATTGAGCGCAAGTTGGATAACAGAAGCTTCTCCTAAATCTAAAGAATTAAGTAAGAATGGAGAAATATTAGTTAAGGGTATTTGCGATTTTTGTAGCCAATCGGCATCCTCAAATTCACTTACCGCAAATCCGCTTGCACCTCCAGCAAGTATTTATTGACAAACTTCAAAGGGAACCAAAACCTGAGTATACAAAGATTGAAGAATTCTTAAATCTCCTATTGCCGCTATTCTAGAAATAATGGGTGCTGTGTTGATAACAATTATATTAGTTTCAAGCATTCGCTAAATCAGATACAAGTTCCTCTTCTGTTAAATCAATCATCGCCACACTATAACGGTGTAAATTAAGTAAAAAAGTCACTCTATCTATACCTGCTAATTGTGCGGCTAAACCAGAAGAAATGCGTTTCATTTCAAATAGTTTAACTGCCATCGCCATTTTTGCTTCTTGTTCAAACTGTTCTCGCGTTTGCTGTAAGGCATCTGGTAAAGTTTCTGGATAGTCAATTTTAAGTTGTGACATGATTTTTATCAGGATGTTCGCTTTTAATTTCAGTCTTGATAAAGTCTTTCGTCTTCTGGTGCGTAGCCGTTCAAAAAAGCATCATGGCTACGAATGCTTTCGGGTTCTTCCACATGAATTATGTTTTCATTCTCAGTTTCCCAATCTTCACCATCTAAAACTGAGAATTCTGTTAATTCGGGATCGTTCAAAAAATCTTCGGCTGTGGCGGCGATAAAAGGTTCTAGTATTTTGTGACGTTCTGCCAAAAATAGGCTAACAATTTCTTTGAGAGATAACTGTTTTTGCTCTTGCGCGTTTTCTGACATCTGATTTGTGTTCCTGAAGATGGATTAACTTTATATTTAGTAATGTATCATATCGCTTTTCATTTTCAGTTGAAGTGTGAAGGCGATCGCTACTAATAAATTATTCAATATTAACTAAATAGTAGACAATGATAGTAATTTCTTTTAATCAGTGTCTCTAAATAATTAACTTTAACAAAATTTAAAAAAAATTAATTATCTTGTATATAAATTTTACTACTAATATTCCAAATACTACTATTATTAGTAGTAGTATTTGGAATATTTCAAATACAATAATTCGGATATAATTAATTTTGTAGAAACCAGGGTCATTTTTCACAGCTTGTTTAAAGGAGTTGATCGCTTCTTTGTAATGTCCTAACTTCCTTAGTATATGGCTTTTTTCGTACCAAGCATTGTGGTAGTCAGGTTTAAATTTCAGTGCTTGGTTATAGGATACGATTGCTTCTTTATTGCGTCCTAAACTGCCTAGCACATAGCCTCGATTGTACCAAGCTTTGTAGTAATCAGGTTTAAATATTAGTGCTTGGTCATAGGATGCAATCGCTTCTTCATTGCGTCTTAATTTGCGTAATCTAATGCCCCGATTGTACCAAGCTTTGTAGTAATCAGGTTTAAATATTAGTGCTTGGTCATAGGCTACGATCGCTTCTTCATTGCTTCCTAAAATGCCTAGTACAATGCCCCGATTGTTCCAAGCTGTGTGGTGATCAGGTTTAAATATTAGTGCTTGGTCATAGGATGCAATCGCTTCTTGATAGCATCCTGAATTGCCTAGCGCAATGCCCCGATTGTTCCAAGCTTGGTGGTAATCAGGTTTAAATTTAACTGCTTGGTTATAGGATGCGATCGCTTCTTCATTGCGTCCTAATTTGCGTAGCACATTGCCCCGATTGTTCCAAACTTGGTGGTAATCAGGTTTAAACTTAAGTGCTTGATCGTAGGACGCCATGGCTTCTTTATAGTGTCCTAATTTGTGTAGCGCATAGCCACGATTGTACCAAGCTTCGTAGTAATCTTGTTTAATTTCCAGTGCTTTGTTGTAGGAAGTGATCGCGGCTTTAAATTCATCAGCAGAATGTAACAACCTACCCCGTTCACGTAGTAAACTAGCCTTGAGACTTTTTGCTTGGTGTTCTTCTGCAAGCAAGTCTTGAATTTCTAGCATTTTCTCTATCTTTTTGTCTGGGCTGAGTTTAAAATATTCCTCATAGTCTGTTTCATTTAGTAGGCGAAATGACTCTTTATTTACTACTTCTGGCGTTATAGGTAATTCAAAAACCCCAGAACGCCAATCAAAAAAATCTGGGGCGCGATGAATAAAATAGTTGATCGAAAATGACCGCAAAAGAAAAACAAAGGTAATTGGGAAATCATCCCTAAAGCGTTCTCGTTGTTGGTTTAAGTGGTTTAAAATATGCGGAACACTGGTTAAATTACTAAATTGTCCTTCTGTAATTTCCCCAAAACTTCTTTTTTCATACTTATATAAAGAATATTCCAGACCTTTAATTAATAAAATATCAACTTGCTTGTCTTTAACAAACTCTGCCACGGGCTGATATAAATTGTCAATCGACTCGACAAAGCGTAAAACTTCAATCTTCTTCTGCGGAATCTCCTGGGGAAGTTTGACAATGAACTTGTCTGCTTCCGCAGGTGTAGATTGGACAAAAAACAAACCAAATCCTGATTTACGCTTCAGTGCGCGAAGCAAGTCTTGATAAGCCTCTTCTGGTTCTGGGGGTAAATCATCATCCCAATCACTTAAATTTGGGTTCATGAAAGTTTTGCTACGGCTTCTTTAAATTCTGGAATTCCTTGAATCAATGGATGAATATCATACCAACGCTGCATCTCTCCATCATCATTAAAATATCGGTATTCTAAAAGACAGCGATTATACATCAAACTCCGATACAAGTCATCATTAACAATGCGCTTAGAACAAGACACTTTCGCTAACAGATCCCATTGATGATTTTCCACTGCGCGGCGATAAGTATCTCTGGCTTGAGTAATTGCTCGTCGTACCGCCTTTTCCGAAACAGGTAATTCTTCAGTGCGTCCAATGGCATCTTGAGTTAACAATAGCAAATTCCTCACATGACCTCCACTCATCAAACAAAGTCTGTCTAAGGTTTGGGGACTATCAAAAATTTCCTTCTCTAGTGATAGTTCCGGTGCAATTTGCCGGACTCGCTTGTTAATTACTTCCTTAACTTTCTTGAGTCCTGGCTGATAAATGTCTCCCTTGAGAGTATTTACCATAATCATCGGCAAAATTTGGGGGTCGCCGTAGATATCTCTAAGGTCTGTTGCCCTGGTAGAATAGACCATTGAAATGGGGACAGTGTAAATCAAATGGCAATCTAAAGCTTGGAGTTGTTCGCTGCGGTCTAAAAAGACTTCCTCATAGTTAGTGCGTTCTCCTTCTTTGACTAACACCATCCGGTCTAAGTTATCGACAATTACCGCCAGTTGAGTTTTACCTGTAGGTAAGTTCTTTTTTGCATCCACCAGGAACTCATTCAACACCTGAATTAAAGTGACAGTGTAAGGATCAATTTTTTGGCGAATCTTCTGGCGTAATTCAGGAACAGCTCTTAAATTTGCGGTCAACTTGGCGAATTGAGCAAGCTGGGCTTCTACTTCCAGACTCTCAAACTCTATGGGAGTCTGCGCCAAATCTTTTAAATCTTCCCAACGACTTTTTAACCAGTTAAGTATCGGACGAGGACTGGCAATTTCTTTTAAATCTTTGAGCAAACGGCGGGTACAGGCGAGGAGAATATCTGTATATTGGGCATCTTCAGAATCGATATCCTCTTCATCAGCCGCAAAATACACAACATAAAATTGGCGATTTTCTAAATACTTCTTTAACTTAAGTAATTCTGTAGACTTCCCCGCACCCCGATGACCAGAATACAATTGGCAAGTATTTGTATTTGCTAGTCGCATTCGATTTCCCAACTCTTGCTCAATATCCGCATCTCCCCGCACATCCTGACAATCTACATATTTTGGATCACCTGCGGGTAAGGGTTCAAAGGGGTTAAAGGCGTTGTAGAGGTTTGAGAGTAAGTCAGTACTATAGGACTCATATTTGATTTTTGAAAAAAACTCAGTACACTTTATTCCTTCTTAAGAGTCCCCAGTCCCCAGTCCCCAGTCCCTAGTCTCTACAAGTAATTCAGGAATCAAATCGGATTGCTATATTAACCATAGGTAAAAAATATAGCAATGATGCTTATAATAATCGAGATTATAGAGAATTTAGATGCGTTCATCTAGTTCAAAGACTCGTTAACGGAGTTCAAAGGTGGATTCATCCAGTTCAAAGACTCGTTAACGGAGTTCAAAGGTGGATTCATCCAGTTCAAAGACTCGTTAACGGAGTTCAAAGGTGGATTCATCTAGTTCAAAGACTCGTCAACGAGTTCAGAGGTGGATGAACGCACCTCAAATACTCGTCAGCAAAAAATTACTACGAGATGGGAAAATCTTTACTTCCCTGTTCTTACAAAAGAGAAACTGGGGTTAGAGTCTTTCGCCAGTGCATCACTGCTGTTTGTAATTCTTTCGACAACCAGCGATCAAATTGGGGATAAACTGGCAAACGGGGTATCAATTCCCACCCCGCAGGCTGTAAAATTTCTCTTAATGCCTGTTCTTGAACATGAGGATAATCGGGATTCACTTCATCTTTTGGCCCAATTCCGCCCAAATCTCGCGCACCAGCTTCGATACAAGCGAGTAACCATCGGTCATCTTTAACTAAATTCGGCGGAATTTGAATAGTAATATCTGGCGGTAAAATCTGACGCGCCCTGAAAATTACTTCTGGTAACTGATGAGGGTCAAAAGGTGGTGCATCAAAGGTTTGCTGATATCCTGGACTATGAGGTTGCAGGATAACTTCTTGAATGTGGTGATAACGTTGATGCAGTTGAGATATAGCTATTAATGTTTCCCACCAATCATCAACTGTTTCCCCAATTCCCAACAGTAACCCAGTTGTAAAGGGAATCTGCAACTCTCCCGCCCATTGCAATTGCTGTAAACGAACTTCTGGTAATTTACTCGGTGCGTGCCGATGTACACTATTAAACAATGTTGGTGTTAACTGTTCCAACATCAGCCCCATCGAAACATTCACACGCTTGAGCTTTTGCATTTCTTCAAAACTCAGTGGCCCCGCGTTTGTATGAGGTAAAAACCCCATTGAAAGCGCTAATTCACACAAATCATAAATTCGTCCAAACCACGCCTGACGCTTTGGCGAATGAGGATGCACTTCACCGCTAAGTATAAGAATTTCACAGACTTTTTCGCTTTGAAGTGGTTTTAAAATACTGTCTGCATCTGAAAGACTCATCCAGGGACTTTTACCTGGTTCGCTGCGAAAGTTGCAGTAACTACACCGATTAAAGCACTCGTAAGTAGGAACGATTGTATAAGCAGGGCTATAGGTGACAAGACGAGAATTATTAATTGGCATAAGCAGAATAAATTTGCTCTTAGTAAGCAGCCCCAGACTTATTTTAAGGGCTGGAGACGCTGACTACAAACCTTTAATTATTCACGCCCACTTATTTATTAGATAAACAAGAACTATTTTGCTTGGTAAATTTCTGGTAACTGCCACCAAGCAACATGGGGATACTCGTGATGTTCCTCGTGGTAGCCGAAATGATAGCACGTGATAAATGACCACCAAATTGGACGGCTAATCGTTTGGGCATAGTGAGGCTGAATATACCCTGTGATTGGTTCGCTATGTGGAAGGAAAGTACCAAAATAAAATAATTGGAATGAACTTAGAAGTGAAGGAAGCACCCAAAAAGTTATTAGATTAGCATGGGGTATATGAAGAATGCGATTAGCAAATTGATAGATAAGAGTTAGAGCAATAATTTGTCCCCAACTCCAGTAACCTTTCATAAAATGGAAATACCAAGCAAAGAAGTTTTTGTGTTTACCATTATGAAAATCTGGGTCTATTGGAGTTGCTGGATTTTGGTGGTGTAACCAATGCTTATTCAATAATTTTTTATATGGTAAAAGACCATAAAGAGATAGGGTTAATCTCCCAACAAGATGATTAATTTTGCTGTTTTGGGGAAACACTACCCCATGCATAGCATCATGAGATGTAATAAATAATCCCGTATATAAAAATGTTTGCCAAGCTATGCTAGGCAATAGCATCCAAAATTGTAATTTTGAGATGTTAAGGGCAAGTAATAAACTCAAGCTAATCACCCATGCACTAACAATGACAAGAGCGATGAAAAGTCCTTGAAACTGAGATTGACTTTTCACTACTGGAGTCAGTTTTATTTGATAACTGGGTGGTTGTTCTAATTGAATCACGCTTTTACTCCGCCTAGTATTCAGGTGAAAACTCCTAAAATATAGTCACCACAAAAAGCACTAACCACCAGCCAGAAAACTTTATTAGTGGTAAGTGTTTTGCATTGGATAGTGCTAACACTTTAAGATGTTTATAAATATTAAGATACTTGAACTATTATTACACATACAACCTCCATACCAACAACTGTTTTTGGTATAGGGATTGGGCTAAGTAAGTAATAGTACTGCGGATTCTAGTACTTATAAAAACTAGTGTTTTTAATATGGGGCTTTTTAAACAGCCGAAGTCTGGGAAAAAGGCGGTAACATAATTAGCGGCAAGAGTTGGGAATGAAGTGGAGTATTCGTGTATGATGCTGTAGCTGTTGAGATCCCAAACTAATGTAGGCTAGAAAGCGATCGCTCCAAAGTTCAGACTGAGGATTAAACCTCGACTCTAAGGATGAGATTTTCAAGCTTTTCAGCAAACACTTTGAAATTAGCGAAATAGTATTTATATTGTCAAAAAAATCTAATGTAAATTAGAAAACTTATTGGTTTTTCTTATCTAAACTAATAAAGATAAAATAATAAATATGGCTCCTAGTAAGCTAAAAATCTGGAGCCACCTACTACAAGAGAATGCTCATAATTACTCGCATTCTCGTTTAGTCACATAGTGGCGGTAGCGAAACATTGCTTCTAATTGCGCTTGCACTAGCCAACCACTGATAAATTCAACTGCTCCTCCACCAGGCATAGAGAAGGAAATAGCGTCAGTTAATTTGGTTTTGCCATTTTCCGGTTCAAATTCATGTCGATGTACCCAAGATTCAAAGGGGCCAGATATCTGTTCGTCGGTAAACAGGCGATATTTTTCACATTCAGTATGACGGGCTAACCAAGTTAAGGGTAATGGGCCGAGAAACAAGCGAAATTCGGTGATAGCGCCCACGTTTAACCCTCCCTCACGACGAACCACTTGGACTGGCTGCCAAGGTGGATTCAACAGTTGCAAAATATCTGGCCTTTCGTGAAATTTCCAAACTACTTCTGGTGAGGTATTAATTACTGAGGAATGTTTAAAGTGCAGCATGGAAAGAAAAACCTAAAATTTAGCTTTCAGATTCGGTATCAATTTCGATATCTAGGGTATCTTCATCAACCCGCACATACAAAATATTTGGGTTACAACAAACTTGACAATCTTCAACGTAAGATTGCTGTCCTCCAGCACTCAAATCAATAAAAGTTAAGTTCGGTTCGCCGCAATAGGCGCAGTAATACTCAGCTGTGTTTTGCATCAAGTTTTCAGCTATGAATTCAATGGCTGTAATTCTTTTGGGGATGGATTGATATAACTCTTAGCATCAGCCAAATGTTTTAGTAGTGTAGACTGTGGCAGAGGCCCTTGCAAGTGGCTCCACGGTAATACTTGTTCTGTTGACCATTCGGCGTGGACGTAGAAATCTAAGTCGGGGATTTGCCCTTTGAGTTGCTTGAAAGCACGTTTGTAGCTACCCAAGGAATCGCCAAAGTCACGAGTAAGTTCGAGAAGCTGGGACACTCTGCGATCGCCTCTCGATAACAAAGCTTGTATAATCGACCAATTATAGCTTTCTGGACGAAACTCTATCCCCTGTGGTTTTAGCTGTTTTTGCAAAAACTGCAACCGCTTTTCGGCTTGGCGATTCACCCCAAACCATTGAAACGGCGTATGTGCTTTGGGTACAAAGGTGCTGCATCCGTATGTTAAGCGTAATCCCGGTGCAGCTTTTTTGATATTACGCATCATTACCACGGTTTGCTCTAAATCTTCTGCTTCTTCACCAGGAATTCCTGCCATTCCATAGAGTTTCAAGCTTTTTAAGCCACCAGCTTTGGCATTTATGGCTGCTTGGATGATTTCATCGTTATGCAGCTTTTTGTTGACGATTTGCCGGATTTTCTCAGAACCACTTTCTACTGCAATGGTAAGCGATCGCGTGTCTCGTTTTGTCAAAGTTTCTGCTAACTGGACTGTTACAGTATTAGTTCGGACTGAGGCAATACTGAGACGGACATCATCATACTTTGGCTGACTAATATAGTCTAGCAAAGCCTCAAATTCTGGATGTTGAGTGACTGAAGCCCCCAATAATCCTAACCGATTTGTGACTTCTAAACCTCTTTCAATGGCTGGAATTAATGAATTTTCCAGACTAGCTGTTCTAAAAGGTAACGTGAGATAACTCGCTAAACAAAAGCGGCACATTTCTGGGCAACTTCTCACCACTTCCACCATGTAAATATTTTCCCATGCCGCTTTTTCGGTGACTACAGTAGAAGCCGATAGGGTATTTCCTCTGTAAGTTTGCTTTTGCACCACTGCAGGAATTTCGGAAGAAATTGGTTTAATAGACTTTACTTCACCATCTTTTGTGTGATATTCCACCTGATACAAACTTGGTACATAAATTCCTGGTATTTGTGCAAGTCTTTTTAGTTGAGTTTGTCTTGAGGCATTTCTTACTTCTTTGTAAGCCTCAATAAAATTCCCTAACAGGGTTTCGCCATCCCCCAGCAAAATTACATCAAAAAAATCTGCAAAAGGTTCGGGGTTAGCAGTGAGAACGGGGCCACCACCAAAAATTATCGGATGAGAATCATCACGAGAGGTTCCTCGAATTGGAATATCTAAAGATTCCAGCAAATTTAAAATATTTACA
This sequence comes from Nostoc sp., assembly GCF_036917415.1. Taxonomy (GTDB): domain Bacteria; phylum Cyanobacteriota; class Cyanobacteriia; order Cyanobacteriales; family Nostocaceae; genus Nostoc. Next base: position 17,673 of record NZ_JBALDJ010000044.1, on the reverse strand, counting down.
TAATCCAGTTCCCACGAAATAGAAAATCCCGCAATTTCCGGCGTTCTGGGGAGTTGTTCGTGAGTATCTGTAAACAGGCGACTTACCTGCACATCATCACGCATTGCCAAAGTTGCCCACACTACTTGATAGCCAAGGCTAGTGATACCTACGCTGTACTCGTTGGGAAAGGCGAAGATTATGGGGATAGCGTTAGTATCTGGGGTGGTGGGTGTAAATAGAAGGTGTTCAGAGTCAAATACAGATGATGTCACAGGTATTTATTAGAGGCAAGTTTATCTATATTTAATTTTAAGCCATAGAATAATTAAGTTAAAAATCAATGTTATGGCGTTAGCAAGAATAATTGGCAACGATTGTAAATAAATTCCATAGATTAACCACAAAAAAACACCACTTATGAATGTAATCAGCGTAACCAAAGAAACATCTTTTGCTGATTTTGTTTGCCAAGTTTTAAACATCTGTGGCAAAAAAGAGATTGTGGTTATTGTGGCGGCAGCTAATCCTAAAATTGTTATAAAATCCATGCGATGCAAACCTATAAAATAAAGTTTTCATTGGTTAAAAAACTTATAAACTGATTTTTATTATCCTGGATCAATGTCTTATATTTTACATTTTAACGTGAAGAAGAAAGTATAAAAAAGAAAAAGGGAAAAGAGTTTGACTCTGTTCCCTTCTCCTTTAAGCTCTACGCTAATCATTAAAGGATATGTGATTGACACTAGCAAAAGCGATTAATTAATTCTTCATGGGATAACTGCAATAGTAAAGGCGTAAAGTCTTCTGGTGATAGTTTGGCAAGTTAGTCGTGAATAAATCTGGTCATGTTAGTAGTTTGGTGATGCAAACCAGTTTATTTGCGATTGTCTGACGATTTTTTGAGATAAGCCTTAGCCCAAGCATATCGTTGTGAATCTTTTTTTAGTAAATATTCTGCTGCTTCGTGCCGTTTTTTCTCATCTTTTGTACTCCTGATTACTCGTTTCCTTTCAGCATCTATATCTTCAGGTTCAGCCCCACGGTCGATTGCTTGATCAAACCAATAATCTCCTTTTGGATAGTCACCTTTGTCATAATATATAGCACCCATTAAGGTATAAGGTTGATGACTATCAGGGTGATACTCCATAGCTTTTTTCGCACAAATCTCTGCATCAGCTAAGTTATCCATATCTCTGAATGCTGCACCTCTAGTAACTGAAATTGCTGACTTTAGCTTGCTTTCTCTGATTTTGCTTAAGTCTAAGTTAGTAAGTTTTAATGCCTGTTCAGGTTCATCTGCTTTGCGCCAATAACTACTAGCAGTGGGAATATCCCATTTATTTCCAGTGCGGTGAAATTCCTGTTCATAAAACTCTGCTTCTAGTCTGTAATACGCAAGAGCAATTTTCCCGCCAGGAGATAATAGTTCCTCTTCCATAAGCTGCAAAACCAACTTAGGATCTAGTCGTTCTTTTTTCTCTAATTTGACCATGATCGCATAAAATTGCTCTAGCGGAAGTGAAGGATCTATCAATCCATATTTTCTTTTGAGAATAGCGAAGTGCTTTTGTTGAGCGAGAATAATGATATCTTCACGTCTATTATTTTGTAGCCAATCAATTTCTGATTCATTAAGTAGTTATCCCAAATCTATCTTAGATTTTAGGATAGAGATGTATTTTTCATTTGCAATTTCTATAATCTCAGTCAGCTTGCGTTTTTTGAGAAAGTTAATATCCTGTTCACCTAACTGATTGGACAACTCAAGCCTTTTGAGAATTTTATACAGGTAACTCTTAGGCGATGAATCCTTATAATGAGTTACTTTATACTTAGCTCTCAAAGTAGCAAACTCTCGTGTTTCTTTCAGATATTGAGCAATGGAAATAGTTTCGCTAAGTCCTTGCTGTTCCAACCACTTAATTTCTGACTCACGCAAATTTTTGTTTGCATCAATATTTTGCAATATTGGATATAGTGGACTGGATAATGATAAATCATAGTCTAGATTCGCTTGATATTTATCTCTTAACTGAGCAAAGTCAGCTTCTTTTACTGACTCTTGTTGTTTAAAAATTTCTGCTGTTTCCAAAAGTTGGTAATCGATCAACCAATTATATTCAGAATTACTTAAACGTTCTGTTAACTCTAATTTTTTGAGAATTTGATAAAGTGGACTATCAGGATATAAGTCTTGATATTGAGTAGCTTTATATTTAGATTTAAGTTGACTAAATAATTTTACCTCTTGAGCAATTTTATTGGTTTCATCTAAACCATTTGCTCTTAGCCATTTAACCTCTGAATCAGTAAGGAAATTTCCTGACTCCAGTTTCAAAAGAATGAAATAGAGATGACTAGATTGCCAGGAAGCGTTATAACTTGTAACTTTGTACTTAGACTTCAATTTGGAGAATTCAAATTCTAAATTTCCAAATTCTTGTACTTTATATTTCTGGTTTTGCTTGATAGCTTCTAAAGTCTCCTCAAGCCGAGATTCTCTCAACCAATTAGATTCTAAGTCAAGGAGTTCAATTCCTAAGTCAAGTTTTCGTAGTATGAGATACAACAGACTAGTGGGTGATGAATCTTGATATTGAGTTGCTTGGTACTTGGACTTTAAAGCAGCAAAGTGTTTTAACCGATTTTGAGACTCTTTATCCATATTGATAGTAGATGCGATCGCACATAGTTAAATGTGTTATCCGCTACTATAACAATACCAGTAAAAAAGGGCGAGTCAGAAACCCACCCTTGAAGCATAAATATTTTCTGAAAGTCAAAGTGTAATCCTTACAACACCTTACACTGTCCATGATGTCGTAATAAATGGTCACACAATACCAGTGCTACCATCGCCTCAACCATTGGAACTGCACGCGGTAACACACAAGGATCGTGTCGTCCTTTCGCAGCCAATAGCGTTTCTTCACCTTCACGAGTTACTGTTTTTTGCTCTTTTCTAATTGTTGCTGTCGGCTTAAATGCAACTCGTAAAATGATATTTTCCCCGTTGGAAATTCCCCCCTGAATACCACCAGAACGGTTAGTTACAGTGCGAATTTCACCATTTTCATCAATATAATATTCGTCGTTATGCTCAATTCCCGTTAACAGCGTCCCTCCGAAACCGGAACCAATTTCAAAGCCTTTGCTAGCAGGGAGAGACATCACACCTTTAGCGATATCAGCTTCCAATTTATCAAATACTGGTTCGCCCAAACCTTTCGGCACATTACGAGCTACACATTCTACGACACCGCCGATAGAATCACCAAGTCTCCCAACTTGCTCAATTAATTCAATCATGCGATCGCTACATTCAGCATCAGGACAGCGAACGATGTTGCTTTCCACTTGTTCTAAGGTGACAGTATTTGGATCGACTACACCTTCCAAGTCCTTGATGCGCTTGACATAACCGATAACTTCAATATTGGCAACTTGACGGAGAATTTTTTTAGCGATCGCACCTGCTGCTACTCTGCCAATTGTCTCACGCGCTGACGACCTACCCCCGCCTTGCCAATTACGAATGCCATATTTTGCATCATAAGTTGCATCTGCATGAGAAGGGCGATACTTCTCGGCCATCTCGTCGTAGTCTTGCGACCGAGCGTCTTTGTTCCGTACCAAAATCCCTATAGGTGTTCCTAGTGTTTTGCCTTCAAACACACCTGATAAAATCTCGCAGGTATCGGCTTCTTTGCGAGGTGTGGTAATTTTACTTTGTCCCGGACGCCTTCTATCTAATTCTACTTGAATTTCTTCCGCCGAAATTTCTAGTTGCGGAGGACAACCATCAATCACAACCCCCACACCACCGCCGTGAGATTCACCAAAAGTAGTTATACGAAATAGATGACCAAAAGTGTTGCCCATGATCTTAAAGAAAAAGGATGAGGCTTATGTATTTTACCTAGAGTTTGTGCAAAAGTTAATTTTATGCTTTGGCACTTGGAATATTTGACGTATAGCCTATCTTTTACCTATACAAATAAGAAAGCGCCCTCCGTTACCAGAAGGCGCTTTCTCACTTAGCTAAACTTCAGAATTAACCGTTGATAGCAGGAGCAGTTAGAGCTACAGGAGCAACATCACCAGCAGCCAAATCTAAGGGGAAGTTGTGAGCGTTACGCTCGTGCATTACTTCCATACCCAGGTTAGCGCGGTTGATTACATCTGCCCAGGTGCTGATGACACGACCTTCAGAATCAATGATTGATTGGTTGAAGTTGAAACCGTTCAAGTTGAACGCCATTGTGCTGACACCCAAGGCGGTGAACCAGATACCGATTACAGGCCATGCTGCTAAGAAGAAGTGCAATGAACGGCTGTTGTTGAAAGAAGCGTATTGGAAGATTAGACGACCGAAGTAGCCGTGGGCTGCAACGATGTTGTAGGTTTCTTCTTCTTGACCGAATTTGTAACCGTAGTTAAGGGACTCGGTTTCGGTGGTTTCACGAACCAAAGAAGAAGTTACTAGTGATCCGTGCATTGCACTGAACAAACTTCCGCCAAATACACCTGCTACACCTAATTGGTGGAAGGGGTGCATCAAGATGTTGTGTTCTGCTTGGAACACAATCATGAAGTTGAATGTTCCGCTTATTCCCAAAGGCATACCATCAGAGAATGAACCTTGTCCGATGGGGTATACCAAGAATACTGCACTTGCTGCTGCTACTGGTGCTGAGTATGCGATCGCAATCCAAGGGCGCATTCCTAAGCGGTAGGATAGTTCCCATTCACGACCCATGTAGCAGAATACGCCAATCAGGAAGTGGAAGATTACCAGTTGGTAAGGACCGCCGTTGTACAACCACTCATCAAGAGATGCTGCTTCCCAAATTGGGTAGAAGTGCAAACCGATGGCGTTGGAGGAAGGTACTACTGCACCAGAGATGATGTTGTTTCCGTAAATCAAGGAACCTGCTACTGGTTCGCGGATACCATCGATGTCTACTGGAGGTGCGGCGATGAAGGCGATTACGAAGCAAGCGGTAGCTGCTAGTAAGGTGGGGATCATTACTACGCCGAACCAACCGATGTAGATCCGGTTGTTGGTGCTGGTGATCCATTCGCAGAATCGATCCCATACGTTGGCGCTTTCGCGACGTTGTAAGGCTGTTGTCATTGTTTTATGATTGCGGTTATTTATGAATCAGGCGGTTTTGTTTTTGCCTGTGAAACTACTTTACACTGCTTTACAATTTTTAATCAAGTTTTATTACTTCAGTAAACCTGATGTAAGTCATTAGGTTTGCTTATTGAAGCGTTGTGTTTTAGTGTTTGCGGTTGTTCCAAATACAGCGAACACAGAATTTCGATATATTTACTCTGGTGTTAGCGCTGAAAAGATAAAATAGAAAGGAACATTGTTGCGATCAACTCTAAATAGAGAGTTGATATGGATTACTACCAAAATTAGGAGGGGAGGTGTGACATGACAATTACTCTAAATCACACCATAGTGCCCGTACATGAGAAAGAGGTATCGGCGCGGTTCTTTGCAAAAATTTTTGGTTTAGAGGTCGAGCTTCCCGTTGGTCACTTCGCTGCTGTGCATATAAATGATGCATTAACGCTCGACTTCGCTGACGCTGAAGCGTTTGAGCCACATCATTATGCGTTCCATGTCAGTGATGAAGAATTTGATGCAATTTTTGCACGCGTCAAAGAGGTAGGTATTGAATACACTAGCGACCCCATGCATCAGAATAAAGGACAAATTAACCACTGGAATGAAGGTCGTGGCTTCTATTTCTATGACTTTAATGGCCATAACTTAGAATTGTTAACCCGTGCATAGATTTTTGACATCAGGTCAATGCATTACTTCTTGACTAAAAAATATGCTGTAGCATAGTCTGGTAATTGGCTGATATTCTGCCCAAATTCTTTTTTATTCTGAAAAATACCTGCTAAAAAATCGAGCTGATAAAGATTGGGTAAAAATGCTCCGCCTGTATCTGCGATGACTCCCATTTGCAGATGTTTACGACCACCTTGATTATGCTCAATTACAATAACTTTACCTAAACCGATATTCAAAACATCTCCAGCAAAAGTCACTCCAGGTTTGATAGAAATTTTTGCATCTATTTTGTATCCATAGCCTTTAATAGCATCAACTTCTCTAAAATACCAATAACGCTTTTGTGCTGTTGCCTTTAATCCACGGATATAAGCCATTCCATTGTTTCTATCTACATTAAAAAATGCCTTATAACCATCTGTAAAATTAATCAGGATTGTTCCTTCCATAATTGCTTCTTCTAAGCCATTTCTGGTTAGATAAGCAAGAGTGGTAACTTTTCCAAATTCTCTACCCCCTGGTTCATAAATACCAGACAAAACATCTTGCTTTGTGTAGCGAGTGTAGAACTTATCGTTATTAGAGTTTTCTTTTAAGCTATAAATTGGTATATTAAAAGTAGAGGTTTTCTTGCGGGAACCAGAGTGAGTAAAAACAGCATATTTGGTAATTCGTAATTGTTTTTGCTGTTTAGTTTTGGGGTTGTAGGCAGACCATTTGATAACTCGAAAATTGGTATTAATAAATTTAGAGTCTTGTAAACGAGTAGCCCGATTATTAGCAATATCCTCTTTCAAAACAGCAATCATGAAATCCAAAGTTTTGAGGACATCTGCTACAGTAACTCCTTGAGTAGCAAGCACTCCTGTACGCATAATATCTGGGTCTTCTGAAGCATAATCTTGAAAATATTTTCTAGTATTAACGAGAACGGTTAATAAATCTCCTTGATTGAAGTTAACCTTACTGTTTGGTAGTTTTACTGAAGTAGCAATCTGGCTGCCATTAATACTAAATTTGTATTTTTTGAATTCATCGACAACTGAATAGGGTGCAGATGCTGCTAAGAGATGATGCTGAGATAAAAAATAGTTTTGCTTGCCTAAAAATTCTTCAGATATTTGTTGATTTAAAAAATGATTTTGAAACTTTAAGTTAATTGGATCAGGAACTTGATTTGAAGTAAAGGAAATCTCTGATTGAAGTGGGACAAAATTTTCTTGCTGATTATTAAAAGACCGATCTTGTTCGGCTAGCTGTTTAATTTTTGGCTGAGTAAATATATGGCTACTGGCTAAACTGACAAGTAACAAACCAGCACAACCTATTGTGAGACGAAATTTTTGCTTAAATAAAATATTCATAACTTGGAAAATAAATTCCTATTGTCTCTTACTATTTTCAATGCATGAATTTTGAATTGTTTAAGTTTCTATCACCTCACGCACTAACTGCGCCAATTTTTCGGCACTATCAGGAGCTGCGATCGCTTTTGCTTTTTCCCCCATTTTTGCTAACTCTTGAGGTGACTGCAATAAATTCAACACATTACTTTGCAATACTTCAGTCGTCAACTCAGATTGCTTCAACGTTAATGCTGCACCCGCTTTTGTAAATACGTCTGCATTGTATGATTGATGGTCTTCTGCGGCAAAGGGGTAAGGAATCAAAATCGCTGGGGTTCCACACACTGCCAATTCTGTCAAGCTACCTGCGCCAGAACGGCTAATAGCAAGAGTTGCTCGTTGCAACAACGCTGCCATATTGTTGTAAAAAGGTAAGGCTATGTACTGTGGATGTTTGAGACTATCTGCTTCCGGATCGCGATCGCCAGTTAAGTGTACTACATAAACACCAGCATCAAACCAAGCTTTTGCAGATTCGCGCACCAACTTATTGATTGCAATTGCACCTTGGCTACCGCCAAAAACAACAATTAAAGGAACACCATCAGGAATACCTAAATCCAGTGGTGCATTAATTGCTCCATCAAGAAATTGCGCTCTTACGGGAGTACCAACATAGACATTTTTGGCACGGGGCAAATACTTAGCAGCTACTTCAAATCCCAAGGCTACCGCACTACACCAAGGGCCAAAAAAGCGAGTAACTTTACCAGGTAAGGCGTTAGATTCGTGGAAAATCACGGGTAAACCGAGAGAACGCGCCGCAATGACGGCTGGCCCGGCAATGTAACCCCCTGTGGTAAACACCCCTTGAAAATTTCCCTGTTTGAGAATTCGTCTGACTTCTAGAATCGAAAGGGCAAGTTTACCCAAAATGCGAATCGAGGAAAGTCCAAACCCTTGCTGAAACCCTTCAACTGCAATAGTATTCAAGGGATACTGTTTGGGGACAAGTTGAGTTTCTAGCCGATTGGGTACTCCCAGCCATTCTATTTGATAATCTGGAAGTTTTTGGGCCAGGGCGATCGCTGGAAACAAATGTCCACCAGTCCCACTGGCAGCTATTAATAATCGTATCGGTGCGTTTGCCATCAAACCTCTACCGTTTAGCGTCTAGCTTAACTAAGATAAAACAATTTGCTTACTTTCTCTAATCAAATCAGTAAACTCTTACCAATGACTAACATTATTACCGCCTTAGTGAAACGCCAACTCAGATTTCCAGCAAATATCTGGCTAGTTTCGGTCTTGCTGACCATTGGTTTAACAAGTGGTTGGCAACGTACTCAGGCGACGACACCACAGCAATTATCCCAAGCCACTACACCCCAAAATGCACCAGCCAATCTGAAAAATCTATTGACACAAGTTGATACCGCCGCCAGCCGAGGCGATGTCAAAGGGGTGTTGCAATTCTATAGTCCCAATTTCACTCATGGCGATGGATTAAACCTCCAAACCCTAGAAAAGTCTTTGACTTCACTTTGGCAACGATATCCGAAATTGCAATACAGTACGAAACTGCTATCTTCAAAACCTGAAGCCAATGGGATTATTGCTGAAACAGAAACGAAGATAACTGGCTTACCCTCCGGTAACGGTAATAAGTTAGCTCTCAATGCGACGATTAAATCGCGTCAGCGCATTGAAGGCGGAAAAATAGTCCGCCAAGACATTTTGTCAGAACGCACCCTGCTAACTTCTGGTAGCAATCCGCCCCAAATTGATATTAAATTACCCCAGCAAGTGCAAGTCGGTCAGAAATATAGTTTTGATGCGATCGTTCAACAGCCACTTGGGGATGATTTTTTACTAGGAACGGCGTTAGAAGAATCTATCCAACCAGATAAATTTCTTAATCCTACACCCGTGGATTTAGAATTACTAACATCTGGCGGACTGTTTAAAACGGGACAAGCACCATCTACCCCAGGTAGCCAATGGGTTTCTGCTGTCATCCTGCGAGGTAATGGAATGACAATGGTAACTCAGCGCCTGCAAGTGGTGAAGAAGTAGTAAAAACGCGATTAATCGCGTCTCTATAGGAGTTAGGAGTTATAGACCGACTGATGATAAATTATGAACGATGAAACTTGTGCTAATTCATAATTCATAACTGTTAACTCCTCACTCCTAACTATCCTAATGACTTCCTTACAAAATCAAATCATTTTGATCACTGGTGCAAGTAGTGGTATCGGTACTGCTTGTGCAAAAATCTTTGCTGGTGCAGGTGCAAAACTGATGTTAGCAGCACGAAGGTTAGAACGTTTGCAGCAGCTAGCAGATACCCTTAGTAAAGATTTTAGTACTGAAATTCATTTATTACAGCTAGATGTACGCGATCGCAATGCTGTTGAATCTGCCATTGCGACTCTACCCTCTGCCTGGTCTGACATTGACATTCTCATTAATAATGCTGGTCTAAGTCGTGGTTTAGACAAGTTGCACGAAGGCAGCTTTCAAGACTGGGAAGACATGATTGATACTAACGTTAAAGGTTTACTTTATGTCTCCCGCTATGTTGTTCCGGGAATGGTAAGTCGCGATCGCGGTCATGTGGTAAATTTAGGTTCCATCGCCGGACATCAAACCTATCCCGGTGGTAATGTCTACTGTGCTACCAAAGCTGCTGTCAGAGCAATTTCTGAAGGTTTAAAACAAGACCTTTTGGGTACGCGAGTACGTATAACCTCCGTTGACCCTGGTATGGTAGAAACGGAATTTAGCGAGGTGCGCTTTCACGGAAATACTGAACGCGCCAATAAAGTCTACCAGGGAGTTACACCCCTAACAGCAGATGATGTAGCTGATGTAATATTTTTCTGTGTAACGCGATCGCCCCATGTAAATATTAATGAAGTTGTGCTAATGCCTGTTGACCAAGCTAGCGCTACCCTAGTTAATCGACGAACATAAAACTAACCTATCTCATACCATTCTAAAAGAACTTACCCCTTTCACTTACTCTACTCAAGAGACATTTGGTAGAAAAAATGTAGAGACGTAGTAGTGCTACGTCTCTACAAGGGTTCTGGATAACGCATATTTAATTTCACCAAATATCTAAAGTTTTACAGTATATGTTTCAGTTTACGTCTAGAGAGTTTGTTAAGGCTTTACCTACTCAGCTAGAGTGAAATTGATATATAAAAGAGCAATTTTCAAATGACCATTTACTTTTATAAGGTTTGGCAGCCTTATGGCTGTTTTTCTAACTTTTCTCTCCACGGAATCCACATCGAGGCTGCTTACTGGCCAACGGTTGAGCATTATTATCAAGCGCAAAAGTTTGTCGGCAGCACAGATGCGGCAATTATACCTCTTATCCATGCTGCCGCCACCCCAGAAGAAGCTGCCACTTTGGGAAGATGTAGTACTCGCCAACTCCGACGAGACTGGGATTTGGTCAAAACTCAAATTATGCGAGAAGCTGTACTCAAAAAGTTTCTCACTCATGCCGATATTAGAGAAGTTCTCCTGAAGACAGGTGATGAGATTTTGGTTGAAAACTCCCCAACCGATTCTTTTTGGGGCTGTGGTGCTAATAAAAGCGGTCAAAACCATCTCGGTAAAACTCTCATGAGTGTGCGTGAAGAAATTCGTAATTTACTATCTTTAACAGTAATTTACGAATAATTTAATCAAAATAGTTACGTTCAATATAAAGTCAGCAATTAGACGGGGAATAATAAAATTCCCCAACAAAAAATATTTTAAAAAATTACTAATAATTTAGTTATTGCTTTGAAGAAGTTTGAATTAATTGAATTAATGGGCAAAAATGTTAAGAAAATATTTTTAATTTCAAGAAATTATTCCAGATTTAAATTAAGTAAAATTACTGGAATAGTTTAATGATTGAGAATATAAAATTAGTAAATGTCAATGATTAAAAATTTCTTAACTTTAGACTTGGGATGAAATTAGGTAAGTATTTAATGATACAGCGGTTTTCTATTTCCCCTAAATCCACTTTATAAGGGCTACAGGGAACAAGCAAAATATCTGTTACTTTTCAAACATCCTCGAATCCATTTCCAAAAATATTTGTAATATATGTATGCCATTAGCAATGCATTAGTAGCAAGAATTTATTGAAATAGGATGAAAATCAAAGCATTATGAGTTGACAATTCTTATCAGGGACAAGTATATAAAAAATTATACTTTTATAATGGTATATATAAACAATGATACGTAGGTACAAACCAAACGAGTTGCAGCAAAACTTCGATCGAGAAAGTTTACTGCACCGGATGACAAAACAGATCAGGCGATCGCTCGACCTTCAAGAGATATTAACGACTACTGTTAGCGAAGTGCGTTTATTTTTGGGTGCAGATCGCGTGAAAGTGTATCGCTTTGATGCTGATGGTAGTGGTGAAGTCATTGCAGAATCTATTCATGAGCAACGTCTGCCATCCTTATTGGGTCAACGCTTCCCAGCTGATGATATTCCAGAAGCCGCCAGAGAGATGTTTTTGTTAGCGGGGCAACGTTCGATTGTCGATGTGGCAAATGAGAAGATTGGGCTATCGCCTCTACAGTCAAAAGAAACTGGCAAACGTCTAGAAACTAATATCTACTATCGTCAAGTAGACCAGTGCCATATTCAATACCTAAAAGCAATGGGTGTGCAGTCTTCGTTGGTAGTACCAATTTTAGATTGCGACCCACAAGAACCATTGGCAAAGCCTAAATTATGGGGATTGTTGGTAGCTCACCACAGTGAACCGCAAAAGATTTTGAAGCGGCAACTAAAAGTATTGCAGCAAGTTGCTGACCAAGTAGCGATCGCGATCGCTCAAAGTAATCTACTCACTGAAGCTCAAGCCAAGCAAAAGCGAGAAGCTACTATTAATCGAGTCACCACACTATTGCATAAACTGCCGACAATCCAATTACAAGCAGCACTAGAAGAAGTTATTACTGCCTTGTGTGGAGTAGGTGGCAGGCTTTACATTGCAGAGAGTCAAGAACTATACACCTGGGGCGACCAACCAACACTCTCCTACGAGTTAGATAACAGTATTCTCGAACAGCATCCTATTTGGGAAAACTGGATGGCTGAGTTTCAACAAGGTAATATTTGGGCAACTACTGACCTCTATAAAGAATCATGTTTGCGAGTTTTGGCTTTAGCATTCCGTTCTACTCAAATTCGCGGACTCATGGTGATTCCCCTACATTACCGCGAAAAATTTATCGGTGTATTAAGTATTTTTCGCTCTGAATTTGAAACAGAAATCTTGTGGGCGGGACGATGCGAACAAAATCGGCGACAACTGTTACCCCAGCTTTCCTTTGAGGTTTGGCGAGAGCAGAAAAAGGGGCAAGCACCTGAGTGGAAGTTAGAAGACTTCTTATTGGCGCAAGCCTTATACGATCATTTCTCAATGGCAATTCAGCAGCAGCAAATGTATAAACAGGTACAATCCCTGAATGGCAACCTAGAACTGCGGGTGCAAGAGCAAACTGCTGAACTCGAAAAATCATTAATGTTTACCAAAGTAATCAAGCAAGTGACAGAGCATATTCGCCGCACATTGGACTTGCAGGCAACTCTGCAATCCATCGTTCGGGAAGTCCGTCCCCTGCTAAATTCAGACCGAGTGCTGATTTTATGCCTAAAGACTAAATTAGTGATTGTGGAAGAGATTAATGGCACTTGGCAGTCAGTTTTGGGAGTGAATCCACCACCGGAATGCTTTCCTGATGAGTATACCCGTCTATACTGTCAGGGTAGGGTAAGAGCAATTAACAACCTTTCAACGGCTTCTTTAAGTGATTGTCATCGAGAGTTTTTGCAGAGTCTGCAAGTGCAAGCAAACTTAATAGTTCCAATTAATATGGGTATGGAACTATGGGGCTTACTAATTGCCCACGAGTGTGAGGCTCCTAGAAATTGGCAGGATATAGAAATTGATTTATTGCAGCAGGTAGCAGATCAGGCTGCGATCGCTATTCAACAAGCACAACTCTACGAACAAACCTCTGAGGCCGAAACTGAAGCCAGAAATCAAGCTGCTCAGTTAGAGCATACCCTACATGAACTCCAAGAAACACAGACAAGATTGATTCAGACCGAAAAAATGTCCGGCTTAGGACAATTGGTAGCGGGTGTCGCCCACGAAATCAACAACCCCGTTAACTTTATCTACGGGAACCTGTGCCACGCCACTGATTACACCGAACAACTGCTAGAAATTTTACGTCTCTACCAGCTACACTATCCTCATCCTCATACTGAAATTAGCACCGCGATCAAAGCAATCGATTTTGAATTTTTGGTAGAAGACCTCCCAAAAATCATGACCTCAATGCAAGTAGGAACCGATCGCATCCGCTCAATAGTGCTATCGTTACGCAATTTTTCTCGCTTGGATGAGGCTGAAAATAAGCGTGTTGACCTGCATGAAGGCATTGACAACACCTTATTAATTTTACAACATCGGCTGAAAGGAAATGCTGAATTTCCACGCATTGAGATCGTAAAAGATTATGGCAACATCCCACTGGTGGAATGTTATGCCGGCCAAATGAATCAAGTCTTCATGAATATTTTCAGCAATGCCATAGATGCTCTGGAAGTAGGGAGTGGCGAGTGGCAAAGTCAGGGTGACAAAGAGAATAACTCATGCCCAATTCCAACTATCCAGATTTCCACTAAAGTCTCAGCGGACAACTCTCGTCTGTTAATTCGGATTACTGACAACGGGCCTGGAATGAATGAAGATGTGAAAAAGCGAATTTTTGATCCGTTTTACACTACCAAGCCTGTAGGTAAGGGAACAGGATTGGGACTAGCAATCAGCTATCAGATTATTGTCGAAAAACATGGGGGAATAATGGAGTGTATTTCAGAACCTGGCAAAGGTACAGAGTTTTGGATTGAGATTCCCATCAAGCCTCCAGCTAAAATAGTTAACTAGCAATAGTGAGTAGAGGATGAAGACGTAGCAGGCGAAGAATCACTATTGGTTATTGACCAATGCTCAATTGTTAGTTTCAAAACTTAAAAATTGACTCAGTAATTTTTAAATTCATCCAAAAGGTCGATGATAATTTTCTTAAGAATAGACTAAACAAAATATCTCTCAGTTATCTAGAGTGTGCAATATATTGAATTTGATTAAAAATCATTTAAAAGTAAAGTTTAGTTGCAAAACAAATTCTTCTTATCCACAAATGATAATCTGATAGTTGAAGCTAGAAAACAAGCTTCCTTGGCAGATATAACAGCTGCATGTGAAATGTTAGTAAGAGGTATAAGACGCTGTTTAACTTACATCTGTCTCGTCAAAATACAGCAACACCCAACGCGAAAACTGCTATTTCCTCAAAGATGGAAGATTAGGGGGCACTGTCGCCGATTTTCATTACTTGTTTACAAAAGTAACGAAAGTTAGTACATCCCTGGCTAGGATACACAAGGAGAGGGGATAGTTCAGCGAGTAGAGGTTTGGGTGTTGTTGTGTTTAAAGAGAAGTCTAAAATAGGGCCTCCTCTGGGTGTAAGATTATACGAAGTTGAATAGCGAGAAACAGTTGAAATAGCGCCTTATGTCAATAATTGCGCTCAGAGCGTGGTATCTACAGGATTATGAGCCGATTCCAGAACTGGAAAAACGTCCGCCAGACATTCGTTTAAGTAAAAAAAGCCTGCTGAAATCAGCATTGCGAGCAGACTTTTTGGAAGACAGTGACGAAGTTAAGACATCAACTTGGTTTGGGCGTTATTTGGAAGGGGAAAATATTGAATTTTATATTGAAGGTAGTGGTGGCTATTGCGTCTCTAACATTGACTTAATTAGTCATGAAATTTATTTCACCAAGCAGGCGGTGTTGGCTCAGTTAGAACCAACGATTTTTTTATCCTATCAAACTGAGTATGGCGCAGCGACGAATATTCTCAAAGAAGAACTGCGAAAAAGTTTGGACAATTTAAACTTGCGATCGCGTCTTCCCCTAACATTAGTAGAATCCTCTCGTCCTAGCGGTGCTACTTTCCGAATTAACCGCACAATCATGCGGAAAATCCGTAAGAGTTTGTTATTTATAGCTGACACCACACCTATTGCTAGTATTGATGGTAAAGAAACCGTCCAATTAATTCCCAGTCCGAATGTCTGTATTGAGATTGGCTATGCCATCCAAAGTAAGCGGTCTGAGCAGATTCTACTAACGCAAATGCAACGCCCAGATTTTGAAGGTGAATTTCCCTTCGACTTACCAACACAGCAAATTTTGCAATTCCAAGACACTACAGAACTGAATAAAATCCTGACAGAGACGATTAAAAACCAGCTAGCACGATTCAAATTATTTTTTTGAGCAAGATAATACAAGATAATACTTACTTACCAAAAATAAAACTATAGCACTCCTAAAACATTTGTGAGTTTTTTGGAATTATTTCTTTTTATCCTTATCTAGTTTTTCTTGGATAGCTTGGCGACAAAATTCTGGTGGATCGTCCTTAGTGGACAATTCTTCTTTCATTGTCTTAGTGACACGCAAATTCACTTGCTCAGTCAATGGTTCATCACCTTTTCTTTTTCCAGGTTCTAAATTTTCAGGAGTTCCTCTAGGGTTAGGCATTGTTTAGAGATGTAAATATAGATTGAATCGATTGCTAGCAATCGATTAGAGTTTAAAATCGGTGAGCATATTGTCTGGAAAACTTGTAGCTCACCGATACCACTTTTACAAGAGGTAACTCTATTTTATGTTTACGCATTCCGAGTTAGAAATCAAAACCATCAAAGAACTCAGTGAGCTATGCTTACGCTACGGCATCAAACCTACTGGGAATAAAGGGTACAAGACCTCATGGATTACATCCTTGATAGTATTCCCTCAAATGGCGTTATCCCAGTTTGAGGCAGGTAAAGGGTTAAAACCTCCTACTTTTGCTTTTATGCAAGCACTGAGTAACGCTATAGATGAGATGAATGCTCCTACAGATGAGCAAGCAGCGCTCATCAAAATTACGATGGAAGGGAGAATCATGAATTACCCAGATAGGTACACTCAAGAAAAACTGCTAGCTTTGCATAAAGCAAAAATGTATCTAGAGTTAGCACTTGGATTATTGAGTAAATAAGTTAATTCTTTAATCAGTACTGCAAGACCCTTTAAAGGGTCTTTTTTGTGAATGGATTAATAGGTATAGTTTAACACGTATTAAATGTGCTTAAATACTGAAATTAGGGTATCTGAGCATTAGATGAGCATTTTAGATAAAACAAAGGCTGAAAGTATTGTTATTGCTTTAACTTAGAATAAACGAACAGGTTTATTTTGCAGCTTGGAACTAATTGAGCTTAACCGATCGACCATAGAAATCATGTATTTGTAATCTGGTACTTGTCCATTGGGTACATACCCCACTTCTTG
This sequence comes from Nostoc sp., assembly GCF_036917415.1. Lineage (GTDB taxonomy): Bacteria > Cyanobacteriota > Cyanobacteriia > Cyanobacteriales > Nostocaceae > Nostoc. The sequence goes on along the minus strand of NZ_JBALDJ010000044.1, from coordinate 1,060 downwards.
AGCTAAACCTGAAGGTGAATCACTCATCACTTTGCGGATAAACTCTTGACGGTTACGTTCTACATTCGGCCCAATCAAGACCACACCTAATGGTACATAATGAGGGTCTTTAAATAATATGCGAAATTCAGTTGGGGCCAACTGTGAACCGTAGAGACTTAATTCCGCCTCTGATACGGCACAGGCGATCGCTTTTTCTTGAGCAACCAATTCCAGTGCGGCTTTGGGTGTGGGTGCAAATAGTATTTCAGCTAGTGTTGTACCAAAAAGATTGTAAAGAGGAAAATAATATCCTGTTGCTGAACCTAGCTGTCCTAAAGCCACTGTTTTACCTTGTAGCTGTTTCAAGTCGGTTATCGGATTATCTTTGCGAACAACAAAGATGGAACGCAAATTACTAATACCTATTAAAGGAAATAGGGGAACATATTGGTAGCGTGCGATCGCAATAGCCGCTAAACCAGGTGGAGCAAATACTAATGACCAAGCACGAGCCTCAAGACGCTCAACCGCTCTATTTTCATTAAAAACAGGCTCTAGCTGAATATATGAGTTCGTTTTTTCGCCTAAGTAACTATTAAATTTAGCATATTGATTAATAATCTGTTCGCCTCCACCATAGTTGATCGCACCAATAGTTAAGGTGCCCTCAAACTCCTTTCGTGGTTGGCAGGCAGCAAATGTCAAACCTAGCAGATTAAACAGAAAGAAACGCCTGGGAAATCGCAAAAACATCATTAATTATGGTTAAAGAAATAACTTGGCTTTCAGGACTAATTTAGATAAGTTTGACTGCTGCCTAAATAGGTTACATTGCAACAAAAAATTAATATTTATTTAAATATTGTTGAGATGCTTTCTAACAGGTATAAATAAATATTAGACAAACTCAGATACCAGCTTCCTTAGTTAGGTTAAACCTCGTCCATTTTCAAACCTGGAGTTTTTAAGGAAAGTATATTATTCGCAGGGTTAGCGCGTCTCAAACCCTATTGACAAATGGATTCTATGAGAGAGTTGAGTTAGGGAGAGCCGCCGCCAAAACAGAAACCATATACTG
>NZ_JBALDJ010000043.1:0-1836 GCF_036917415.1 Nostoc sp. | reverse complement strand
GCCAAGCACACCAATCGAGAATTTGTTAGCAGGAATTTGGGCAGAAATACTAGGAATTGAAAAAGTAGGTATTAATAATAATTTCTTTACTTTGGGAGGGCATTCCTTAATCGCTACTCGCGTGATGTCCCAAATTCGGCAAGTATTTCAACTAGAACTGCCTTTACGTGATTTATTTGAAAAACCAACAATCGCCCTGTTAGCCAAAGAAATTGAAACAGCCAACAAAGCAGGCTTAGGAATTGAAACAACAAAGATTGAGCCAATTGAGCGATCGCTACAATTACCGCTATCATTTGCTCAACAGAGGTTATGGTTCCTAGCTCAATTAGAGCCAGACAGTCCCTTTTACAACATACCTACGGCTGTTCGCTTGAAAGGAGAATTAAATCTCAAGGCACTGCAACAAACTTTCAACGAAATTCTGCGCCGCCACGAAGTATTGAGAACCAACTTCCAGACAGTTGAAGGGCAAGCAGTAGCTGTGACAGGGCAAACAAAGCCTTTAAGATTAGCAACAATCGATATTAGCGAACTCCCTTTAGCTCAACAAGAAGTTGAAATCAGGCAACAGGCTGGACAATTCGCACAACAACCCTTTGACATCAGCAAGGATTATCTACTGAGAGTCAAACTCTTACATCTGGATGCAGAAGAACACATTGTACTACTGACGATGCACCACATTGCTTCTGATGGCTGGTCAATCGGCGTACTAGTGCAAGAGTTGGCAACACTTTATCCAGCCTTCTGTAATGAACAACCCTCACCATTACCTGAACTACCAATACAGTACGTAGATTTCGCAGCTTGGCAACGACAATGGCTGCAAGCAGAAGTACTGGAAACTCAACTATCTTATTGGCTCAAGCAGTTAAAAGATGCACCCAAAGTATTAGAGTTACCCACTGATTATCCCAGAGCAGCAATTCAGACATTCCGAGGTGCAACTTACTCATTTAATTTCTCAGATGAACTCTCTGTAGCTCTGAATAAATTAAGTCAGCAGCAGGGGAGTACTTTATTTATGACCCTGTTAGCAGCTTTCCAAACACTGCTATGGCGTTACACAGGGCAAGAAGATATTGTAGTTGGTTCACCGATTGCTAACCGGAATCGAGCCGAGATAGAAGGGTTAATTGGATTTTTTGTGAATACTTTGGTGTTGAGAACTAACTTGGCAGGTAATCCTAGCTTTGAGGAGCTACTCAAACGAGTGCGGGAAGTCGCATTGGGAGCATACACTCATCAAGATTTACCGTTTGAGTTGTTAGTTGAACAACTGCAACCACAGCGTTCTTTAAGCCATACACCACTATTTCAAGTGATGTTTGTGCTTCAGAATGCACCAATGTCTGCCTTGGAGTTGCCTGGTTTGACTTTGACTCCTGTGGAAAGTGATAGTTATAGTGCCAAGTTTGATTTAACTCTTTACATGAGTGAAACCGAGTCAGGATTAGTTGCAAGTCTAGAATACAATATTGATTTATTTGCGGAAACTTTCATCCAAAGAATGGCGGCTCATTTGCAAACATTGCTCGAAGGAATTGTCACAAATCCACAGCAGTGTTTGTCAGAGTTACCACTGCTAACAGAAATTGAGAAACACCAATTACTCCAACAGTGGAATGATACAGCAGTTGAATATCCTCAACAACAATGCATTCATCAGTTGTTCGAGGCGCAAGTAGAACACACACCTGATGCTGTAGCAGTGGTGTTTGAAGATGAACAGTTGACTTATTGGGAACTCAATACTAGAGCAAATCAATTGGCGCATTACCTGCAACAACTGGGGGTAAAACCAGAGGTATTGGTAGGGATTTGTGTAGAGCG
>NZ_JBALDJ010000042.1:0-8527 GCF_036917415.1 Nostoc sp. | reverse complement strand
GCGCAGATTTCGCGCCAGGGTTTTTGTTGGGAAATAAATTTTAGGTTTTGTAGAGATGATAAATAAAGCATCTCTACATCACCTTGACTTAATTGATGATGTCTGAATTATGACTACTTCTTTGATTGCAATTCTTTTACTTAATAATAATCTGGAGTAACTTTCATCCACTGCTATGAAAGTTTCAGTTGCAGAAATGACACGAGTTTCACATTTACCGGAAGTTTTTATGAAAAAATATCGACTTTTTGGAGTTATCAGTGCTGTTTGCATTGTTTTATCAATTCTTTATTCTTTTGTAGGAAATTCCCAAGTTCCTACACCCAGAGTTCTACTTTCCACCAACCCACCTTTAGAACGTATTCTTCCTTTTGAAGCAGAAGCAGAAAAACCACAATCTCCTGTTACTTTAACTTTACAAGCTGTTGATGCTGCGGGTAAATCTTTAGCAAATGCCAAAATTAATTTACAAATTTTGACGCCGCCGCGTAATCCTTGGTTAACAACAGATTTTCCCATTGTCGAGGGAACAAAATTGTTGCAAATGAGTGCCACTGCACCTGATGGTAAGCTAGAAATACAGCAGATGTTACCTATCCGTGGTAATTACCAACTGCTAGTTAAAGTGTCACCTTTGGTAGCAAATACTTTTGCTGCTTATGAACAAACCTTAAGTCTGAATATCCGCGAAAATCCAATCAAATATAAATATTTTGTTGCGATCGCAGCTATCTTACTATCGCTTGGATTGTTAGGTGGTTGGATTATTGGCGGACAAGAAGAACTACAACAAGGAGAAATTGCACCACAGTCAGTCCGCCTTTTATTAAGTGCATTAACAGTAGTCGCTATAATAACCCTATTAGTTATCAACATTAGTGCAGAAGTTGCAGAAGCTCATGGCAGCGAACACCACTCAAGTAGTACTGAAACGATAGCACCATCATCTCAAAAATCTCAGGGATTAGAAATTAACCTTGAGGGAGATAAAAATGCAACTGTCGGAAAACTTGCGAATTTAGCGTTACAGGTGAAAGATGCTGCAACCGGACAGCCCGCAAATGTAGCATTGCAGGTAAAAGCGATCGCCACAGAACATAATTTAACAGTTTTTGACTACAAAGGTATTCCTGACGAACAAGGTAAGTTAACATGGCTTGAACAGTTTTTTGATGGTTCACCCCACAAAATCGAGGTGGAAGCAACTCCTCTACCAGGATCTAGCCGTCAATTTACACCAGTGAAGGTAGCGCAAGAAGTTGAAGTTGAAGCGATCGCACCACCAATTTACATTCGATTGATTGGTTTATTTTACTTTACAGCCTTTGTCGGTATTGGCATGGCGATTGGATTGCTAATACAACATCGACGAAAACTACAACCAAGGACAAATTAGTAATATCAGAGTTTTACTAAAGATTCCTGCTAATACAAAGATGTAGATTAATCAATCAAAATAGTTGTGGTAAAACCACACTATTTTTTTTTAATAGGTTGTATAAACTAGAAAAAAATCCGCTTGGCTTTGTGAAAAATTGTAGGTTGGGTTAAGCAAAGTGCAATACAACAAAGCCCCGGAAAAGTTGGATTTCGTTTCTCAAACGCCACTTGCTTGAAGTCGGTAAACCGCAAGGGCGCAGTGGCTTCCCAACCTACACCATTTAAGGTTTTTGGCGCTAACTGAAACATATTGAACTATAAAAAGGTAGTGCGATCGGGCAAGGGAAGCGATTGTAATAGCTTTAAAGATAAAACTTATGTTCAAGCTTGGGATTTTCGATAAATTAGTATATTTATTAAGTAGAATTTTATTATTTACAAGCTCGTAAAATTAATATTTACCGAGAAATTAAGAAAGTAATGCTGACAAAAATTGCATTTGAAACAATTCTGGAACGTGCTTTGATGGGATACGACTTATCTCCCGAAGAGGGAGTGGTATTGTTACAACAAACTGAGCCAGAAGCGATCGCAGCAATACGTACTACATCCGACACACTCCGCCACACTCAAGCAGGCGATAATGTCACATACATAATTAACCGTAATATCAACTTTACTAACATTTGTGAGCAGCACTGTAGTTTTTGTGCTTTCCGTCGAGATAATAGTGATGCCGATGCATACTGGTTAGATTCGGCGCAAATTTTGGAAAAAGCGACAAATGCAGTACAACGGGGTGCGACAGAAATCTGTATGCAAGGGGGGTTAAATCCACAAGCGCAGATAAATGGTAAATCTTTGCCCTATTATCTCAAAGTCGTAGAAACCATCAAACAGGAATTTCCTCAGATACACCTTCACGCTTTCTCTCCCCAAGAAGTACAATTTATCGCCAGACTTGACGGACTGGAATATCCTGAGGTGATTACTGCTTTGCGCGATGCTGGTGTTGGCTCAATGCCGGGAACAGCAGCTGAAGTATTAGACGATGAAGTAAGGCGGATATTGTGTCCAGAGAAGATTGACACAGCCACTTGGCTAGAAATTGTTAGCACCGCTCACAAATTAGGTTTGCATACCACTAGCACCATGTTATCTGGGCATATTGAAACCCACGAACAGCAAATCGGACATTTAGAAAAATTGCGAGCGCTCCAAAAAACCGCCATTAATCAGGGATATCCAGCAAGGATCACAGAGTTTATTTTATTACCCTTTGTTGGCCAAGAAGCACCCAAATCTTTACGTCGCCGTGTTGGACGCGATCAACCAGTTTTAACCGATGCACTGCTATTAGGGGCTGTAGCGCGGATTTACTTAGGTAATTGGATTCCCAACCATCAGCAGAGTTGGGTAAAACTGGGGCTTGCAGGTGCGACAGAAGCCTTAACTTGGGGTTGCAACGATATCGGCGGCACTTTGATGGAGGAGCATATTACCACAATGGCAGGTGCTTTGGGTGGTACGTGTATGGAAGTGGAAACCTTACAAACTGCGATCGCTTCTTTAGCAAGACCTTACCAACAACGAGATACTCTTTATCATAAAATTAGGAGTTAGGAAAAAAATTCCCCTCAATGTCCTTACTCTGTGTTCTCTGTGCCTCTGTGGTTAAATAAATTGATTTTCAACCACAAAGGCACAGAGCGATCAAATAGAAAAAACAAATTTTACGAGTCAGCTTAAAAAAGCTAATCTTCAACGCTTAACTGATTTGCTTGCGTTGTCTCCATAGAAAAACAGTTAACATCAAGCCCATAAAAGATAATAAGCCAAGACTTGTATTTGGCTCTGGTACTGTATGAGTATTAGAAATTCCTAACCCTGGTAATTTTTTAGTACCTTCCTTCACCGCACCCTGTAATAAATCAGGATTTAACCCCAACGCATAGCCGTAACAGCTACTTGAGTTGTTTTTACCGCCTGTGTTTGGATTGTACCTTTGAGTCCAGAAGCTAAAATCCCGCTAGCAGCAATCAATCCAACATGGGTATCGTCATCAGAAAACCCCCCATGTTCAACCTGTTAACTCCCTAGTACAGACGCGATTAATCGCGTTTCTCCTCACTCCCCACTTCCCACCCCACATTCAATTGATCCCCAAGTTACCAATCCAAGATAGGATGGACGTTGATTTACGTATTCTTTTACTTAATGCATATGAAGCGCTATTGGTCGCGTTTGCTTGCGCTGGTTTTGGTTGTAGCTATCGGCTTAATGGGTTGTTCTGGCAGTCCAGATAGTTTGACTGGGGATTATCGTCAAGACACCTTAGCTGTGGTCAATATTATGAGACAAGCTCTGGATCTTTCACAAGATTCACCAGACAAAGCAGCAATTCAAGCAGAAGCGCGTCAAAAAATTAATGACTTTTCAGCTCGCTACCAGCGAGTTAACTCTGTTTCTGGTCTTGGCTCGTTTACAACCATACGAACAGCCCTCAATTCCTTAGCTGGCCACTACAGTTCTTACCCAAATCGTCCCGTACCCGAAAAACTCAAAAATCGTCTAGAGAAAGAGTTGCAGCAGGTAGAGACGGCGTTGAAACGTGGCGGTTAGCTATTAACTATTGCTTACTCCATCATCAATAGTCAGGAATCAAAAGTTTTGACACCTGACTATTTTGTTTGTCAATTTCATATAATCCTGAGTTTGAAATTTTCAACTAACCTGATTGACACTCTCCTAGCTAAAAGCCAATACGCTTGGGTTAAGGCTTAACTCTTTGTCAAGGTCAATTTGATTACAACATAGATGCAGAGAGGCTTAGAGGTTGTTTCAAAAGTCGGAAGGATGGTAAAAAAGCTCTCTCAGTATAAGCTGTGAATAGATAGTAGACAGCACTGAGAGAGCAACATGAGTAAAACATACCCTAGCAATCTGACCCGCGGATTGTGCTGGTGGTTCTGCGACCGCAAGAAACTCTCATGCTTTGTATTGCTCAAAAAACGCCTTCGTGGTTGAGCATACTTTTGGTTGGCTAATCGGGTGTCGGCGATTGGTCAGAGATTATGAGTTATTGCCCCAAACATCGGAGACGTTTATTTACTTTGCCACGATCCGGATCGTGGTGAGGCGATTAGCATAAAATTTGACTACTCAAAACTTTTCAAACACCCTCTTAGTGCAAGCTACTGCTATCACGCACTGTTTTGCAAAGAAGGACACATTCGCGTAGCGTTTTTAATGCAGCTGACGCATTAGCATTAGAGGTGAAGTTTTAATATCTACTTCATACACTGGGAACCGCTATACAAAAATACGGCAACAGAAATAGACCTTTCGGAGTCTTGAAAAAATAGGTTTTAAAACCCTTAGTGTTTAACTATATAATTCGATACACGTTGTCCACAATTATTTGAGTTGGGATCGATTATTATCGCAAATTAAAGGCTTTAAGACCGAACGTTAACACGTAGCTCAGAGTCAGAGCCACTCCGGCTTTGCTCAGTTACCCCTGCGGGAAGCAAGCTACAGTCGGAGTTTAAATCCCTGTCTGAAACTTTTTTGAATTTGTTCATCTACTGGTGGGTATGTCTAACTGTCCTTTGAACGTTGCAAGATCGATATTATTTTGGCGGCGCTTATTCGCTGTTGTTTTTACTAGTAGTTTGTTGCTCCCAAACTTGGGAAGCGAACCAGCAAGGGCGCAAGTAACTGAGTATTGTCAGTTATCATCAGCGGCGGTCGAACAAAAAGAAAACTTACGTTTGTCAGCCCTCAAAGGCAAACAAGATGCTCAAACGCGCTACCAAAGCATAATACAAGAACAAGCACAGAAATTAAAGGAATGTCGCTCTCGGACTTGGCCGCAAACCCAAGCCATTTGGTTACGCTTGTATCCCTGCGACATTCAGCCAGGAATAATCGATCAGATTATGGATCGGATTGTTAATCGTGGCTATAACCAAGTTTATATAGAAGTATTTTACGATGGGCAGGTACTTTTACCAGCAAAAGCTAACCCGACGGTTTGGCCTGCTGTGATTCGCACTCCAGGGGCAGAAAATATCGATATACTCGCTACGGCAATTAAAAAAGGTCGGCAACGTGGTTTGAAGGTCTATGCCTGGATGTTTACCACAAATTTCGGCTATACTTACGCCCAGCGTCCAGATAGAGAAAGTGCGATCGCTCGTAATGGCAAAGGTCAAACCAGCCTATATGTGGTAGATAATGGCTCTCAATTATTTATCGATCCCTACAACCTGCAAGCAAAACGCGATTATTACCAATTAGTACAACAAGTTTTGCGCCGTCGCCCAGATGGCTTGCTATTGGATTACGTGCGCTATCCTCGCCAAGCTGGAAGTGATTCTATCGCCACCAAAGTTTCAGATTTATGGCTATTTACTCCTGCAACCCAAGAAGCTTTATTTAAACGGGCACAGAATTACAAAGGGCTGGACTTGATTCGCCGCTTTTTGAGTAGGGGATTCGTCAGCGTCGGAGATGTAGCGGAAGTTGATAAACTTTATCCCCAGGAAGGGGAACCCCTCTGGCAAGGACGCACTCTCCCACTAGCGCAAAAGTCAATCCTGTCTGCAACCGATAGACAACCAGTTTTACAATGGGAGTTGTGGCAGCTAGCAGTTGCCCACGCCATGCAAGGAATTCTAGATTTTGTCACCATCGCTAGTTACCCAGCAAAGCAGCAAGGTATTTCTACGGGAGTCGTGTTTTTTCCTGATGGCAACCAAACTGTCGGACAAGGGTATGATTCCCGTTTGCAACCTTGGGATCGGTTTCCCAATACATTAGAGTGGCATCCTATGGCTTATGGGAATTGCGGTAATGTTAGTTGTATCGTGTCGCAAGTGCAACGGGTTTTGAGTATGGCAAAACCGGGTACGCAGATAATCCCGGCTTTAGCTGGTCAGTGGGGAAAATCTGTTAGTAATCGTCCATCCCTAGAAGTGCAAATGCAGGCACTTCGACAATTTGCCCCTCAACTGAAGGGAGTTAGCCACTTTGCCTATTCTTGGCAATATCCTCAGAATGATAGCGATCGCAAATTCTGTCGAGTTAAGTAAACTTTTTGGAGAATTAGTGAAAAGGGATTGAATTTCCCTTTCAACTTTCAACTTATAGAATCACCCACTTTACAAATTCATATCAAATATAGTGAACACATTCATAACTACAGCTTAAGTATAGTGTGCAGCGAGTCGTTGGAATGCCGACGGTGTTGGACTATCTGCGAGGTGCTGGCGTATCATCTCGGCACACGCACCTGGGCTTAATAAAGAGGTATCAACTTCAAGGTCATAGATGCCAGGGATGTGAACTTCACGTTGCCATAACTGAACTGGATGTGGTATGGGGGAGTCGGCTGTACTTCCCACGTTCCACCCCATGTTTTGTCGTCGTTCCATAACAATCTCGATGGGGCAGTGAACGCCTACAAACAAGACTGGTAATCCTTTCAAACGTCGGGCACTATCAGCCAGAATGCCCCGCTTCATTGCGTAGGCGTCATGGTGTCCGACATCAACCACTACATTTAGACCCAAGCAGCTGTGGGCAGCGATAGACTCATACATGGCGCTGTAAAGAATGGGAACAAGGGGTTCGATGTCCTGGCGTTCTCCCCCTGGCCGCAGACCGATCCCAGGCAGGTATCGTGCGGGAGTCATTTGCATAAACCTATCAACACCCAAATTCATCCATAGACCATCAAATGTCTCCTGAATCACTGCGACAATGCTTGACTTCCCCGATCGCGGAACACCATTCAGGATGATAATCTGTCCTAGCTCCTGTGTCTGCCCCATGATTGCTCCTCACATCCTTATATCTGTACTTTATACTAAGAAGCACAAAATGACTCAGGGAAGCTGAGTTGAGAAGAACCAATGCAAAAAATGTAAAAGATGAGAAATCAAGCAGATTTCTGCGCTGATTTATATGAAGTGGAAGTATGCTTTTTAACAAAAGGATAGCGAATTCTACACATTTAAACAAAAAACGCTCTCCTTTTGCGGAGAGCGTTTTTTGATTTAGCGAAACTTCAGAATTAACCGTTGATAGCAGGAGCGGTAAGAGCTACAGGAGCAACATCACCAGCCGCCAAATCTAGAGGGAAGTTGTGAGCGTTACGCTCGTGCATTACTTCCATACCCAGGTTAGCGCGGTTGATTACATCTGCCCAGGTGCTGATGACACGACCTTCAGAATCAATGATTGATTGGTTGAAGTTGAAACCGTTCAAGTTGAACGCCATTGTGCTGACACCCAAGGCGGTGAACCAGATACCGATTACAGGCCATGCTGCTAAGAAGAAGTGCAATGAACGGCTGTTGTTGAAAGAAGCGTATTGGAAGATTAGACGACCGAAGTAGCCGTGGGCTGCAACGATGTTGTAGGTTTCTTCTTCTTGACCGAATTTGTAACCGTAGTTAAGGGACTCGGTTTCGGTGGTTTCACGAACCAAAGAAGAAGTTACTAGTGATCCGTGCATTGCACTGAACAAACTTCCGCCAAATACACCTGCTACACCTAATTGGTGGAAGGGGTGCATCAAGATGTTGTGTTCTGCTTGGAACACAATCATGAAGTTGAATGTTCCGCTTATTCCCAAAGGCATACCATCAGAGAATGAACCTTGTCCGATGGGGTATACCAAGAATACTGCACTTGCTGCTGCTACTGGTGCTGAGTATGCGATCGCAATCCAAGGGCGCATTCCTAAGCGGTAGGATAGTTCCCATTCACGACCCATGTAGCAGAATACGCCAATCAGGAAGTGGAAGATTACCAGTTGGTAAGGACCGCCGTTGTACAACCACTCATCAAGAGATGCTGCTTCCCAAATTGGGTAGAAGTGCAAACCGATGGCGTTGGAGGAAGGTACTACTGCACCAGAGATGATGTTGTTTCCGTAAATCAAGGAACCTGCTACTGGTTCGCGGATACCATCGATGTCTACTGGAGGTGCAGCGATGAAGGCGATTACGAAGCAAGCGGTGGCGGCTAGCAGGGTAGGGATCATTACTACGCCGAACCAACCGATGTAGATCCGGTTATTGGTGCTGGTGATCCATTCGCAGAATCGATCCCATACGTTGGCGCTTGAGCGCTGTTG
>NZ_JBALDJ010000041.1:0-11077 GCF_036917415.1 Nostoc sp. | reverse complement strand
AAGTCAAAGCTTATTTTGAGTAAGTCAAAGTTAGTTTTGCTTGCGGAAAACACCAAAATGAGTAAGTCAAAGCTTATTTTGAGTAAGTCAAAGTTCATTTTGCTTTCTCAAAACCCTAAAATGAACAACTAAATTACACAAATCAGAAAAGATTATAAGATATTGACAAAGCATTTAGAGCTTTTGCTTACACACAAGGCTAAAGTGAATGTGCGAACTACTGATATGAAAAAGCAAAATAGCTGTGATTTCCTAATTACCAAGTATATTTACCCAAATGTTACCTTCGCATCATAATTGTTGCAGTTTCACAAAAACCTTATCGTCTTTAATTTTTACTGGATACGACTGAAGTGAAACATCAGGTGCTGTTAAACATTCACCTGTCTCTAACTTGTACTGAAATCCGTGGGAAGGGCAGGTAATAATACCATTTTCAACTTTACCCCGATCTAGGGCAGATCCTAGATGAGTGCAAGCATTACGGTAACATATTACTATAATACCTTGACGATGTAAAATTAATGAACTACCAGCAAGTTGTACTGCCAATACACTAAATTCAGGAACTTGCTCAATAGTCGCCACTTTAATCCAAGTAGAAGTTATTTTTGAAGAAAATGGACTGATTAAACCAGAAGTTGTGTTGTTACCTATAGGGTTATTGACCGCAACTACTTTGGTAATTTCGGGACAATGGTTTTTGATTGCCTGTTCTACTCCCTGAGATAAAGTCAAAGTAGAAGCCAGACAATTGCTGCAAGTTCCTATTAATCTGACTTCTACCGTATCTGGAGGCTTAATTGCCACTAGTTCTACATCCCCATTATGGCTTTTTAAACCTGGGCGAACTTCTTCAAGGGCTGTTTGAATTCGCTGTGCTAATGGTGGTTTTGGTGGTTTTACTAGTTCGTGATAAAGCAGCACTGCGTATACTACTTCATCAGAAACAGCATGACGTAAAGCTGACATTGATTCTTGCTTGAGGCTTTTAATCAAATTAGTCAAAGCAGCTTTATGCAAAGCCTCAATTGCTCTTTTAAGACCAACTGCTACACACCGTTGGCTTTCATCCCACTCGGATATAATCGCCTCAAAACGGTTAATTTCCTGAACTAATTCTTCAAGGTTTGGCATGGAGTAGAAGAATTTTAGATTTTAGATTTTGGATTTTGGATTAAATAATCCAAGATTGAACATGGGTATTAGGAAACAACTAACAACTAACAAATGACTAATGACAAATGACTAATGACTAATGACTAATGACTAATGACTAATGACAAATCACTTCATTTTAAAGTCCTTGAGGAGAAATGGCATAATCATGCCTGTCACTAAGCTAGATAATATTATTGGTAAGTAGAGGGGAATTGGGGCTTGTGCGAGTAACACTAGCAGTAAGAAACCTATAGCAATACCAATAGTAGTTTGCTTGACAAAATACACTGGGTCGCGTAGTAACTTTCCTTTAAAAAATAACTTGGCTGAAAACCATCCTATCTCTAACATGTTGTCTCCTAATAATTTGTCAATAAATTTAAGGCAGCAAGCCCCAAGAGGATGGCGGGAATTACACCCGCAGGGGCAAATAATGCACCAAGCATTGCTGAAAACTGATAGCCTATATCTTTACCAGCTAACAGCATTCCGCCAATTGCACCGCCGATCATAGAGAAGGCTGTGGCAATGATTAACCACACAAATTCTGTTGCTATGTTCAAGTCACCATCTGCTAAACTCGTGATAAAATTTATCAGGTTTGAGTAGGTAAAAATATCTCTCATGCTGTTTTGTCCTGATTGTTAAAGTAAAAAGTGAAGAATTAGGAAGCAAATTAGATTCATAACTCATAACTCCTAACCCTTCATTTCTGCTTCTACATCTTGTAGCGCTTGGGCTACTACCTCTGCTTGTCCAATTTGTTGGTATTTGGTAAAGATTTCTAAAGCCTCTTGATAGTAGATACGCGCTTGTAAAAGATTTTGAGGATTACCAGCTTCTGGTTTTTCCTGGTTGTCTGGTAAGTTGAATAGGGCGTTGCTTTTGTTAGAAATTGTGTTAGCGTATTCTACAGGTGTATCTTTGGCGTTACGCACTTTTAGCGCTTCGTCATAAGCTGCGATCGCTCTTAAATTATTCTCCACAGGATGGGAACTCACTAAATATTGCAAAGCGTTACCTAAGTTGTTTTGCAACATCGCATATTCTCTAGGATGATCAATCAAATTAATATGCTTTAGTGCTACCTCAAATGATTGCACAGCTAACCCTTGACGCAAGTATTCCCGTTCTGATGCTAGGGGCATAGAAAGGTAAGCGATCGCAATATTGTTATATAAAATCGCGTATTCCTGGGGATAATCTTCCCAAGTAAACACCCGCAAAGCCTCATGATAAGCCTGAATGCTGTCAGTTATCCGCGCCAAATTAAATGGCACAAGTGACTGCAACACCAGCCCAAAATTCATCTGTGTCTCTGCTACTTCCTCTGGCAAAGCCAATTGCTGTAAAATCGGTAACGCCTCTTCATAACCGACTTTCGCTTGCATCAACAGTTGGTAATCAGCATCCGGTATTGCCTGTAACGTCCCTGCCATCCCCACTTGCGCCCTGGCTTTTAGTAGGGGGTATTCTTCACCACACATTTGATATGCTCGGTAATATAACCCAACTGCATTCCGCAAGTCTTGGGCTGTTTTGGGCTTTTTTTGAAAACCCTGTGCGATCTCAATCAGCATTTGGATTTTTTCCTCTGCTGAGGCTGACTCCGATGCAACAGCTGCTAACGCAGCCTTCACCGCCGAATCTGTAATGCTGGGGGTCATAACTCTGCCGTACTCTAGCCAATTGGGAATTGAGTCTGTTAACACCCATGAACGATCGAAACACGCGATCGCATTTCATCACGGGCCATACTGATTTACGCAGGCTTCGAGTCCTTTAGGCGGAATTCCCCTTTTTTGTCTGAGACTAGGATTAGTAACTGGGGGTTAAGGAAGAGTTTTCCCAGTACCCAATCCCTAGTCCCCAATCCCTAGTCCCCAATCCCTAAAATATAAAACACCCTATTTATAAAATTCTAGGGGGTAATTGCCAATATTAATGTCAGCTTTAAACACCTAATATTTTTAAAATACTTTTTGTATCATCACTCGACACAATTCAAATATTATTTATTGAATTGTTGACATACCATATATGCACTATCTTATCAGCTAATTTTTGTATACTCCAAAGATTCGCCACGGGATCGTTGAAGTGTAAAATATGTTCATCAACTGTAAAACAAGCTCCCTTGAAAACAGACAGTATCTTCTATCGGATTTTTCAGAGTATTCCCACTACTTTCTTTGAGTTGATTAACCAACCGCCCCAACTAGCTAGTGTTTACCAATTTTCTTCAGTCGAAGTCAAACAACTGGCGTTTAGAATCGATGGCGTTTTCCTCCCAAATGCAGCAGAACTACCCATTTATTTTGCCGAAGTGCAATTTCAACCAGACAAAAAGTTCTACTCACGTTTATTTACTGAAATCTTTAACTATCTTGACAAAACCGAATTAACCAACAATTGGCGTGGTGTTGTCATCTTCCCCAACCGCAGCGTTGATACTGGAGATACCGAGAGATATACAGAATTACTCAACTCACAACGAGTAACTCGCGTCTATCTTGACGAATTAAGCTCAATTGAGGCATCATCAATCGGCATAAAGACAGTTAAACTTATCATTGAACCCGAATCAACCGCGACAACAAGAGCTATCGAAATAGTCAACAGCGCCCGACAGCAAATTTTAGATGTCGCTACTATTAGGGAAATTATACAATTGATAGAGACGATATTAATCTATAAGTTGCCGCGATTGAGCCAAGAGGAGATCGGAAAAATGTTTGGATTAAATGAGTTAAAGCAAACTAGATTTTACCAAGATGTTTTTGCAGAAGGTAGGCAAGAAGGTAAACAAGAAGGTAGACAAGAAGGTAGACAAGAAGGTAGGCAAGAAGGTAAGTTAGAAGCTAAGTTAGAAACTATACCCCAGTTATTAGGGTTTGGTTTAAGTATTCAGCAGATAGCTCAAGTGTTAGGTTTGGATGAACAACTTGTTAGGCAAGCTGCACAACCGAAATCCTAGAACAGGAGGAGATCGGAAAAATGTTTGGATTGAATGAGTTAAAGCAAACTAGATTTTACCAAGATGTTTTTGCAAAAGGCAAACAACAAGGTAAGTTAGAAACGATACCCCAGTTATTAGCGCTGGGGTTGAGTATTGAGCAGATAGCTCAAGCGTTAGGTTTGGACGAACAAGTTGTTAGGCAAGCTGTACAACCAAAATCCTAAAACAATAGGGTGCACGAAGGTTTAACAGTGCGTTTAATAGAGACGATATTAATCTACAAGTTGCCGCGATTAAGCCAGGAGGAGATCGGAAAAATGTTTGAATTAAATGACTTGAGGCAAACTAGATTTTTCCAAGATGTTTTTGAAGAAGGTAAAAAAGAAGGTAAGCGAGAAGTTTTTGAAGAAGCTAAACAGGAAGCTAAACAAGAAGTTAAGTTAGAAGTGATACCCCACTTATTAGCGTTTGGTTTCAGTATTGAGCAGATAGCTCAAGCGTTAGGTTTGGACGAACAACTTGTTAGGCAAGCTGCACAACCAAAATCTTAAAACAACTGATATATAGCTGACGGGGTGCAAAGTCTTGTACCCCAATATTTTGCTGAATTTTACTTGGTTATCACATTAAAATATGACTGCTTAAAATACTCATACTTTTGTACAAATTAACAAATAGCAGTAATTATTACAGAGTTTTAACAGTAATGAATTCAGTAAACGAGATTATTTAACGTCAGTAACTAAAAAACAATAATTCTGTTTTTACTGTATTTTATTTGTTAAATCTGTTACGAATATAACAAACATAATAATTTAAAACAATCTCGTAAAAACTTTAGCTATTGTTAATGATTAATTCTTTTTTAATGAAATAGAATTCAATAAAAAAATATCTTAAAATTGAAAAATAAATATTGATAAACAGGTGAGACTTTACAAGTATTATCACCTACATCATGCATGGGAAACAATAGAAAAACACATAGCCGATGACTAATGTACTATGGCTACAAGGTGGTGCTTGTTCGGGCAACACTATGTCATTTCTCAACGCTGAAGAACCGACAGTCTGCGATTTAATTGCTGACTTTGGCATCAAGGTACTTTGGCATCCATCTTTGGGAATGGAACTAGGCGAGAACTTGAAAACACTGCTGCAAGATTGCATTTCTGGCGCAATTCCCCTAGATATCTTGGTATTTGAAGGCAGTGTTGTTAACGCCCCCAATGGCACTGGCGAATGGAATCGGTTTGCCGATCGCGCCATGAAAGATTGGTTATTAGACCTCGCCAAAGTTGCTCAATTTATCGTCGCTGTAGGAGATTGTGCCACATGGGGAGGAATTCCTGCCATGTCACCCAATCCCAGCGAGTCGGAAGGCTTGCAATATCTCAAGCGTCAAGAAGGCGGTTTTTTAGGGAAAGATTTCGTATCACAAGCTGGATTACCTGTAATTAATATTCCCGGATGTCCCGCCCATCCCGACTGGATTACGCAGATATTAGTTGCGATCGCTACTGGACGCATAGCAGACATTGCTTTGGATGAACTAAATCGTCCCCAAACCTTTTTTAACAGCTATACCCAAACAGGTTGTACCCGCAACGTCCACTTTGCCTACAAAGCCTCAACTGCCGAATTTGGTCAGCGTAAAGGCTGCCTATTCTATGACTTGGGTTGTCGCGGCCCCATGACTCATTCCTCCTGCAACCGCATCTTATGGAACCGCGTCTCTTCCAAAACTCGTGCTGGAATGCCTTGTTTAGGTTGCACAGAACCAGAATTTCCCTTCTTTGACCTCAAACCAGGAACTGTATTTAAAACCCAAACAGTGATGGGAGTTCCCAAAGAATTACCGCCAGGAGTGAACAAAAAAGAATACGCCTTACTCACAATGGTCGCCAAAGATGCAGCACCACCTTGGGCAGAAGAAGACTTTTTTACAGTTTAGTCATTAGTCAGTCGTCCTTTGTCATTTGTGAAAAACCAATGACCAATGACCAATGACCAATGACCAATGACAAATGACCAATGACCAATGACCAATGACAAATGACCAATGACAAATGACCAATGACCAATGACCAATGACCAATGACCAATGACAAATGACCAATGACCAATGACCAATGACAAATGACCAATGACAAAGGACAAATGACAAATGACAATTCAATCATTAGATATATCGCCCGTCGGTAGAGTTGAAGGCGATTTAGATGTGCGAGTCGATATTGAACATGGACGTGTAGTCAACGCTTGGACACACGCCGAATTATTTCGCGGATTTGAAGTTATCCTACGCGGTAAAGACCCCCAAGCTGGATTAATTGTCACACCTCGGATTTGCGGAATCTGCGGCGGTTCTCACCTAACCTGTGCATCTTGGGCATTAGATACAGCTTGGGAAACAGAAGTTCCCCGCAATGCAATTTTGGCGAGAAATCTCGGTCAAATTGTTGAAACAATTCAAAGTATCCCCCGCTATTTTTATGGTTTGTTTGCCATTGATTTAACCAATAAAAAATACCGCAATAGTCGCTATTATGAGGAAGCTGTGAGACGTTTTGCTGCTTTCACAGGCAAATCTTATGAACTAGGCATAACAATTTCTGCTAAACCTGTAGAAATTTATGCACTATTAGGCGGACAATGGCCCCATTCCAGCTATATGGTTCCTGGTGGTGTGATGTGCGCCCCTACTTTAACAGACATCACCCGTGCTTGGGCGATTCTGGAATATTTCCGCACCAATTGGTTAGAACCAGTATGGTTGGGTTGTTCTTTAGAACGTTACGAACAAATCCAAACTTATGACGACTTCAGGGACTGGTTGGATGAAGACCGAAATCATCGAGATTCCGACTTAGGTTTTTATTGGCGGATGGGTTTAGACATCGGTTTAGATAGATATGGCGCTGGTGTTGGTAAATATGTCACTTGGGGATATTTAGCCCATGAAGATAAATACCAAAAGCCGACTATCGAAGGACGAAATGCGGCGATGATTATGAAAAGTGGAGTGTACGACAGCTTCGCAGACACTCACACCTTAATGGATCAATCATTTACCCGCGAGAATACAACCCACTCCTGGTATGATGAAGGCACAGCAGACCTTCACCCTAGCGATCGCACCACTAAACCCACTGCAATTAATACCAAAGACTTCGATAACGCCTACTCTTGGTCGAGTGCAGTCCTTCACAAAGACTTCGGACGTTTGGAAACTGGCCCGTTAGCGCGGCAATTAGTAGCTGGTGGTAAACATGGCGAATCTTGGCAACACTACGACGGATTTATCCTCGATGTATTCAAACGGATGGGTGGCGCTAGTATCCATGTGCGTCAGCTAGCACGACTTCACGAACTTGTCAAGTTATATCGCCAAGCCGAACACTGTTTGCGCGAATTCAAATTAAACGACCCCTGGTATATTAAACCCACAGAAAAAGATGGTCGCGGTTGGGGTGCAACAGAAGCAGCACGCGGTTCCTTATCTCACTGGGTAGAAGTAGAGGGCGGTAAGATTAAAAATTACCAAGTCATCGCCCCAGGTACTTGGAATATTGGCCCTCGTGATGGTGAAGGAATTCGCGGTCCCATTGAAGAAGCTTTAATTGGGACACCCATTTATGATTCTAGCGATCCGGTGGAAGTTGGTCATGTGGCGCGATCGTTTGATTCTTGTTTAGTGTGTACAGTTCACGCTCATGATGCTAAGACTGGTGAAGAGTTAGCGCGTTTTCGCACTGCTTAATTGATTATCGGGTGCGTTAGTAATACTCGTTTCACTTTAATAATCATACAAATACGCTGGTAAGGGCACAGCATTGCTGTAACCTTACCAGAAATCTATATATATCAGGATTTGGGTGAAATGGTATAAAGGCTAGTCTCTCCACTACAATGCTCTGTTAAACCTTGAGTAACACTTGTATGCTCCTGAGTCTGGGTATGCTTCTTTGACAAATCAGCTTGCGATCGCGATCCTTTTGCATACAAGTTGACTTGCTCTTGCGAGTGCATCTGATTGGAATCGTAGAAATAGCCCGTGGAAGTTTCTTGCTCTCGTTCAACTTTCCAAACACGTGTATTGGTTATGTAATCGGGCTTGTCTTTGAAAGGTGTAACGAAGGCAGGGCAAAACCATTGCAGTCTATTATTTGGTTGAGCGCCAAAGTTTCCATTATCCAAAGCAATAATGTGAGCGCATTTATGCCCACCTTCGCCCGCTTCTTCAGAATCTTCATTGCCATACCAATCGAGGGTAAACATATACTGTCCACCTTCCCAAGCTCCATCCTTTAGATGAACTTTAACTCTATTTTCAGCTAGTCGATCAAATTTGGTACAGGTGATTTCATAGCTAAAGCAGTCCCAAAATTGCAAATAATCAACTGGCATTGGAGACGCGTTTATCTTATGACATAGAGCATTTATTGGTAAGCGCCAGATCACAGCGCCATTGTCAGTCAGGACATGAAAACCAAGTGCCCTGCCAGAAATTGAGGAAACTCCAAATACGCACACTTGAATGAACTCATTGTGATGTGCGGTGCCATCGTAGAGAAACTCTTTGCGAAGATAGCAGTAAAACCGAGGAATATTAAGATTTAGAGTTGCCATAGATTGCAATTTTCCTAAAATATTAGCTTTGCAATTGTTCCCATCTTTCAATGCAGTCTAACGGTAAGCATCATTAGCAGCAGACATAAAACGAAATAAACAAGAGTTGCCAAACCGTGCGTAGGCGTAGCCCGTCGTAGACATCACCTTTGTACCACTATGACAATCAAACGAAACTTACTTATCACCTAAAAGCAATACCAAAAAACAGATTTATCAACGCCTTACCAAAAAATAGCCAATCTAACCAAAATACAATGTGAAGAATTGCTATTACCCAAAATACAACTTGATAAGAAACTTTACTGCTTTTGTGACGTAGCCTCTGTTGGGCAACAAATGCACCTAACCAACCACCCATAAATTCGCATAGATGTAAAGTATTTTCTTGCCTTCTCCATCGTCCTTGTTGTGCACGAGATTTATCATCGGCATATAGCCTAAAGGTAATTAAACTCATGACAGGATAAAGAATTAGAGGAATTGGGTTGCCAGTTGTGAGTGCAAGATGAATTGAACCCAACCCAGGTAGCAAAGATAGAAGTAATGTCTTTCGTAGGGGCACGGCACTGCCCATTGGTGTCAACTTAACGCTAAACCCGCTTGGTGAAAACATTTTGCCCTCACCCCCAGCCCCTCTCCCAAGAGAGAGGGGAGCTAGACATTCAATTCCCCTTCTCCCAAGGGAGAAGGGGTTAGGGGATGAGGGCGTGAGGGATTTACAAAACGCCTGTCTGATATAGTTTTCGGCTGAAGTTGACACGTATGGGCAGTGCCGTGCCCTTACACTTCGCGATTAATCTTGTACCGCATCTGAATGGGAACCGCGATATATTCAAAACTCGTAGCCTACCACACTAAAACTTATAGAAACAGTGCGTTAGGCTGGCCTTAATTCACTTCAACAAAACAGAAATTTACAAGGTAAGCTTGTGTCTGATTTAGCGCTCCATAATTATCTCCCTCGCGTTCCCGATGCAGCATTGCAAGAATACATAGAATGGTGTGTTTTAGAGCAGGCTAAAGCCGCAGAATGTAACTTTACTCCTGATAGAAGCAAGTTAGATAATTTGCCACCAGAAGACTACGTTCCTAAACTTGTCGAGCAGTTCATGAAAGTTAAACCAGACCCAATTAAAGCCGGTTTGGTAGCTGCGATCGCTGGCAAGGAAGCTGACAAACATGATTTATCTGGTTTAGCGATCGCTGCTGATTTTGTATCTCTTTATGTTAAGTATTTAATTCCTAAAGAGGGAAGTACTAAAGAACAGGCTGAAGAGATATTAACTAAAGCATCACAACATCAGTATGAGAAACTGACTGAAGTTGCCAAGAAACATGGTGTAGAATTCTAGTTTCCTGCTGATAATTTCGTTTTCAGAGGCTTTGTCTGTATTATTAGTCAAAGCCTCTGTTTCAGTCACCGAAACAGTGCTGAGTGCTGAGTAACGAGTGCTGAGTAAAAAAGTAATAATTGCACTCAGCACTTTATGTCTGAAGCCACGGCTTTTAAGCCAAGGAAAAATAAATAAATATTTATTTCGAGATGCATAGCGCATATTTAATACGTCCAAGATCAATCCCCTAGATTTATCTATGGGGTTACTCAACACTCAGCACTCCTGAATACTGGACTGAAGAAGGTATTGCCACCGAATTATTAAACGCAGGGGTTCCCCAAAGTGATATTGTGTTAGCTTTCCATCCTCCGAGCGATCGCGCTTTAACAGAATTTGCAACTGCTTAAACAATTAAATCTTATTCCATGCTAACTATTATCGGTTGCGGCAATCTCAATCGCAATGACGATGCAGTAGGCGTAATCATTGCCCAACGCTTACAAAAATATCTAGCTGAAAACTCTTACCCTAATGTGCGAGTTTATGACTGTGGCACCGCAGGCATGGAAGTAATGTTTCAAGCTAGAGGTAGTAAACAATTAGTAATTATTGATGCAAGTTCAACTGGTTCTGAACCGGGTGCTGTGTTTAAAGTTCCAGGAAAAGAACTGGAAGCTTTGCCAGAACCTAGTTATAACTTGCACGATTTTCGTTGGGATAATGCTTTAGCCGCCGGACGAAAAATCTTTCAAAATGACTTTCCCGAAGATGTGACAGTTTATTTAATTGAGGCGGCAAATCTTGGTTTGGGACTAGAGTTAAGTCCTGTTGTCAAACATTCTGCTGATTTGGTTTTTGAAGAAGTAGCTGCACTTATCAGCCAGAATATTAACTTTTAATTAACAATCCAAAATCTAAAATCGAATTACGCCCAATCTCGATAAACAGAAAGTTCATCTACCCTCATTTCAAAAGGTATGCCTTG
>NZ_JBALDJ010000040.1:0-28526 GCF_036917415.1 Nostoc sp. | reverse complement strand
TTACCCTAGCCCGGATAGTCCCACTTTGTTTCCAACTTGATTGCCTATCAGGCAAGTCCTTTTGTCAATAGGGTTTGAGACGCGCTAACCCTGCGATTAATCCCTAAACAACATAATCATTAAAAGACTCTAGAAAGAGTCTTTTAATGATTATGTATTATCTTTAACTTCATTCTCAATAGTGACTGATAATGACTCTCATCGTCTCTTCAGCCATGCCTATAATCGCCTATAACCGGGTACTGACAAGGGAATAATATGAACGTACTGCCAACTTAGGATAGATGCCCTATTGGTGAAAATGGCTGGAATGCTTGTACAGCAAGAAGTGATGAGTTACTTAACAAGTTGCTTAACATCCTTGGGTATAAGGTAGGGTAAGAGAGAGAAGCTTAGAATTGAGCATTCAATGAGCATCAATTTTGGGCATCATTTTATACTAAAAATAGTGATTTTATTATTTAAAGTAGGATTTTTGAGCATCTATTGAGCATTTTTTAGAATAAAATGCCTGAAAGTATTAATTATGCGTATTTTATCGGTTCACTGCATAAATCCTGATTGTCAACGTCCTTATCCTCAGCCTTGGGGAAACAAATTTTGCAACAGCTGTGGCGCACCGCTAGAGTTGTTAGACCGCTATGTTCCACTTCAGCCCTTGGGATCGGGAGGATTTGCTCAAATCTACACAGTTTGGGATGAAAAAACTCAAACAGAGAAAGTATTGAAAGTATTGGTAGAAGATTCGCCCAAGGCACTGGAATTATTTACCCAAGAGGCGGCAGTTTTATCTAGCTTGCAACATTCGGGTGTTCCCACAGTCGATAACGATGGTTATTTTCAGGTACAACTGTTTAACCCCAAACCGCACCAATTGCCTTGTCTGGTAATGGAAAAAATCAATGGGCAAACTTTAGAGGAGATATTAAAAAAGTTTCCCCAAGGCTGTCCAGAGGATTTGGTTTTAAATTGGTTTGCCCAAGCTGTGCAGATTTTACAAGAATTACATAAACGTCAGATTCTTCATCGGGATATCAAACCTTCTAATTTAATGCTGGGTACATCTTCGCCATCTGTAACCCCGTCTCAAGGACAAACAGAGGGCGATCGCGTGGTATTAATTGATTTTGGCGGCGCGAAACAATTTAGTGCCTCTAAGCTGCGTTCTCAGTCTAGTTCCACGCGATTATTTTCTTCTGGCTACAGTCCACCAGAACAAGTGATTGGAGGTATTGTTGGGCCAAGTGCCGATTTTTATGCCCTTGGTCGAACGGTGATTGAACTACTAACAGGCAAATACCCGCTAGAGTTGGAAGATCAGCAAACGGGTAAATTGCGCTGGCGAACTGTGGTGAATGTCAACCCGCAACTAGCAGATTTGCTGGATGAGATGGTGCAGGAGGATGTGCGATCGCGTCCAGCAAATGCAGCTATAATTCAAAAACGTTTGGCGAAGATTTCTCAACCATTACCGCCAGCAGGGGTATTTGCTCAACTGCGAGACAAAGTTAAGCAAGCCTCAACACAAGCTTCCCAGAGACTTACACTGCTAACACAAGCTATTGAACAAGTTTTAGCTAACTTTAGCCAAGCTGTCACCAAAACCGTTATTTTTATCGCTCAGACAATTATCAAAATTTTCCGAGCTTGTTTGGCGACGATTTGGGCAATGATCCTGAGTAGTATCGGCGCTTGTTTTGGTGCGATCGCTGGTTTTATTTTGGCCTATCGCACCAGCTTGGGGCGTCAAGTTGTAGAATTTATTGGGAGTCAGCTCAACCAATTAGTGCCAAATACTCAACCCGTCTTTGGTGCAGATATTTTGGTGTTCGTCGCCGCAGGTTGGGGAACCGCATGGGGGCTGACAGTATCCGGGTGTTTTGGTCAACGGCGGCGGTTTTTAGTGGCTTCCCTGATGGGCATGATTAGCTATGGCTTCGGCTGGTTAATTTTGCAATTAATCACCCCAAAAGATAGCGGCGAGGGCTTAGTGGCAGTGATTTTAGTGGCAGTTTGCCTACTCACCTTGAGTTTAGGACTTCGCAGCCATCATCTAGTGTACGCGGTGTTCGCGGCCTTTGGCAGTGCGATCGCCTATGCAGTTTTGATTCTTTTGAAGTTAGTACCTCCGATCTTCCAATTTACTAGTCAACCAGCTTGGTTAGAGTTATACTTGCCTCTGACTTTTTTTGGCTCTGTAGGCTTCTTTACCAGCTTCTGGTTAGGAGTGAGTTATTACTTAATTGTCCCTGGACTGCGCCTTTTAGGATGGCGATGAACAAGGCAGGGGAGCAGAGGAGACAAGGGGAGATAAGGGGGACAAGGGGAAAAAGGGGAATTATTGAACAAGTCTCTCCCTTGTCGCCCCCGTCTTCCTTGTCTACCTTGTCTCTTCTCCATGCCCCATGCCCAATGCCCAATACCTAAAAACAAGATCCCCCTAGTCGGTATTTTTTATCGAGCTAGGGGGATCACATATTTGGTAGTCTATAATTGGTTCGGTATAGTTCCTTACGATTTGATTCTATAGCCTATATTTCCGTTTGAGTAGTCTTACCATTAGAATTTATGGTATTTTTACAGCTTCTTAATCAATGCTTCATCCCTGTACTTCCTTAGAGAAGCGGTATATGTAAGGATGACAGTACGTGATGTGCGTAACTTGTCATTTTTGTAAATATCAGTAAAAAATATGAAACTTAAGATTGTTGCTACCGTCGTCCTGTTAGCTTGTTTAGGGTTTGCAGAGCAGGCTCTTGCATTAAATCAGCTAGACTTGGATCAGTTGAAGGCAACAAGTGCCTGTCCTCGGTGTAATTTGAGTGGTGCTGACCTAACTAAGCTGAATCTAACCGGAGCAAATTTGCGAGGGGCTGACTTGAGCAGCGCTACATTATCTCAAGCTAATCTCACGAATGCCGATCTCACCGGTGCAAATTTAGAAGGTGCAGTTCTGAATTCGGCGAATCTCAGTGGTGCTTCTTTAACAGGAGCAAATTTAAAATCAGCATCCCTGGAAAATGCCGATCTGTCTTTTGCCGGCTTCATCAGTGCCAATTTAGAAGCAGCAAACTTAAAAGATGCCAAATTGCAATTTACTAATTTTCGGGGGGCTAACTACCGACTAACAACTTTAAATAATGGTGTTGTCACCTCCGACAAACCTTATGGTTGGTCGTTAGAGCGTCAAAATCCCAGAGAATGTAACGAGTACAAACCCGAAAATACTTTAGCCACAACCTGCTACTCAAAATAAACTGGGGCATTGGGCATGGGGCATAGAGAAGAGACAAGGAAGACGGGGGAGACAAGGGAGAGACTTGTTCAATAATTCCCCCTTGTCTCCCCCGCCCCTTTGCCCCTCTGCCTCTTTGCTTTTTCTCAACTATCCTTGTATGGCAAAGAGCATTTTGTTTGTTAACATTTCTTTATCATGGGAAAAAAGCCTATAGATTAATTAAATCGATGCTTACCCGTATTAAAGACTTAGCAGCAAAACTAGCGCCCCGCTTAATTGAAATTCGCCGCCACATCCACTCTCACCCAGAACTTAGTGGTCAGGAGTACCAAACAGCAGCCTTCGTAGCTGGTGTTTTGTCTTCCAGTGGGCTGCACGTACAAGAAGGAGTTGGTAAAACGGGCGTAATTGGAGAACTCCAAGGCACTAGCCAAAATGACCGTTTATTGGCAATTCGCACTGATATGGATGCCTTGCCAATTCAAGAGGGCACAAATTTAGAATATACCTCTCGTACAGATGGTATTATGCACGCTTGCGGTCACGATGTCCACACCACAGTGGGGTTAGGAACGGCAATGGTGCTGTCCCAAGTGGCACAGGAGTTGGGTGGGAAAGTGCGGTTTTTATTTCAGCCAGCGGAGGAAATTGCTCAAGGGGCAAGCTGGATGGTGAAAGATGGAGCGATGGAAAACGTCTCAGCTTTATTAGGGGTTCATGTTTTCCCTTCTATACCCGCAGGATCTATTGGCGTGCGTTACGGGGCTTTGACAGCTGCTGCTGATGATTTAGAGATTCTGATTATGGGAGAATCTGGACACGGGGCGCGTCCCCATGAGGCGATTGATGCGATTTGGATTGCTTGCCAAGTGATTACTGCACTGCAACAAGCCATCAGCCGGACGCAGAATCCTTTGCGTCCTCTAGTCTTGAGCATAGGGAAATTCAATGGTGGCAGAGCGCCGAATGTAATTGCCGATAAAGTGCAGTTATTGGGAACTGTGCGATCGCTCCATCCTGAAACTCGTGCCCATCTCCCAAACTGGATTGAAAACATTGTATCTAATGTTTGCCATACCTACGGGGCAAAATATCAAGTCAATTACCGCCAGGGTGTACCCAGCGTCCAAAATGATTATACCTTGACGCAATTGTTACAATCAGCGGCAGAAGAAGCTTGGAGTAGCGATCGCGTTCAAGTTTTACCCGAACCTTCCCTTGGATCTGAAGATTTTTCTATTTATTTGGAACACGTCCCTGGTTCTATGTTTCGCTTGGGTGTAGGCTACAAAGAAAGAATCATTAACCACCCATTACATCATCCCCAATTTGAAGTGGATGAATCTGCAATTATCACCGGCGTTGTAACTATGGCTTATGCCGCTTATAAATATTGTCAGCAAAATTTGTAAACAAAAACTCCCAGCGTTGATGTGCTGGGAGTTTTTGTTTAACTAACTTTTTTTAGCGGATATAGAAAGCTCAAAAGCATCCTACACATTGGATTCGCTAACTACGCCCAATTTCTCTTGAATTCGGGTCTTAGCGGCTTTGAATTCAGTAGCCAGTTGTTCAGTTTGCTCAGTGCTTAAGTTGTTGCGAATAGCAGCAAACATTGTGCTTTCTTCTTGACGAATATGGTCGCCAACAGCTTCCATAAGCTGTCTAACTTGATCTTTGAATTCAGATGAAGAAGGGCTAATAGCCTTAATTTGGTCTAACACCCGCTTCATTTCAGCTTGTTCATCAAACAGTTCTTGGGTGTTATCTTGACCGTAGAAAGGACGTACTGTTGGGTAGACAACTTCCTCTTCAGCTTCAGCGTGGGCAGTTAAATCCTTGTAAATTTGACCGAAGTACTCTTGGATCTTTTGTGGATCGTTGCTTTGTAGTAGTTCGGTGAATAGGGTATTTACCTTGTTGTGATCGAGGCGGATAACGTCTTGGATATTTAGATCCTTTTTGTCGCTGTTTTGGGTGACAGCGCTACCTACCACACCACTGACTGCGGCCACAGCGTCTTGAACCCGTGCCCAAATTCCTTGATCTGCATCTTGTCCAGTGAGTTCGCGGACACCCAGAACCTCCAGAATGCCTTTGAGTTGCTCTTGGTGAGCGCGGTTCTCAAAGTTAATGGTATTCAAAGGCCCGATCGCTAGCAAAACGTCAGCACCTACTTTTTGAGCAGCCTTGTGAACTATCAAGCCACTTGTTACTAGTTGATGTTTCAGCAGCTCATGCTGAGATACTTTTTCATAGAGGCTCAACTCAGAACCTTTGAACAATTCGCGAGCTTTTTCAATGAATTGTGTAACATTTTTTTTGGGTTCAGCTTGAATCCCATACTGACCAATTATGGTTTCTAAAACACCAAGATTTTTTTGATCGTCATTGATAAAATTTCGGATGCGATCGGCAATCTCGGCATCAAGCCCTTGCGTCAAAAGCGATTGTTCATTTTCGAGGACTAACTGTTGCAGTGCCTTAATACTTGCAAGTTTTACAGCAATAGCGTTGCGTTTCGTATCATCTAATGTAGCTACCATCCGTGTTCTCCTCGGCAAAGTGTTCGTAATTCTTACTGATATAACCTTGGCACAGAGATTAGGGAGATTCCCTCTTTCTTTTGAGCGATCGCTCTCACAACTCTGGGTAGATAAACAAAACTTTTCATTAGAGAAAAATTGAAGCGATCGTGTCAATTTATGATTGCAATTAAAGCAAGCAGTTTAGTATGACATTCAAATTTAATAGATTACCTATTTGAAAGCAATCTATATCTTTAGAATGAAAATTAACATCAAAAAAACTACTTCTTATTCAAGAGGGCAAAATCGTAACTAGTTCCACTAGAGCAAGACTCACAACGCTCAATTTTGACAAGCAAAGCTTCTCCTTGACGCTCACCGGAGGGCGAAAACTGAATCATTCCAGTTGCTCCAGATGTTGAAAAATTGGGATTAGACAGTACCCTTTGCAATCCTTCGCGGGTGCTGTCTTCTTTTAAGCCAGCAATAATTGCTTGGAGTGCATCATAAGCTCCCGCAGTTCTCTGATTTACTTCTGCATTCCAAAGCTGAAAGGCATTTTTTGCAAAGGGGTTATCTTTATTAGCATTACGATGCCAATACACAGGTAATACCATTCCTTCGAGATCCTTGCCATTTTGTAAAGTTGTAGCACTGTACATAGTTTCAGAAGCAAACAGTGGCTTTCTACCTTTAACCTCTTGTGCTACCTTGGTGGCAAAGTATATATTTCTGATTGAAGGCATTAGTAAAAAGCCACTTGCATTTTCTGTTTCTATGGCTTTATCCACAAAAGCTTTAGGGTCAAAATTCTTATCTGCTAAATTGCAAGGCGTACTAATAACGTTGCTGCCATATTTTTTGATAGCTTGAGTGTACTGTTCTACAAGTATCTGATTTGATGAAGAAATTGAATTATCTATTGAACTACGAACATCGCCACAAATAGCAACATTTCTTGCTTGTCGAGCAATGTAGCGAGAATGAGTATCTACTAAATTATCATATAACGGATTTACGTGAAATAAGTAGTTACTTGTGGAACTATTAGACTGACTATTTACTGTATTATTATTTAATTTTTCTGGATTTTCTGCTTGATTTGGTAGCTCGACGGGCAAGACTAAAACCAAACCTTTCTCTTTATATATTTCTACTTTACGTCTAACACCCACGGCAGCTACAAGGCTTTTATCTTGAACTAATTCATTATCTAGCCGTGCAGAATCTTCTCTATTATCAGCACTTGCAATTACAATTTGCAATTTTTTACCATTAATTCCTCCTTGGTTATTAACTTCATTTTGAGCTTGAGCTACACCACGTAAAATCTCTTCTGCTAAACTAGGATCAAAGTTAATTGGTGCGACGATCGCAACTTTTATAGCTTCGGAATTATCTCGGGCTATTTTGGCATTGTTTAAATAAATTAAAGTTTCTGGGTCATTGCGATTATTTTTCAAAGAATCAGTAAATTTTTTAACGGCAGTACTGAAATCTTTTTCGGCAAAAGCTTTAACTCCATCTGTTTTTTCCGGGGATGTTTGCACTTTCACTAAAATCCTTGTACCCAAATTCATTAGTGAAGGCTTATTTGTAAATGAAGATGAAGTTTGTGTCGGGTTTGATGATGTTGTTATGATAGTAGAAGAAACTTTGCTAATTAACCATAAAATAGCTGCTACCATTACCCCAGCCAGACCAAGAGAAATAAGCAGTCTCAAGTTTTCTTTTTTATCTGTCATGAATAATTACCAAGATTTTACAAAATTTATCTGAAAGAGATTTATGACAATTGAGCAAACCCAAAAATCTAAATATATTTAGAAATTATTTTGTTAATTATTTCAGAGACACCCACAATAATAACTGTCAAGAAACCTGCCAAAATAACTAGCAATTCTATAAGTAACAGTCCATTGAAACCAGCTTGGAAAAGATTATTAGTTAAGAGATTTCTGAAAATAAAGATGACGAGTAAATTGGTGATGATAGCAACAACAATTAAATAAGCTTTTTCCAGAAGCTGGCGAGATTGAAGAAAGACTAATCCTCCTAAAATTAGCAACCATAATCCAGAGCTAATCCAAGTAGTTCCGAGGAAACTTATAAGTGCGATCGCTAAAAATGAACTACCCGATCCAGCTATTATTGCTCCAGACAATAATCTACTGTTAGAGAATTGCGGTAGATATCGAGTTGATTTATGTTGATTTTGTGGTTGCGCTCTTGATGGCAGAGTAGGTGAAATAACTGTAGAAGCTAATGTATACCTTAGCGGTGGCAACTTATTCAAGTCTTGTAAGACAGCCTGTGCAGATTGATAACGCTGTTCGTGATTTTCGTGTAGTGACTTATTAAGAATCATCTCTAATTCTTGACTTATGGGTTGCGTTAAATGTTGCCGCCAGTTAAAAGTCCAACCATAGCCTTGTTTCATCCACAAACTCGAAGGAGAAATATTGGTCAGCAGTTGAAAGCAAGTTATTCCTAAACTATAAATATCACTAGACAGAAAAACTTTACCCGTTTGCATTTGCTCAATCGGTGCATAACCTAATGAACCAATAATTGTCCCTATCGTAGTGTTTGTAGGTTCCGTCTTTTGCTTTGCCACTCCAAAATCAATTAGTACTAATTTCCCATCATTTTGACGGCGAATAATATTTTCTGGTTTAATATCTCGGTGAATTACTTGCAGTTTATGTATGTCTACCAGCACAGATAATAAATCATTTAAAAAATCTCGAATTTTGGCTTCATCAAAAATTCCCTGTTGTTTTAATTCTTGCAACAGATTTTGCCCTTCGATAAACTGCTGCACTAAATACAGATATTCAGCTTCCTTAAAATATGCATACAAATTGGGAATTTGGACATGTTCTCCTAGTTCTTTGAGACGTTTGGCTTCTCGTTCAAACAACTCAGTCGCTTTTTTATGTGCCTGACTACCCTGACTGCCATAAAATTGACTTAGAACGAGCTGCTTAACAACACATCGTTCATTGAGCTTGTCTATATCCTCGGCGATATATGTGCGTGCAAAACCTCCTCTCCCTAATGGTGTGATGATTCGGTAACGATTTCTCAATAACGATACCAACTCTGTGCCACAACTGAGGCAGAAATTTGCCCCGTCAGGATTTTTGGGATTCTCGCAATTAGGATTTAGGCAGCAGACCATATAATTATCGCTGTCATTTTATTAGTTTTTAGAATATACCTTAAATTCCCTAGAGGCATTACATTGTAAAGTCTTTACATCGATAATAACGATCGCTTCTTGCTCTTCTAAACAATTGACCTAACTCTACATTGTGATAATTCCGTGTAAGTTGAATATTGTTGTAGAAATACCCACCCCATTCTAGTCAAAAAAAACCAGGCTTGGCGATCGCTGCCCTTCGATCCCAAACACGAAATAACTTGACTTTTAGTAGCCAGTAACTTCATCTCTATTGGTCAAAGATCGTACTTTTCACCAAAGCATTTCTAACTACAAATTCCTCTGTGCGAATCAACCGCAATTCTCAAAAGCAATACTGCCCTTCAGCTAACACCTCTTTGTCACAGAAGCTTTTGTTATCCCACCAACGCCGTAATTACCACACATCTCCATTGTGGGGTTTACAAAACTCCCCGCAATTGTGACGATTACGCTAGAATTATTAAAGGTTCTTTACAGAATTTGCCGATTATTCTCAATTCTGTTAAAACAGCCTAGCATTCAAATGTAAATCTTATAAACCCCCTCTAGAGTTCACCAAAAGCTTCTATGACGCTCCCAATTCGCAACGTCGCCATTATCGCCCACGTTGACCACGGCAAAACCACACTGGTTGACGCACTCCTCAAACAATCCGGCATTTTCCGCGAAGGCGAAGACGTTCCGGATTGCGTTATGGACTCCAACGCCCTAGAACGGGAACGGGGTATTACTATCCTGTCCAAAAATACGGCGGTTCGCTACAAAGAAACACTAATCAATATAGTTGATACTCCTGGACACGCTGATTTTGGTGGCGAAGTTGAACGGGTACTCGGCATGGTTGACGGATGTCTTCTGATTGTCGATGCCAATGAAGGCCCCATGCCCCAAACGCGCTTTGTTCTGAAAAAAGCTTTAGAAAAAGGGTTGCGCCCCATCGTTGTCATCAACAAAATCGATCGCGGTCAAGCTGACCCCCACGTTGCTGTTGATAAAGTCTTGGATCTGTTTTTGGAATTAGGGGCAGATGAAGATCAGTGTGATTTTCCTTATCTGTTTGCCTCTGGTATGGGAGGTTTTGCTAAGGAAAGTTTGGAAGCAGAATCAGTAGATATGCAACCCCTGTTTAACGCGATTCTGAAACACGTTCCACCACCAGTAGGCGACAGCAATAAGCCTCTGCAATTGCAAGTTACAACCCTAGATTATTCTGAATATCTAGGACGGATTGTGATTGGCAGAATTCACAACGGCACTATCCGGGCTGGACAGCAAGCGGCTTTAATTACAGAAAATGGCACAATTGTCAAGTCCAAAATCAGCAAGTTGATGGGCTTTGAAGGACTGAAGCGCGTAGACATGGAAGAAGCAACCGCAGGTTATATTGTGGCGGTGGCTGGTTTTGCTGATGCTTATATAGGGGAAACGATTACTGACCCCAACGAACCACAAGCTTTACCACTAATTAAAGTGGATGAACCAACCTTGCAAATGACCTTCTGGGTGAATGATTCGCCCTTTGCTGGTCAAGAAGGTAAGTTGGTGACATCAAGACAAGTGCGCGATCGCCTATTCCGCGAACTTGAAACCAACGTGGCTTTGCGCGTTGAAGAAACCGATTCTCCCGATAAATTCCTCGTTTCCGGTCGTGGAGAACTCCACCTGGGTATCTTAATTGAAACCATGCGCCGGGAAGGCTTCGAGTTCCAGGTATCTCAGCCACAGGTAATTTACCGCGAAGTCAACGGTCAACCTTGCGAACCTTACGAACTCTTGGTATTAGACATTCCTGTTGATGCTGTGGGTAGCTGTATTGAGCGCCTGGGACAACGCAAAGGCGAAATGCAAGATATGCAACCAAGTAGTGGCGATCGCACCCAGTTAGAGTTTGTCATTCCCGCCCGTGGTTTGATTGGTTTCCGGGGTGAATTCATGCGGATGACTCGTGGTGAAGGCATCATGAACCACAGCTTCTTAGATTACCGTCAACTTAGTGGCGACATTGAAGCCCGTAACAAAGGTGTTTTAATCTCCTTTGAAGAAGGCGTTTCTACCTTCTACGCCATGAGGAACGCCGAAGATAGAGGAGCATTTTTTATTGTTCCCGGTACAAGGGTTTACAGAGGTATGATTGTAGGCGAACACAATCGTCCGCAAGATTTGGAACTGAATATCTGTAAGACTAAGCAGTTGACCAACCACCGGGCTGCTGGTGGCGATGAATTAGTGCAACTGCAAGCACCAATAGACATGAGCCTAGAGCGTGCTTTGGAATACATTGGCCCCGATGAATTGGTGGAAGTTACACCCCAATCGATTCGTCTACGGAAGATGTCGAAGAAGCTGGCGAAACGGTAAGTAAGAATTCTTAATTGATTTAGAAAGCCCGCATGAACGGGCTTTTTATTTTGTAGTGATAGGAAAATGAATATCTTGATACCTGAGTGGGTAACATAACACTGTGTAATTCATTGTGTTCACTGTCTGGTGTGTATATATGTCGTGGAATTCTACTGTCTTTAGTATCTGTACTTCAGGCAATTCTTGGTTGTGGGCTGCTTGGAGTAGTATTGATGATGCGTATAATTTTCTAGAGAAGCCTGAAAAGCAGTTAGAGATTGATTGCTTGTTTTTTGCTGAAGCTCCTTCTAAAGAAAATGCAATAAAAACAGCTCGTAACCTATTGGGTACTCACATTAAACAAATAAGCAACGAATGGGCAGCAGAAGTCTGTAAAGAAATTCACAAGCAACCTCACATTAATGCTAATCAACCTGAAATAGTAACTAATGAGCTTCAGCTATGTTTAGATCAACTTCATTCATTAACTGGATTAAGTGCTGTGAAATCTACCGTTCAAGAGTTGGTAAATATTGCAAAAGTAGCTCAGATGCAAGCTCAAGCGGGTATAAAAGCTCCTTCAATCACTAGACACCTCGTATTCACGGGAAATCCCGGAACAGGCAAAACCACAGTAGCTAGGATTTTAGGCGAGATATACAAAAATCTTGGTGTTCTATCAAAAGGCCATTTTCTTGAAGTAGACCGGACTAATTTAGTTGCAGAATACTTGGGACAAACAGCACCCAAAACAGCAAAAGTAATTGAATCTGCTCTTGGTGGTGTACTTTTTATTGATGAAGCTTACTCCCTTGTTCCAGACAAACGCGGCGATATGTACGGACAAGAGGCAATCAATACTCTTTTAAAAATGATGGAAGACCACAGAGAGGATCTGGTGGTTATCGTTGCAGGATATAAGGGGGAAATGTCTCGATTTATTGAATCTAATCCTGGTTTAAAGTCCAGATTTGCAAGGTCGATTCACTTTGAAGACTATTGTCCGTCCGAGTTAACCGAGATTTTTAAAGTCAGGTGTGAACAGCACGGCTATCTAATCTCAGAGAAGACTTTGAAAGCAGTGCGTCTCTTAGTTAATCAATTTGAACATCAAATAGGAGAACTTGGAAATGGTAGATTTGTGAGAAATATCTTTGATCGTTGTATTGCTATTCAATGTAACCGTTTAGCAGCATTAGCCCAACCATCAAAAATAGACCTCAAAACCTTTCAATCTGCTGATGTTCCCACTCATGAGCAACTGGCGCAGTATCTTCTTTGAGAATGTCAGAGTATCTAGTACCACCTAGCTTCGTCATTAACTCATCGAATCTTTGTGGACATTTCGGTATCTTTCCGCAGCCTGTTAAACTCTGGAAGGAAAAGGCAAAGAGACTTGTAAATGGAATTTGAGTGGAATCCAGACAAAGCGACACTAAACCTTGAGAAGCATGGTGTTTCTTTTCAGGAAGCTGCAACTGTATTTAATGACCTGCTATCTGTAACTTTCCCTGATCCTGACCACTCCATTAGAGAAAGTCGCTACGTTATTATTGGCTTATCTAGGTTTGAACAACTCTTAATTGTTGCACATACTGATAAAGAGGAAAAGATACGAATCATCAGTGCCCGAAATGCTACTTGCCAAGAGAAGAGGTTTTATGAACAAGGAAGTTGAAAACGAAATGGAAGATGAATTACGTCCTGAGTACGACTTCGCTCAAATGAAAGGGGGGGTTAGAGGTAAATATGTTGAGCGATATCGTACAAAAACCAACTTAGTGCTTTTAGATCCCGATGTTGCCCAAGCTTTTCCCAACGATGAAGCGGTGAATGACGCATTGAGGTTGTTAATTCAGGTCGCTCAACGCCAGCAGACCAACACAACAACATAATCGAGATCATTTCGGCTCGTAAAGCCAAACGCAAGGAAAGTGAATATTGTGAAAGCTGAACTGTTGAAAAACCACTTGTTCCAACGGCTGACCTGCTTATGCTTCTAACCGAATTATGACAAATATTGTGTTGATCCAAGGAAAAATTACAGAGTTATATTCAAAATATCAGGTTTTGGTAAAGACTATCAATGCACCAAGTTAATTTGAAAGAAGCTGAGACTCGCCTAGCAGAATTAATTGAAGAGGCGGCTGCTGGAGAAGAAGTCATCATCATGCGTAATGATGGGACATCTTTCAAAATTGTGCCACTTAATGGAGTAGAAGTACGCCCCAAGTTTGGTAGTGCTAGGGGTTTAGTGAAAATGTCAGATGATTTTGATCAGCCGTTGGCAGATTTTGAGGAATACGCTCCATGAGGCTCCTGCTCGACACCCATACGTTTTTATGGTTTATTGAGGGCAGTTTCAATCTCAGTGACACTGCAAAAAACCTGATTGAAGATCAGGAAAATCAAAGATTTTTGAGCATTGCGAGTCTTTGGGAAATGTCTATCAAGATCAGTATCGGCAAACTAAAACTGGAAATGACTTTTACTGAGTTGGTCAAGCAACAGGTTTATTGTAATGCTATTGAATTGCTTAAAATACGACCAGAACATTTAGATGAGTTAGCGAAGCTGCCTTTCTACCATAAAGATCCATTTAATCGGCTTATAATTTCTCAAAGTTTGGTGGAGAGCATACCTATAGTTACCAGAGACAGTATGTTTGAAAGTTATTCTGTGCAGATATTGTGGTGAATTGTACCGCTTTTATGAGATCGCTGAACTTGAAGGCTAAACGTATGTATGGATATAGATGCGAGTATTGCAAAGGAACTGTTCAACCCCGAACTGTCAAACGCGAAGCATTTAAACATAGAGATGGATTTGTCATCTTTGAAGATGTAACCATTGGTGTTTGTGATACCTGCGGCAATCGGTACTACTCAGCTGATATTCTTCATGCGGTTCATGCTGTTGCAACTGGAGCGAAACCTCCTGAAAGAACCGAACAAATTCCGGTCATTCATCTAGAATCAGCATAATCAACGCTGCATAAGGTTAGATCCTAAATCTCAAAATACTACTTGTTCCAATGGCTGACCTGCTTTTACTTGTAACCGAATTATGAAAAATATTGCATTGACGCAAGGTAAAATTACAGTTCCAGAAAGCACTCTTCTAGAAGAATTCTTAAAACTTCCATACATTGAAGAGTCACCAGCTTGGGAATATATTAACGGAGAGGTAATTCAGAAACCAATGGGAGGGGCTAAACACAGTTTATTGCAAAAACGTTTAGTTACAGTGATTGATGCGTTGGGCAGTAACTACGAAGCCTTTCCTGAATTGCGCTGTACCTGCGGTAATCGTTCAGTAGTTCCTGATGTGGTTGTTATTTCTACCAATCAACTCCCACTCGATGAAAACGGTGAAATTATCAGCAGTGGTATTGATTTTGCACCCGCTTGGGTAATAGAAATTCTTTCTCCGGCTCAAAGTCAAACTAAAGTAACTGGAAATATTTTACACTGTTTGAGAAATGGCAGTCAGTTAGGATGGTTGATTGATCCAAGTGAACGTTGTATTTTAGTTTATCAGCCTAATTCTTTACCAGATTTGTTATCAGGACAAGATATATTACCAGTGTTAGAAGATTTGAATTTGACGCTTTCTGTTAATGAAGTCTTTGCTTGGTTACAGAGGAAAGTTTGACAGCAACTCACAATTACCAAAAAATCTGCATCTTGTGTGAATATGACTTACTGTGTTTTTTAAATAAATCCTAACTGAACGAAAAAGCAGGGTATTTTCTACAGATTATTAGATGATGGTATCGAAATTCTACGGGTTGTGAGTGGTCGTCGCAACTTTCCGTCTCTTTTTGAGGAATCCAACTAAAAGTTTTTTAGCCAAGCGCGATCGCCATTGCCACATTCTCATAAAATGCGATGTCTACGAAAAGCTCGCCTACGCAATTGAACAAATCAATCGCACTTTGATAAATATTTTCTAAATCATCCTGTAATTTATTCATTAAATTAGTGGTTAAATGATTATTTAAGTCATATCTAAAGGTTTTAACTTCTCCAATCCAATGACGATAGTTTCTTTCATATTCCACCTGCCAATATTGGAGTAATACCAAACGCCACCTATTGATGGAGAGACATTCGTAAACCAAATTCTAAAGCGGTTTCGATAAGGACATCAAACGCAACCCCTGAGACACTGTGAATTTTGAGTGGTATTGGGTTAAAAAAGAAACATGAAAATCATAAAACCTATCACCAATTGGTTAGAAACCCGCGCTAGCGCCCCTGCTTATGGCGGTTGGGTACTAGCAGCAACAGCTATTTGTTTTTTTGGCGCAGGTATCAATACGATGGCTGGTTGGCTTTACGCCATTAGCGGCATTAGTTTTGCCCTTTTGGGTGTAGCAGCCATCTTACCGCCGCGATCGCTCACAAATCTATCCATTACCCGCCGTCCCATTCAGCCTGTGTCAGCAGGTGACGATCTAACGGTGGAATTAGAAATCTGCAATCAGACACAGCAGCCTGTAAGCTTATTGCAAGTTGAAGATATACTGCCCTTCGTCTTGGGGAAACCAGTACAAAAGGCCATCGAAACAATTCCTAGCCAAGGTAGTTACCGTTGGGTATATTACCACCCTACCCAGCGCCGGGGTGTTTATCGCTGGCACACAGTCGAACTTGGTTCTGGTGCGCCTTTGGGATTGTTCTGGTGTCGCCGTCAGCGTGATTGTGCTGCTACAGCGATCGTTTATCCTACAGTGTTGCCCTTGGCTACCTGCCCCTTAGTAGACGAAATGGGGCAAGAAGAGAGCAAAAGGGGCGATCCTCGTGGTAAACCCTTGCAAACAGCGACAACGGGGCTGGTGCGATCGCTCCGTCCTTATCGTTTAGGAGATCCTACTCGCTTGATTCACTGGCGGACTAGCGCCCGTTATGGCGAATTAAGGGTGCGAGAGTTAGAAATGGTAACAGGTGGACAAGAAATAGTTATTGCCCTAGACAGTGCTAGCAATTGGGAAGAAGAAAACGTTGAACAAGCAGTAATTGCCGCAGCATCACTGTATTTTTATGCACAGCAACAACAATTACAGGTGCAACTGTGGACGGCATCAACAAATTTAATCAAAGGCGATCGCTTTGTTCTAGAAACCTTAGCAGCAACCAGAGCATTAGAAGATGCCAGTTCAGTAGTTCCTAAAAGCCATCCTTTGATTTGGCTGACTCAAAACCCCCTGAGTCTTGCTACTCTTCCTCAAGGTAGTCGTTGGGTTTTGTGGCCAAATATTTCCTCACCAGCAGAACAACAGGTAATCAATTGGGAGCGCCCTGGTATAATTTTGCAAAGCGATGTCTACGACGGGCTATGCCTACGCCCACTGCAAACCCAACTACAAAAAACATTACATTCATAAATCAATTCAAATTTTATAATTTCAAAGACTGCTGACAAGTTCAGCTTCTGCGATTTCTGAGATTTTCTCCGATCCCAGTACACCGGATATATCAGCCTTTGAGCAAAGGTAAGACAATTTGAGCAGATAAGGTTGGGGAAATACACCCAGTAATCCTCTAGTGAGGCTGAGGTACAATGCAAAGAAATATTTAAATTATGAACGACATGATCGCATCAGAACATAACACAAAATCCAGCGATAAAAGCCTAGAGGCAATGCGGCATTTTTCCGAACAATACGCCAAGCGTACTGGAACATACTTCTGTTCTGAACCTTCTGTCACCGCAGTTGTGATTGAAGGACTAGCCAAACATAAAGACGAACTGGGTGCGCCTTTATGTCCTTGTCGCCATTACGAAGATAAAGAAGCTGAGATTCACGCCACATATTGGAACTGTCCTTGTGTGCCAATGAGAGAACGCAAAGAGTGCCATTGCATGTTATTCCTCACCCCTGACAACGAGTTTGCTGGAGAAAAACAAGAAATCTCTCTGCAAACAATCAAAGAAGTACGAGACAGCATGGGATGAGCGAAATCATCCCCCAAGAGTTTTGGCAAGGCGTAGAACAGTTCAATTCTGGACAGTTCTACGCTTGTCATGACACTTTAGAGGCTTTGTGGATTGAAGCTGGCGAACCGGAAAAAACCTTTTATCAAGGAATTCTCCAAATTGCTGTAGCACTGTATCATTTGGAAAATCGGAACTGGCGAGGTGCTGTAATTCTATTGGGAGAAGGCAGCAATCGCCTACGCCGTTACCCATCTAGTTACAGCGGCGTTGACGTAGATGAGCTATTGAGTCAGAGTGCAGTGTTGTTGACGACTTTACAACAAATAGGGCCAGACTTGATTACGGCTGATGACTTGCGTGAAAATAAAGCCCTATCTTTACCTAGAATTGTGCTAGTTACTGATTAGTAAAGATTAACATGCAGGACTTGATGAGTGTTGTCGCTCTTGAATTCGTCAAAACTCCACTGAGAACGAGCCTACAACTGTAAACGGTGCACCAGGGGCAATAAAGGTTCTATTCTGGCCAACTTCAATGTAGTCAACATTAAAAAGATTCTTGAAGTTGAGGCCAAGCTTCCAGCTATTTTGCCGATAAAAAATGCTGGCATCAGTCCGCAAGTAGCTATCTGTTTCAAAGGAATTAGCCAGATCACCCTCACGTTTGCCAACGTAAAACAAACCTAAGCCAAAGCCTAGCCCTTTCCAATTCCCGGTTTGAAGTTCATAGGTTGTCCACAAGCTTGCAGCGTTAAAGGGTACGTTGAAAAGTTGGTTTCCTTGTTGTCCATCGTTGCTTTGGGTGATTTTGGCATCGGTGTAGGCGTAAGAAGCAATGACATTCCAGCCTGGAAGAATTTTCCCGGCAATATCCAACTCAACACAGGCGAGACAAAAAAACGTTCAACCTCTTGGTCGAAGTCCCGAAAATATCCGCCATGCTCATAAACTGCATTTAACCGATACAGCAGTGTACGCTCTGTGTTTAACGAACCTGATATATCTAAGGTCGGTCGAACCAGACCAAAACTTCCTGCTTGCACTCCAAAAGAATAAAAAGGATTTTCAAGTGGTTGTTTGGTAACAAAGTTGATCGCACCACCAGGGTCTACATTGCCATATAGTACTGAAGCTGGTCCTTATGGTCATAATTAGCGACTGGTAGCTGGTAAGAAATTAATACTAATTATTTTCAATAATTTTACTACGATTTATCCATAACTATTGACAACAGCACAACTCACTAAATTTTATCAAGGTTTTGGCTACATCCCACACCAATGAGGTATGGGATGTAGCCAAAAAAGTTAAGACCTTTATATTAAGCTGTAGTAGATTTCATTTAAAATTTCCTGAAACCTTGAGGTTGGGGGTAGCGTCACTATTTCAGCCAGTAGTTATCGGAAATCACTCCAGATTGGATATTTCATATCTGGATAAAGTACTTGAGATAATTAGAATGCAAGCCCAAATCCTAAATCCCCAATTGCTATGATGCCCTGCTATGAATTGCCCTTATCACAGATACGTCGCTTTGGATTAGCTTTAATGCTGCCAGTTGCACTCTTGGGCGCTTTTGCCTTCCCTACCCAAGTGCAAACCGCTACTGCACAAACATCTGAGGCAAATCGCCCCCTCACTATCCGCGCTGATGTGCAAGAATATGACGCGAAAAATCAAGTAATCACCGCTCGCGGTAATGTGCAAATGTTGTATCCGGCTCGCCAACTTCAGGCAACATCTGCCCAAGCACAGTATTTTAGTAAAGAGCGCCGAATTGATTTCAGTGGCAATGTCTATATTTTGCAACAGGGCGGTAACAGTATTCGGGCGGAGAAAGTAACTTATTTAATTGATGAAGGGCGATTTGTTGCTTTACCCCAATCCAACCGTCAGGTAGAGTCCATCTACATGGTGCAGGAATCAGATAATAATGGACAAACTGCGACACCTGCCCCAAAGACACCACCTTTGAAGCCTTCTAATT
Organism: Nostoc sp.; assembly: GCF_036917415.1. Taxonomy (GTDB): domain Bacteria; phylum Cyanobacteriota; class Cyanobacteriia; order Cyanobacteriales; family Nostocaceae; genus Nostoc. Next base: position 9,283 of record NZ_JBALDJ010000040.1, on the reverse strand, counting down.
AGCATTTACCACCAATAAAGGGTAGCTTCCAGAGTGAAAATTGTTTTAGAGAATATTCACAAATCTTACGGTAAGCGAGTAATTGTCAATCGTGTCAACCTTTCTGTTGCTCAGGGTGAAGTTGTTGGTTTACTAGGCCCCAATGGGGCTGGTAAAACCACAACCTTTTACATTGCTACAGGTTTAGAAAAACCCAATCAAGGAAAAGTCTGGCTGGGTAATGTAGAGGTGACGGGAATGCCAATGCATGAAAGGGCACAACTGGGTATTGGCTATCTAGCACAAGAACCAAGTGTTTTTCGCCAACTCTCGGTAGAGGATAATATTCTGTTAGTGCTAGAGCAAACTAATGTGCCACGATGGGAGTGGTCAAGGCGACTCAGAACTTTACTGCGGGAGTTTCGGTTGGAAAAATTAGCTAGGAGTAAAGGAATTCAACTTTCTGGTGGTGAGCGACGGCGGACGGAATTAGCAAGGTCTTTAGCTGCTGGACGAGAAGGTCCAAAATTTTTACTTTTGGATGAACCATTTGCGGGAGTAGATCCGATCGCAGTCTCAGAAATTCAGCAAATCGTAGCACGACTGCGCGATCGCGGTATGGGAATCTTAATTACAGATCATAATGTCCGCGAAACCCTCGCGATCACCGATCGCGCCTACATCATGCGTGAGGGACAAATTCTCGCTTTTGGCGCTGCTGACGAACTCTACAGCAATTCCCTCGTGCGGCAATATTATTTGGGGGATAATTTTCAAGTCTAAATTAATAATTATTTAGTTAATAATTTCAAAGGATATTTTGATTTTTGATTCTTCAGCATGAATTTATTAGTTAGCTTTTAGCCATTAAGAATTTAATTTTGATAGTAAATACAGTAGAGATACTTTGCTTTACCAGGGTTGCCAATATTTAAATTTTAAAATTGCTTATGATATCAAAGAAGCTCACGTCTTTCAAGAGTCTCTATTCGCTGCTGCCTTTTACGATCATGGATCGCTACCTTGCCAGCGAATTGTTAGCGCCGTTTTTCTTTGGTGTCGGAGCTTTTTCATCAATTGGCGTCACTATTGATGCTGTATTCGATCTCATCAGAAAAATTGTAGAATCTGGGCTACCCATAGACATTGCTATTCAAGTTTTTTTGTTAAAATTTCCCAATTTTATCGTTTTAGCTTTCCCCATGTCCACGCTGCTGGCTACTTTGATGACCTACAGTCGTCTTTCTAGCGAGAGCGAACTAATTGCCCTGCGTGGTTGTGGCGTCAGTGTCTATCGTATAGTGCTAACTGCTGTGATGTTAAGTCTTGTGGTTACAGGAATGACATTTGTGTTTAACGAAGAAATTGCACCAGCAGCAAATTATCAAGCGGCGATGACTCTGGATAAAGCCCTGAAATCAGACAAGCCAACTTTTAAACAGCAAAATATTTTCTATCCTGAATACCAGGATGTTGCCCAGCCGGATGGCTCTAAGAATCGGATATTGACACGCTTGTTTTACGCCGACCAATTTGATGGTAAACGGATGAAAGGGTTGACAATTATAGATCGCTCAACAAAAAATCTGAATCAAATTGTGGTATCAGAATCTGCTCAGTGGAATCCTTCTCAAAATGTCTGGGATTTTTACAACGGTACAATCTATTTTGTTGCTGCCGATCGCTCTTATCGTAACATCATCAAATTTGAACACCAACAACTGCAACTACCGCGCACGCCATTAAGTTTGGCAGAAAAAAGCCGGGATTATGGTGAAATGAATATTTCTGAAGCACTAAATCAACTAGAAGTGGAAAATCTTGGTGGCGATCGCCAAAAAATTCGTAAACTTGAAGTGCGGATTCAACAAAAAATCTCTTTGCCCTTTGTATGCGTGGTTTTCGGCTTGGTAGGTGCAGCGATGGGAAGCATACCCCAGCGGACGGGGAGAGGTACAAGCTTTGGGATTAGTGTCGTAGTTATATTTTCGTACTACTTAATATTCTTTATTAGTGGGGCGATCGCACAAGCAGGTGTCCTCTCTCCCTTTATGGGGGCTTGGTTGCCCAACTTTCTTTTTTTGGGAATAGGTCTATTCTTATTGATACGAGTTGCGAGACGGTAAATTGAGGGGGATGCAGAAGTACACAAACAATATTAAACACCTGGTGAAATTAAATATGCGTTATCCATAACCCTTGCATAAACATAGCAGTAGTAAGTCTCTACATTCTTTTTCACCAGATGTCTATTATTCTCCCTCATCCCCCCACTTCAATTACGGGTGATAATTTCGACATTGTGGTGCATCAGGGTTTTCCTTGCAGTATTCTTCAAAAGAAACTTTCGCTGATATCATACCCTCAGCTTTCTGATGAGCTGCTTCTGCCTGAAGTTCTTCTACCTCATCCCAGGCAGCTGCACAGGGTTTAGAATAAGCACCTTGTTCAGTGCAAATAGCACGAGCCTGCTCAATTGCTTTTTGAATTCTCTCCTCCAGCAGTAGCGCTTTTGGCGCTTCCACAAAGTCGCTTTTAGTCAAAATGTCGGTAATCGAGATGATGCCCAACAGCTTACCTTGAATCACAGGTGCGCGATGAATACCAGTATTAGCAAATAACCGCGCTACATATTCCACACCCAAATCAGGATTGACCACAATGCAGGGCTTGCTCATAATTTCATAAACCCGCACTTGCTTTGGATCTTTCCCGTAGGCTGTTATCTTATAAACAATATCTGTTTCTGTGACAATGCCATAAGCATCATTGTCATAGCGACGATCCACAACCAGCGCCCGCAATCCTTTATCCTTCATCAGCCCTACCGCTTCAGCAACAGTTGCCGAACCGCGAATGGTAACTACATCTTTGGTCATGATATCTTCAGCTTTCATCATTGCTGTAGTCTCCTGGTTAATAGTCCGGTGCAGCACAGCGCCCTCATGGACGTATCGAAGCATTGCAGCGCACAGTTGGCTAACTAGAAAGTAAAAAAAGTTGAACTTTTGCCCAGCTACAACAATAAATTAGACTAGTTGTCAACTTCTGATGTTATCCAATGTAACCAATGCCCAAAAATTAGGCATAAATTGTGTTGAAGAAGAATCCAGAAGTCAAAATTCAGGAATCAGAACAAAAAAGTGGGGGATTCAGACCCACCACTAATTGTAGACCGCTAAATTTTCAATTTAGCGGGGGTCTTAAACTCCCTTATTCATCCGCCAGTCGTACAGAATTCATGCTGAATTCTGACTCCTAACTCCTGAATTCTATTTATTCAGGACTTACGCAAAAAATCTCTATGACTCTTATTTCTCCGTGTTCTCTGCGTTCTCTGTGGTTCGATTTTCTGTTACTTGTGCGTAAGTCCTATTATTTTTTAATTGCCGAAAATTGCCGCATTTTCCAGAAATAGCTAGAAATCCAATTGGTAATAATATGAGCAACAATCGGCACTAACAAGTTGCCCGTAAACAAAGCACTATATGCCAATATCATCCCGACAATCGTGGCCCAAATTACATAAGGCCATTGTTGGGAACCGCTAAAATGCAAAATACCAAAGCAAAGACTGGATACAATTACAGCTGTAATATCGGAGCCTAAAGCTGGCAGCATCACACCTCTAAATAACAATTCTTCACTCAACCCTGGTAGCAACCCCAGCCAAATTAAATCTGGTAAGGTTAAAGGCTTCAGTACCACTTCTAAGTAATAATCTGCACTTTTACGATAGGCAGTCCAGAGGCAATAAGTGAAGCCACTTAACGCAGTGATGAAGAACCCCAACCCTATACCTAACAGCAAGTCTTTATGGTTCAAGTCCCAAGAAAATAGTGAAAAGTTGCCAAAATATAACGAAAGTTTGGCGACTATCAACAAAATGATTGCAGTCGCTCCCATCGCCCCAAGTATTTGGATGCGCGTCAAGTATGGAATTTCTGGCTCTTGCTTTTGTTGTTCAATCACAGGTTTTTAGAGAGAGTGGGGAGTGAAGGGTGGGGAGGTAAGTAGGTCGGCGTAAAAATTTGTCGTTGGGATAAGGTAGGAGGCAGGAGGCAGCTATGCTGCATGGAAAAGGGTTTTAGTCTACTTTATCTTTATTCACATAGTTTGGTTTTATTGTGCCAACTTACTTAGAGGGAGAATTAACTAATGACCAATGACTAATGACTAATTGACTGCAAAGGTAATAATTTGGGACGGAGAGCGCAGGGATTGATGCCTGCTTTGTGTGCTACCAATACACCTACTGCTTCTAAATATGAGTTTACCTGTATAGATTTGATCCCCAAGGGTTGGGCAGGAACTTTTATCAGAGTTTTATTCTCTTCTACTGTAATTATTTGGCATCGTTTTTGGCTTAAACTTAGTAAGGCACTGCTACCACAAGCATTTGCAGGTACGATCGCAGCATCTACTTCATCTACCCAAATATCTTCTTGCGGCGATCCTATTGCTCCTCTCTCTACTATAAATTGTGGGGCACGACTTAATCCGACAAGGACGCACGGCAAAAAGGTATAGCCCAATTCTTCGGCGGCGGAACGGGGTGATAAATCAGGTTGTGGAGGTTCGCTCAAAAGGGCGGGAGAATGGGCGCAAGGAATTTGAAAGGTTCGCACTAGCAAATGGCTAATTACAGCTTCTGCACCCGCTAGAGAATCTACGCCTTCACCTTGGCGGTATTTTTGTACTGCTTCTGAGTCCATATCATCGGGGAAACGGGCAACAACTGCGATCGCTTCTGCCCCCGCTTTTTTAATTAATATCTCAGCTGCCCGTAACAAACTATCTGGGTTGCCAATTGTTCCCCAACTAGCTCCCGATGCGGTAGTCCGTAATTCTACATTTAACGGCGCATCTGTAATTACATAATCTGTTAAAGTCAATCCCAGAGTTGCCCTAACTGCATCGGCTGCTTGTATATGTCGTAGCCGTAACTCTAGCTCAATGGCTTGGTCTAAAAGCAAACCTACTTTGTTAGTGTGGACTGGACGCAAACCCCAGCATCCAGACGCGAATTTGTCAAGTCCGTAACCTTCAACATAGAAAGCATTTGGGAGGTTCCAATACAAACTCGCGCCATTCAGGACATTGGGGTGAGTAATTAGGCGATCGCAAACCTGTGCTATAACTCTAGCAACAGGTAAAGCATCTCCTGCATAACCCCCAATAGCAGCCCCAACGCCAGTTGGTACAATTAAGATAGCTGTGTAGGGACGATTCATATCGAGTGCTGTTAGCTCTCTTCTCTACGAGAGGCTGCGCCAACGGGGCGTTTAGCCTGTGGTAAGTGAGGAGTTAATTAAAAATTAGGAGTTCTATCTACCTGCTGCCTCCTGCCCCCTGCCCCCTGCCTTCTAACTCTTGACTGTAGTCACCACTGCTTCAACTGTCGCTTTTTGTTCGTCAACATCTACAGAGGTAACAGCCCAACGGAGGGGTTCGCCTTGTTTTTTCAACTCTGTTTCAATTGCTTCTAGTAATTCTGCCGGAGTTTCTTGTAAATCAATTTCTGCGGTAATAAAATGAGTTGTCATCTTGGTAAATCCTGTTGATTTGTAGTTTCTAGAATAGCTGATGTCAGTTGCGATGAAATACTTATGTTATTTATCAGATTTGGTAATGTTCGGTGGACAGTTATTCAGTTATGAATAATCATCCGATATACTGATAACTGCTCACAGATTATTTGTCTTTGCCAAATTGTAAATGATAAACAATGTCTTCCTTTTCTGTCTCAAGTTTCAAATCAGAAAGGGGTTTCGCAACACAAAGCAATACATAACCTTGCTTTTGTAAATCTGGACTAACGCCCATGCCATCAGTTTGATCCACAGTTCCCTTAGATAGTTGACCGGCGCAAGTTGTACAAACACCAGCATTGCAAGAACTCGGCAGTTCCAAACCAGCAGCATCGGCAACTGATAAGATCGTTTCATCTTCGGGAACTTGCAAAGTATGAATTTTGCCTTGATGATTAATTTCTACGGTGTAAGTTTTGGACATAGACAAAGGAAGTGTGACGCAACGATAACTTTAGAGATTCAGGCTTGAACCTTCATAAGTTCAGTGGACAAGAAGGTTATTTTATCTGATAAATAAGCACATTACCAACTAAACAAAGACGAAAAGAGAATTATTTTCAAAAAACCTGATCAGGAAAAATAGTTATACAGTGATAATTATAAGTCCTTGCTAGACAAAAAACTTAAAGTAAGGAGATTTACTTGCTGTTAATTCTATTTGTAAAGACTTGTGAGGTTGAATGCTTTTAAAAGTAGGGAAGTGATGATACACACTTAAACGATGTTTGGTTAAATATTTGGAGTGAAGTTAAGAATGCTGGAATCATATCGTAAACACGTTGCAGAAAGAGCAGCACTGGGAATTCCTCCCTTACCATTGGATGCAAAGCAAACATCTGAACTGTGTGAATTACTGAAAAATCCGCCAAAGGGTCAAGAGGAGATATTATTACATTTATTGAGCGATCGCGTTTCTCCTGGTGTCGATCCAGCAGCTTATGTCAAAGCTGGATTTCTCACCGCGATTGCCAAAAAGGAAATCACCAGTCCTTTGATTTCGCGCATAGAAGCAGTGCAATTGCTGGGCACGATGGTAGGTGGTTACAATGTGCAAGCTTTGATTGATTTGCTGCAATGGCCCACCGTATCCGTCTCAGACTCATCTGAAACACCTCTGGTAATGGGCGGACAAGGAAAGGAACCCATCGCCGCTTATGCCGCCAACGCTTTAAGCAAAATCCTCTTGGTGTATGACGCTTACCACGATGTTTTAGAGCTGTCTAAAACCAATCCTTTCGCCAAGCGGGTGATTGACTCTTGGGCGGAAGCTGAATGGTTTACCCTTCGCCCCACAGTAAAAGAAGCGATTACTGTCACCGTTTTTAAAGTTCCTGGCGAAACCAATACCGACGATTTATCCCCTGCCCAAAGCGCCACAACTCGCCCAGATATTCCCTTACACGCCTTAGTGATGTTAGAGTCACGGCAACCAAGAAGCTTGGCAACCATTGCCGAACTGAAGAAAAAAGGGCATCCTGTAGCTTACGTGGGAGATATAGTTGGTACAGGTTCCTCGCGGAAATCTGCTATTAACTCAGTATTGTGGCACATGGGAAATGATATACCTTTTGTGCCAAACAAACGCGCTGGGGGTTATGTTTTAGGTGGTGCGATCGCGCCAATCTTCTTTAACACAGCAGAAGATGCCGGTGCTTTGCCTATTCAGTGCGATGTCACCAAACTAGAAACCGGCATGGTAATTACCATCCATCCCTACAAAGGCGAAATCACAAACGTTGCAGGCGAAGTCATTTCCACCTTTGCCCTCAAACCTGATACCATCCTCGATGAAGTCCGCGCCGGTGGACGCATCCCCCTACTTATTGGACGTACCCTCACCGATAAAACTCGTCTTGCACTTGGTTTAGAACCTAGCACCGTATTTACCCGTCCCCAGCAAGCCTTTGATACAGGTAAAGGCTACAGCCTAGCCCAGAAAATGGTAGGTAAAGCTTGCGCATTACCTGGTGTGCGTCCCGGCACATCCTGCGAACCGATCATTACTACCGTTGGTTCTCAAGATACCACAGGCCCCATGACCCGCGACGAATTAAAAGAACTCGCCTGTCTTGGTTTCAGTGCAGACTTAGTGATACAAAGTTTCTGCCACACAGCAGCTTATCCCAAACCAGTAGACATCCAAACCCATCACGAACTCCCCGATTTCTTTGCCTCCCGTGGCGGTGTCGCCCTCCGTCCCGGTGATGGTATCATCCACTCTTGGTTAAACCGGATGCTGCTACCCGACACCGTGGGAACTGGTGGCGACTCGCACACCCGCTTCCCCTTGGGTATTTCCTTCCCCGCCGGTTCTGGATTAGTGGCCTTTGCAGCAGCTTTGGGTGTCATGCCTTTAGATATGCCAGAGTCAGTATTGGTAAGATTTAAAGGAGAATTGCAACCAGGTATCACCCTGCGCGATGTCGTGAATGCCATTCCTTACGTGGCAATTCAAAAAGGTTTGCTGACAGCAGAGAAGCAGAATAAGAAAAATATTTTCTCTGGGCGAATTTTGGAAATAGAAGGTTTGCCAGATTTAAAAGTTGAACAAGCCTTTGAACTCACCGATGCGAGTGCCGAGCGTTCTTGTGCAGGATGTACAATTAAGCTGAGTGTAGAGACAATTTCGGAATATCTGCGTTCTAACGTAGCACTACTGAAAAATATGATCGCACGCGGCTATCACGATCCGCGTACCATGCTGCGCCGTGTGGCAAAGATGGAAGAATGGTTAGCAAATCCCGTGTTATTAGAAGGCGATGCTGATGCTGAGTATGCCGAAATAATTGAAATTGATTTGAACGAAATCAAAGAACCAATTGTAGCTGCTCCCAATGACCCCGATAATGTTAAATTATTATCGGAAGTTGCTAACGATCCAGTGCAAGAAGTATTCGTCGGTTCTTGTATGACGAATATCGGTCATTATCGGGCAACAGCGAAAGTTTTGGAAGGTGCAGGTGAAGTGAAAACTCGCTTGTGGATAGCACCACCAACGCGCATGGATGAACACCAATTAAAAGAAGAAGGTGTATACAGCGTTTTTGGGGCTGCTGGTGCGCGGACAGAAATGCCAGGATGCAGTTTGTGTATGGGTAATCAGGCGCGAGTTGCTGATGGTACAACAGTGTTTTCTACCTCTACCCGCAACTTCAATAATCGCATGGGTAAAGATGCGCGAGTGTATCTTGGTTCAGCAGAATTAGCCGCAGTTTGTGCGCTACTGGGACGGCTTCCGACAGTGCAGGAATATTTGGATATTGTGGCGAAGAGAATTCATCCTTTTGCAGATGATTTGTATCGGTATTTGAACTTTGATCAAATCTCTGGTTTTGAGGATGAAGGGCGCGTGATTGCGTTGGAAGAGATGCCGAGGATTGAGGATATTTTGGGTATGCCAACGGCGGCGAGGTAGGTAATAGTACGGTGGGCAATGCCCACCTAATTATCTAACATCAACAGGTAAGCAAAAATCAACTTTTGCACTGTTGTTTAATAAAGATACTAATGAGATTATATACAATTGATACTGTCCAGAGAGATAACTATTATAAACTTAAATTTCAGCCCCAAGCAGGAATTATGTTGAAATTTATTAAAAATGTACCTTGCTAAGCAATACTTTTCGGTTAAGAATTAAGCAGTATTGATAATGGAAAAATTAAGTGGCTGGCGTTGAGTACCAGTTCCTCTATGGCACGGTTTCTTAG
>NZ_JBALDJ010000039.1:0-3060 GCF_036917415.1 Nostoc sp. | reverse complement strand
TTACCCTAGCCCGGATAGTCCCACTTTGTTTCCAACTTGATTGCCTATCAGGCAAGTCCTTTTGTCAATAGGGTTTGAGACGCGCTAACCCTGGACCCTGACGCTTATCAAAAAGGATTTGAGAACTTCAAGATTGAACCAGCCACTTTTAGCCAGGATGGTAAGACCTTATTTGCTACAAATGGTTCTATGCTTCAGTCGTGGAATGTGAAAACTGGTAAACGAACAGCCAGTTTCGATGCGAAATCATCAATTTATGCTGTCGCTATTAGCCCAGATAGAAACACTCTAGCTACTGGCATTCGAGACAATGCAATTAAGCTGTGGAATATTAATGATGGTAAACTCATTCACACTTTTACTGGTCATCAAGGTGAAGTCAGAACTGTTGCCTTTAGCCCAGATGGAACACTACTGGCTAGTGGTAGCCGGGATGGCACTGTTAAATTATGGAATGTCACTACTGGTAAAGAAATCAGCACTTTTACAGCACACAAGTTACAAGTTTGGTCTGTCGCTTTCAATCCCAATGGTAAAACACTCGCTAGTGCTGGGCAGGATGGTAGTATTAAGATTTGGCGTGTATCTTCACAATGAATCTACGGGCGTAACTTAATCATTTTCACCACCGACCCCAAACCGCCAAGGATGTGTAGAAGACTCCACCCAACATCACCTTCACATTGAGCGCAACAGAGCAAGTAGCTCCTGAAAGGGGTCGAAGATTAGGGAAGGTTTCAAGTTCCAGTCATCATAAAGGTTTCGATGCTTGCTTGGTGTATTCTTCTATCAGGGAAGCATAGTCTTCTTCTTTGGGCAGGGTCTCGAAGCTATGAACCGCAGAGGTCGTCGCCCATGTCAGCTTTTCCCTTGTCCAAGTTTCGATGAAAGGCGTGAACCATGACACATCATCCAGCATCGTCACCCGAAGGTTAACGAACTCGTCCATTCCTTCAGGCCGAGTAAATATCCAACTCATGCAGTGTGGGCAGAAGTAATGGCGGGTTGCGCCATGCAAACCGCCGATGGTCGGCTGACCTTTGAGTATTGAGAACCCAACGCTTGGAATCGCAACGCTTAAAGAAAAAGCGCTGGCGGTCATTCGCTGGCAACCCGTGCAGTGACAAGCCATTGTCAGCAAAGGCGGGGCACTCACCTGAAGCCGTATCTGTCCACAACGACATCTGCCTGACCAGGGCAAATTCCGGTCGTTCATGATCTGCTGCCTCCGTTCTCTATTCATCTTCATTCTTAACTAACAATAATATTTGATGAATTTATCTGCAAATACAAAAAAGGGAAGAGAAAGCAACATGGAATCGAATACTTTATCGCAAATCCTGTCCAAAATTGGGGAGTATTTTCCGGCAAACCGAGGGGCGATTTTTTGGTGCTTGTTAGGCAACCCCACAAGCAGAAGACAATGCTTGACGGTGCTGTTCTTCTTGAACCCCGATCAGGTGTAATTAGGCCATCGCCTACACAGCAAATCCTCAAGTTGTACCTTTACTTGGTTTAAAAACCCGCAGATGCGATCGCTTTTATGTAACCGATAAGCGATTTGATAGGTTTTTCCAAACGATCGCATTGTGGGAGAATAGGCTGCTAGATATCGATAACTCTTGTAGGTAAGCATCCTGCCTGACCAGTATATGCAATTTAAATGTGGAACAGCTTAGTTAGTATTGTTATTTCTAAATTACAATTTCTAGCAGGGGTCAAGGGATTTAGTAATTTTGTCTATCTTTGCTCAACGTTCAGTATTCATCCACCATTTTCTAAAACTTGCATCTGTAAATGTTCTTTCAAATCTAATGGTTCCGTTGGCAGGACTAATAGATGTAATGTTTTTAGGACATTTAACGGAGATTCGTCATTTAGCAGGTGTGGCACTGGCAACAATTTTATTCAATTATATTTATTGGACATTCGGTTTCTTACGCATGGGTACAACTGGAATGGTTGCACAGGCTATAGGGCGTAAAGATAACCAATCGGCAGTATTGATTGGTTTACAGCATGGAATTTTAGCACTGATATTAGGACTCGCCATCCTGATATTTCAACAACCTTTACAAATATTAGGGTTTGCAATTCTAAGTGCTACACCAGAAGTTAAAAGTTCTGGAGTCGATTTCTATAATGCTTTAGTGTGGGGTGCCCCAGCAACATTGATTAATTTTGTCTTGATTGGTTGGTTTCTTGGACAAGCACAAAGTAGTAAAGTGTTGTTGCTTTCAGCTATTAGCAATTGTGCAAATGTACTACTAGATTATCTATTTATTGTTCAGTGGAGATGGTCAAGTAGAGGAGCTGGGTTAGCGACAGCCACTAGTCAGTATCTGATGCTGATGGCAGGTATTTTGCTATATTGTCAAACAATTTCATTTAAACAAATACAAGCTTTAATTGGGGAACTATTTGACCTGTCTGCTTTAAAATCAGCTTTCATGGTGAATGGAGAAATTATTATTCGGACTTTTGCTTTAATTTCGACAATGGCGATGTTTAGCAACCTTAGTTCTATGTTAGGAACTGAAATTCTGGCGGCAAATACCCTGCTGATGCAAGTTGTGAGCTTGGCAGCATATTTCATTGATGGCTTGGCATTCGCTACTGAGAGCTTGGCTGGAATTTTTCAAGGTAGTGGAAATATTACTTCTTTAAAACAACTGTTGCAAACTTCTGTAGTCAGTAGCTTGGTTATCGGATTAGTGTTTTCTACTGCATTTATTTTTGCCCCAGAATCACTGTTAAGATTGCTGACTAATCATACTGAAATTATCAATAATTTACGCTCTTATATTCCTTGGTTGTTACCAGTTTTAGGTTTTGGCTCAGTCGCTTATGCGCTAGACGGTTATTTTCTAGGGTTGACTCAAGGTCATACACTTCGTCAAGCTATGCTAAAAGCCACTGTAATCGGTTTTATTCCATCAGCAATTACAGCAATGTATTTCCATAATAGTCATTTACTATGGCTATCAATGTCTTTATTTATGGCAACAAGAACAATAACTTTGGCATTGTGCGTACCAAAATCATTTTGTAAAAAACAGT
>NZ_JBALDJ010000038.1:0-21376 GCF_036917415.1 Nostoc sp. | reverse complement strand
CAGTATATGGTTTCTGTTTTGGCGGCGGCTCTCCCTAACTCAACTCTCTCATAGAATCCATTTGTCAATAGGGTTTGAGACGCGCTAACCCTGGTCATCCTAATGATGATACAGAAATTACTTGTTTGGAGAGTTGCCAGAAAGAACAATCGCCTATCTATCCCCCTATCCTGGCGGGTGAATATCTTTTACAACGTTTACAAGCAACTTATGGTAATTCGTAATTAAGAAAGATATTTAATTAGGACTTACGCACAAGTTACGGAATAACGAACCGCAGAGGCACAGAGAAGCCAGTGCGTTGGGCGGGTTCCCCGACTTGTAGCAACTGGCGCGGCACGGAGAAATCAGAGTTTGAGAGATATTTTGCGTAAGTCCTATTAATATGAAAACCTACGACTGGATTGTGGTTGGCGGTGGAATTACGGGTGCTGCACTCGCTTATGAACTGGCTAAAACTGGCTTTTCTGTACTTTTGTTGGAGCAATACAGCAGACCACAGAATGCAACTCGCTATAGTTATGGTGGGCTGGCCTATTGGTCGGGTACTACATCACTAACTCGGCGATTGTGCGAAGAAGCGATCGCACGTTACCATATCCTATCTCAAGAGTTAGACGCTGATATCCAATTTCGGGAATTAGATTTATTACTGACTATTTCTGCCCATAGCGACCCAGAAGCAACTGCTGCATCATATAATCAGTTTGCCATTCCACCCCGTTTACTCAATATTCAAGAAGCTTGTGAGTTGGAACCACTGCTAAATCGAGAGGTGATATCTGGTGCTTTAACTGTTAAACACGGTCATATTCACCCAGAAAAAACAGCACAAGCTTATATCCAAGCTTTTGAGCGGGCTGGGGGTGAAATGCAGATTACCCAAGTATTGCAAGTATTGCAAGATGGTGTACAAACCACCAGTGCAACTTTCCACAGCGCTAACGTTGTCATCTGTGCGGGTGGACTTAGCCGCCAGCTTCTCAAATCTGCTGGTGTTTCTATCAAGCTGTATTTTACCCACGCAGAAATTATTGAAACCTCACCCGTTGATGTCAGGTTACGCACCTTGGTTATGCCAGCGAATCAACAACGGTTTCAACTAGAAGCTGAATCTACTCAAGTTGATGAATTATGGGATGAACTTGGTAATGAGTTAGTACCACCAATTTTAGATGCGGGTGCAATTCAGTTTCAAAATGGTAGTATCCGCATCGGTCAAATTAGCCGTGCGATCGCAGATCCTCAAGCCAAGGTAAACTCAGACGTAAGCGAAAAATGGTTGCGAAAAAATGTTGGTCAAATTTTACCAGCATTGGAGAATTTACCAGGGACTTGGTATCACTGCTTAGTCGCATTTAGTAGCAATCAACTCCCCTTAATTGGTGCTATCCCCGGATTTGAAGGCGTTCATGTTTTCTCTGGATTTAGCAATCCCCTAGTACTGATACCACCTTTGGCAAAGCGCTTTGCTAATTTTGCAACTGGTCAGGAAGATGAAATTATTACACAAATGCTAATCTAAAAGCCCGCAGCGAAAAATACACATATTACTGATGCTGACACATTAGGCGCAGTCAAACTTTGGAGTTATAAAAAGGGGATACGATCTGCATTGATTTTAATTCAATCTCATACTTGGTTAATTGACAATAGTGCATCTTGTCTGTCTAAATAAATAATTAGAGTTCGCCTAATTTTCAGTAAAGGAACAGCAGCAATGTCTTCCATTGAGGACAACAAAATAATTGCTCAACGGTGGATTGAACTTATTAGCGAGCATAAAATCGAAGATATTTGCGAGATAACCGCCCCGACTTGGAAAATGCACGGTGGTTTACCAGGGCTTCCCCTTGGCCCTGAAGGGGTACGCAAACTCTTTGGTTCATTTGGGCCTATCCAGCAGAAATGGACAATTGAAGACGTAATCGCTGAAGGTGACAAAGTTGTTGTGCGCGCAACCAATACCTGCATCCAGGAGAGTTTTCTTGGCATACCTGGTCGCGGTCGTCAGCAGACGTTCACTGCTACCTTCATTCATTATATTGCCGACGGAAAGATAATTGAAACCTGGCGAAACGCTGACGATCTTGGACGGGTTCTTCAGCTTGGGGGACGGATTGAACCAGGAATATCTGAGCAATAGCAGTGTAAGAGGTTGTTTGAAAAGTGGTTAACTCTGATTTTGATCACCCCCCTTAATCCCAGGGCTGTTTCATTCCATTTCAAACAGGATTTGTCAAGATGGTTAGCGAGAAAATTGTAAATAATGGAGGCGATGAAATGAACATTTAATCACTGAGATATCAGTAAAATAGTTCATTTTCTCGGCACGCTGGTAACAAAATAACCAATTTTTAATTGCTAGAACCCTTGATTTTTAAAGCTCTTTGGGGAATGAAACAGCCCTGCCTTGTAAAGGGGGGAAACCAGAAAATCTAGTTTCCTCCCCAATACATACGGGGAGGGTTAGGGTGGGGTAAAAATATTTTATACATCAGCTATGACTTTTCAAACATCCTCTAAGATTAAGGGACTTCCAAATAAAAAAATATTCCAAAACTGACACAAAAATCTTCTTTATTTCTCTTCTCTCTGTGTTCTCTGTGCCTCTGTGGTTCGTTTATTTGGATAATTTATTTCCTGGAAATCCCTAAAACTATTGTTGTATTAACCAGCTATCTATTCAGCATCGACAATAATTTTGCACAAAGATAGCCATTTTTAACTGTCTAGAATCAAAGATGTTCGTGGAAGAGAAAGGTTTTGTTCTTCCATAACGTATTGCATAGATATGAGAATCTTTATAAAGTTAATAAAGCTTAATATTAAAAAGATTGTTTTTGTAATAAAAAACAATCTTTTTTGTATAAGGTGTCACTTTTTACTAGTAAACTATCGCACTAATATCACACTTTAAAGATTGATATTGTCAGCTTTCTAGAAGTTGGCTGAATCATCAACAGGAAAATTCATAAAAAGATGAGAAGACAATTTAACCGACGCAAGTTTATAATTTACGGTTCTTTAACTTTTGGAAGCAGCTTTTTTTTGAAAGCTTGCGCAAACAATTCTCCAACTGCTACACAGAGTCCAGTTGCGCCTCCTGCTGCTTCACCAGCGGCGGCTACTGCTAGTGACACTATAAAAGTAGGTATTTTGCACTCTCTGAGTGGTACGATGTCTATTAGTGAAAAAAGCGTTGTTGATGCTGAAAAGTTAGCAATCAAAGAAATTAACGCAGCTGGTGGTGTTTTAGGTAAACAAATTGAAGCAATTACCGAAGATGGCGCTTCTAACTGGGATACTTTTAGAGAAAAAGCAACCAAGCTAATCGATCAAGATAAAGTAGCTGTAGTTTTTGGTTGTTGGACTTCTGCTAGCCGCAAGAATGTCAAGCCAGTATTCGAGAGCAAAAACCACATGCTCTGGTATCCTGTACAATACGAAGGTCAAGAGTGTTCTAAAAATATTTTTTATACTGGCGCTGCGCCAAATCAACAAATTGAACCATCTGTTGATTGGCTGTTAAAAAATAAGGGCAAAGAATTCTTCTTAGTTGGCTCTGATTACGTTTTTCCTCGGACTGCTAATACCATTATTAAAGCTCAACTAGAAGCTTTAGGCGGAAAAACAGTTGGTGAAGATTATTTACCTCTTGGCAACACAGAAGTTACACCAATTATCACTAAAATTAAGCAAGCTTTGCCTAATGGAGGTGTAATTTACAATACTCTGAATGGTGATAGCAACGTTGCTTTCTTCAAACAATTGAAAGGTGCTGGATTGACGGCAGAAAGATATCCTTCCATGTCTGTCAGTATTGCCGAAGAAGAAGTCAAAGCAATTGGTGTAGAGTATCTCAAAGGTCACTACGCTGCTTGGAATTACTTCCAAACAGTAGACACACCTGCTAATAAAAAGTTTGTCGCAGCTTTTAAGAAAGAATACGGTGAAAACCGGGTAACAAATGACCCAATGGAAGCAGCATACATTGCAGTTTATTTGTGGAAGCAAGCAGTACAAAAAGCTGGTACTACAGATATCGCTAAGGTAAGTGCTGCGGCTTATGGTCAAACCATAGATGCACCTGAAGGTAAAGTGACAATGGATGCTAATCATCACATATCTAAAATTGTGCGAATTGGTCAAGTAAGGCTAGATGGTTTGTTTGATATTGTCTATGCTACTCCTGCACCAGTTGAGCCAGTTCCTTGGAATCAATTTGTGAAAGAAACTAAGGGATTTGCTTGTGATTGGAGTGACCCTGCCAAGGGTGGTAAGTACAAGAAAGTTTAATTCATTAGTCATTAGTCATTAGTCATTAGTCATTAGTCATTAGTCATTAGTCATCGGTTAATAGTTACAAGCAACAAAGGACAAAGGACAAAGGACAAAGGACAAAGGACAAAGGACAAAGGACAAAGAACAAAGGACAAAGGACAAAGGACAAAGGACAAAGGACAAAGGACAAAGGACAAAGGACAAAGGACAAAGGACAAAGGACAAAGGACAAAGGACTGATGACTAAAAAAGCTGATAGCTGTTGTGGAGAAATAAGTGTTAGCAGGATTCTTAGAAGCTGTATTTAATGGTATTAGTATTGGCGCTGTATTATTAATTGCTGCGTTGGGGCTGGCGATTATATTTGGATTGATGGGCGTCATCAATATGGCGCATGGTGAATTGATGATGTTTGGCGCTTATACAACTTATGTTGTGCAAAATGTTTGCAAACAATTGGGTGGGCTGTGGTTTGAAGTCTATATATTTTTGGCTTTGATTATTGCATTTATATTCACGGCTGTTGTGGGATTAGTTCTAGAAAAAGGCGTGATTCGTTATCTTTATGGACGCCCATTAGAAACTTTATTGGCAACTTGGGGAGTAAGTTTAATTTTTCAGCAGTTTGTTCGCAGTGTAAATTGGGTATTGATAATTGGTATAGGCTTATTTTCTCTGCTGTTTTTCGGAGGTTTATGGATTTTAAATTCCCGCACTGACTTGGGAAGGGTTCGTAACTGGATTGTGGCAGTGATATTTTTATTATCGCTGGGGGTGACAATCACAACGGGCCATTTATTGAGTCAAACTTATCAGTTAGCAGTAACTCAACCTTGGTTTGGCGCTCAAAATGTAGATGTTACAGCACCAACTTGGTTACAAGCAGGGATGTCTTTAGGTGGTGTGCAATTACCCTTTGCCAGATTATTTATTATTGCTTTAACAATAATCTGTGTGGCGGGAATTTACTTATTTTTACAACGTTCTAGCTGGGGTTTAAGAATTCGGGCGGTGACGCAAAACCGAAGTATGAGTGCTTGTTTGGGTATCCCAACTCAAAAGGTGGATGCAATTACTTTTGCATTGGGTTCTGGTTTGGCTGGTGTGGCGGGATGTGCGATTAGTTTGCTTGGTTCTGTAGGGCCAAATACAGGACAAAACTATATTATTGATACTTTTATGGTGGTTGTCGTTGGAGGTGTGGGAAATTTAGCCGGGACGATTGTGGCGGCGTTGGGTATTGGTACGGCTAATTTTTTAATTGGTTCTGGTACTTTGGCTTTGTTGTTGACTCCTGTGAAGCCTTTGGCTGATTTGTTTACTTTTTTTGCCACGACAAGTATGGCTAAGGTGATGGTGTTTGCGCTGATTATTGTGTTTTTACAGTGGAAACCTGGAGGGATTTTTCCGCAGAAGGGACGTACTGTTGATGTTTAAACCGCAGAGGCGCGGAGGGCGCAGAGAATGAGGAAGAGGGGAGGAAGGTTAATTTTAATTGAGGTAGGGGTGGTGGTTACGATCGCAGTCTTCCTGATGATCATTATGCCACTGCTGCTTACGGAGTTTCGCCTGAATTTGTTGGGGCGATTTTTATCGCTGGCGATCGCAGCTTTAGGTATTGATTTGATTTGGGGTTATACTGGTTTACTAAGTTTGGGACATGGTATTTTCTTTGGTTTGGGTGGATATGCGATCGCAATGTACCTGAAACTGCAAGTCCCTACTGGAGAATTGCCTGATTTCATGGGGCTTTATGGGGTTACGGAACTTCCTGCATTTTGGCAACCTTTTTATTCTTTTCCTTTGACAATAGCTTTGGTGGTACTAATTCCAGGGTTATTGGCGGGATTGTTGGGATATTTGGTTTTCCGAAATCGTCTCAAGGGAGTTTATTTTTCTATCTTGACTCAAGCTGGAACTATTGTATTTTTCAACTTCTTTAACGGTCAGCAAAAACTTTTCAACGGTACGAATGGACTGATAGATTTTACAACCTTGTTTGGAGCAACGGTCAGCGATGCCAAAACGCAGTTTGTTTTCTACACGCTGACGGTAGTGTTTCTCGCAATCACCTACGGAATTTGTCGCTGGTTGACAACTGGACGTTTTGGGAGGTTGTTGATAGCGATTCGTGATGATGAAAGTCGGGTAAGATTTTCTGGCTATGACCCTACAGATTTTAAGGTGGTGGTGTTTGCAGTTTCCGGTGCGATCGCAGGTATAGCAGGAGCATTTTACACCATTCAAAGTGGTTCTGTATCACCCAGAGCAATGGATATTGCCTTTTCGATTGAAATGGTGATTTGGGTAGCTGTGGGGGGACGTGCTACTTTAATTGGGGCGATTGTCGGAACTTTGTTAGTAAATTATGCCCGCACTTTTTTAAGCGAACAATTTGCCGAAATCTGGCTATTTTTCCAAGGCGCACTATTTTTGATAGTTGTCACAGTCCTTCCTGACGGCATAGTGGGATGGTTGCGCAGTCAGAATATTTCTCTTTTCAACCGTCGTCAAGAAATTGCTACATATCCCATCTTGGAAGAAGACCCCGAAGTGCAACATGAACGCGAAAATATTGGAAACTGAAAACGTAACTGTTAGTTTTGACGGTTTTAAGGCTTTAAACCAGCTTAACTTTAGCATGGATGTGGGTGAATTACGGGTGGTAATTGGCCCTAATGGTGCGGGAAAGACAACGTTTCTGGATGTGATTACAGGGAAAGTTCAGCCAACCATTGGGCGAGTTTTATTCAAAGGTAAAAACCTACGTTCTTTACCTGAATATAAAATTGCGCGATTGGGAATTGGGCGCAAGTTTCAAACACCCCGAATTTACTTAAACTTAACGCCCCGTGAAAATCTAGAAATTACCAGTAACAAGAAGAAAAATGTCTTTTCTACTTTGCTGGAACGTTCTAATGCTGTTGAAAAGAATAATATTAAAGGATTATTAGAAACCATCGGTTTAACTCCTAAAGCCGATATCAGAGCAGCTTTACTTTCTCACGGAGAAAAGCAACGTTTAGAGATTGGAATGTTAGTAGCACAGTCTCCAGATTTATTACTTGTTGATGAACCCGTTGCTGGTTTAACAGATGAAGAAACATACAACATCGGCGAACTACTTTTAGCTCTAGCGCAGAGTCATTCAATTTTAGTAATTGAACATGATATGGAATTTGTGCGTCAAATTGCTAAGAAAGTAACAGTATTACATGAAGGTTCGGTGTTGTGCGAAGGAAATTTTGAAGATGTGCAAAATGACTCTCGTGTGATTGAAGTATATCTGGGAAAACCGGAGGAATGAAAAGAATTCAGCACCCAGGAGTCACAAGTAAGAATTTACAGCAGTTTGCAAATAAATGAGGTACACAACTGGAGAATTAAATATAGAAATTCTTCTTTTCCCTCCTGCCCCCTGCCTCCTGCCTCCTGCCTCAAAACCATTTACTCTGTACCTCATGCAAATGAAAACTGCTGTATATGAATTTCAGTATGATTGGGATATTCATTTATCAAATCTTCATCTGATTCTTTAACTATTCTGACTCCTGAATTCTGACTCCTGAATTCTTACGGAGAATGAAAAACTCAATTGCATTTTCTATGCACCTGCTGATTCTGGTCTGTTTGCGCTGTTAAACACCTGCTCTACTGTTAGCGCCCAATCAGCAATTACTAATGATTCCATGCAAGTCGCACCTGTAAATACCTTATCCTCATACTGTCCTTCCACCCACTGGCAAATTGTAATTTGTTGCATCTGTAGGTCAACAATCCAATACTTTAATATTTCCCTAGCAGCATACTCCGTTCGCTTGTAGCGATAATCACGAACGTGGTTCGCTGTTCCTGGAGAAACAATTTCAATCACCAGCGCAGGCGGCGGCATATCACGGGTGAGAGTGGCGCGAGTAGCATCGATAAGAGCAGTATAAGATTCTTCTGTGTGAACCATTAAGTCAGGTAAACGACATCTCGCCCGTCGCCCCGCCACCTCAATTTCTGTATCCTTGTGAGCAACTAAATAAAAGGGGAAATGTTTTAGTAGTTCAACAAATAGAAATCTTGCCAGATTGCTATTTTCCTGACTTTCTGGTGGCATCTCAACTAGTTCTCCATCCACCAACTCATAGCGCGTGTCTGTACCATCGTCATAGGTAAGATACTCCTCAAAGGTCAGCAGTTTTTGGCTTTTCGCCGTTTGGGTCATTTGCTTTGCCTTCTTACCCTACACAGACTACCACTGAATATTTATTATAATGAGCAAAACCGCTTCAAAATATTTTTGGAGAAAAGCTATAATTGCTCCTTCATCTGTCGCAATTATTCTATAAATGAGTCTTACTAAATTAAAGCAGTTTTCATGTATTTGAACCACATCTGTCGTAAGGGCACAGCATTGTTGTGCCCCTACCGCGTGGTCTATTTACCTGA
This sequence comes from Nostoc sp., assembly GCF_036917415.1. GTDB lineage: Bacteria > Cyanobacteriota > Cyanobacteriia > Cyanobacteriales > Nostocaceae > Nostoc. Next base: position 12,655 of record NZ_JBALDJ010000038.1, on the reverse strand, counting down.
AAATAGCTGTAAAGCACACTAACACTCAATCATAGTCAACAAAACTTAGAAGGTAATAGGTTTTATCTGACTTGTGCAGGTATAAAACTCAGATAATGAACTAACTCTGGCTGTGCGAAAGTTTGAGGCAGGGGGGGTTCATAGTAAATTTGGGTCAATTCCTTGTTGTTGTAATCTGGCTAAAAGTTCTTGAAGCTGCTGCTGAGTTTGTTCTAGCTGTTGTTGCTGTTGTGCGTTTACCTCTTCTGGAGTTTGGTATCTGTTACCATCTTGGTTATACCAAAACAGCCATTCTCGTGTTCTTCCTTGATAAGTACCCTGTTCTCGTCCAATCCCTAAACCAATTTCTGGCATCCAAATTTGATCGCCGAGTTGTAAAATATACTTACCTTCAACTAAGCGATAAACTTCTAAACGTTGACGCTTACGACGTAGCCGCGTTGGTGCATAAATGACATAGTATAGGATGCCTAATTGAACATAATCTATTTTCTTTTGTTCGTATTCGCCATTGTAGGTTTGAGAAACCACTTCTAAAGCTAAAATGGGCGCAATCCCTTCTTCTTCCCAGAAAACGTAACTAGAACGTCCGTTTTCTCCAACAAAACGTTCAACACCTAAACTCAAAAACCCATCGGGGACTATAGCAGGTTGTAATGGTGTATAGTAAATCCCCATGTTGATACCGAAAAACCAGTCATCACGGGTTTGCCAAATCGAGGCTAAGATGGCTAATAATAAATTAGGAATTAATATTTGTAATTCGTTATCCACAGGGGTATCATCAGAATCTGGTAATTCCGCCGATGAAGGTAGGCAGTCTAAGGGATTGTAATTATACATAATATTTGGTGGTTGACAGTTATCAGTTAACAGTCATCAGTAAACGTTAGAGGATGTCTGAAAACTTTTTAGTGTTGTATTCGAGACTTGTAGATCCCCCTAAATCCCCCGATAAATTGGGGGACTTCGATTCCGGTTCCCCCCTTAAAAAGGGGGGCTAGGGGGGATCAAGCGAAATATTTAATACTTTTCAGACATCCTTTTAACCATTTTGATGAAAGCAATGCTTTTCGATATAGTTTAACCGCCTATGTTTGATTAGTTTCACAGCTCATTTGTCCCCATTGATTTAAGGGTAACTCAGGTTGCACATAATTCACCTTCTCAAACCTTGGCGCGGTTGTGGTGATGGCTGCCGAGAAATAGACAACTTAGCTTGATGTTGCTGTTCTGTTGTTTAAGTTCTATTTCATCCTTAATACTCGTTAGTCGTAACTGTAATTGAGGAGAGTTTAGTATTTTAGCCATAGTCTTCATTTCAATAATTTGCTGTTGGTTCTCCCAGGAGTGATGATTTTCTACCTGGGTTTTAGTAGTTCAACGAATAGAAATCTTGCCAGATTGCTATTTTCCTGACTTTCTGGTGGCATCTCGACTAGTTCTCCATCCACCAACTCATAGCGCGTGTCTGCCTACACAGCGATTGATTATTTTTTAATTGGAAGTCCCTAAATAGACCACACTGTAGGGGCGCAAAACCTTCATTGGTGTCAACTTAACGCTAAACCCGCTTGGTGAAAACATTTTGCCCTCACCCCCAGCCCCTCTCCCAAGAGAGAGGGGAGCTAGACATTCAATTCCCCTTCTCCCAAGGGAGAAGGGGTTAGGGGATGAGGGCGTGAGGGATTTACAAAACGCCTGTCTGATATAGTTTTCGGCTGAAGTTGACACGTATGAGCAATGCTGTGCCCTTACGACAGATGTGCTTCAAATACATGAAAACTGCTGTAAGTTGACACGTATGAAGGTCTTGCGCCCCTACTTTGCATTGGCTTGGCAACATTTTATCAGAGGTTGTTTAGTTAAACTCTCTAAATCTACGGATTTAAGCAAATTCATCCACTCCACCGCTAGAGTTGGATCTTCAGGTTTGCTAAGACGTAATTCAGCCAAAGTAGTCAAAGCATCGTACCAAATACCATTCTGGGCATAAAGATTTACCCGTTGCTGAGGAGTTGCTTGCTTCAAGCTATCTACTAATTTAGGATTTAGATTGGCCCGTTGCACCCATCCTTCTACATACTCCTGTTCTACGGGTTGTTGTGGATTGCAAATGACTTTTATCTTGAAAAACCAGTGATACATCTTGTCTACTTGCAATGGGGGAGTATTTGCGCTTAAGGGAATGCTAATAATTCCTGGTACTTCTGGTATTGTTACTATTGTTCGGTAAAGAGTTTGACTTGGTTTACTTGACTCATCTTTGAGAACAAACTCGATGGAATCGATTGTAGATTTTTTATAGGGGACAAAAAACCAAAAAGTTGGAGATTCTTCAGCCGTTAAGCCCCAAACTTTAGTAACAGAAACTTCTGTTTGTCCTTGTTTGAGTCTCTCTTCGTATATAGGTACAAGTGCAATAACAGACTGATTACTAATACCACAACCACGACTTGCAGCTCCTCCGCGATCGCCTGCTGCCCCCCTGTCTGGAGGAGGCGGAGGAGGCGTAAATTTCTTAGGAATGGCCGCGGCTGGTGTCATCGAAATCATTGGAGAATAGCCGATAATTCCCAACAAAGTTATTCCGAATGCCGTGATTAATTGTATTTGCCAATAGCTTTTCATAAAAACTCCTGACTTCTGCCTGATAAACGGCGATTTTCATGTTTCAAATTTGCGTTATTATTAATTTTTAAATTTCATGTTTAAGTAAGTTGTAGCTATTAAACTATTAACTACTAAAGCCAACATAGCAGGAATGAGGGGAACCCAACAACTATATACAATTAAAAATATAAAACAGCTAACGTATAAACTAATAATGGCTATTCCTCCTGCCAAGCTTAAGTAAATGAATCGGTGCAGATAAGCAGTAAACAAACCGCCTAAAAAAGACCAACCCCAAACCCAAATTACCTCACCCCAAAGCGGCCAAGTCCACAACAGAGGTTTTCCGTCCAAAGCAGCACTGAGCAGTTGACTGACCATCTGGGCTTGTAAAAATACTCCTGGTATTGCCTGTAATTTGCCTTGAGGAGTGGTGTAGGGAGTTAACGAGTAATCACGAAAAGTTTCTGCTGTTGTGCCAATAATTACTATTTTGTCTTTGACTGCATTGGCATTTAGCTTACCCGTTAGCACTTGTTGTAAGGTCATACTTGGTGCGTTGGCGAAGCCTGCCGAAGGTATCGCTTCTGGTTCACCAGAAGAACGATAATTTAATAAAATTTGGTGTCCAAAAGCATCAACTCCTTGATAACCTCCGGTATGAGCTTCAATTGGTTTAAATTTCACCTTCCCTAATTGCCACGTGTCATCAGAGTTAAATTGCAACTGAATTCCTTTCGTATACAGGTAACGCAACGCAAGTTGAACACTCAGGGCATAGGGCGCAGTACAAGGAGATGAGGGCGAAGGAGTTAACGCTAACAGATGGCGACGCACGACATTATCTGAATCGATGGCAATATCGCTAAAACCGAGATTCTGTGAAGAAAGTTCTGGGGGTGGTTTCACACCTGGTTTTCCTGTTTGAGAATCGCTGAGTTGACATACCCCCACAAAGCGATCGCTTTTTCGCATCCTTTCTGCCAATGCGGGATAATCCTTACTCACTGGATAATCTCGGTATATATCTAAACCAATAACTTGTGGTTGATATGCCTCTAATTTTTCTAACAGTTGGGCAAGTGATTTGTCTGACAACGAACCTTGAGGTTTTTCCGATTTTTGCGCCTGCACATCTTCTTCAGTCACAGTCACAATCAATAGGCGTGAGTCTGGTTTTTCAGGAGGACGCAAGCGTACCAGTTGGTCAAACGCACTTAACTCTAATGGTTGCAGCACGCCCAAATACCGTATCCCGATTAATATTCCAGTTACTACCATGCTCGTCAGTAAGATTAATGAGAAGCCAACCCGATTTGTGGTTCTTCTAACAGAAGTGGTTTTAGACAAAGATGCAGGAAGATTGGGTGTATTTCTAAACAATTCTCCCCAATTCAACGGCATCTCAGCCGGATTTTGAAAGATGACAGGCAACCATGTAGCGCAGGGAAATTGGTTTTCTAGTCCCTGTAACCTTTCTCGTGCTTCTCTTACGGCTAAATACAACGAACCTCCGCGCGCGAAGGCTGACAAAAAATACTTTAAAAACTGCTGCGCCACGCGATCGGGTACAGGCTCTCGCATGACGATAATTTGAGGAATATGTAAATCTGCAAACTCCCATGCCAATCCCAAGCCATCACAGGAATTGAAAATCGCTAGTTGTAGACCTTGTTCTACTGCCTTTTTCAAGGCATACTTTAACTGGCTAATTGTTAGACTTTCAGTTTGATTGATGTAGATTTTTCCTGTTTGATTCGTTTCTTGAGTGGAACTATGTCCGGCGAAAAATAGAATCTGCCAATTCTGCTCCCATAGCTGGTCAGTAAGGTCAAGGCATTGTGGTTCAACTAAAAAAGTGATATCTGTATTGGGTAACAAATTAAGTAGCGCCTGGTCTGCTTTGGTATCAATACCTTGACTATTACCCAAAATCGCTAAGATTTTTACTTTGTCGGATGTAGTTGCTATGCGGTTAAGGTTGACTTGTTCGTAGGCAGGAGCGCTCAGGGCTATTTCCGCCTGGGGATAGCGTTCTATCAAATCCCAAAGATGCCAGGGGAATTTCTGTAATCGCAGGTCTTTGGTTTGTAAAAGCACACGGATATTATCCGCAAGCATGAGTTTTTCTAACAATGTCTCGCGGATGGAACGAAAGGAATCGGAAGCAAGCCAAGTATTAAAACTTACTTTAAATTCCTCACTCACTTGCTGGCAGTATTCTAGGCTGGGGACTTGGTTGAGTTCTTTAGGTAAACCAATGGGACGAGATGGCAGCCTTAAATTACGATAAATAGATTGCCAACGGTGATAATCGCGGAGAATTTCCGGGTTGGGGGGAAGCTTACCTGTGATTTCCACAGTCGGGCGGACATTTTCATCGCCAATTTGTAGAGTCACGGTAAACCCTTGTTCAAAGTTTCCCTCCCCTAACTTTAAGATGATTAACTTGTCCACAGCTAGTTCTCCCTAGATGTTGAGTTGTATCTATCTGAGCTACACCCGTTGGGGCACGGCACTACCCATTGGTGCCAATTTAAGCCGAAAACTATATCGGACAGGCGTTTTGCAAATCCCTCACGCCCTCATCCCCTAACCCCTTCTCCCTTGGGAGAAGGGGAATTGAATGTCTAGCTCCCCTCTCACGGATGGGAGAGGGGCTGGGGGTGAGGGCAAAACGTTGTCACCAAGCGGGTTTCACGTTAAATTAACACCTATGGGCACTACCGTGCCCTTACACCCTGCTGTATATATCTTGGTTGCTAAATGAATTGCCTACTGTGTGTAGTTAAATTCAGTTTAAGAGTAAATAATAGAGGCTAAACGTGAAGATTTTTGAAGGTATAGCAAGCGAATTAAAGGTTAGGACATAATGACTTGCGTGGATGTTAGGAATAGTAATGTTTTACCTCCTGCCTTCTGCCTCCTGCCTTCTGCCTCCTGCTATAACACTTAAAACCGCAAAATCTCTCGGTCATAGTCTTCAGGTGTGGGTTCTATTTCCCAAACTAATCCTTCTCCTAGTTCCAAAATTACTTCCAAATACAACATATCTACAGGAGTTGTTGCTGTATCTTGATTATTTTCAAAAGCTTGTAAGTCTTCCGTTAATAGTCGGAGCTTAAACCCCGCCGGAATTTGACTATTAAGAGTTGTACTTCGCAATTCAAAACGCCAAACATAGTCCTCAGAAGCGCTTTTTGGGAAAATGCGTAACTCGTATGTTTGCTCTGCAACTTTTATTTGCCGAGACAAGCCGAGAACTGGTTCTGCACTCCGCATTCCCACACCTACCACAACGAATTCTCTTTTTTCCCATCCCCACTGTTGAGCTAAATTGGCTACTCCTGTCTGTAACCATTGCGGAATTGACGACTGTATGAGTAAACCCTGACGCAGTTCATACAACTTTTTTCGCCAACCGCTATGTGCCAAGAGCGCACCCCAGAGTGAAAATGGAACTGCCAAACGCGGGAATTTCACATCGCGATCGCCCAATCTTTCTAAGAGGTTTTCTGCCTGGATTTTGGCAATAGAATCTAAAGGTGCAATCTCGGCACGTAAGGCTTCTGACCGATCGAGTTGGCGTGTAACCCACAGCACATTAATATCTGAAATTAAATCTTCGCTTTCCAAGCTGTAAGTGCGATCGCCAGCATCATAAACCCCTTTTGTTTTCAGAATTTGATGGGTTGTGTAGCCAAAAATCTTTATCCAGCCATCATCGGGATTAACTTGTACTGCTATGTAATAGTCAGCAACCCATTCTGGTATATCTACCCATTCTTGGGGTACGCGCAACTCATCATCATCTATCGCCAGGGTGGGAATTAAGACAAGGCGATCGCGATCGAAAGTAATAGCTGTGCCATTGACTACTTCCCAAAAACTCGGCAATACCGCACTGTTAGGATAAACCCTGGCGGTGGCAGCAATTTCCTCTTTGAACCAAGGCAAAAATGCTTGCAAGCATTTTTGATTTATCCACCCACGTTGACAAGCACCAGCTGTTGAGTATGGTTGTTGCGCCTCTGGAGATTGGGTAATTTCCAAGTATAAATGCTGTGAGTCAATGGTGAATGGGTGAGGTGGGTTCAACATAAATAATTTTAGAATCGCTCCATATAAAGACCATATTAGGCAGAGGGGAGAGACAAAATTATTTCTTGTCTGCTCATTGAATCTGGGTATGGCTATATTGGACTTTCAGCCATTCCTCTAAACTTGTGTTTATGGCATCTACTACGTCGGATTTAGGGGAAATATGCAAGGTGTTTTGACTCCATTGCGTGAGAGTCAGGAGCAATGATTTTTTAATGCTGCGAAGGCGACGGGAAACAGTATATTGCTTAATTTCTAACTGTGCAGCAATTTCTTGTTGAGTCAGTTGTTGAACGTAGTAAGCTTGTAGTACTTTTTTAGACTCAGCATTGAGTGCAGCGATCGCTTGGGACAAAACTTGGTTTAACTGAGCTTGCTGCGATCGCATATTCGCAGTTTCTTCCTGCTCAATAATTTCCGTTAGTAAAGATGTTTGCAAATCTACAGGCAGTATATCTAATAAATTACCCTCATCTTCTTTGAGGGGAGCGTCTGCGGAAACAAACTTAGGATAGAGGAAAGTACGGGCAGCTTTAGCAGCAGATAATACCCAGGTTTCTATGGTTTGCTGATTGACTGCGGCAGTGGATGAACTCAATCGGCTGAAACGTTCTGCATTATAAAGATTACTAATAGCCTCCCAAGTCCGAGCATCTGGTTTGGTCAGCTGACGAATTTTTCTATTATCACCTGTATAGAGTTCCTTAAAGCATTCGCAGGCTAAAACATAACTCTCGATGCTTTCGGCGTTAAATCCGGCATTTTGTAATGACTGCACTAGTCGTTTGCGGCTGAGTTTATGCAATAGTGCCCAGTCTGAGCAAATGTCTGCTTCTCGGTGTAAGCGTAGTGCATCTTTGATAATCGATTCAAAAGTTAATTGTGCGTAGGCTTTTAAATGCGAACTGTATTGAGGGTTAAAAGTTTTGAGTATTTTGTTAATATGAGCGATCGCTATCTGAAAACAATCTGCTACAGATGACTGCGTAAGAAAGTTGAGGACAAATTTTCTGGCAGTCCAATAGCACACCTCTTGTAAATAAGCAGAAATATGTGCCTGTGCCACAGGACTAGATTGAGTCTGCCAAACTCTATACCAGTAAAGTGCCCAAAAGGTATCTGATTTCTCAGTTGATGTTCCCTCCAAGCAAACTTTCATACTGCGTCGCAGTTTGGCATCTGTTGCCCAACCACTAAATTGGTCTACATCAAATTGCACAAAGGTAGAAAAGATTTCAACAATGCCCTGTCGGGGTTGCATGGAATACTTGCCGTTGTTTGAACCATAGCTGATTTCAATTATACAGCCATAGAGCCAAAAGCTAATTCCTTACAGCGTAAGGACTTTACAGATTTTTCAAAAATTTTCTGAGCCAAGTGCATAAAAACTAAAAGTCATCGTAGAGAGTGATATGCAGAAAGATTCATTTAGTAAGTATCACTAAAAAGATGCTTTATTTGGGGAATAGTTGGAGCGTTCGATGATTTCGTCAAAAACAAAACTTTGATGGTTATAGCCGTAAATATGCAACTTTTAAAACTTACCTAATTATCTCTGCATAACCTAATTAACAAAGAGAGAAAAACCATGTCAAAGATCATTTCTACTACTTTTGAAAAGTATTTGTCTGTGACTTTACAGCTATTTTCAGGTAAATAGACCACGCGGTAGGGGCACAGCAATGCTCATTGGTGTCAACTTAACGCTAAACCCGCTTGGTGAAAACATTTTGCCCTCACCCCCAGCCCCTCTCCCAAGAGAGAGGGGAGCTAGACATTCAATTCCCCTTCTCCTTTGGGAGAAGGGGTTAGGGGATGAGGGTGTGAGGGATTTGCAAAACGCCTGTCTGATATAGTTTTCGGCTGAAGTTGACACGTATGAGCAATGCTGTGCCCTTACGACAGATGTGGTTCAAATACATGAAAACTGCTGTAAACACTCACTGATCCCCCCTAGCCCCCCTTAAAAAGGGGGGAAAAGAGGGGAAAAGCTTCAAATCCCAATTTATCGGGGAGCCACTGCGGTCTTCTCCCTTGGCGTTAGCCTCTCCCAAAGGAGAACTACGGTGTACACACAAGTCGTCTCACCCCCCTTATAAAGGCTAAGGTGTACACACAAGTCGAATTACCCCCCTTATAAAGGGGGAAAATAAGAAATCTTGTTCCCTCCCCTTTCTAAGGTTCCTCAATTGAGGTATCTGCGTTGACTTAATATAGTAGTACAGGGAAATAAGAAATCTTGTTCCCTCCCCTTTCTAAGGGGAGGTTAGGGTGGGGTAAAACCCTGGTTAATCAGCTATTTCAGACTTGTGTGTACACCGTAGGACTTCTCTTTTTCCATTACCATTCGTCTTGACAATGAAATACCAAATAGTCCTCCAACACAGTGAAGAAGACTGTGGCGCTGCAAGTCTTGCAACCATTGCCAAACACTACGGACGCACATTTACCCTCAACCGCATCCGAGAAGCCGTAGGTACAGGTTCCAGAGGAACATCCTTGCTAGGATTGAAGCGAGGAGCAGAAGTACTAGGATTCAACGCCCGCCAAGTAAAAGCCAGTCCCCAATTAATCGACCAATTAGATCAAGCTCCTTTACCAGCAATTATCCACTGGAAAGGCTACCACTGGGTCGTATTATACGGACAAAAAGGGAAAAAATACGTCATCGCCGACCCTGGTATTGGTATTCGTCATCTTACCCGTCAAGAGTTAATGGCAGGTTGGAATAATGGCGTCATGTTACTGCTGACTCCAGACGACAGTCGTTTTTATCAACAAGAATCAGATAAAATTGGTGGTCTGGGAAGATATCTGCACCGGGTTTGGCCTTATCGTTCTATTCTCGCTCAAGCGATCGCCATTAACATCGCCATTGGACTGCTTTCTTTGGCATCTCCCTTCATGATGCAACTCCTCACCGATGATGTCTTAGTACGAGGTGATACCCAATTACTAACCACCGTCGCCATTGGCGTTATCGCCATGAACTTAATTAGAAGCGTTATTAGTTTAGTCCAATCTCACCTCATCGGTCACTTCGGTCAAAGATTGCAATTAGGACTAATTCTAGAATACGGACGCAAACTCTTACATTTACCTCTATCCTACTTTGAAGGACGACGCAGTGGGGAAGTTGTCAGCCGCATTGCCGATGTCAAAGCCATTAATAACTTAGTTTCCCAAATTGTCCTCGGATTACCCAGTCAATTCTTTATTGCTGTAATTTCCTTGGGTTTTATGCTCTTTTACAGTTGGGAACTAACTCTAGCTTCCATAGTTGCATTTATGGTTGTTACGGGTGTTAACCTGCTTTTCTTACCCGCGATGCGCCATAAAACCCGGAATCTGATTGTTTCTGGTACAGAAAACCAAGGCTTTTTGGTAGAAACATTTCGCGGCATCCAAGTATTAAAAACTACCCAAGCCACTCCCCAAGCTTGGTCAGAATACCAAGGGAATTATGGTCGCCTCGCCAACTTGGGCTGGAGTATGATGAAACTGGGACTGTATAGCAGTACAGTTACTGGCATTCTTTCCACCTTCATTAGTATTGGCATCCTTTGGATGGGTAGCTATTTAGTCATTAATCGCACCTTAACAATCGGTCAATTAATGGCATATAACGGCATGAGTGGCAACTTTCTCGGCTTCTTAAGTGCTGCCATCGGCTTAATAGATGAGTTTATCACAGCCCAGATAGTCCTTCAACGCATGACAGAAGTGATTGACGCTACCCCAGAATCCGAAAATGATTTTAAAAAGCCTTGGGCAGAAATTCCTGGAAATGCAGATATAACTTGCACTGAACTTAACTTTCATCACGCAGGTAGAGTTGATCTCCTACAAGATTTTTCCTTAACTATTCCTGGCGGTAAAGTTATTGCTTTAATTGGCAAATCTGGCTGTGGTAAAAGTACCCTGGCAAAATTGCTGACTGGCTTATATAAAGTCGAGTCTGGCAATATTCGTTATGATTTTTATAATCAACAAGACCTATCCTTAGAATGTTTGCGACAACAAGTGGTATTAGTTCCCCAAGAACCCCACTTTTGGAGTCGTTCGATTATTGATAACTTCCAGTTTAGCTATCCCCATCTTAGTTTTGAAGAAATTGTTAAAGCTTGTCAAATTGCAGGTGCAGATGAATTTATTAGCAAACTCCCTGATAAATATCAAACTGTTTTAGGAGAATTTGGGGCAAATCTTTCTGGTGGACAACGCCAAAGATTAGCCATAGCCAGAGCCATAGTTACTCAGCCACCGATCTTAATTTTAGATGAATCCACAGGCGCACTCGACCCAGTAAGCGAAAGACAAGTACTAGATAGACTTTTATCCTATCGTCACAATCAAACGACTATTTTAATTAGTCACCGTCCCAAGGTTATAGGGCGGGCAGATTTAATTGTGTTTTTAGAACAAGGACGCTTAAAAATCCAAGGTACACCAGAAGAATTGCGTTCTTTACCTGGCGAACATTTAGATTTCTTAGATGATATTTTTCCCTCTGATAATGGGTTGGCGCTGATATCTTCCCCGGCTCATCATAACGGCAAGACTGCCACCATTAATATCAGATAGCAATCCAAAATTAACTGTAAAAATCTCTGTTTTTCTTCCTCTGCGTTGCGCCAGTTGCTTCAAGTCGGGGAACCCGCCCAACGCACTGGCTTCTCTGTGCCTCTGCGGTTTATTTAGATAAGATTATGGTTAGCAACACAAATTTTCTCCCCCCAATTCAAACAAACGAATTTATCCCACCAATTACTCGTTGGACAACATGGGGCGGAATGTTTATTCTCTGCGTTCTCGGATTAGCTGTGCCACTTGCGGCAATTTGTAAGTATAAGGTTACAGTCCAAGCACAGGCGGTTGTGCGTCCGGCGGGTGAATTGCGAATTGTGCAAGCGGCGACTGAAGGTCAGGTTATGCACATTTATGTCAAAGAAAATCAGCTTATCAAAAAAGGAGATGCGATCGCAACTATCGATGACTCCCGTCTGCAAACCAAAAAAAGTCAATTGCAAACTAGTATTCAACAATCTAAGTTACAACTAGTGCAAATTAATGCCCAGATTAGTTCCCTCAATAGCCAAATTCAAGCCGAAACTGACCGCCTTAACCGGATTATTACTGGCGCCCAAGCCGAATTGAGCGGTCGCCGTCGCGAATATCAAGATAAAAATCTTACCACTGTTTCCGAACTCCAAGAAGCTGATGCCAACGTCAAAATAGCCGAGAAAGAATTGCTGGCTGGGGAAGCACAGTTAAAAACAACACAAGCAAATCTCCATGCTGCTGAAGCTGCATTAGGTGTAGCCCAGTCAAAACAGAAGCGATATCAGAGTGTAGCTAACCAAGGGGCGCTATCCCAGGATCAATTTGAAGAAGCACAATTAGCTGCCAAACAGCAAGAGCAAGCGGTAAAAGCGCAAGCAGCAGCAGTGGAGGCGCAAAAACAGACAATTGAACGGTTACAACAAGCAGTATCTGCTGCCATTGCGAGAAGACAACGTGCCCAAGTTGCCGTAAATCCAACTAACACAGAAGTAACTGTTGCTACTGAGCGAATCGCTCAAGAAAAAGCTGGAGGGGAAAGCAACAAAGCAACAATAGAAAAGGAACGCCAAGCCTTAGTTAACCAACGGATTGAAACTGAAAAGCAGTTAGAACGCGATACTAGCGAACTCAAACAAGCCGAAATAGATTTAGCTCAAACTGCGATCGCAGCTACTGCCGATGGTATAATTTCTCAACTCAATCTGCGAAACCCAGGTCAAAGTGTGCGTGCTGGCGAGGAAGTATTGCAAATTGTCCCCACTGATGCGCCTCAAATTTTGAAAGCTGCGGTGGCATCTAATGAGCAAAGTAAGTTAAAAATTGGTCAAAAAGTCCAAATGCGGGTCAGCGCTTGTCCTTACCCAGATTATGGTACTCT
>NZ_JBALDJ010000037.1:0-18930 GCF_036917415.1 Nostoc sp. | reverse complement strand
GGCAGGGGGCAAGAGGCAGGGGGCAGGGGGCAGGGGGCAAGAGGCAGGGGGCAGGGGGCAGGGGGCAAGAGGCAGGGGGCAGGGGGCAGGGGGCAGGGGGCAAGAGGCAGGGGGCAGGGGGCAGGGGGCAGGGGGCAAGAGGCAGGAAGAAAGAAGTGAAACTCTTTATGTCTGATGCATGAGTCCTGGACTTTTTATCTCATTTACTTGAAAACTGCTGTATTACACTATTCTAATATTTCTGACTTTGGTTCTCTCAGTACCAACTCAGACATCAAATCAGGCGAAAATGATTTTTCCTCATTTTTGGGTGTTTCAGTTTGCTCATCAGCAGCAGGTAGCCAGTTGATAAATGGTAGGGGTAACAGCGTACTGAGGTTAGTAATTACCACCAAGAGCCAAAGTGACTCAAAGTTTGTTGCGGTGATCCCCAGCCAATAGGTGATTAATGCCCCGAATGCATGAGAAACGCTTCCTGCTGAATTAAACACTGACATTAACAAGGCAAATAATGTGGCTTCCACACCAGAAGGACAAAGCCTTGCTGCTAGCACCATCACTTGCATAAAGGCAATTTTCCCCATCACAGTCAGAATCAGGCTATCACCCAAACTAAACCAGTGGTCATCTATACCCAATAGCCTGTTTGTGTGAGTCACCAACAACAGCATCGTCATCCCTAAAATTGACGAAAGCACAGTACTCCAAGCAAAAATCACGCGAAAAGGGATGCTTTTGAGGAAACGTTGAAAAATCCAAACACCTGCTAAAGAAGCGAAACTTGTTACCAAATGCACCCGCCCCAAAAATTCTGGTTCAAAGTGGAGTTCGTTGGTAGTGAAGTAGAAAAAGGCTGAGTCAGCATTTGGAGTAGCTTGCCAGATGAAGATAAACGCCGTTGGTAGCCAAATTGTTTTTTGGCTAATGGCTTGGCGTAGCTGCCCCAACTGATGTTTGATTGGTAAAGAGTTGGTCTGATTACTATCTTGAGCATCTTGGCTAACGGGGGACTCAGCAATTAACCAAGCTACCCCTGAAACGATCAGAGGAAATAAAGCGGTAATCCCAAAGACAGTACGGGTAGTAAAGTATTGGAGTAGTAGACCGCTAAAGTAGGCTGTTATTAAACCTCCGATCGCAGAAGCACCCCAGCACAGAGATTGTAGTGAACCGGCTTTTGCTTGCGATTCGCCTCTGGCTCGTTCTACAACCAACGAGTCAACGATGACATCACTCATGGCGACAGAGAGAGAACCTAGAGCGATCGCTAATGTAGCTGCCCAGCTAGTATGAACTATTGTGGCCAGACTTATCCAAGAAGCAGTTCCCAGTACCCCGGATAAAATCAAGTAAGGACGGCGACGATAGCCAAATATAGGCAAGCCATCAGAGATAAAACCAAACACCGGCTTTATCATCCAAGGTAGGAAGACAATTCCCAATAGCGCCGATACCTGGACTGGACTCAGGAGTAGTTCATCTTTGAGAAAAAAGCTAACGGCTAGACGCGATAACCCTAAAATTCCTTGGACAAAGTAAACGGTGAGAATTGCAATTAACTCCGCATTTGGTTCATTACCCAAGAAGAGTTTTTGTGTTATTGAATCTTTGACCTTGGACAAGCCAGATGATTGATCTACCATTCGATAAATATTTTTTAAATTTTGTTTACTTATCTATCATATCGATTCTTAGAAGATGGGTTTTTTCTAACCTTTTTCCTTTTGTTTCTTCTTTGAGTATTATTTAAGGCTTTCCTAACAACTTTTCTTTCTTATAGCAAGATGTTCTCGTTCTCGATCGGCTATTCGCCTTTGAACTTGGTACATCGAATACAGTTCTCATTAGTTCTGTCTAAATCAATCTTCAGACTCAGGACTTAGGACTCAAGACTTTGTTCCGTGGTAATATCAGTCACACGAAACCGCAAAAAGCCGTGGCTACTGCATTAAAATCTCATCGGGCATCAAGAAGGCGTAAACATTCAGCGCATCCTCTCCAGCGTTTGCTTGAGTATGGACATCAGTATCGTAAACAAATTTGGCTGGCGACTACTTATTCTATCCTCAATAAGTTTTTCGATTTGGCACCACCCGGCTTAATTGGCGTGGCGGTGGATGTGGTAGTTAAGCAACAGGATTCCATAATTGCCCAGTTAGGGGTACGCGATGTCTTTGGACAATTTTTGATTATTTCCTTCCTGACTGTGATCATTTGGATACTAGAATCGGTTTTTGAGTACGCCTACGCTCGACTTTGGCGGAATTTGGCTCAGAATATTCAGCATGACTTGCGTTTGGATGCATACAAACATTTGCAAGAGTTGGAATTGGCTTATTTTGAAGAACGCAGCACAGGCGGTTTAATGTCTATCCTCAGTGATGATATTAACCAATTGGAGCGGTTTTTGGATGGGGGAGCAAATGATATTATCCAAGTTTCTGCAACTGTTCTAATTATTGGCGCTGCTTTCTTTATTTTGGCTCCTAGTGTAGCGTGGATGGCTTTGTCACCGATGCCATTTATCCTCTGGGGTTCTTTTGCCTACCAACGACTACTTGCGCCTCGCTACGCTGATGTGCGAGAAAAGGTAGGTTTTCTCAATTCGCGGTTGTCAAATAATATCAGCGGAATTACTACTATTAAAAGTTTCACCTCTGAAGCTTATGAAGCCTATCGTTTAGAATTAGATAGTGATGCTTATCGCCGCAGTAATAGGAAGGCAATTACTCTTTCTGCTGCTTTTGTTCCGTTAATTCGGATGCTAATTTTGGTGGGTTTCACGGCATTACTTTTGTATGGCGGAATGGCAGCGGTTTCTGGAACAATGTCTGTAGGTACTTACAGTGTATTAGTGTTTTTAATCCAGCGATTGCTGTGGCCTTTAACTAGATTAGGCGAAACATTTGACCAATATCAAAGGGCAATGGCTTCTACTAATCGAGTTATGAATTTATTGGATACTCCTATCGCCATTCATACAGGTAATGTGACGTTACCTGTGAATGAAGTGCGCGGTGAAGTGCAATTTAAAAATGTTTATTTTGCCTATAAAGATAGATTTCCAGTAATTAAAAATCTGTCTTTGGATATTCCGGCGGGGAAAACCATTGCGATTGTCGGTTCAACTGGTTCTGGTAAAAGTACTTTAGTCAAACTTTTATTGCGGTTGTATGAGGTGCAAGCTGGAAGCATTACTCTCGATGGCATTGATTTGCAAAGTTTGAATTTACAAGATTTACGCCGCTGCATCGGTTTGGTGAGTCAAGATGTCTTTCTATTTCATGGCACTGTAGCGGAGAATATTGCTTATGGTAGCTTTGAGACTACAGAGCAAGAAATCATCACGGCGGCGAAGATAGCCGAGGCGCACGAATTTATTATTGAATTGCCCCAAGGTTATGAGACAATTGTCGGGGAAAGAGGACAAAAGTTATCTGGTGGACAAAGACAACGGATTGCGATCGCTCGTGCAGTTCTCAAAAATCCCCCGATTCTGATTTTAGATGAAGCGACCTCGGCGGTGGATAATGAGACAGAAGCCGCAATCCAGCGATCGCTAGAACGGATTACAGTCGATAGAACTACAATTGCGATCGCTCATCGTCTTTCCACTATTCGCAATGCCGATTGCATTTATGTCATGGAACATGGGAAATTAGTAGAGTCGGGAACCCACGAGCAATTGCTGGAGAAAGACGGGATTTATTCTAGTCTCTGGCGTGTGCAGTCAGGTTTGAGATAACTTTCGCCTATTGTCTGTGTCTTCATTACGAATTATTTATGTTTTTTGGTAATAGTCAACCAGAATCAGGTGATAACAAGTGGCGTCGCCAGTTGGATAAGTTTGTCAAAGCAAATCAGCAGGAATTGGCGGCGCTGTTTTGGGGATTGTGGTTAGCAAATGGTGACAGTCAGGGTACTGTTGGTATTGATTTGCAACCAACGCCGCATTTTGTTTATTGTCCGAAAGAGCAGATAGAGAATTTAAATAATAAGGTTGATAATCGGCTTCAGGAAATTTTAGGAATTGTCGAGAATCACAAGCCGGAAATGGAAGTTGTGATGATTGGGATTGGGAAGGGGGAAATTAAGTTAATTCAGTTTGCACCGGAACCAGCACCACCGATTTGTTTTGAGCAAGCTGGGAAGGATGTGGATGGGTTATTGGATGTGCTGGAAGAGAGGATGAGTCAAGAGATTGTTTTTTAACGCAGAGGAACGCAAAGGTAAGCGCAGAGAAACGCGGAGGAAGAGAAAGAACTCTGCGCTTATTGTTTAGTTCATTGCTTTGTAGAAATCTGGGTAAGTCAGATTTTCGGCACAATGCCAGATAATGTTAAATACAGCTTCATAGCAATATGAATTGTTCTTGTAAAACTGTTCACTCAGATAATCTTTTAGGCTTATGACTACTTGTGGTAAATGTTCGCTTTGGATGATACTTATCAAATCATCAGCTATATCTAAAAGACAGGATTCATAGGATAGCCACTCCAAAGGAAATAAATCTTCATTTTCATCTTCCTCAACTTCAAGATAATGATGGGTTTGAATGAATCTGATAAAGACGGCGATTAGTTCATTTAGCTTCTCTGCTTCTAATTTTCTACTTAGGTTAAATTGTTGTAAGCTATAAGCAGCACTTGTCAAAATTGATTCATGCTTTGTAGTGTTCAATAGCCGAATTAGAGTATCAAACGCCTGTTGATTATTAGAATCTATTTCCAGCAAGATAAAGAGCGCATATAGAGATGTACGTTCATCTTTTAAATTAACCATTTTCCACATGGCTTTAATTATTTGCTGCTGATAGTCATTAGTTGGTGCTAGTATATCTGCTGCATGAAAATACACCCCTTCTTCCTCAGCCGTTTCAAGTATTTTGGATAAAGTGGTGATTGCTACTCTATTACCTGAATCGAATTTTCCTAAACATAAAGCAGCCTTACAACGGAAAAATTCATTCTCAGTGGTTTTAATTCTCTCAGTTAAAATAGTAATTGCAGCTTTGTTACCTGGATCAATTACCATCAAATATCTAACAGACATATCGAGCAAATATGTATTGTCGGTAGTTTCGAGAATCTGGACTAAAGTATTTAACGCTATTGCATTACCTGGATCAATGGCCCACAAAGCCGCAGCCGCAGATGAAGAAACCACGTCATTTTTGTATTTTTGGATGAAATCAATTAGGGTAGCGATCGCAATTTCATTGCCATAAGCTATTTTTCCTAAAGCTGTAATCGCACCCTGATATATGTCTTCTAAAGTCAACCACTCATTTGTAATTTCATCAGGCTTCATCTTAATAAATTGGATTAAAGCAGCGATCGCAGTTTCATTGCCATAGCCAATTTTCCCTAAACTACCAATTCCAAACCACCAATAGTCATATTTATCTTGCTTCATTAGGAGTAATAAAGCTGCGATCGCACTTTTATTACCCGGATCGAGTTTTCCTAACTTTTCGGCAGCAAGTCTAAGAACTATGAGACTTTCTGTAGTATGAACCAAATGCACAAAAGCCGCGATAACCCGTTTCCTATCGGTTAATTCCAGCATTTTTCTGGCTGTCTTCACCAATGGTTTTGGTAGTATCTGCCAATCGCGCTTATCCTGCCGAAAATAGGCATAACTCCATTTGAGCAGTTGTTCTACAATTACATCACCCAAGCTACATTCTGGGAACTGGGATAAAGCCTCAGCCGCCAAAAAGTAGGCGCGATACCGATAAAAACCGCCGCAACCGTCATCAAAATCTATTAAAGCTTGGATAAAATCTTCCTTCTGCTCCTTAGCTACATCTTCCTGGCTGAACCAGTGGAGAATCTCTGCTTTCCACTCCGGCTCAAAGATGCGGTAAGTGCCTTGATTTAAATTGCTGCGATCGTGGTTAAAGAAATACTGCCAATCATGCATTGCCTCCTACCCACTTCGAGATGTGGGACGAAAGGGACTTAAATGAATCTTGCTACATCAGTTGGCTTATTGTCAAGTCTACATACGATGAGTATCTGTAAAGTTTTCATTCTTATGACTCAAAAAAAGCAGCAGGCGAAATGTGAAAAAACTCCGCGAGGCGAGCGATATGGTTAACTGTCAGCTTGCGCTGTCCACTTAAGACTTCAGATACAATAGACTCGGTTTTAAAGATAGGAATTAAGTCTTTTTGTCGTAAATTAAATTCGGCTATTAATGCTTGAAGTAATTCTACGCCATGAATATCAGGTATAGAATGATGTTTTTGTTCGTACTCGTAAACCAGAGTACCTAAAACATTGAGATAGTCTTGTTCATCTGGTGTTAATTCAACTTTATCAATTAGTGAATCAATAACTTCTTGCATAGCCAGCAATTCTTCCTCGGAAGTGACGGGACGAGGAGGAAAAGATTTGAGTAATTGAATATACGTTTTAGTAACAGGTGTTCCAGGAGTCATTTTGCCAGATATCTGATTGTTTCAATCCCTAATAGGGATTTTGATTAATTGGAATTCAAACACTTATGCTCATATTACTATCCAGATATCTGAGAGTTTCAATCCCTAATAGGGGATTTTAATTAATTATAACTTAGTAATTATGTTCATATTATTATCTATATATCTGAGGGTCTCAATGCCTAAAGAGGATTTGTAAAATTGTTACCCCCAAAGAATAGTTAGCATCAAGCGAACCAACAATCATTTTTCCACTCATCTTTGTCATATTCGGCATGTGTCAATATATGGCGAATAAAGACTTTTTGGCATTTGTAATCTACTAAACTAATAAGTCGATAATTATTACCACTTATGTTAAAAACTGTGAAATTACCGACTTGATCGGCTGAGGGAAAAGTTTGGCGTAACTCTACCAAGTTCTGCCACTCTGCTACAGATGTCAATTTGTACCATAACCGCAGGCTAGTTTGTGCATTAGAGTGCTTTTCCCAGAACTTGACAAGTCTTGCACGACTGATAATGTGCATAAATTTTTAGTACATAGTATTTTTTCATGTGAGTGTCTCTTGGTCGGATACGAGATTATATTAGCAAATTGCGAAGTTAGGGTGGGGATTAAAATGCCCACCCTACTTACCTAAACTAGCGCTGGCGGATTCACACACTTAACTTGAGGTGTTGCAACCATTCGCATTCCGGCGGGTGCGGCTAAAGTCAACCCACGGCGCACAGGACGTACAGGACGTTTATTCACCAGCGATACTTGAAATTCTGACAAAACAGTAGCCAAGACAATTTTCATTTCATACTGGGCAAATGCCATTCCAATACAGCGACGATTACCGCCACCAAAGGGTAAATATTCATAAGGTGAATATTGTCTTTCTAAAAAGCGTTCTGGTTTGAACTGCTTGGATTGTGGGTAAACTTCTTCCCGATGATGCGCTAAATAAATACTGGGGGCTATTACCGTTCCCTCTCGCAGTTCATAGCCCATAATTGTAATTGGGGTTTTTACAATCCGCACGAAAGCAGTCATGGCAATTGGGTAAATTCGCAATGTTTCTTGGCAAACTGCTGTCAAATAGGGCAATTTAGCTACATTACTCAAATCGGGGTTAACTCCAATGGTGTTGAGTTCTTGTAGTAACTTTTGACGCACCACTGGTAAATGGTCAATCCAGTAAAAAGCCCATGTCAATGCTGAAGCTGTAGTTTCATGTCCCGCAACTAGCAGGGTCATTAACTCGTCGTGTAATTCTTCATCTGACATCCCTTGGCCATCTTCATAACGAGCCGCCATCATCAAACTCAGGATATCTTGGCGATCTCGATCAAGTTCAGCCCGACGTTCTCGAAGTAAAGCATAAATAAGTCGATCGATTTTTTGCCGTTGTTGCAGAATCCAACCCCAAGGACTCCACGCACCAAAATCTTTTTGGATGAACCGGAACAACATGGCGCTGGACATTACAGGCGAACTGATGAAGTCTAGTAAATCACTTAGCGATCGCCTCAATTCCTCAAAAAGCTGTCCTTCATGCAACCCAAATACAACCCGCAGAATAACACGCAAGGTGATTTCTTGCATCGACTTACGGATATTAAAAGGCTTGCCAATTTGCCATTCATTACTCACTTGTCGGGTTATTTCCCGAATTTCCTCGCCATAAGCCCGCATCCTTTCGCCATGAAAGGGAGGAGCTAATAGTTGCCGTTGGCGCTGGTGGCGATCGCCATCTGATAACATAAAGGAGCGATCGCCAAGTAAAAATTTTAGTCCTATGTTCCCCCTGCCAACCTCAAAATGCCTGGAATCAGCAGTAAAAATCTGCTCAAGTGCTTGGGGTTGACCAAAATATACTAGATGGTTATCCGAGCGATTACTCCTGATCGTGAAAGTGTCACCGTAGGTTTGGGCAAAATCATCCATATATTTTACAGGCTGACTAATAAACTTGATCATCCGCAGCCAGCGTGGCATTTGAGGCCCATCAGGCAAATTGTAAGTAGTTGTCATAAAATTTTGTGGAGTTGATGGCTTCTGAATTTTATTGTTACGACTTTTCATGTTACTTAGGGTTACAGAAAGCGGTATATTCATCATTGGGGACTAGGGACTGGAAACTGGGGACTGAAAAAGAAGACAAAGAGGATAATAAAAACTCTTGTACAGACGCGATTAATCGCGTCTCTACTCCTAACTCAGCACTCAGCACTCAGAACTCAGCACTCAAAAGGCAGCATCGGAAGCAAGCAGTGCCAAAAATCATCGCTATTCTCAACGGTAAAGGAGGAGTCGGTAAAACGACTACCGCAGTCAATCTGGCTGCAAACTTTGCGAAGAAAAAAAAGGTGCTGCTGATTGATGCAGATATTCAAGGTTCTGCTAGTTGGTGGTTTGGGCGCAGTCAGCAGGGAATGGGATTCGATTTATCTCAAGAAACAGATCCCACACTTTTAGGTGATTTAGCAAAGATAACAGGTTACGATTTAGTAGTGGTAGATACACCTCCCGCCCTGCGCTCTGAAGCATTAGTGGCGGTAGTTGCGATCGCAGATTATCTAGTTTTGCCTACACCCCCAGCCGCAATGGATTTAGCAATCCTCGTGGAAACAGTCAAGGAAGCCGTCATCCCTGTGGGAACCCCCCATCGGGTATTGCTCACCAAAGTCGATACGCGCAGTCTGGGAGAAGCACAAGAAGCAAAAAACACTCTGACTCGCTTAGGTATTCCTACTTGTAATACCTTCATCCGTGCCTATAAAGCTCATGAACGAGCAGCACTAGAAGGTGTAGCGATTACTCAATGGCGAGGAGGAAACGCACGGGAGGCGGAATTAGACTACCGCCGTGCAGCTGATGAATTACAGCGTGATTGGAGAAAAGAATAATGGCTAGGAAACAAAGTCTCTCTGACTTACTACAAGAAGAGGCACAAAAATTTACACCCCCAGAAGGTGAATCTGCGATCGAAATTACAGCAGAAAAAATTGCCGAAGAACAGGCTTCATCTGATGAGGAATCCTCAGCACAAACACTTGAGCCAAGTTCTACTAAGCGCACAAGTCCCACTAAAGCTGATTTAGAAACAACTGTCAATTCTTTGACAAGTAATCTAGAAATAAGCCACAAAAAAGAAGCATCTCTTGGACAAGAAATTGCTGATTTGCAATCAAAATTATCTAAACAAAAAACATTTGTATCAGAACAAAAATCATTACTAGAACAGCTAACAAAAGAACTTGATGAAACAAAAAAAGCAGCACTGCAACTTGCAGAAGCAAATTCTCAGCTGATAGAAGAAATTAATGCTTTAAAACAAAAATCGCAACAAAAAGTAGAAGAGAAATCTAAACTTGTTGTCAAAGAAAGTAGCGCGATTAGACCAGTAAAAGACCACTACAATCCACTTAGCTACAAAAAATCACATCGGTCATCGGAAACACTAGCTCAAAATCAACCTCAAAATCAACCAAATGAGTATCCTGATAGTTCTAATGAGATGTGGTTACTTGACTAAAGTCAGTTAATCTTGGCTTTCCCTTTCCTACCCTACGGTGTACACACAAATCGAAAAAAGCTCGATTTCCTATTGTTCTGTATTTGTATCTCGTTCCCAGAATATGGGAACGAGGAGAAAAGGAGCCAATTTCTAAGTCCCTCTTCCAAGCTTGGGAGAGGGATTTAGGGTGAGGGCGTTTGATTCATCCAAGAAGTCTATTGGAAAGCAGCTGTTGAAACTATTAGAAATAATCGGTAGGTTTCTAGTGAGTAATCAATCGCTTAAAACAAGAATTATCAGGACTAAAGTCGTTACTACAAACTTTAAATTTTTACGCCTAGCTAATTAATGAGTTCACCACAAAAGTTTAAAATATACTGGGCAGTTATTTGTGGTTGTTCCAAGTGTGGGAGATGACCACAATCTTGAATCCAGGTGAGAGTACTGTGTGGAATTGCCCTTTTAAATTTCATGGCATCCTCAGTACCCAAAATTTTATCGGAATCGCCCCATAAAATTAGTGTTTGTTGCACAATTTGTGATATTATTTCAAGTCTAAAAGCACTGTAACCACCACTTTTAGTGAAAGAAATCACAGCTTGATGCCAGCTCGGCATTTGTAAATGTAATGCTCCACAACATAACGCATCAATAGAGGCAAGAGTTTGATTTTTATATCCAATGCGAGAAACGCGATCGCGCACCTTCAGATTACTCAAAAACTGAGTTGCTAAATAATCTAATGGGGGAAACATGAATTTGCTCAATGGCGAACCACCTGCTAACCCCGCACTATCAATTAACACCAGCTTTTCTACCACTTCTGGGTAAGCTAACGTAAAATCAATCGCCGTCGCACCGCCCATCGAAGCACCCACTAAAATTACAGGTTGGTTAATTAGGCTTTTCCAGAAATAATAAAGATGGGTTTTAATCGCAGTTGGGCTATAGGCAATTCCTGAAAGTCTATCTGTAAATCCAAAACCCAGTAAATCCACTGCCCAAGTTTCATTATCTTCAGAAAGTAGTGGCAAAAGCCGCCGAAATTCTAATACAGAACTGTCAAAGCCATGAATTAATAAAATCGGAGTTCCACCACACCCTTGCTTGACATAGGTGGTGGTAACTGGTTGATTAGTTAAAGAAGTAGCGATCGCAGTTGTTTGAATACTCCGAGCTAGTGCGATCGAAGTAGGTTCTGTGAGTTGCCCAACTGCCGTAGGAAGAAAATTCGGAAACATAAATTTCAGTTTATCGTACTAGTTTGCTTCCACACATAACTGATTTTTTTAAACAATAAAGTTACACAAACTAAGATGCTGAGGTATTATTTGTAATATATAAAATATAAACCAGTGGGCTATCAAAATATTCTAACTCCCAAAAAACGCGATTAATCGCGTCTCTACTGTCCCAAAAAATATGGCATCAAAGAAAGTTTTCCAAAATGTCAAAATGGGGACTAAAGCCACGTACAATTAAAATCGCTTATCCCTTAATCCAGGAGCTAATGCCATGCCAATGGCGGTTGGCGTAATTGAAACTTTAGGTTTTCCTAGTGTCTTAGCAGCGGCAGATGCAATGGTTAAAGCTGGCGAAGTCACAATTGTGTACTATGGTCAAGCTGAAAGCGCTCGTTTGTTAGTCGCCGTCCGGGGACACGTTGCTGAGGTAAAAAGAGCTGTTGAAGCCGGAATCGCAGCTGGAGAGCAAGTCAAGGTTGGTGCAGTAATTACCTACTACATCGTTCCTAATCCTCCGAAAAATGTGGAAACCATATTACCAATCCATTTCACTGAAGAATCAGAACCTTTCCGCATCTTCTAAGCAATTTCGCCATCATAATCTGTAGCGAAGCTTCGTACAATTAATTTGTAGCCCCCATATCGTTTATTCATACAGGAGATTAATAATGTCATTACAGGCAGTTGGAGCACTTGAAACGAAAGGCTTTCCTGCGGTGCTAGCAGCAGCAGATGCTATGCTAAAAGCTGGTCGAGTCACCCTCGTTGGTTATATTAGAGTAGGTAGTGCTCGCTTTACAGTTAATATTCGTGGCGATGTTTCTGAAGTAAAGACAGCTATGGCTGCTGGTATTGAAGCCGCAGAAAATGTTTATGGCGGTACACTGGAATCCTGGGTGATTATTGCTCGTCCCCATGAAAACGTTGAAGCTGTTCTGCCAATTGCTTACACAGAACAAGTCCAACAGTATCGAGAATCTGTAGAAAGTCCCATTGTTAGATCGAACAATCGATAAATTTAACCTCCTGCGGGGGATTTAAAACAAAAAATTCCCATACATGAATTTAAAGAGAAGTTTATTGTCAGGCTTCTGATTATCAAAACTTTAGAGAATTACATTCTTTCTGTTTTTAGATTTTGCATAAGTTTAATTTTGAGGCAGAAGGAAAGCAACAGTCAGAGTCAATAGTCAAAACCAATATTGACTGTTGACTATTCATTTTAGAAATATAAAAGCTTTAAGAAAAACTTAGCAATATTAAAGGTGTAGTTGTGACTGAAGCTAGTTTAAAAAAAATAAATTTGCCTATCAATCCCTACTATCCAGAATAGCGTAGGCGTAGCCCGTCGTAGACATCGCCACATAGGATACATGAGACTAATTCGACGCTATAGCGATAGTATTTATCTAAGATTTTATACAACTACTTCCCAAACAACCTCTGAAAACGCTAATTACCGTATATACACTTAATAAAACCAATAAATATCAGGAAATGTGACTTAATACGATTCAGCTAAGGTGCGATCCTCTTTAAAAAGCAGGGAATTAAGTCAATTTATCAGAGGGGTTAGGGAATCTTCTAGGGCAAAATCTCATTAATCCCAAGGATATTTAGATTTAACTAAGTATTCTACTACGTAAGGGGTTGTAGAGGGTTGAAACTTATACGGGTGGAATAACGTCTGACATTGAGTTAAATTAGATTCGTTCCTCAATCTGTTACAAAATGTCAAATTTCCGCGATACATTTCGTGCAAGGTGTATCTTCACCACTTTAAGCAGATTTCTGTTCTCAACTACAAAACATAACTTTACAAAAAAGTTCAATTAATAGAATGCCCCAAATGCTTGATATACATTGGTTTTGGACAATTTTTACTGCCAGCAAAACATCAATGTAGAAATTTCTGCATAATTTTAGTGAATTCAGACGTAATAAAAGTAGAATCACTGAGCTATTTTCATGAAACTCATGAAATCTGGGGCAGCTGCCAGTTAAACAATTAGGTGGGGCAAATGGGGGTTGTGATGCAAACTTCAAAATTGAGTTTCGAGGAATGCAATCTCACTATGACAATAGATGTGGAAAAACTGGCTCTAGATTGGCAAAAGCGTTTGGCTGTGGAATGTCCAAACCAAAATGAAGCCGCTAGGCAAAGCATTATTCTCTGGCTGTTGGGATCTGACTCAAAACGGTTCGATCTGTTTAATCCTAAAGAACTTGATATCGCCAAGCAAGCGATGGAATATCGCTGGAGGATTTTACGTCAACGCTACTTGGGGCTGGGGCGAGAACGTGCATATCGCAACTTGATAACGCGATTGGGGAGTTTAGTAACATTACGGAATAAGATTCAGACTTGGGTTTCCCTCAGCCGCGATCGCCAGCGTAGTGTAATGGATGTATTACAAGAAGTACTTCAAGAACTACTCCAAAGCGACAGTCAGATGCAACAACAAATGGTTGATATTGCCAAATATACAACCGATAGACGATTGGGGGATGCTCTGTTATTTGCCAGTGTAGAAGAATATTGTCTGCGGCCAGTACGGAATCAACCCCTATTAGCTTACCGATTTGTGAATTATTTGCGTCGCACTCAGCGCGGTGGTTTAACCCAAGTACCCGGCCGTGACTTGATTAGACTAGTGTCAGAAGAAGTTCTTACAGAGGACAGTGACAATCGAGTTAACTTAGTCGATAGTCAGGCGATCGCAGAATATCAAGAAGCACAACAACTAGAGGAACAACAGGGGCTGCGCCAGTCAGTACAAAAAGAATTTGAAAATTATTTACAAGAAAATCTGGGAACAGAAGCAGTGGAATGGCTACGGCTGTATCTGCAAGGTAAGTCCCAGGAAGAGATCGCCAAAAAACTGAATAAGCAGACTAAAGAAGTTTACCGTCTGCGAGAAAAAATTAGTTACCATGCTGTACGTGTTTTTGCCCTCAAAGGCAATCCAGAACTCGTAGATAGCTGGCTCTCAATTTCCTTGCAAGAACATAATTTGGGATTAACCCAAAACCAATGGCAACAACTTCATGAAAAATTGGCTCCTCTAGGGCGGCAGATTTTAAATTTGCGGAGAGCGGGTAATTCAATAGAAGCCATAGCCGAACAGTTAAAACTCAAAACCCATCAAGTGCTGGGCGAATGGACGAAAGTCTATCTTGAAGCCCAAGCTTTAAGAACCCAGGAGTAGCCTGTAGTGGAAGAAGAATGGGAAGCAGGGGAGCAAGGGGGAATAATTAATACCCAATGCCCAATGCCCAATCTTCAGTATTATCCCCAGTCCATAATCTAAAATTCATATTTTACTTACATTTACTTAAGTATATATAATTGGAATTTTAACAATCTAACAAAGTATCTTTATTAACTACCTATTAAATTAGAGGCAAAATATAAGTAAACACCAACGAATCAAATCTATGTTGTCTTCAAAGGGTGAACTAAATGATACCGCAGCAAATGGACAGCAAATGCTAACTGCCGCTCAAACTAGGTGGGAGGAAGGAGGCGATCGCGAACAAATATTCCACCTAATCGATCGTCTTTTGTCCTTTGAAGCTTGCCTCTACCACCAGATTTTGCCCTTTGGATTAGAAGACAAAAACCTCTTGCTAGGTATGGTTTATCCAGAAGACAGCGAAGCCCTAGATTATGTTGGTCGCATTTTGTCTTATATCAATTGCACAATGGTGATTGAGGCGATCGCAGCCGATTCTCACCGCAGAATACTATCAGCCTACCTCAACCATAAAAATACATCCCAGCTAGATGCCAAACAACTAGATCGGTCAATAGTGGACTTTCCCCCAACAAATAGCCCAGCTACGATTGCTGATACACCTAATCCTTCCCTAGATGCCGACTCGGAATCAAATCAGCAACCAATATTGATGGTATTTCAGACACAAAAGCGTCAACATTCTGGGCAGCGGGTAGACTTGCCTCCTATCCCAGAGCTAGACCAATCATCTCAAACTACGACGTTCTTGACCCCTATTTTCAGAACTCAACAGGAAGAGAATTCTGAAGCCACATCATCAAACAATTTACCTATTTTGCCCACACAAGCTTCCGAACTACTGAATCCGATTGATTTACTAAAAACACTGCCACCAAAAAAATTACTAAAAGAATTACTAAGGCGAATCCTGGCTGGGGGAATTGGTCGTTTGTATTTAGAAAGACAAGCTTATGAAGGCAGAATACTGTGGAGTGACAATGGAGTTTTGCAGTCTGTATTAGACAAACTGCCGCTCTCAGTTTTCCAAGGAGTACTGAATGAATTAAAGCGGTTTGCTTCCCTGCCTGTAACCAAGGTTACAGAACCAAAACAGGTAGAAAAGGAATACGTGTATCAAAACAATCGCTTATTATTACGCTTGCGAGTCATGCCGGGAATCTACGGCGAAGAGGCAACACTCCAAGTATTGCGGGGAGCAGCATTAAAATTCTATCAACAACACCAGTTAACACGTTTAGGCCGCGATGCTTTAGGAATTTCTCAGCAACTCAGTATCAAGTTACATGAACTACAAGAACGACTTTTACTGAATCCTAGCCTTGATTCTCAGCAATTAGAAGCTTTAGTAGCCCTGAATCAATTAGTGAAAAATTTAGACCAACAGATCAAAATACTGGCACTAGATAGCAATCTACCAACAAAGAGTAAATCATCCGTCAGTAAGTGAAAACGCTGATTTCGTTCGCATACATAATTGTTATGTTGTAATGGAATCCTAGACTGATAAAGCTTAGAGGTTCATCTTCAATAAATACAAATTTTGCGATCGTATTCTGAGTAAGATTACGGTTTAAACAAACTTAATAGTAGCAAAGTTAGTTTCCCGCTCTTAAATCCTATTGTTGCAAATATTTCATGCTAACTGAGGTTTTTAGTGAACTTTTCCCCTTAATGAGTACAGCCAATCCACAGACATTGGAATGGCTACTCAACGTTGCAATTGAACATGAATACCCATCTGGTCGAGCCGTTGTGATGGAAGATGCCTGGGGTAACGCCGTTTACCTCGTGGTTTCTGGTTGGGTCAAAGTCCGGCGTACCGTTGGGGAAGATTCAGTAGCTCTGGCAATTTTTGGTCGTGGCGATTTTTTTGGAGAAATGGCAATTTTGGATGAATCTCCACGCTCAACTGATGTCATTGCCCTTTCACCCGTGAAGTTGCTTAGTATCTCCAGAGAGCGGTTTATTCAAATATTGTTTAAAGACCCACAGTTACATCACCGAATGTTGCAACTGATGGTGAGGCGATTGCGGCAAATTAACCTGCGCTTACAAATGCGGTCTTCACCACCAGCTGTCAAACTCGCTCATACCCTAGTGACTTTGGGTGAAAGCTATGGTCAGGAATCAGACTTAGGAAGAGAAATTTTTAACATTCCCTTTAAAGATTTAGCAGAGGTGACAGAAATCGGCGTAGAAGAAACCACCAAAATCATGGAAAAACTACATGAAAAAGGGTGGATAAAAATTGATAGCGCCAACAACATCACTTATCTTGTGAACTTCAAACAGTTGATGAACTTGGCTGGCAAAGTGTGATTTTTTTATCCGATTCTCTACGAGATGCTTCGCGTAGCTTGCTTCTTGGTAAGTTTAACGCCAGAGATTTTGGATGATGATGAACGAAAGACGGTTTGTGTGCGATGTTAAAAGCAAATTTGTCATGATGGGAAAATTACCCATTGATTATTAACTCAGCACGCAAGATGACTGAAGCAACAGCAACTCGCCCCAACACCTACCTCCAAGAAACCGAGCCAACGATTCATTACCTGGTGGCAATGTCCCAACCAGAAACCCATCTGTTTGAGGTTACTTTACACCTTGTCGATTATTCCTCACCGATTCTCGATTTAAAACTGCCAGTGTGGACACCCGGTTCCTATTTAGTCCGGGAATACGCGAAGAATTTACAGGATTTTGAGGCTTTTGCAGAGAATAAGCCTTTAACTTGGCGGAAGATCGGTAAAAATCACTGGCAGATAGAGAAAATAGGTATTTCAGAATTAACTGTACGTTACCGCATTTTTGCCAATGAGCTATCGGTACGGACAAATCACTTAGATGCCACCCACGGTTATTTCAATGGTGCAGCACTATTTTTTAGAATACCTGGCTGGGATAAGCAACCCATTCGCGTCACCATCGTACCACCACAGCCACAATGGCAGGTAACTACTGCCTTACCATCCGTTGGTGAAGAAACGAATACTTTCTTAGCTAGCGATTTTGATACTCTAGTGGATACTCCCTTTGAGATTGGTAGCCACCAATTGTATAAATTTGAGGTATTAGGAAAACCCCATGAATTGGCAATCTGGGGGCAAGGTAATTACCAAGTTCAGCAGATGATTGCTGATATCCAAAAAATTATTCAGGTAGAAGCGCAGATGTTCGGCGGTTTGCCTTATGAACGATATGTGTTTCTGCTACATTTATTTAGCCAAGCTTTTGGCGGTTTGGAACATAAAAATTCTTGCTCTTTAATTTACCAACGTTTTGGGTTTCGCGCTCAGGAAAAATACGATCGCTTTCTTCAATTAGTTGCACACGAGTTCTTTCACTTGTGGAATGTCAAGCGAATTCGCCCAAAAGCATTAGAGGTTTTTGATTACGACCAAGAAAACTATACACCATCATTGTGGTTTTGTGAGGGCACTACTAGTTACTATGACTTGTTAATTCCTTTGCGGGCGGGAATTTTTGATGTTCAGTCGTATTTGAATAATTTGGGTAAGGAAATTACCAGATATGAAATGACACCGGGGCGCAAGGTACAACCCGTTTCCGAGTCGAGTTTTGATGCCTGGATAAAACTTTATCGCCCAGATGCCAATAGCGGTAATTCCCAAATTTCTTACTATTTAAAAGGAGAAATGGTATCGTTATTGCTGGATTTACTGATTCGCTCTACTCACAACAATCAGCGCTCCCTTGATGAGGTGATGCTGAAAATGTGGCAGCAATTTGGGCAAGCTGAAATTGGTTATACCCCAGAACAGTTGCAAGAAGTTATAGAATCTGTTGCCGGAATCGATTTGACTGATTTCTTTAAACGCTACATTGATGGCATTGATGATTTGCCTTTCAATCAGTATTTAGAACCCTTTGGCTTGCAGTTGGTAGCGGAACAGCAGGAAGAACCTTACCTGGGGGTGAGAATAAATACAGAGAATGGGCGGGAGATGGTTAAATTTGTGGAGACTGGTTCACCTGCACAAGTAGGGGGAATTGATGCAGGTGATGAGTTGTTAGCAATTGATGGGATTAAGGTAACGGCGGGTGGCTTAAGCGATCGCCTGAAAGATTACCAACCAAACGATACAATCGAAGTTGCAGTTTTTCACCAAGACGAACTCCGTACTTATTTCATCACCCTCAAATCACCACATCCGACTCGGTATCAGGTAAAGCCTGTTGATCACCCTAACTCCACACAGCAGCAAAACTTTGCTGGATGGCTAGGAGATGCGATCGCAACTGTTTAATAAAGGGGCATTGGGCATTGAAAAGAGGCACAAGGGCAGGGTGCGCGGGGCAAAGGGGAAAGCTCTTCTCCCTTGCTCCCTGCTCCCTGCTCCCTGCTCCCTTGCTCCCTGCTCCCTGCTCCCTGCTCCCTGCTCCCTGCTCCCTGCTCCCTGCTCCCTGCTCCCTGCTCCCTGCTCCCTGCTCCCTGCTCCCTGCTCCCTGCT
>NZ_JBALDJ010000036.1:0-81532 GCF_036917415.1 Nostoc sp. | reverse complement strand
CAGTATATGGTTTCTGTTTTGGCGGCGGCTCTCCCTAACTCAACTCTCTCATAGAATCCATTTGTCAATAGGGTTTGAGACGCGCTAACCCTGAGGTAAATAATTCGCTTCCAGATACCTTTGCAGCCAGAGCAAAGCGATTACAAAACCAAATTTGGAATGACTTTGAACACAGTCATATCAGTGGGGTACAAGTATTACGAG
The DNA here is from genome assembly GCF_036917415.1 of Nostoc sp. Lineage (GTDB taxonomy): Bacteria > Cyanobacteriota > Cyanobacteriia > Cyanobacteriales > Nostocaceae > Nostoc. The sequence goes on along the minus strand of NZ_JBALDJ010000036.1, from coordinate 81,328 downwards.
AACTAAACCGACAGCGAGGGGGAAGTTCAAGAGCGGCAGCCCCAGTGGTATTTGCTAGTAGTCTTGACGCACGAGACAAGGAAACTTTTACCCAAGGTCGAGTAGCCGATCCGATTTTTGCTTGCATTCAAACTCCCCAAGTTTGGCTGGATCATTCAGTAATGGAGAATGATGGGGCTTGCGTTCTCTTTTGGGATGCAGTAGAAGAACTGTTTCCTGAAGGTCTTTTGGACGATATGTTTAATGCTTACCAATCTCTGCTATCTCGTCTAGCTTTAGAAGAATCAGCTTGGCAACAAACATCTTTCCAGATGTTACCACCCAGCCAGTTAGCAGAAAGAATAGAGGTAAACGCCACTCAGGCATCTGTACCTCAAGGGATGCTACACACATTGTTCGCCGATCAGGTATCAAAGCGTTTAGAATCTCTGGCAGTAATTTCTAGCGATCGCATCCTTTCCTACAGTGAATTGTATACCCGCTCGAATCAAGTAGGTCGATGGCTGCGACAATTGGGGGCACGTCCCAATGTTTTGGTAGCAGTAGTCATGGAAAAAGGTTGGGAACAAGTAGTAGGGGTATTAGGATTTCTGCAATCCGGTGCCGCCTATCTACCAATTAATCCTTCGTTACCCAAAGAACGTCTTTGGTATCTGTTGGCACAAAGTGAAGTAGGATTAGTGCTAACTCAATCCTGGCTCGACGAATCTCTAGAGTGGCCTATAAACGTCAAACGGCTTTGTATAGATAGGGACGCCGATTTTGCGACAATTTCACCAGCACCTTTGGAAATAATTCAGAAACCAGAGGATTTGGCATATGTCATCTTCACTTCTGGTTCTACTGGACTACCGAAGGGGGTGATGATTGACCATCGGGGTGCAGTCAATACAATTTGTGATATCAACCAACGCTTTCATGTTGTTCCTGATGACCGAGTACTAGCACTGTCAGCTTTAAATTTTGATCTATCAGTCTATGATATATTTGGGACTTTGGCTGCTGGTGCTGCCATTGTGATTCCAGACGCTACAAGTATTCGTGACCCCGGCCACTGGGCTGAATGGTTGGCGCGAGAAAAAGTAACGATTTGGAATTCAGTTCCAGCACTGATGCAAATGTACATTGAGTATGCATCACCACACGCAAATACCTACTTGTTATTTGCGTGTGGTGATGTTGAGTGGGGATTGGATACCTGTAAGTTTGCCTGACCAGATCAAAAGCTTGATTCAAGGGGTTGAAGTATTTAGCCTGGGTGGTGCTACTGAAGCTTCTATTTGGTCAATCATTTACCCGATTAAATCTGTAGACTCTTCATGGACTAGTATTCCTTACGGTCGGCCAATGATCAATCAAAACTTTTATGTTTTGAACCAGGTGATGGAACCTTGTCCAATGTGGGTGACAGGAGACCTTTATATTGGTGGTATTGGTTTGGCTTGGGGCTATTGGCAAGATGAAGAAAAAACCCAAGCTAGGTTTATCAAGCACCCTCGTACTGGTGAGCGTTTATATCGTACAGGAGATTTAGGACGCTATCTGCCTAATGGTAATATTGAATTTCTAGGGCGGGAAGACTTCCAGGTTAAAGTTCAAGGCTACCGGATTGAGTTAGGAGAAATCGAAACAGCCTTGGAACAGCATCCGGCAGTATGCCAAGCAATAGTATCAGTAGTGGGCGATCGCGGTAATAAACGTTTGGTAGCATATATTGTCCCCACCACGATTCCAGATCGAGTACCGTTAAAAACTACGTGTCGGGCAGAATTTGGCGATAACCACATAGTAGAATTAACTACAGAGGATATTTCTAGATGCGGTATTTGCCTGATCGGAGTGCCAGAATCTTTGCAGCGTGGTCAATTGGTAAGCTTGTACTTCCAGCTACCAGGAAGCAATAACGAAAGATGTCTGGAGGCGCGAGTCGCTTGGCGTCAGTGGGAGAAAGCTGGGTTGCAATTTGTACTCACACCCAGCGAACAAATTTTGCTCCAGCAAAGCATCAAATACCTGTTGGAAATGCAAGGTATTTTGAAAGATATACATGGCAGATTAACTGGGAAATTGCGTAGTTTTTTGAGTAAAAAGCTACCCGATTACATGGTACCTTCTAGCTTCACGATCCTAAATTCTTTGCCTCTCACACTCAATGGGAAAGTGGATCGCCAAGCGCTTCCTACCCCCGACCAAAAACCTATTGACCAAGGCGAAAAAGCTGCCGTTTCACCCCGCACTACCCTCGAATTACAACTGGTGCAGATTTGGGAAAAGCTGTTAAATATTCACCCCATCGGCGTAACCGACAACTTTTTTGAACTTGGAGGTAATTCTCTGCTGGCAGTTCGTTTGATCTCTCGCATCCAAAAACTTTACGGACGGGAACTTCCCCTGTCGGCGCTTCTGCAAAGTCGCACCATCGAAAATTTAGCAAATGTTTTAGGTAGTATTAATCTTCAGTTACCTCAGAGTCCCTTAGTTAATCTACAAGCGGGGATTGCTGATAAATTACCTTTCTTTTGCGTGCATCCCGTAGGTGGGAATATCCTTTGCTATATGGATTTGTCTCGGTGTCTAGGTACTGAGCAACCCTTTTATGGACTGCAAGCAGTTGGTTTGACTGGGGAAAAAGAACCTTTTTCCACAATTCCAGAAATGGCTGCTCACTATATTGCAGCTATACAAGAAATTCAACCGAATGGGCCCTATTTGTTATGCGGTTGGTCAATGGGAGGAGTAGTGGCGTTTGAAATGGCATACCAGATGCAACAACAAGGACAAGAAGTGGCGTTACTAGCTTTAATTGACTCTCTAGCACCCGTCCATACACCAAAATTTGATGATGCAAGGCTGTTAACTTGGTTTCTAAGAGACCTCAGTGGTGGAGCAAATACTCTGACGAAGTTGGAAAAGTGTCTCCGACAGCTTGAACCAGACAAGCAATTACATTTGATTTTAGAAGAGGCTAAACAAGCAAATTTGATATCTCCAGATATGGAGTTTGAGCAGATGCGACGCTTGGTGAAGGTGTTTTCTGCCAATATGCTAGCAATGGCTGATTACGTACCACCGACCTACCCAGATCAAGTTACTTTAATTCGTGCTAGTGTTAATTCGATTTTCGAGCCGCAATATTCTAGCGATGAGACATTAGGTTGGAACAAGTTTACTCAAAAACCTATAATTGTCTGTCGCGTTCCTGGTAATCATTTCACTATGTTTGCTAAACCCCAGGTAGATGTTTTGACAGAAAAGTTGAAATTTTTTATCCAAGATGTTGTTGGTCATTAGTCCTGCTATCCCTAAGTTCCAAGACTTACAGCCAGAATAATTTCCCTTTTTTTCGATTAGTTAATTGTAGAGATTGTAGATACGTTGTTACCCGAACGTGTTCACCGTATTAATCCCATATTTGTGAAAAAACCTGTATCAAAGTTTCTTTCTAAAAAGCCAATGCACAGAGGTACTTTACAACAAGTAGAAGCTCCAAAAATTCACATCAGTAATCAGCTTTATTGCTTCTCAAATTGCAGCGAAAGCACTAGAAGACTCTTTAACTGTTGACAATAGCGAACGAAAAAAGCAGGGTTTGAGAAAACATTAAAATTGCCTTTTCCACATTCTGTGAAAAGTCAGTTATGTCTACAAGTAAACTTACGTATGAAACAGTTAAATTCTTCAGAACCATACAAATATACAGAAGCAGATGAGGAGCCTAAGACTAAAGGTAAGAAGAAATCACGTCTGCTGATTCCAGTATTGCTGCTGATTGCTACTGCTAGTTTAGTATACTGGTACTTTTCATTACCGAAAGTTCAGAAAGTAATTGGGGTCAGCGGTCGCATTGAGGGCTATGAGACTAATGTTGGTGCGAAAGTAACAGGTCGGGTCAATTTTGTTGCCGTGCGTGAGGGTGATAGCGTCCGTAAGGGTCAGTTAATCGTCCTCGTATTGCTTTAGTATACGAAGGAAAAATTCAACAAATTGGATATTTAGAAGAATTGCGCTCCAGCCTGGGTTTGTACCGTTTTGAAGTTCGCACTCCTGACTTGGAAGCAGCCGAAGCAGCTTTGCTGGAATTGCCACCCCGAATTGAACAAATTCACTTTAGTACTGGAATTCCTGCAAAACAGATTGTTGATGTCCAAACCTTTGGCGATCGCCTTGATGTGCTAGTAAAAGATGTCAAAGCTGGAGAAGTTGAGATTCGGGAAATTCTAACATCTCGCCAAATGGAACTTACCTCAATTCAAGAAGTTGAAACTACTCTAGAAAATATCTTTTTTGGGTATTACTGTGGAAGCAGTTAAGAGTCGCCTCTACAGAGCAAGAAATATCTTGAAAACAAGGCTAAACTCACCAGAATAAGCAGGCATCTGCTTTCAATGCTTCTTCTCTCAAGATAGAGGCATTTTCATTCCAACGATCGCATTTTAGTTTGAGCATCCCTGTTTCATTCTCTACACCCACTTATTCACGGTCAGTAGACCGAAAACTTCTGCGTTAGCGTTCGCGAAGCGTCTCGTAGAGAAGGTATCACTCTGCAATCAAGAGCTGTGAAACTGATTATTGTCTAAAAAACCGTATTAATTAATACATTTTATCGACACTCGTTAAGAAATTTCTGATAAGTAAAACTAACCAAAAAGGTAAGCGTAACTTTTCCACTAGAACGAAAATGTGTTTGTAATTAGTTTGATTGAACAAAAAGGTCTACGGGCTATGACTCTTATCTAGTCTGCTTTATAACTTCTTTGTCACCCGTTCAGATTTTTGAGTTTGACTTGTGAGAAATTCGGGGTAAACTTCCCGTTTCTAAATTTGTTAACAAATGTAAAGTGTTGAATCCTTTTGTGGTGTCTGCGTCTCCTATCAGGGGAAGGCAAACAAGGCTCTTCCTCATTACATCACAGCAAAAGGAACATCAATATGATTTACCGTAAAAATCTATATACTTGGGAACAAGGGCTTCGGATAACAATAGGCATTGCACTGGTGGTTGGTGGACTTTTTTCTAATCTTGCTCCAATTCCAAAAAGTGCGATCGCAATTAGTGGTTGCTTTACGGGAATTACAGGTTTGTTCGGCTTTTGTCCGGCATGTGCTTTAGTGGGGAAAAAGTTGAAAGATGACGAAAACTTGAAAGGCTAATCTACCGATCGTTGATATAGAAAAATTATAAGTTGGGTTTCATTCTTCAACCCAACTTATCTGACATCTGACTTTGTGGTTATGACTCCAAAGAAAAACGTACTGCGCTACGCAAACGAGGTATTTGCCCTCAATGGCCAAAACGAGTTTGGAAAACTAGGAAAAACAGAGGAAGACCCATCAAAATTTCTGTTCCTAGATTTCAGGGAACTCCAAAAAATAAATTATTCCAATTTCTGAACTCAACACAACTTGATAACTTCAATCGCAACGAATCATAGTTTTGAAACTCACACTGGCAATAATGAAACATGGGCTGAAGCCACCTTCCATCCTTCGGTAAACTTGTACCAAGTCTGGCTTTGTCGCCCGAAATGCTCTACACCATTGATGATTCGGCAAAATTCTAAAGTTACTGTTGCTGCATCTTTCCCAAAGGTTACAACCTTGAGATTCGAGATTTCTCGCTCTATTTTTGGGTTTGGTCGATTCTGACGAAAGTTACGAATTTCATCGCCGCCATAGAGGTTTTCTGTGATGCCAAACCGCACTACTTCGGGCGCATCCCAAAACAAGCTGTCCATCACTTCTAAATTGTTATCACAAAGAGCTTCTTCATACTTGAGGTACAAATCAGTTACTTCAGCGACAACAGCAGGGTCATTTATAGTAGTCATTGTTTTTACCAATTTTTGGTGTTATGGCTAGATTATGCACTCTTTCAAATAGCCAGAGCTATTTTTCTTTTAAGCTCCTTATAAATTTCCGAATTAGGTGGGGTTCAATGATAAAACTTCCACCACCTGCTACAGCGTTTAATCCACCTGCAATAAAAGCAGTACTAAACAGAAGTAAGTTATGGAAAAGTGTTAAAGATGGTGGCATTATTTACGAATTATTAATTTGGGAATATCATTTGGAGAATGGGCAATAAAGTCAGCACCATGAGCTTTTAATTCTTCCTCAGTTCCATAGCCATAGGTGACACCAATTGAGGCGATTTGATGGCGCTTGGCTCCAATGATGTCATGTGAGCGATCGCCTACCATCACCACAGTAGATGGAGAAAGTTTTTCTATTGATAAAATATGGTGAATTAAGTCACCTTTTATGCTCCGCGTTCCGTCAAGTTCGCTACCATAAACACCATCAAAAAGCAACGATAAGCCAAAATGTTCAATAATTTGCGTTGCATAAATATATGGTTTAGAAGTCGCGACAAAAGTTTTATAACCAGCAAAACGAATGGCTTTTAGGATTGCTGAAATTTGGGGATAAAGTGAGTTTTCAAATAATCCAATTGTGGCAAAACGACGACGATAAAGTGAAATAGCCTGTTGAATTACTGTGCCATCTAAGGTATTGAGTAATTGCGAAAAGCTATCTTTCAGTGGTGGGCCAATACACCAATTTAATTCATCAGCATTCGGTGGTTTGTAACCGAGTTCAGTGAGCGCATAGTGAATGCAACCAGTGATACCAGGTTTAGGATCTGTCAAAGTCCCGTCAAGATCGAAAAGGATAGCGGAGAAAGGCATATCTTAATTCCTAATTCAACCCCTAATTTTGAGCGATTTCACAAAGCCTTCTGCACTAAGTAAGGCGATGCCCAATGTGACAACACCAATCCCTACACTCTGAATCACATTTAAAGTTTCGCTAATGCTTATCCATGCAACTAGCGCCGTCAATGCTGGACTGCTAGAGCCGATTATGGAAGCAGTAGAAGCGCCAACCATCCGAATCCCCACATTGTTTAATGTGTGTCCGAGAAAGCTGACAAGACCTGAAAATATGCTGCCAATCCATAGGGGTGTCCAATCAAGTTGGCCGCTCTTAGCTGGCCAAAAAAGTAAGCTAACACCGGAAAGCAGTAAAGTGGAGGCAAAACTGATCCAGGTAAAGGGAATTGGATGGAATTTTTCTAAACATTTTTGAGCAATGATGCAATAAAAGGCATAAACGATCCCAGCGCCAAAACTAGCGAAAATACCGATCGCAATGGTATGACTGCTGTAGGTAGCAGAAGATTGAGGAATGGTGAGAGCGCTTCCCACTAGAATAATACCCATCACCAGCCAACGGAACAATGTGGGGCGATCGCCAAAAAACCTCCATGACAGCAGCGCTGTAAATACGGGGTAGGTGAAGAAGAGGGTCAAGGCAATGCCTGTGGGAATCAAGCCAATAGCAATGTAGAGTGAGGCAATATACACAAACATCAATACCCCACAGCCAAAAGCTTGAATCAGAACATCCCTACGATTGCGGGTGAACAAGTTTTGGAGTTCTGTCCAAGCAGATGGATATAGCTTGAATGATAGAGATGCCATGAGTGGAACCACCAGCAGCATTCGCATGAACATCAGCAAGAAGGAATTCTGCAAATCCGGTTTAACGTATCCACCGAGTAAAAATAAACCTAGTACGAGATGTTCTGAAAACAAAACTCGGACAGTAACGTTGTGAAACGTCAAAACAAAGGAGGATAGAAGAACCGTTAGGATGCCCAACACGATAAAAAGTTTTCTTAGAGACGACTTGATTGTATTGTTAAAACCACTGGAATAACAAACCAGATGAAGTTTGAGGAAATCAAAGCCGTCACTTCAAAAACACTGCCAGTTGTTCAATCAAAACTATGCCAAGGAACCGACGCCCACAGATTCAGGAGCAGGTACTACTTTTGAGGCGAGTCCCTATTACGCAGTCACCGCCTGACGTCGGTTGTACTCAGAAGCATCTCCTTTGATAGCCTCACTTTGTTTACCATCGATGCCAACTGGGAGATCGCCGACAATTGTGACTCGTTGAACGTGGCGGGGCTGGTCGCCGTAATCTGCGATCGCATAATGTTGATAGGACTTACGCAAAAACCCTTTCAAACTCTCATTTCTCCGTGACCTCTGCGTCCTCTGTGGTTCGTTTTCCGTTACCTGTGCGTAAGTCCTAGTTGAGTAGCTCGGTTGTCCCAAAAAGCTACGTCACCAACTTGCCAACGCCACCGGACTGTGTTCTCAGGACGTGTAATGTACGCTTGCAATAGCCGCAGAATGTCATCTGATTCAGTTGTTGATAAACCACGGAACTGGCGCACAAATCCGCCGATGAATAGCCCACGCTCCCCAGATTCGGGATGGATGCGTACAACTGGGTGCAGAGTCTCGTATACAGTCGAGGTGAAGACAGCCCGGTAAGCCTTGGCATCTTCAGGTAGGTCGAATCCAGTTGCATAGTCGAAGGCATTACTATGTACTGCCCAAAGTTGACCCGCTAGATTACGTAGATGAATAGGTAAGTCTTGGTATGCAGTTACTGAGTTTGCCCAGATTGTATCGCCACCAGTTGGCGGAATGTCAAGCGCTTGTAAGATAGAGCCGAGAGGAGGACGGTCTACAAATGTTACATCAGTATGCCAGCTATTGGCGCGGGAAGTGGTACGCCCATAATTCAGGTCTAAGACTTCTGGATTTTCTGACAGCGATGGTACAGTTGGGTGGGCTGTAGTGACTTCACCAAAACGACGGGCGAAGGCGACCTGTCCATCAGCATCGAGTTGTTGCTGACCACGGAAAAAGATGACTTTGTATTTGACTAGAGTCTTGCGAATATCGCTGATGATGTCATCGCTGAGATTAGAACTCAGATTAACACCGATGATTTCAGCACCGATACGTCCTGCAACTGGTTTGATGTCAAAGTATTGAGAACCCATGTTTTTATCTCCAAGAAGTTTATATTTTTACAACAGTAGAGACGCGATTCATCGCGTCTCTACTGTTAAACACCAGGGGTAGATCCGCCATCAACGATAATCTCTGTTCCTGTAATTGATGCAGCTAGATCAGACACCAAAAATAACGCCAGCGCGGCAATTTCTTCTGGCTGGGCGATTCTTTTTAAAGGAATACTTTGGATGTTTTGTGCCTTTACTTGCTCGACGGTGATGCCTTGCGCTTGGGCATTTTGCCGAGCTAAAGTCTCGGCACGCTCAGTAGCTGTAGCACCAGGGGAAATAGCGTTAATGCGAATCTTGTACTCGGCTAGCTCTTTAGAAATGCCCTTTGTGAAATTCAGCAAAGCAGCATTGCTTGTACCACCAGCTAGGAAGTTAGGGCGAGGTGTCCGTCCTGCACCGCCGACTATATTGACAATCCGCCCATCACCGCGACTTTTTTGATGGGGAACCACGGCTCTAACTAAGCGGATATAGCCCAATAATTTTAAGTTCCAAGCATCCAAAAATAAATCATCAGTGGATTCTAGGAAAGATCCAGCACGGGCTGATCCAGCATTATTAATCAAGATATCAATCTGATTAAATTGGGACAATGTTGTGGAGACAACTTTCTCAACATCCTCTGCTTTCGTTAAATCAGCGCTGATGGCAATAACTTTAGCGCCAGGAGTTGGTAGGGACTGGATGGCAGCTAGTGCATTTTCTAGTCTTTCTTGATTGCGGGCTGCGATCACAACATTCACACCCTCACTATAGAGTGCTTTGGCAGTAGCTAAACCAATTCCCGCGCTTCCTCCGGTGACGATCGCTGTTTTACCTGATAGTTTTAGTTCTAAGCTCATACAAACTTACCCTCAAAAATGTAATTTACTTGCGAACCAATAATATTGCTGATTGAGAGCCTGTATTGTGGATATCCAAGATGGCTTGATTTTCCCCAGAAGTGCAGCCCAGAAGTATTTTGATTTCTGTATCCCGTTTTTCCAAGTCAACACTACAAATGACGGCGGTAACTTTTTTACTAGACAAACTACCTATCCAGACATCAATATTAGCTCCATCTCCAGAGCGAGTATTTTCCAAGTATCCATAGTCCAGAGGATAAACAAAGGATGGATAACGTGGATGTGATGTCCCTTTTGGGCGATCTATCTTGAGATTATTAATGGCTACAAGCCGATCTAGTTTGAACCAGAAGTCAGTACTATCCCTCATACAATCTGCTATTGCTCAATTTGAAATGTGCAACACAGCTTTGCCAGGAAAACGCCTATCGAGTAGTTGTTGGGCCACGTCAGCTATTTGTGTCCAAGAAGCTTCTAAATCAATGTGAGGATGTAACTCATCTGCTTCAACTAGACTCAAAAGCCGTTTTAGACCGACTGCTGCTGATTCAAATCTCAATTCATCAAATAGACGTAAGCCATACAAGCTGACGCTACCAGTCCCAAAAAATTGAGCTGCGTTGAATGTCACTTCAGCTCCCCCAGATACTCCATACAGCACAGTTTTTCCATCCTGTGCCAGTAAGCCAAGGGCTATCCCCAAAGTCTTGCCACCTACTGACTCTACAATTAGATCGTAGGGCCCATACTCGCTGGCGGGTGAGAGGTCTTCGCCAATCACCACCGATTGCGCTCCTGCTTCTCTAACTAGAGTTTCATAGCCAGCTTGACGAATATGTGCCACAACTTGCGCTCCTGACAGTTGCGCCAATTGGATAGCGAAGTAACCAACACCTCCTGATGCACCTGTAACCAGAACTGTTCGACCCAAAAGCGAACCACCTTTTAACACTGCATGGTATGCAGTTAAACCTGCTACAGGCAGTGTGGCGGCTTGAGCAAAAGATACCGATGACGGCACTACTGCTAAGGCGTTAGTAGGAACAGACACGAGTTCAGCCCAAGCACCGGCGCGGCGCAAGCCAACTACACGTGCCCCTTGGGGAGGCCCAGAACCATCAGCGGCGGGAATTTCCACTACACCTGCTAAGTCCCAACCAGGCTGCCAACCAGCCTCAGCAGTGGTTGAACGTTTTATCTCTCCCCGATTGAGGGAAATTGCCGCTACCCGCACTAGAGCTTCATCTGGGGCAGGCTTTGGTGCAGTCACTTCACTCAGTGCCAAACGCCCTGGCACATTGGGATCAACAATCACAGCACGTATTTTGCTCATAAGGTTGCCCTGGCTTAGAGATTAATTTCTAGTTCGTTGGTTCGCAATCGTTATACCTGCAATAAATAATCTCGATAGATTAGCTATTTATTCTTAACTGCAAATCTTTGCAACTAGGTTAACGAAATTTAATATACAACGATATCTTGATATATTTACAGTATTTTGGGTTAGTAATAAAGAAAATTATCACAAACAACCAGAATAATCAAGCACCTGTGAAAATATTTGTTTCATCTATTGCTGCATTGTCAGCTAGTCGTGTCAACCTGCTAGCTTACTCTATGACCAGCCTTCTGTCGGGCATTTATGGATTTTGCTATGCAGTATGGGAAAATTTAAAATTAATAATTTTTATCTCTTTTATCTGATAAAAATCAAGCTTTATTTTCGGATAAGTATTTTAACCATCACTGCATTATTAGTTACTAATATGCTAGTAAAAAGTCAGCAAGATGTATTATCAAATATCCTATTGGAAATATCTCAAATTAGCACTTTGGTAGTAAAAATTCCCGGATAATCGATTGAGTCTGTAATTTCTCAACTGCAGGACTATTTGCAACAACAGGTGGGTGTGATGATTGCGTTAATTGTGACGGCAGGTATTTGCGATCGCACTGACATCGATCGCATGTTGGCAAAAGATATCATCACAGAAGCAAAAGCAAAGGTTGGTGAAGCAAAAATAAAATCGGCTGAACCGACAGAAACTTAATCAGTGAGCGTAGGTCTAGCTCATTGTAGACATCGCTTTGCCCAAACGATAACGGAAAAAATTAGCTCTCCATAACCCTTTTTCTCTCGTTCGGCTGATTAATTTTTCTGGCGACCCCACCATAATAAACAGATATAAAATAGCCAAAAGAAAAACTCGTGACTGAAGAATTAAAGAAAGGCGATCGGGTAAAGTGGAATACATCACAGGGTGAAACTACTGGCAAAGTAGAAAAAAAATTAATTTCGCCCATAGATATAAGTGGACATCATGTTGCTGCCTCAAAGGATAATCCACAATATCTAGTGAAAAGCGACAAAACTGGCAAAGAAGCTGCTCATAAATTTGATGCTCTTGAAAAAATTGAAGACTAATATAGCCTTATGAGTAAAGATATCAAATCAGTAATAGATGAGTTTTATTCTTCAGTCAACATGACACCAAAAGAACTAGCATCCTGGCTAGAAACAGAAGAATCTCAATCTGTTGGACAAAAGAAAAATGACGATGAATCAATTGGACACAAATCAGGTAAGCAGATCATCGGTTTGCTGAAAAAGAAAAAAGATACTTATACAGATGATGATTTATCACAGATGAAAAAAGTCGTTAGTTACATTCATCGCCATTTAGCGCAGCAGCCTGAAGGCGATGTTGAACATACACGTTGGCGCTACTCACTAAAAAATTGGGGACACGACCCGATTAAAAGTTGAGAGTTAAAGTGTAGTCTTGGAAAGCTTCGCCTCCAGTTAAAAGTCGTTTTAATTTTTCACAAAGAAAAGGGTGTGGGGTTGCAGGTTTGGGTGTGGGTTGTAGAAATAAAAAATTTTAGTTCTGGGTCTGAAGCCCAGTAAAAAAAGATGTATAACGAGTGGCGCAGCGTGAGAAATACAGCGTCATTGCTTCAATCTCACGTTTAAAAACGTGGGTTCCCTACACCCTACACCCTCTGAACTCTTCACTCTTGACAATATGTATCAGCAGATGTCTGAAAAATAGCTAACGAACCGTTCCCCGCAGGGCTTCAGTATCAATTGGTTTGATCAGGTAAATTAACAGCAGATTCCAAACAATTGCTGCAATCAAAGGTAGTTTGCGAATTAGCTTCACCAATTTCGGACTAGAACTGCCTTCAATTTCTGCAATTTTTAAGTTATAATCAGCACAGCATTGTAGACGTGAGAAAAACTTGGGATGTTCGGTATTCAATATTACAGGAAAAGCCCGTCCTGCGGTTTCATTGGTGTTGCGGACAACTTGGATATCAAATTCTGTGGCATCAAGTCCCAATGATTTGTAGAATCCGGAACGTTCATGAACTGTCAGGGTGTGAGTAGCAAATACTGATAGCAAAAAAAAGCGACTCCACAGCCTAGATTTCCAGGTGTTCCAAAGTTGCGGTTGAGAACGCAATAATGCTTTAAATATGTCCCCGTGGCGGTTTTCGTCCTGACACCAACTCTCAAAGTAGCGGAATATGGGGTAAAACTGGTTTTCCGGGTGCTTTTCTAGATGCCTGAAAATAATAATGTAACGCCAGTAGCCGATTTTTTCTGAGAGGTAAACGGTGTAAAGTACCCATTCAATCGGGAAAAATGTATAAGTGCGGGTTTTAGTAACAGTGCTTAAATCAAGGGAGAGTTTAAAATCGGCCATTGCTTTGTTGAGAAATCCGGCGTGGCGGGCTTCATCACGCGCCATCATTTGAAATATTTCCGCTAGCACTGGACTACGATTTTTTAGCTTGCGGGATAATTCCTTGAATAGCAAGAAGCCGGAAAACTCAGAAATGCAAGAGCGTTCCAAATACTCTATAAATGCCTGCCTTGCTTCACCGCCAATGTGTTCCCAAGACTGCTCAAACGCTTCATCGCGAACAAAATGGTGGCGGTTGTAGTCTGTCCGCATTTCTGTCAACATCGCCTGCAACTCCGTTTCTTGAGCAGACAAATCCAGCTTGGCTGCGGTTTCAAAATCTGTAGTGTAAAACCGGGGGGTGAGTACAGTTTCTTTGCTGGGGGTTTTAATTTCTGACTTCGGTAGGGTGTTAACCATGAGTAATGAGGCGATCGAGTCAATAGTTACATAACTATCAAGTTATGACAAATGCAATTATTTTGCTAGGTCTCTTTACAATCCTTCAGTAAAGTCGGCAGGCAGGGATTTCCAATAAGTAAGTGGGCAGAATAAAACAGAACTGTGTGAAGAAAAGTAAATAAGACTCAAACCCTTTTTCACCCTCGTCTGACTGAGCGTTCACGCCGAAGTCTTGCTGCCCTGAATATGGGACGGGTGGAAGCGATCGCAGCAATTCATGTAGAATTTAGGGATTTCCAAGAAATAAATTATCCCAAAAAACGAACCACAGAGACGCAGAGAACACACAGAGAGGAGAGATTAAGAGGATTTTTGCGTCAGTTTTGGAATATTTTTTTATTTGGAAGTCCTTTACGAGATGAGATTTGCGCAGCGTTAGAGCTTCAACAAGCCACTGGAGCGAACAGAAGGCAAAGAAAGACGTAACCGCATGATTCCAAAAGGGCGGGTGTTTGAAGAGGGTGTAAATTTTTCCGCAGTTTGGGGGAATAGCCTATTGGCTTTTAATTGATCGCGATCGCACCGTTGAACAGTTAGCTAGGGTGTGAAGTACTCCTAACTATTTATCCTATCTAAATTCTTGCCCTCTGATATCAAGTCTGGTTAATCACTTATGATTACCGGATCTGTGCAAAAATCGGAAAAGTCTCTTTCCCCCAGCTAAGAGCTCCCAGCAAGAACTGCGGTCTAAATGATAAGTCTTTCACCGGACTTGATATGACTTGAAAGTATGGATAGCAGGGCGTTGAGCCAGTGCTGAGTCAAAATACCAATCCCCAGTCATTCTTTCATTCAAGGCTTTTGAAACTTGTTTTATACTGTCTTCTTCATCGCAGTAATTCCTCAACTTGATGTTGGCTCCACAAAGTTCTGTATAAACCCTGTTGTTTTAAAAGTTCTAAGTGATTTCCGACCTGCACAATTTTTCCCTTTTCCATTACTAAAATTCGGTCAGCTGCCGCTGCCGCTGATAATTGGTGCGTAATAAAAATTACTGTTTTACGTTCAGTACCACTGGAGAGATTTTTGAGGATTTGCGTGGCTGTTTGATTATCCACACTAGAGAGAGCGTCATCCAAAATTAACACTGGAGCATTGACCAACATTGCTCGAGCCAAAGCAGTACGTTGCCGTTGACCGCCAGAAAGATTAATACCGCGTTCACCAACAATAGTTTCATATTGCTGCGGAAAATTCTGGATTTCTGATTCAATTTGGGCAAGTTTAGCGACAGATTCTACCTGCTGTTGTTCGCTAATTGGATCGCCGTAGCGAATATTATTTTTGATTGTAGTGCTAAATAGAAAGCTATCTTGAGGAACGTAGGCGATCGCACCTCGTAAAGAAGTCAAAGCGATTTTAGTAATATCTAGCCCATCTAAAAACAATTGTCCTGATTCAATATCCAACAAGCGCGGTAAAGCATTGGCCAAAGTAGATTTCCCCGAACCAATTGCCCCAACAATCGCTACAGTTTCTCCAGGAGCAATGGTAAAGTTAACATTTGCTAAAGCTGGAGTAGTGGAACCAGGGTAATTGTAGGTGAGATTTTTTGCTGTCAGTTCGCCTTTAAGTTCAGCCACTGGTAAATGTATGGCATTGGCTGCATCTTTAATTCTTGGTGTGACCGAGAGAATAGATTCAAGCCTATCGATACTAACTTCACCGCGTTGGTAGGCAGTAATTGTGAATCCTAAAAGGGCAGTGGGAAAAACCAGGCGCTCTACATAAATTAACAGTGCTAAAAAATCGCCAACCTGAAGCGTTCCAGCAGACATCCGTGCCGACCCTAGCCAGATGATTACTAGTGAACTGATATTAGCTAGCCCGCCAATTAGCGGAAACAGTGTATTGCGGAGTTTTGCCAATTCCAGGTTAGCAGTCAATAGCTGCTGATTTTTCTTGGAGAAGGCTCGACGCTCGTTTGCTTCTTGAGCATAGATTTTAATTAAGGCAATGCCACTGATATCCTCTTGGATGAGTTCGCTGATGTCAGAGAGTTGCTCTTGGACTGCTGCTTGTTGTTTGCGTAAGCGATCGCTAAACAGACTCACCAATAAGAGCATAAAAGGGTACACTGCTAGGGCGGCTAGGGTGAGATCCACACTAATTGCCAGCATTACTGGCAGTGTCAGGGCGTAAGCAAACACCGTATTTGCCAAACTCAAGACCGCAAAACCCAATAACCGCTTGATATTGTCCACATCACTAGTAGCCCGACTAATCAAATCGCCAGCAGTATTACTGGCAAAATAAGCAGGCTCCAGCTTCAGTAAGTGTTCAAAAATCCGTTGTTTCAGGTCAAATTCCACCTGACGTCCCACCCCAAATAGCCAAATGCGTGATGCCATCCGCATTAGCCACATCGCCGAACTGAGCAAGACAATTACTACTACATAATGTAGTATTTGGTTCCAGCTGAAGGTTGTCGAGAGTTTGTCAACACCAGCACGAATCAACCAAGGAATATAAACACCCAGTGCATTGACAGACAACAAAGCAAGAATGCCCAAGGAAGCTTCCCGCCAATGGGGTCGTAGGTAAGCACTGAGTTTAGCGATTCGTCGAGATTTTGCCATTAAAGCAATTGTGCAACTTTATCATCTAGATTAACTGCTAGTCCCAGAAGGCAGCTATGCAGAGGAAATACCACTTGTTATAAATTTAGCTTTTGTTAACCTCTTTTAAGTGGATAGTTATTGCCGTTCGTTACTAGAAGTCCACCACAGCAACTTTAATGAAGAAATAAGTTCGTAGTAAGGACTTTAGTCCTTGGATTGAGCGCTCAAGCGCTTACTACGAACCCAGTAAAGTTCTCTTGCCTGATTACCGCTGAACACGCAAGAACCTATAAATTTCAACGAGATAACTTTCCCAAGTTCTTGTCGTCAATTGCAACGTTTCCGAATTTGGTACAAAGTCTTCAAGTCGTAAACCGCGTGTGCGAATCTCTTGAGGACTTCCTTGTAACAGGTAGGGAGGTACTCTCAAATTATAAGAAAGAATGCTATCCCCCGTCACATCTGAGATGTTCGCTGTGGTGGGTTGCCCCAATGCCACCAGTGTCCCAGATGTTGGTGCAGCAGTTGCTACATATCTTTCACCTGTCATTGCTAGTGGCGCTCTATAAAGGAAATAGGCGACTGCTGGTGTACTTGCTAACAGCAAAATAGTCAGTGCCCAACCAATCAAGTATCCTCCTGGTTTGTCTATTCCACCTCCTTTGATTTTCTGAGCGGCAATCATCATCAGTAAAACAGAGGCTCCTAGAGGCTTGAGTGGAAAAGATAGCATCCTCCACAACGACGCCACAGCAGGTTCATTGGGGTTAAGAAATGATAGGGCTACGATTACCAAGATAACGACTAAGATTAATCGCCCGACAAAACTTCCAGAGGGATAAAATCGCTGGAACAGAGAATAAACGATAGTGCCAATCAGCAGCCACAGCAGTACCCGGCTTAATAATAGAAACATAGACTAACTCTCAAATTTTCTGGTGCAGTGAGCCAGTGTGGTGGAGAGGCAGTCCGTTTCGATTGGGGTTGCCCCCAGAAAAGACTGCCATGCATGGTTTCCCTGCATAAAACAACTGGCGACTTCTTACTGATAGCGACGTTAGAAGCGTCACCCGTAAGGCTCAACCTAGAGGTTTCGGGAAATGGATTTATTTTATTGTCAAATTGTAATCGTACTGTTTGACTTAAAATTTCTCAAACCTCACACCCAAAGACTACCGTCGTAGTGATTTTAGTGCAATTTTTTGACACTGCGTCTATTATTTATAATTTTCCAGAAGAGTAATATGGCACCGATAAACTAAATTAATTAAGTAATCGACTTAAAAGGAAAAACTATGTCGCCTGAAAAGCCTACTATTCTGGTAACGGGAGGAGCTGGATATATTGGTTCCCATACAGTGCTTGCTTTGAAGAAAGCGGGTTATAGCGTTGTCATACTTGATAATCTGGTCTATGGACATCGCGATTTAGTAGAAAAGGTTTTACAGGTAGAACTGATAATTGGGGACACAAGCGATCGCGCCTTGCTCGATCATCTATTTAAAACCCACGATATTGCTGCGGTGATGCATTTTTCTGCTTATGCCTACGTAGGAGAATCTGTTACCGATCCAGCCAAATATTACCGCAATAACGTCCTTGGTACTTTGACCCTGTTAGAAGCGATGCTGACAGCATCTGTAAAGAAATTTGTCTTTTCTTCTACCTGTGCCACCTACGGGGTACCGCAATTCGTGCCGATTCCCGAAACCCATCCCCAAAATCCGATTAATCCTTATGGCGCTACAAAGCTGATGGTAGAAAGGATTCTCTCTGATTTTGATGTCGCTTACAGTTTGCAATCAGTGCGTTTTCGCTATTTCAATGCGGCTGGTGCTAATCCCAATGGCTTACTGGGCGAGGATCACAACCCAGAAACCCATTTAATTCCTTTGGTGCTAATGACAGCTTTAGGCAAACGAGAATCCATCTCAATTTTCGGCATTGATTACCCCACACCCGATGGTACGTGTATTCGAGATTATATTCACGTTAACGACTTAGCAGATGCCCATATTTTGGGATTGGAATATTTATTAAAAGGTGGCGATAGCGAAGTTTTTAATTTGAGCAATGGCAGCGGCTTCTCCGTTAGAGAAGTCATTGCCGCAGTCGAAGACGTGACAGGAATTTCGATACCAGTAGAAGAACGCGATCGCCGTCCTGGCGATCCCCCAATTCTGATTGGCACCAGTGACAAAGCCAGAACAATCTTAGGTTGGCAACCTCAGTATCCATCCATCAAAGATATCGTCGCTCATGCGTGGCAGTGGCATCAGAAGCGACATAAATAAGGGAATGGGGGGGCATTCGGTATGGAAAAGAGACAAAGTAGACAAAGAAGAAGGGGGAAACAAAGGAGAGAGTTTCAATAATTCCTCCTTGTCCCCCTTGCCTCCCCTGCCTCCCCTGCCCCCCTGCCCCTCTACTTCTTCCCTATTCCCCACCCCTCCTCATACTTTGCATGACGACAACTAAGATGCCAATAAATCCGAGAATTGGCAGTGCGATCGCCCAAGTTGGTAATTGTTGAGATTCACCCTCTACTAAATCACCATTGACATTTCGCAGGTTTCGTGTGTTTTGTGTAGACCCGCCTCCTGCCACAGTTACTTCAAATTTGAATTCAAAGGGTTTGAATCTTGCCCCAGAAACAGGTTTTCCATTTAGTTGCAACTCATAAATACCTGGCTTAGGAAAGGTAATATCTGCACCTGGAATGCCTTGATAGCGTTCAGCAGCCACAGGTTCTAACTGTGGTTCTAACAGCGGTGGCTCTCCGGCTGCATAAGGTTCGGCATAAACAGCCAACTGACAATTACACTGTGACAGAGGAATAACCTTTCCACCTCTACGGGTAAGTGCAAACCAGGCTTGGCTTGGTTCTCCAGCACGGGGATTATCATTTGGTTCAATGTGGAGAGTGCCGCCAACATCTCCAGCTACTTCCACTTTATGAGCAAAAGCAGGGTAAAGATTAGTTATTGATATAACTAAGCAACTGAGGAATAATAAATACTTTATTGTTCCTTGATTCTTCCAGAAAATGCCTTTGAGGGGGTAACGCCTCTGTTTTTGACTCGTTGGAGTGGAGCCAGAAAATAAGGATGATTTACCGCGATTTGGTTGGGGGAACATAAAACTTTTCTACGGCTAACTTTGACCAAAAAAAGCGCGAACGCACTAGCAAGACACTGAGAGTAACAAATACCATCAGTACTGCCGCTAATTTATTTCCCCAAGTTGATTGCAAGGAACCCAGGTAATGGGAACCAATCAACACAGTATGAATGGCACTCAAGAGCAAGGCTGGCACACCCAATAGATGAATCTGTCGCCAACGCTTGCCCAAAGATTTTTGCAACGATTCCCAACTTGTAAAAGCGGCGGGGGACATTAATACCAATGCTACAGCACCCGCAGCCATCCCCCACTGAAATTCTGGCGGCAGAAAAGAAAAGGCGGCAAAATTCCATTGCAATGAGTGTTCTATCATGTGGAAGGTGTGAACCACAGAAAGCACAAAAGATCCCACACCCAAGCCGCGGCGGTAACGCAGTGGTGAAGCCCACAAGCCACTAATCGGACGCGCAATTAACGCCAAAATTAAGCAAATTAACGCCGCGTGTCCAGTGTAATCTACCATTGTGTCACCAGTCCGCAGCAAGGTGATAACGCCAATGGTGAGTGTTACCCAACCGCCTAATCGAAACAACTGACTGCGCCTGTCTTTACTTACCAAAGATGTGGAAACGCCCACACCTAGCATCGTGGGCAAGGTTCCCAAGCCAAAAGCCAGCATAGTAGCTGTACTCATCCATAAATTGCCAGTTTCAGCGGCTTTAATTTGGGCAGCATACAAAAAACCACAGGGCATTAAACCCCAAGTCATCCCCAAAAGCATTGGCGTCCACCATTTGGTTTTTAAGGAAAGCTTAACCATTCCTCTGCTGAGGCGATCGTGTAAACTACCTTGCAATAGGGGATGTAACACGGGAATACGCGGTAGTAAATCGGGTTTTACTTGTCCTAAGCCAAACCAAATCAACATCACACCAGTCAAAATTGCCATCCAGCGCCGGAAATCGCTGCCAATACCTGCTAGCTGTCCACCTTGCAGCAATACCGAACCTAGCGCCCCAATACCAGCACCGACTAGAGCATAGCTCAACATCCGCCCCAGGTTTAGCAGGATATGAAATTTTAATTGCTGTTGCCAAGTATCGGGTTTTTCTAAGGTTGATGTCCGTCCCAAGGAGAGTGTTTGTGGACTTTTTGGCTGATGAGACAGAGAAAATGCCACTGTTAGCGAACCACACATCCCAAAGCAGTGTCCAAAACTCCCCAGGAACCCCAGGATTGCGATCAGCAACAAATCTATCATAAAAAAATCCTGAGATTCTGAGTTATGAGTCCTGAGTGTCTAAATAAAGATGTTGAAGAAGTAATAAGAAATTTTTTCTTTTCTTTTTTACTCAGTACTCAACACTCCTCTAGTGCGGTACTTTAAGTGAAGTTGTGCTTTCTGTCAAAAGACAAAGCGTCAAACTTGATGTTTACAATAAATCCTATTCCTAAAGGTGGATATCTGCAATGCGGCTGTTAGGGACTTCCAAAAAAGAAAACATCCCCCTTTTTGACAAAAATTATCATTCTCAAAAAAAGGAGAAAACGGCAGCCGACGGCTGCCGCTTGCACAAAATCCAGCGTCTCTGGCTTGAGGACGATCGCATCGCATCTTGTAGAGCGGTAGCGAACTGGGCATAAGCTCCCATTCGCAGTTTTTGACCCTTTTTTTATCTCTTTTAGGACTTACGCATAGGTAACAGAAAACGAACCACAGAGGACGCAGAGGTCACGGAGAAATGAGAGTTTGAGAGGGTTTTTGCGTAAGTCCTATCTTTGTGAGAAATCCGGGATAATGCGGAATATTTCTTTGAGACCTCACCTCCTTCAGTTAGCGAAGTGATTCAGGAGTTGAAAAAATATGCTTCAAATCCAGCGGATTATCCGGGTGCTTCATTTGTCATGATCGCAGCATGGAGTAACCTATCAAAGGATTACACATCTATACTTTGTCAAATCCTCAATGATGAGAGTAATAACAGCCATGAAACCAAAAATAACTATCCAAGAACTATTTGTAGCGGCTTGCTTTCCAAGGTGTCTTTTTACCAAAAAAGTGGCGGAAGTTGTGAATCAAAACTTGGCGAAGTGTGATTTAAAGGTACATATTGCCGAAAATTATGACTTGCTTCTTCATTCCTTAAGCATTTTGATAAAAAATAATACAAAATAACTTTTTTCAGATATTTTATGTTTTTATTTCTTAATAATTACCACTAGCGATCGCTACATTGATAATGTTGTACCGAAAGCCAATAAACAAGTTGCAAAAATTCATCCAAAAACAAAGTTATCTACATATAGGGGTTTTTCTGGCAACTCTCTTGAGCATTATATTTTTCAGTTGGGTAGCACTCTCGCAGCAACCAGTTACCCTCAATATATTAATGACTGCACCGGATGCCGAACCTTGGAGGAAGGGTTTAATTAGAGACTTCGAGGCTGAGAACCCTGGTATTCGCATTAACCTAGTTGAAGGGCCCAATGCCACAAATTTGCTCGAAGACCTGTATACCTCATCTTTTATCTTGGGTGAATCCCCTTATGACCTGATCAATATGGATGTGATCTGGACATCCAAGTTTGCTGCTGCTGGATGGTTGCTACCCTTAGACGATCGCATTTCTCAAAAAGAGTTGGCAGCATTTTCATCACAGGATGTAGAAGGGGGACGTTACCAAAACAAGCTGTACCGCATTCCAGTGCGTTCCGACGTGGGAATGCTCTACTACCGGGAAGATTTAATTAAACAAGCAGGGTTGAAACCGCCAGAAACCTTTGATGATTTGATCCGAATTTCCCAAGTTTTGCAGAAGAAAAACCAGGTAAATTGGGGCTATCTTTGGCAAGGTCGTCAATATGAAGGACTTGTGGCGATGTTTGCGGAAGTCCTCGATGGCTTTGGTGGCTTCTGGGTTAATCCCAACACCCTCGAAGTTGGACTAGATCGACCAGAAACATTACGAGCCATTGAGTTTCTGCGTAGTACCGTTAAGCAGGGCGTTTCTCCTCCTGGAGTCACGACTTACCAGGAAGAAGATACCCGACGCTTGTTTCAAAGTGGTCAAGTAGCGTTTTTACGTAGTTGGCCCTATGCGTGGCCTTTAGCCCAGGCAGAAAATTCGCCAATCCGGGGCAAAATTGCGATTAAACCAATGGTTCATGCTCCTGGTAAGAGGGGAGCGGCTTGTCTAGGGGGCTGGGGTTTAGGGATTGCTAAATCTTCTCAACATCCTGAAGAAGCTTGGAAAGCAATTCAGTATTTTACCAGTCGGGAAGCACAGCGCCGATTCATTTTCAGTGCAGGCTATGTGCCAAGTCGCCGAGATTTGTTTACAGATCCAGAGATTGTTGCTAAATATCCCCACTATCCGCAGTTATTGCAGGTCGTGGGTAATGCAGTTTTACGTCCGCCGATCGCGCAATATGCTCAGACATCAGATATTTTGCAGCGTTATCTCAGCGCCGCGTTATCCGGTCGGATGAATTCTGAACAAGCAATGCAAGCTGCTGCTGCCGAAACACGCCGACTGCTGGGGGCAGGGAGCAGGGAGCAGGGGAAGCAGGGGAAGCAGGGGAAGCAGGGGAAGCAGGGGAAGAAAAAATAACTAATGGCTAATGACCAATGACCAATGACCAATGACAAATGACAAATGACAAATGACAAATTTACATACACTAAAAAGTCGAGAACAACAGACAGCCTGGATCTTACTAACACCCGCATTGCTGCTACTATTGTTTGTATTTGCCTACCCGATTTTACGAGCATTTTGGTTAAGCGTATTTACTAAAAATCTGGGAACAGAGCTACAACCTGTATTCTCTGGTTTAGAAAATTATATGCGGATGGCGGGGGATGGTCGTTTCTGGCAGAGTTTGTGGGCGACAACCGTGTTCACAACAGCATCAGTAATCTCAGAACTACTGCTAGGACTGGGGATTGCCTTAGTTCTCAATCAGGCGTTTTTTGGGCGGGGCATAGTGCGTACAACTGCAATTATCCCTTGGGCTTTGCCTACTGCTTTGATTGGTCTGGCGTGGTCTTGGATTTTTAACGACCAGTTTGGGGTTGTGAACGATATTTTGCGGCGGTTGGGGCTGATTAAAATTGGGATTAATTGGTTAGGAGATCCAACGCTGGCGATGATGGCAGTGGTTTTTGCTGATGTTTGGAAAACTACGCCGTTTATCAGTATCTTGTTGCTAGCTGGGTTGCAGTCGATATCAAAAGACCTCTATGAAGCTTACTCAGTCGATGGAGCAAGTGCTTGGCAAAGTTTCCGCAATATTACCCTGCCATTGCTGCTGCCGCAAATCTTAATTGCAGTGCTATTTCGGTTTGCTCAAGCTTTTGGAATTTTCGACTTGATTGCTGTGATGACTGGGGGTGGCCCTGGTGGCGCTACGGAAGTAGTGTCATTGTACATTTACTCCACGGTGATGCGCTACTTAGATTTTGGTTATGGAGCTGCCCTTGTAGTGGTGACATTTTTAATATTGATTGCGGCGGTGGCGATCGCTAGTTTCTTGCTTAACAAATACCGTGCCAAAACATCAGGAACCATTTAAGCCATGAGTGTAACTCCACAAGCAGTTCCAACGACTCCAAAACGAACAGGGGGAACCAAGTTTTCTCTGAAAAAAATCTTGCTGTTCATCATAGTTGTATTAATACTGCTATTTAGCCTCGCGCCAGCCTTATGGCAATTGCTGACCTCGTTTAAAGTGAATGACGATATTGCCGCCGTTCCTACTGTCTATTTCCCCACACGATTCACTTTCAATCATTACATTGAGTTATTCACCCGTCGCCCATTTTGGCGCTACATCTTCAACAGTGCCTTTGTATCGATTACTTCCACAGCTGTAGCTTTAGCGATCGGCGCACCTGCGGCTTATGCTCTCGCACGGTTACGCCCTTGGGGCGAACGAGTTATCCTCGCCAGCATTTTAATCGTCACCTTATTTCCTGGAATTCTGTTGTTCTTAGGATTGTTAGAAATTATCCAAGCGCTGAAATTGGGCAACAATTATCTCGCGCTGATTATACCCTATACTGCGATCAATTTGCCGCTGACAATTTTAGTACTTAAAAGCTTTTTTCAACAATTACCAAAGGATTTGGAAGATTCTGCTAGGGTCGATGGCTACAACACCTTTCAACTCCTATGGCAAATCGTGCTACCTATGACCCTTCCCGCCTTGGTGACTACTGGAATCCTCACCTTTATTTTTGCTTGGAATGAGTTTATTTTCGCTCTCACATTTATGACCCGTGAAGAGTTGAAAACGATTCCCGTTGCTGCTGCTCAGTTGGGTGGTGCGACAATATATGAAATTCCCTACGGCCCGATCGCTGCTGCTACTGTCATCGGGACGTTACCCTTGATTTTACTAGTTTTGTTTTTCCAGCGCCGGATTGTCCAAGGTCTTACCGCTGGTGCTGTCAAAGGGTGACATCTCTCCGTCCTAAAGGACGAAGCTTCTAAGAATCACTTCTTAGTCTTCCTAGTTACTCCCTTTCGACTGCGCTTTAACGCAGCCTTACGGGATTTCGACTTTGACCTAGACTGAGACTTCTCTTCCCCAGGCAAACCGTCTGCATAGGCGCTTTGGATTCCGACGTGTCCCGCCGTACTAATGAGAGTTATTCCTCTATTTCTAATGATTTGAATCAAAATGGCTAAACTCGAACTCAAAAACTTGAATAAAACCTACAGTTCTAAAGTCATCCCTGTCAAAGACGTTAGTTTAACTGTAGAAAACGATGAGTTTCTCACTTTACTTGGCCCTTCTGGCTGTGGTAAATCCACCGTCCTACGCATGATTGCGGGTCTTGAGGAACCGACTCGCGGTCAGATCGAGATTGGGGATGTAGATGTTACCTATAAACGAGCAGCCGATCGCAACATTGCAATGGTATTTCAAAGCTATGCACTCTATCCCCACATGACAGTGTACGAAAACCTCGCTTCTGGACTGAAGCTGAAAAAAGTACCACCTACAGAAATTAAACAGCGAGTAGCAGAAGTGGCAGAAGTTTTAGGATTAGCAGAGTTAATGAACCGCAAGCCTGGCCAAATGTCTGGAGGTCAACGGCAACGGGTTGCTGTCGGTCGGGCTTTGGTGCGTAATGCCGATGTCTACCTGCTGGATGAACCTTTAAGTAACCTGGATGCACTATTGCGGGAACGAGTCCGAGCCGATATCAAGCAAATTTTTGCTGCACAAAAAGTGCCAGTTGTCTACGTCACCCACGACCAAACAGAAGCGATGACGCTCTCCACGAAAGTTGCGTTGCTCAACGATGGCTATGTCCAACAACTTGACCCGCCTGACCGCATCTATAACCATCCAGCTAATCTATTTGTGGCTGGATTTGTTGGTAGTCCGCAAATGAATTTGCTGACTTTACCTTGTAAGGGACAATACGCGCTCCTGGGTAACTTCCAAGTGCTTCTCCCAGATATACCAACTGTACCACCGCAGATTGTTCTAGGAATCCGCCCAGAAGATGTCCGCATTGCTCAACCAGGTGATACCCAGACTATCCAAGGGCGAGTGTTTTTAGTGGAAAACTTGGGTATGCACTATTTGGTTAGTGTCAAGATTGAGGGTTCACAAACCGAAGCGATTACGGTACGTACTTTGTTGCCAATAGACCAAAATTGGAGTGACGAGAATATTACATTAGCATTGCCCCCTGAGGATATTCACTGGTTTGATGTGCAATCTGGCCATGCTCTTGTTAAAAGACAAATGTTAGGTGTCAGGAGCTAAAGCAAGAGACGCGATGAATTGCCGTCTCTACAATAATCACTGTCTGTTCGCTTATTTCGATCTGACTTTTTAAATTACTGACGACAGAATTGGTGTTTCAGCCTTTCCCAGAATACGGACAATAATCAGTCTTTCGTAGAAACGGCGATTTATCGCGTCTTTAGCTATCTAAAATTTTTATCAAAAAACCTTAACCGAACCCTATTGAAACCCTTCCTAGCGATCTTGGAAAGTGATGCTTAGGGATTTGCGCTACCTTAAGTCAGGAAGCCAAGGATAAATCACATGAGAAAATGGATTTGGCTGATGCTGTTGGTGCTGATGGCAGTTGCTGTGGTGGGTAGCAGAGGTAGCACGTTTTTTGAGCAGCGTTCCTCACCAGCAATTGTTCAAAGCATTCCAGTAAAAACACCCGAAGCACAGCCAGAGTCAAAGGAAGTTGACATTACCCCGCAAGTGTCTACTGACAAACTGCTAAACCATATCCAAAAGTTAAATTTCCAGCGCTACACCACAAAAGAGCGATCGCTTACTCGCACTTATATTACAACGGAACTGAAAAAATTAGGTTGGAAACCTAAATTAGAAAAGTTCTTTGACGGTGTAAATATTTTTGCCGAACGCCCAGGAACTAACAAAGCAGCTAAAGCAATTCTTGTAGCAGCGCATTACGACACTGTTGCCTTTTCCCCTGGTGCTGATGATAACGCCAGTGGTGTAGCCGTGGTGCTGGAAGTAGCTCGGTTGCTCGGTTCCCGTCCTACGCCACGGACGTTACAGCTAGCTTTTTTTGACCGAGAGGAAGCAGGACTTTTGGGTAGTCAGGCTTTTGTGAGTAAGACAGCACGCTTGCAAAATTTAGGGGGAGCGATCGTTATGGATATGGTAGGTTACGCTTGTTACACTGCTGGATGCCAGAAATACCCTGCCGGATTGCCTGTTACGCCACCTAGCGACAAGGGCGACTTTTTGGCAGTAGTCGGTGATACAGAACATTTACCTTTGCTGAATGCCTTTCAAAATTCACACAATATCCCCTCAATTGCTCTGAATAAACAAAAAGCAAATCTGCCAGCAGTCCTAACACTACCAATTCCTTTTAAAGGTTTACTGACACCAGACACCCTACGCAGCGACCATGCACCATTTTGGTACCAGGGCGTAGGCGCTGTGCTGGTGACAGATACCGCAAATTTACGCACTCCGCACTATCATAAACCTAGCGATGTGCCAGCGACTATCGAGCGATCGTTCTTCACAGGAGCAGCACAAATTGTAGTTAATGCTACTAGTGCCTTGTTAAAGAAAAACCAGGTTCTGGAAACTCAAGCACCAAGCTAACTTCTGAATGATGAATTATCTTGACTAGCTTTTGGTTCAGGGAAAGTCAACGTCCAATTATTTTTATTATTGACCTGAGAATACAAACCTTGGAGAATGAGCCGGAGAGTTTTTCGAGTTCTAATAGCCTTCTTTACCAGATAAGTTCCTGGTTCAGCAAAGATATCATCAAAGTTTTGTTTATGACCAAATTGTTTTGAACAGTAACTTCCAGCACCTTGGACTGTTAACACAAAAAATGGAGCTTGTTTGTATTCATCAGGAATCATAAAGATTCCATATACATGATGACGACCACGCCACGGCTGAACACTAACCTTAGTAGCATGGACTTGGAATTTTGTAGTTTTTGATGCGATAAAAGCCTCGAAATTGCAATCAGAATCATTCACAGGCCACCACAGTGTAATAATACTCAGAGAGAGCAGAAAAATTAAAATATATGGGAGTCTGCGACGCATAAAGCCAAGAAAAGTTGTTGATGCGGCTGGTAAAATTTGATCAGTAACGATCGTGCAGCTAGAGCAGTCAGACTATTCACCTGCAACACATCTGCAAAACGTTTTAAAGGGCAAAGACAAAACATTAAGCAGTCGGTTAAATTTTGTTGTCAAAAAAAATTGCAGATTGTAGATGCGATCGCTTTCCCTGTTCTAGTAGCTCCGTTACAGTCTTAAACCTAGCTGAGAAACAATCGAGCTTTTGTGGCTGTTAACACTGATTTATGCTCAAATTTTTAGCTGTGATGAATTCTACAATTCGTTACTTTTGTTATGCTTGTAATATGGCTCTGTTTGCATCAGCAGATGCTTTGAGGAAATTAGAGCATAGGCGTAGCCCGTCGTAGACATCGCTATCAAGTTAAGAAAAAATTTACTTTTATTTCTAAGCCTTTATTGGGGTAGTCAAATACACAAATATCCGTTATATTCCCGTAAGTAACAATTGGTATAAAAGTTTATGGGAAAAAGTTGGAAAAGTCTGAAGACAGTTGCGGGTTTATTTAGCGCCATCGCACTTTCACAGTTCGGGGCAAATACTTCAGCCATTGCTGCTGATACAGTTGTTGTGCGTTTGGGTTTATTTACAGAATCCATCTCCCTTGCTGAGTTGCAAAAGGCTGCAAAAACTGGGGAATTACCTGGGAGTTTACAGTCTTACACTAAAGGATTATCCCAAGAACAACGCCGCTTCTTCTTGGGAGCGCTGGACATGAATATACCTATGAATGTTGTCACACTTGATAAGTTAATTAATACTCAGATTGGTACAACTATTCTCAATGATTTTGCTACAGCCTTAGCTCGAAAGGATAAAGCTGGAGTACAAGCACTGAGAGCAGGATTGGTATTAGGTTCCACTGCACCACAGGGTCTTTCTATACTAAGTTTTATTGCTGCTTATCCCAGTAAACGCTTAGAAATTGATTTGCCGAAAGCTTGGGTTGTTGCAGGAAATTTAAATACAGCTTTTTGGCGCACCCAGCAATTTATGTTAGCGATCGCTCCCCAACTCAACCCCATAACAGCACAGCCGGGAACACCGCAGATTGCTTTCCCTTTTGATCCCAGCCAACCAGGAAGCGCCCAAGTAAAAATCCTCAATTTAAGCTTGAACGATCAAAAGCGCGATCGCAAAATCCCAGTTGATATTTACTGGTCAACTGCTGCAACTCCCGACAAGCCGATAATTGTCTTTTCTCACGGCTTCGCGTCAGTCCGCACGGACTTGCGTTACTTAGCAGAACATTTAGCATCCCACGGTTATGTAGTAGCAGCTTTAGAACATCCCGGTAGTAATGCGGCAAATACTGATTTAGCATTACAAGGCAAAACCAGAGTTATGAAGCCTCAAGAGTTTTTAAATCGCCCTCAAGATATTAGTTTTGTTATTGATGAATTAGAAAAACTTAACCAAACATCTAATAATCCTCTACAAGGGAAACTTGCAACCACGAACGCAATGGTTGTTGGCTATTCTTTTGGTGGTGCTACAGCTTTAACACTCGCTGGAGCAGAGTTACAACTAGAACATCTCAAACAACGCTGTAAAAAGAACTTGAGTATCTTGAGTTTGGGAGAAAATATACAGTGCATCGCTGAAGAACTACCAAAAAATAGTTATCAACTACGAGATACCAGAATCAAACAGGCGATCGCTCTCAATCCGACAACTTCTCTGATTTTTGGCGAAACTGGGTTAACAAAAATACAAGTTCCTACCATAGTGTTAGCAGGTTCCGCCGATAAAACTACCCCAGCTTTAACTGAACAGATTGTCGGATTTGAAAAGATCCCATCCCCAAAATCGCTAGTTGGTATAATTGGGGGTACTCATCTAAGTGTAAAAGACCCCAGCACCACATTAGATCAGATCGGACAACCAAACACACCGATTAGTGGCGGTGAAGTTGTCGGTGAAAAAGCAGCAGATGTTCGCAAGTATGTTAAAGCTCTAACCTTGTCCTTTGCTGCACAGATGACTCCAGAAGCTAAAAACTATGCTATCTTTCTCACACCAGACTATGCTCAGTTTGCTTCAACTGCTGCATTTCCATTTCGCCTAATTAAGCAGATTCCTCCTGATGCTATGGCAGTGGTGAAAGAATTTGTTGAGAAATAAGAGACTTCCAATTCAACAAATATAAGACTTACGTATCATACATATTGACTATACTAATTTTGGGCTTTTGAGCCATGTCTAATACCCAGAACAGTAAATATACAACCAAATCGGGGTTGCAATCAACACCTGAATCCTTAGATTTTGCTGAATGCATATTATGGTTAATTGGTATAGTACGTAAGTCCTAAAATATTTAATTTTGTGAGTAGCTTACTTAAGGATAGGGTTATGGGGAATGCTAGAAGTCGCCGCTCATTTTGCCTCCTCCTACAACTTTTCTTTTTAGACAAAATAAAGCCTAAACTACCGATATTCGCTGCAAATACCTGACGTTGAGATCAACTAATCGAAAATACAGTACTTTTCATCTAAGTGGAGTAACTACCCCACCCTATTAGGCATCCTCCCCAATCTATTTGGGAGCGTGTACTTTATTAACCCTCTTTAATCACTATCGGTAGAGAAAAATCTAAAACCCTTATTTCTCATGACTTTTATCAATTTAGACGTAGGTTGGGTTGAGGAACGAAACCCAACACCCAAAGACCTTAGAAAAGTTGGGTTTCACTTTGTTCAACCCAACCTACATTTATTTTTCTTTCCCCAAAGTGATAGAAGAGGGTTAATTTGTAATCTGCTGTAAGTAATATCTAGCTTATAAAATTGCCTTATACGAAATTCTATGTAAATTTTTTATTTGCTAAAAGTATATTACCTTGATAGTAGCCCTAAAGTTGCTGTTAAATCTACATCAAATTTTCACAGTATAAATAACTATTTAGACATAAAATTTATAATGTATTCATAAAAATAACAGAAGCTTAAGAGTGTAAACAACTAGGAGCAGATGCCGAATCAGGATGATACATACGTATCCTATAGGAATCGCAAATTTTTTTTGAGAAATCTGTCAAGTAATTGTAGGGTGTGTTACCAAAATGTAGCACGTCCTACATATGTTTCAAAGGTCAAATATTAGTCCTGTAGCTAACATATTACAAACTAATTTCAAAACAAATAAAAACAAGTTATTTGATGGAAAATATGTTTGTCTATGTATGTTGTATTGACATAACTTACTTGAAGTTCACAAAACAAAATGGTAAAACATTGTTATTTTCTCCAAGCCACAGATTAACCAAAAATAACCAACTAAAGGCTTGTTTTGTTTACTAAAATAATTAGTTTTACCTATATGTATATTGTAAAACTAATTTGTGATTCAGAATTAAACAATTATTCAATTTCACTCAAGCTTATGCAACTCTTTACAACTCGTGAAATCGAACAACTCCAGCAACACGAAGACCTTTCTGCCTTAATTGAAATTATGGAGTGGGTGAAAAAATTTTTAGGAAGGTCTCATCCTGACTTAGGTAGACCTGGCGCAGTTTGCCCGTTTGTACCTTACTCTCTCAAATCCAACAGTATTCGTCTAGCAGTTATTCACACAAAAGATTTGTATCCAGAACAATTAGAAGAGATTGTTGGACGCTATCGAGATATATTTCTGAAAATAGATGTTAAAGAGCAGGAATTAGCAATTAATAGAGCTTTTTTACTTATTTTTCCTGACATCGATATAGAAGATGCTCCTAAAGTAATAGATAGTGTTCAGCAAAAACTTAAACCTTTGTTTGTTGAGTCAGGATTGATGATAGGAGAATTTCATAAACGTAATGAAAGTCCTGGTTTACACAATCTAAATTTTCGTCCACTTCGTAGTCCTATCCCCTTGTTAGCTATCCGGTTCATGGTTGAAGCTGACCTCCCCTTTCTTCAGAATCCTACCGATCCCCACTTACGTATTCGGTATTTGGAAGCTTATTTAAAGCATTTCGATCGGAAATTCATAGATGAAACAAAGTTTAAAAATGCTCATCAAGCATTGGCTTTAGCAAAAGAACAAATTAAACAAGAAAATTTAGTGAGTTCTTGCATATAACAAATGTTTGGATTCAGGGTTAGTAATTGAGCATAGGGTATGGAGGATTAAAAGTCTTTCCAATTCACTGCACCTTGAAATAAGTGGGATAAAAATGACGAATTTACTGCTAGTTGCAATTGTTTAGCGCAGATAGCATAAAATCGTCGTCAGTATGTAAATTATCGTACTACAGTAGAAGCGATCGCTAATTATCAATTAGTCAAGATCAATACTTCAACAACTTCACTCTGATTTACAATAATTGCACACACGTTTTTGTGAAGAGATTTAGAATTGCTATATTATTTGTGATATAAAAAAGCAAATAATTTGGTAAATAAAATGGCGAAAGAAATAGAGCGGAAATATTTAGTGAGAGGAGATAGCTGGAGAGGATTAGCTGAAGGTAGTGTATATCGTCAAGGATACATTGCTACACAAGATAAAGCGACTGTACGTATACGTATAGTAGGGGAAAAAAGTTATTTGACCATTAAAGGCCCCAATATTAAATATTCGAGATTAGAGTTTGAGTATCCTATTCCTGTTAAAGATGCTCAAGAAATACTTGAGACATTATGTGAACGTCCCTTTATAGAAAAAACTAGATATAAAATAGAGTCGGGTGGTTTGATTTGGGAAATAGATGAGTTTGATGGTGTTAATAAAGGACTGATATTAGCAGAAGTTGAACTCAGTGATGAAAATCAGCAAATTGAATTACCAACCTGGATTGGACAAGAAGTTTCTGATGACTCCAGATATTTCAACAGCAATTTAGTAAAATACCCTTTTTCACAATGGTAATAGCTGAAATATTGGGAACATCCCAATTTTGCGAAAATACCTAACTCACAGAATTTGCAGCTTAAAAACTAAAACTGGCGTAGGTTGGGGAGCCGCTGCGTTGGACGGGTTTCCCGGCTTGAAGCAAGTGGCGTTTGAGGAACGAAACCCAACATTATCAAAGCTTTGTTGGGTTCAACCCAACCTACTATTGTTCTTAACCCAAGCATATTGCATTAGGAAATATTTTATCTACGGACGTGTCATTACTTAATTATTAAACTCAAAAAAGTATAAAAAGTCTAGTATATTTTCGCCTATCAATTCAGCATTAGCCCCAATAGGATGTAGCGGAATACATATCACTCACCAGATTAACAGGTGCGTTCTGAGCTAAATGACCATTAAGAAACCTTTGCTAATCAAGCAACCGGAAGTTGGACAGCTCATCGGTGAACTCCGTGGCATAACTAGTCTTACCCAAGAACAGTTTGCAGCATCTTTAGGTATAACTTATTCGACGGTAAAGCGTTGCGAGAAAGGACATACCAAGCCTTCATCTCTAGCTATGCAAAAGATTCAGGGGATGCTAGAGGAGATGGGTCTGGGGCAGAAAGTGTCAATGAAGTATTTGTCGAATAAAAAAGCAGGCTGAGAGGCAAATTAATTGAAGTTACTTTCCTTCAATTAACAGGTTATCGCTACGACATAACCACAAACAACTCAATTCTAATTTTACCGATGTTTGCAGATATGCATATTTTGCGGATTACTCAACCTTTGAGTTTGAGTTTACCGTAGCTAATATTTTCTTCACTTTTGAAGACGAGTTTAGGTTAAAAACGCGCAAAAATCCCCAAAACTTTTTTTCTTAATTGAGCGCCAATATTTTTCAGTCAACCTTATCTGAACTGTACAATGTTTGATTATTCTACTCCCGCTTTAGCTACATACCTTAATATTTCTTCGCCAAGAGCAGCTTGCACTAACGGCAGCAAAGTTGCGGTTATCAATACTGAAGGTGTATGGGAAGTAGAAGGTAATGGGACAAAAAAACTAATTCCAAACTCTAATTACGATGCTCGTGACATTGTAGCAATTGACGGCAAAACTTATGTCTTAGCGGTTCCAACAGGACTAGTAAAAATAAAAACTGACGGAACTAGGCAAAAAATAGTTAGCAACACAGCTAATTCAAAAACACGGGTGAAATTTTTGCAAAATTGGATTATTTACCAGTCTGCAAATACTCTATCAATTTATGACAAAAACCTCAACTTTAAAGCCAAACAGAGTTATGGCGTAACTGAGGTAATGGATTTTGAGTATAAAAATGGGTATCTCTACACTAGTGGCTACCAGCAACAAAAGAGGTTAGGTATTCCTGTCCAGATAGCTTTTCTTTACCGGATGGTTTTCGACGGAGCAAAAATATTTGCTTTGGCAAATTTAGCAGGAAATAACCAAGGCAAGCTTTGGGGTTACAATTCTGCCAATCTTGCTAACGACATGGCAGACACAAGACTCAACCGATTACATATTTTTGAAAACAAGCTTTATGTCCTCGGTTCAGTTTATGGAGGTAACTCAATCTATAGCTGGAATGGCAAAGACTTATTAACAAAGACTTTGATCGTTACAGACACCTATACCAATGCTGCACAGACCCGTGACGAAACAAAGGTATATATAGGAACTGTTAATCTGACTAATTTTACCGTCGAGCGCGGACAGCTAAGTTTTCCAAGAAGACCTACAACTGCGGGGATGGGAGACGGCGGTAGCAATTTCCCTAAAACTATTTACTCAGATGGCAGTAGAATTTTTGTGGGTTCCTCTGCTGCTTATGCGATCGCCAATAGAGATAATCAAATTTTCATGGGTAAACCTATCTCGGCTTACCGTGGAGATGCATCTCTTTTAGTTGTCTCCAAAAACCTAATGACTCGCCACGCTTGGGTAACACCGGGAAATGGTGAAGTATTGCTATTTACTGATAAGTTTGCAGTAATCAAAACAGATAATAAAATCAATGACTTGGCTACAAATGTAGGAACTGCCCAAAAATTACCAACAAATACTTATTTCGTTAAGTTTTAATTGAGCAATGATATTGTCTACAATATCATTGCTCAATTCTTTTTTGCAAAAAAACTATTAGTCAATACAGTTCAGATACAGCAGTTTTCGTTTGGATGAAGTACAAAGTCACTAGTTTTGAGGCAGGAGGCAGAAGGCAGGAGGCAGGAGGCAGGAGGCAGGAGGCAGGAGGCAGAAGGCAGGAGGCAGAAGAATAATTTAATTTTTGAGTCCTCGGTTTTGTACCTCACGCTTGTTGCAAACTGCTGTAAACCCAAAACCCAGATGTAGAGACGCGATTTATCGCGTCTGGAAAGACCAATTATCTACGCCAATAACCCTTAACCCAAGCGTCTTAAACTATAAGCAAGATTAATTATTAGTTTTGTTCGCGTAAACTATACGCGAACAAATTACTTTTTTTCCAAAGTCTAATACGTACTTTACATATTAATTATAATATGCATAGCAGGCTTATTAAGCTAAAAGTATTGCCCTGTCTCATCTAACTCTTATTCGACGCAGAATCTGTTATTTTAACCATCGAGCACAAGTATAGTTCTTGTCCTTTACTTTTTTGAGAAATTTTTCGCTACAGACTGCATTTTATTAAAGAGTAATATCAATAAATTTTAATAGCCTCTTGTTTTTTAGCACAATCTATGTAAATCTCATAACTACATAATACGGTAAACTGATTGATTTATAGTATTTTATCAGAAAATTAGATGAGTTAGCCAATAAACTCAAAATTTAGTGCCAAGTAAACTTTTTAGGAGATGTAATCGTGAGTGCATATAAATTTGAGTCAGGCAATAGTTCGACTTCGCAAGTGAATTTAGAGACTGATGTTTTAGTCATAGGCGGTGGTCCATCAGCAACTTGGGCGGCTTGGAATGGCTTGGAATGCTGCTGTTCAAGGGGTAAAAGTACTTGTAGATAAAGGCTACAGCGGTACGAGTAAAGCAACAGCATCTTCTGGTACTTGTGTTTGGTATGTTCCACCCGACCCAGAACAGCGAGAAGCAGCAATGGCTAGTCGGGAAGCACTAGGGGGTTTTGTCTCAGAGCGTCCTCATCGGCTCGCTATCGCAAGCTACTTCGTGAACGCTGGACAGTTCGAGCCGGAGCAGTTGTCATTGCTACTAGTGGTTGTGCCTTTCTCAGTAAAGCTTGGTGTTAGAGAACAGTCAGCCAGAATGTCTATGGGTCGCAACAAATTACCAATTGACCCTAAGAGAGCAGTTAATTTTGAGTAGACAAATTGGTGATGATGACGCTCGTGCGATCGCCTTTTTTCAACAGATTATTGCTTTCACAGGAAGCGATCGCATCGACAATATCCGTAATGAAAAGTTACTTAACTATGCACAAGTTAGAGATTTTCTTAACAAGCAGTATTAAGGGCGAATAGTACCTGTATTTTAAAGATAGCGAAAGAATGAAGAATGACAATTTTGTTACTTCGTCTTTCCTAAACTAGGAGTTACTAAACTTAAAATTGAACATTCGTGGAGGTCAAATCATGTTTTCTGGAAAAATTGAAAAAGAATTATTTGGTGAAGAAATTTGGTCTATTTGGCAAACAACTAAATTACCAGATCATCTACAGTTATTAGTGGATCGAGAACTAGAAAAACGCGATATCTGGGAATTGCAGTCTCAAAAACCTGACGATCGGTCTATTTATCCAAGTCTCTATGATGACTTTAGTCATTCAACAAATATTTAATAAAAGAGGTAGTTCTTGCATAGAGCAGAAGGCTAGAGGAATACTGCCCTATGCAAGAACTACTGCGATACCTACGGCGGTAAATAAGGCGCTGAGAGTAAGGGTTTAAGTCTCCAGTTAAGCAGACTCAATCACAGATATCACTATGAGTTGTGAACTTTGAATTAAACAATTGCTGAACTCAACACTCACAACTCATAACTTTTTAACGTTATCGCACCGGTAGCTGTGGGTGTTGAACAGAATATTTTGTCACCATGCCAGAAATTTCAGGGTTGTAAAGCCTTAGATAATTCCAGTAATTGCCAAATACTTGCCGCACATAGTTTTTAGTTTCATCAAAGGGAATTTCTTCAACAAACTCATCTGGATCTTTTGTAGTTAGAGTTTGCAACCATTTGGAGACATTGCCGGGGCCAGCATTGTAACTAGCGATCGCCAGCAAGGAGTTATTGTTATATTGATCGTGGGTATGACCCAAGTACCATGTACCCAGCATGATGTTATCGTTGGGATTTTCTAAGTTAATTGTTTTGAAATCCACCTTGATTTGTGGCGCGATCCATTTAGCTGTACTCGGTAACAGCTGCATTAAACCAGTAGCTTCAGCGACAGATTTGATTTTTGGTTCAAACCGTGACTCTTGACGCATCAAAGCAGTTACTAGCAGAGGATTAAGTTTACGGTCAATAGACCACTTTTCAATCTCTCGCTGATAGGGAAATGGATAACGCGCTTGCCAGTAGGTGATTTGTTTACTCAGAGTCTGATATTGGGCAAGTTCGGCTGGGATTTCCCGGTCTTCTAATTTAGAAATTTCATCAATTCCGATGAGATTTTCTCCCTTAGCCTGTCGCATCAACCCTTCAGTAAATTGCTCTGCTACCGTTGGCTGAATTTTGTTCTGAAATTCTGTTTGCCATTGTAACCAGGCATCGCGGTCTTGACCTAGCAGATACAATTCTTTGAAAGTTTCAGAACCAGCAGGCGGTAATGGACGCTGGGGTGCGATTACTTCCGGGTTCATGACGCGCACGTTGTCAAAGTTGCCGACATTTAGCCCCAACATTGTCGCAGCTCGCCATGCATAGTAAGAGTAGGGAAACTGGCTAATCACATATTCATAAGCAGTTTTAGATTCTTGCTGTTTTCCCAGTGAAGCTGCCCATTTACCTACCCAAAAGCCCGCTCTTGGAGCCAAAATACTATTGGGGTTATTAGTGACGATTGGTTCTGCCCATTGCCAAGCACCGACGTAATCTTTGGCTTCGGCTTTATCTTGGGCGATTTTCCAACGGTATTCTGCTGCTTCGTCAGAGTTACCGTATTTAGCTATGAGTAATTGCCACGCCGCGCTAGCTGACTTTTGATCCTTGAGAGTTTGGAGAGTTTTGGCTTTTTGTGCCAGTGCAGTACCAGCTTGTTTGGGAAATTTACTAATTACCTGGTCAAGATAGGGTAAACCGTCTTTAGGTGTTTTTGCGGTTTCTGCTAATCTCAGTAGTGCCGTCCCAGTTTCCTCACTATTGGGAAATTGCTGCACTAATTGTTGATAGGTGGCGATCGCTTTTTCTTTTTCTTTGCCTCCCACCTGTAAGCCCCGTGCTGTACGGTAGAGGTTGCGCGATGTTTTGGGTGCTTTGGCATAAGCATTCGCCGCTTTGGGAAATTGACTATTTTCCCAATAGCTTGTACCAATGAGTTCCCAGTCTTCGGGTTTGAGGGTAGTCTCTTTTACTAGCTGATCCAAAACACCCACTATGCCTGGTTGATCGTAGGCATACTTAGCCAAAATCAATTGTAATTGTGGCTGATTGGGATTTTCTTGCAAGCGTTTGCGGATAATTTCCCAAGTTAGAGGATTGGAAGGAAATTGAGCGATCGCAGTTTCTTGTTGCTTTGGTTGAGCAATTAGATATAGCGCTTTCACTGCGGCCGGTTCTTTGGGATACAGTTTTAGCACCCTTTGCCTGAGATCCGAGGCTTTGCCGTCCTCGCCCAACAGATCCTCTGCCTGGGCTTGTTTGAGCAAAATATAGGGCGCGAGGATGGGATAGTCTTTCTCTAGTCCTTGAAGTAAAACTAGAGCTTTTTGCCCTTGGGTTCTTTCAATATAATCACTCGCCAAAAGATAACGAGCGCGATTCCGATCTGGCGATCGTGATTCTTGAGCGATCGCTGCCAGTTTTGCCGCCCGTTCTGGCAGCGATTGCGATATCAGCAAAAAGACGGCTGATTGAGCAACACTACCGTCCGATTTTTGCTCTGCTTGATTCTGACTCAGTTTGAGCCATTTTCCCAGAGACTTACCAATCTCAGGTGCTGATACCATTGCCCCAGTTAAAAAGGCAAACAGTGCTGCACCCGCAATTATCGAAATTTGCTTTTTTTGTAGTTTCTTCAGCATGAATACCCGCTGAAAAGTTTCGGTGAATTTCTTGAAACTCTAACACTCCTAACCATCAGTGTTACCAATTTTTAATTTTAGATTTTTAATTTTATGTAGAAAAATACTAATTTTCAATCCTTCAGTTGGTAGTATTGATTAATTAGCACATATTAGATACTATTACATCTATCTTGGGTATATCTTAAAGGAGACAGATGGTAGCTCTTCAGTTGGGTATTCGATTCCTACTGATTTGGGGTCACTGAACTTTCGTATCCGGCAGGAAACTGACGCAACAGTGCAAATCTTAAAATATTCTCTCGATAGATGAAATTCGTTGCCATCACTTGGGCGTTTTCCAGTTTTGTTGGGTGTGTTATCGCCTCAGCGTAACGCACCGTCAAAGATTTTCGGTGCGTTAGGACTAGAGTCCATAACGCACCCTACCAAATTAAAGCTAAGTGGAGCAGGTTTTTCGATTTGTGTAGACACCGTAACCGAAACGGTGAGAGAGATGGAAGTGGGGTTTTTAGTATATATTAATACTTTACAAACATCTTCTAAATCCCCCATTGATTGTATTCTGTATTTTGAATTCTGACTTCTCACTTAAGTTTTTCGTGAGCAG
Organism: Nostoc sp.; assembly: GCF_036917415.1. GTDB lineage: Bacteria > Cyanobacteriota > Cyanobacteriia > Cyanobacteriales > Nostocaceae > Nostoc. Next base: position 41,465 of record NZ_JBALDJ010000036.1, on the reverse strand, counting down.
CCAAAATAATTTTTTCGGTTTCTTCCCAGCTAATACATTTGTCAGTTACAGAAACACCATATTTTAATTCTTCTTGTTTACCAGTAATCGGTTGACTACCTTCATTCAAATGCGATTCTAGCATCATGCCAACAATTGATGTATTACCATCCACTATTTGCTGAATAATATTTTCTAAGACAGCACCTTGTAATTTGTAATCTTTATTAGTATTGCCGTGGCTACAGTCGATAACAATTCTCGGTGGTAAATTTGCCTGTTTTAATTTCTCTTCTACCAGTTTGACATTTGCTAGATCGAAGTTTGGTTGACTACCACCTCTTAAAATTACGTGACCGTAGCCATTACCTTTAGTTTGAAAGACGCTGACCTGTCCATTTTGATTAATTCCCAGGAAATTATGCGGGTTTCTAGCTGATTGTAGGGCATTCAAAGCTACTTGAATATTGCCGTCAGTACCGTTTTTAAAACCTACAGGCATCGAAAGCCCACTTGCCATTTCGCGGTGAGTTTGTGATTCAGTTGTGCGGGCGCCAATGGCAGACCATGTAATCAGTTCACTGATATATTGAGGTATAATTGGATCTAGCGCTTCTGTGCCAGCAGGTAATCCCAATTCTGTAATTTTTAATAGTAGCTCCCGTGCAATTAATAAACCTTTTTCAACATGGAAAGAATCATCCATATCTGGATCGTTAATTAAACCTTTCCAGCCTACGGTTGTTCTTGGTTTTTCAAAATACACTCGCATAATTAGTAGCAAGTTATCTTTGACTCGCTCCGACAATATTTTCAATCTCTCAGAATATTCGAGCGCTGCTTTTGGATCGTGGATTGAGCATGGCCCAACTACTATAAATTTCCTGCGATCCTGAAAATCCAGGATATCTTCTATTTCCTGTCTATATGCTAAAACTTTTTGTTCGGCTAATTGCGTCAAAGGTAATTTTGACTTTACTTCATTGGGAGTTAATAAAATGCGATCGTTCTCAATGTTAGCGTTGTCGATATTACTATTAAATAATTTGTTGTGCATGGGGATGCTTTGGCAATTCTATAGACGCACTTCAACTCAAAAGTGTAACATAAACCTATGAAATTTTAAAATAGCTTATTTTCTGCTTGACAAATTTTTAATTAAACTGTATCGAGTAAGATCATAACTAAAAAAGGGGAAATATTTCCCCCTTTTCTTGCTATTAGACTACTGACTTAGTGGTAGTGTAGATCGTTACTGCCATACAAACACTTTGGCTTCGTATGGCCCTAAGTCAGTTATTATGCCATCATCACCAGCTTCGACATCATAATTGCCTGTCCACTCGTGCCATGTACCAGTGCTAGGAAAGTTAGGAACATGATAGTCAGCTAGGAAGTTTTCTGAGAAATTTGCAATTACGACTACACGAGAACCTTCATCATTCCAACGAGTATAAGCTAATACTTTTGCTTCAGGATTTTCGTGGATAAAATCGATATTTTCTGTGTAGAGAGCATGATTGCTTTTACGCAGGTTGGTTAAACCTTTGTAGGACTCAAATAAACTACGATTTAAATCATTCCCTAACAGCGTCCATTCGATTTTGGATGATTCAGGTTGTTTAGGTTTATACTCGCCAAATTCTTCTCCCATCCAAATCAAAGGTACACCAACAGCAGTCATGAGGATGGCTACTCCTAATTTAGCCCGCCTAAAGGCTTCTTCGTCAAAAATCTCACGGTTCCCCAGTTCAACCATAAGATGATTATGGTCGTGGTTGGTGAGATAATTTACTACATTGGTGGCACCCAAGAAGCCTTGGCGCTTGCAGTCAATGACATCTTTCAGACGCTCTAAATCAAATGTATCACCGCAAATATGTTCTAAAATGCAGTGATAAAAACTATCATGCCAGCAACCATCCATTGGCCCATCTACATTGGTAATGCTGGTAGTTTCAGGAATGTGTTCGGCAACATTATAAAAAGGCTTCATGCTTGCAGTTTTTTTGGCTTCCTGAACAATCCAGTGCATGAAGTCGTAGTTAGCAATTTGCCGCGCCGCATCATAGCGAATACCATCAAGATGATATTCCCCAATCCAAAAACGGATTGTTTCACCAATAAATTTCCACGCTGGCTTAATATCTAATTTTTCGTCATAATGTTCGTAATTAAACTCAGGTCCCCAGTTATTATCAGGGTCACGAGGTTCGTGATGATACCAATAATCGTGGTCAATTTGTGTTAAAGGAGCAGATGCTTCTGAGTGGTTATAAATTCCGTCAAGAATTACACGAATGCCTTTGCCGTGACACTCGTCAATCAAATTTTTCAACTCAGCAGTAGAACCATAACTAGATTCTGTTGCAAAGAAGTGGCGCGGATTATAGCCCCAACTATAATCACCAGGATATTCTTTAAGTGGCATTAACTCAATAGCATTGATTCCTAGTTCGCACAAATAGTCTAACTTTTCAACGACGTGTTTGTACTTACCTCGTGCATAAGGATCGTCCTCGCCACCAGAAAAGTCACCAACGTGCAATTCATAAATTACTAATTCGTGGTCAGCAGGTAAAGGTTTATCATCATGTTGCCAAACATAAGTATCGGTAATCCTTTTCCCATCTTTGACCCGGATAACACCATCATCTTTTCCACTTTGTTCATCTATATCAGTTGCATGAGGATCTGTAATATCAACCCATTGCTCTGGTTCAAAAAACCATGAATTTGATTGAACGCGGAATTTATATTTATAAACGCCGTCTTCTAGTTCAACACTTGTGCGGAAATAACCATCATCACCTCTTTCCATTGGAATTTCTTGCCAATCAGAAAAAGAACCAATTAATGCTGCTCCTTTGTTATAAGGTGCAAATAAATTAAATTCAATTGGCTTTGACATAGAAGTGTTTGTAATATCAAGGGTTGATAGAGATATTCTCTGATGCTCAATAGAATTTGCAAATCGCTCTAGAGAAATAATTCAATCGGGAGTGCTTCTATCTTCAGGAAGAATTTATGAATTATTTATAAAAATTAACTATTTTGATTTTTGGCTGTTTATAGCATTTGTTTCTTGATTAAAATGCAGATTTACTATGTAGTAAATATCGCGTATAAAAATAATATATGTGAAATGTTTTTCTGTTGGCTGTCATTAGTCATTAGTCATTTGTTCTTTGTAATCACAAATGACCAAGGACGACATGACAAAAATTTTCACAATCTCATTTAGGATTGCTATATGTTTTTAACACTATTACATATACAGCAGTTTTCTTTTACATGAATGAAGTACAAAGCTATGGGTTTAAAGGCAGGAGGTAGAGGTAAAAACTGTTTATATCTGATTTGTAATTCTAAACTTTGTACCTCATTTACTTACAAATTGGTGTAGAGGCAAAAAGTCATTAAATAAAACAATTGTTTCTATGAAATTAAAACACAGATGATATTCGGTAAAAGTTAGAATATTTTTTACCAAATATTTACTGCAAAATTCCTCTTTTTTGTTGTTAGCTTGTTATTGTAGATAACTTAATAACCAATTCGCCGCCGTTGCTCTGCGAGTTTGCCGAGGTCCAAATTCTCCAATTTTGTAACCTTTGAAACCCAGTTTTTCTTTTAGCATTTGTTTATTTTCAGCAGGAATGGAACGAGTCAACTTGACAGTTGCGGGGCGAGATTGAATGAAATCTGGTGGTTGTGGGTATTCATTATACCATTCTGGTGCGACTTGGCTAACGTCCCATTGTGCAATTGAGGAGTCATAGCGATAGCCTAAATAATGCCATAGCAACTGGTTGACTGTGGCATCATCAAGTTTATCGTCAAGAATTGCCCAAATTGTTTCTGTATTAAGTGGTGGCAGGTTAGACATAAACAATTCAAAATTCCAAGTGTAAAAACTGACTACTGATTAAATTACAGCAGTTTTCAGGTATTTAGACTAGGACTTAAATTAGGAGTAGGGTAGTTTTATTACTAGAAAAGCGCTGGAAATATACAAAAACTAGTAGGTATTAAGAAAGACCGGGATTAATTTCGCGAGTTGGAGTTAAAAACAGATTGTGTATACACAAACTAGGTAGACTGGAAATCGTAAAGATTAGACCAGTCTATGCAGAATTCCACAGCACTGCCAAAGATTATCCGCGCCCATGTATTCATTTCTGGCCGAGTCCAAGGAGTAGGTTATCGCTATTCCACTGTTGATACAGCTAGGCAATTAGGATTAACCGGTTGGGTGCGGAATCTCCCCGATAATCGAGTAGAGGCAGTTTTTGAAGGGGCGCGAGAGGTTGTAGATGACATGGTTCGCTGGTGTCACTCTGGGCCACCTGCTGCTGTGGTTAAAGATGTTGTGGTTGAATATGAGGAACCAGAAGGATTACGGGGATTTGAAGTTAAGCGGGTTGAGTAAATAGTTAGTCATTTTTTCGCTCAACTAATGATACCAATGGGGAGTATGTAAAATTCCGGTTTGAACTGCCATTTGGGACAGACTACTAGTTTACCGCCTGTGAAAAATTTTGATTACAATGCAGATGTCCACTAGGCGGCGTGCTGTCTATCCACATAAATCCAGAAGATACTCAATGAGTAATCAATTAAAAGACTACAACCCCAGCGGCGTAGGTGAAATAAATGGCAACTTCTTAGGTTTGCCCTGTGATTATGAGTCTGCAAACTTGATTATCTTTGGTGTGCCGTGGGAAGTCACTGTTTCCTATGGTGCTGGCACTGCTAATGGTCCACAGCGAATTCTAGATGCTTCGACTCAACTAGATTTGTTCGATTTTGATCGCCCTGATGGCTGGAAGCAGGGAATTTTTATGAAAGAAATTCCCCAAGATATTTTAGAGAAGAACACATACTACCGCACTTTGGCAGCAAAAATTATCGGGCGATTAGCCCAAGGTAAACAACTTTTAGATACACCAGATTTAACGTCTGTCCTCACAGAAATTAATCAGGCTGGTCAACAGGTGAATCAATGGCTGTTTGAAAATTGTCAAGCAGCAATTAATAATGGTAAGCAAGTTGCAGTCATTGGTGGAGATCACAGTTCGCCTTTAGGTTATTTCCAAGCATTAGCAGCTAAATACCCAAAATATGGTATTTTGCACATTGATGCCCACGCAGATTTACGCGATGCTTATGAGGGATTTGAGTTTTCCCATGCGTCGATTATGTTTAATGCGATGAAAATACCGCAAATTTCTAAGTTAGTGCAGGTAGGTTTGCGTGATATTAGTCATGATGAAGTGCAAATGATTGACCAATCTGATAGTCGCATTATTGCTTATTACGATCCCGCTATTAAGCAAAAGCTTTACTCTGGCACAACTTGGATTGATTTATGCCGAGAAATTATCAGTCATTTACCTGATTATGTTTATATTAGCTTTGATGTAGATGGTTTAGATCCAAAACTCTGTCCGAGTACGGGTACTCCTGTTCCAGGTGGGTTGGAATTAGAGCAAACTTTTTGTCTGTTCCGGGAATTGGTCAATAGTGGAAAAAAAATTATTGGCTTTGATATCTGCGAAGTTGGTGATGCGGAGTGGGATGGTAATGTTGGAGCGCGAGTAGTTTACAAGCTGGCAAATTTGATGGATTTATCAAACAGAATTCAGGAGTCAGGAGTCAGAATTCAGAATTAATTCTATACGACACTTCTCTAGGTTCGCGCAGCGTCTAGCAGACAGACGCTTTGCGTAGCTTGCTTCCACGAGTGGTACAACAGGCTCACCGAAACAGTGCTGAGTGCTGAGTAACGAGTGCTGAGTAAAAAAGTAATAATTGCACTCAGCACTTTATGTTTGAAGCCACGGCTTTTAAGCCAAGGAAAAAAAAATAAATATTTATTTTGAAAAGAGTGCAACAAGAAATAATACGTCCAAGATCAATCCCCTAGATTTATCTATGGGGTTACTGTAAGCCGAGGCACTCCTGAATACATCGCTGGGGGATAGCGTAGCGTTAGCGAGTCCGCGAGCGTCTGAACAAGAGGGTTTAAAACCCCCACTAAATCATTCGCGTAACGTCTCTGAAAGAGAAGATTTAGTGGTTTTCAATCAGTGGCGGTTCTGTAGCAACATCCCGCAGGATATCCCCCACTGATTGTTCTGACTCCTGAATTCTTCTTCAACCAGAATTTATAGCGGTTCTCGTTTGTGTGCAGTACAGTTTTGACCTCACTTCCATTCCTCTCTCCTTAGAGGAGAGAGGCTTTGAATCTTACTCCCATTCCCTTGCTCTTAAGGGGTTGGGGGTTAGGTCTGTATTGGACTCAACTGCAAACTGGTATATATTAAGGAACAAACAATCAGTACATCAGCGTCTGTCTCTATATCTCTCTTAAAACACAAATACTAAACTAATTCCAAGTGCAGAAGTTCTGGAATTATATACTTTATTGTCTACTTAGTGACTGGATACTATTTTTTAGTTCTATTTTATTATGAAAATTATGCTGAAAAACTACTTTAACACCAATCAAGGGCGGATTTTCACTGCTTTGATTTTGACTGGAATTTTGTCTGTTGCTAGCGGTTTAACACTTGTCAAAAGTGCGACGGGCGCTTCTGCGAATTTATCTCTAGAAACAAGCAATGAAGTTCTTAAAGACAATATTAAACCAAACCGCTTGCCACGTCCAGTAGCTAATGCGGTACTGCGAGATTTAGCGCGCAGGCAGGGAATTTTTACTAGACAACTGCAAATTATTGACTACAATCAACAGACTTGGCGCAATGGTTGCTTGGAACTGCCTCAAGCTGATGAATTCTGCACCCAAGCCTTAGTTCCTGGTTGGCGGATTGTGGTATCTAATGGCAAAGAAAACTGGGTTTATCATACCAATAATAATGGGCGATCGCTACGTTTAGCTTCGGCAAACACTCCTTCAGAAAATCTCCCAGATAAATTACCTACATCTGTAAAAAATGCTGTTTTACAAGCCGCATCCAGACGTTTACAACAGCCAATTTCTCAGTTAACCATTATTGAGGCTCAACAGCAAACTTGGAGAAATAGCTGCTTAGAATTAGCTAATGCTGATGAATTCTGTACCCAAGCTTTGGTATCAGGCTGGCGGGTGGTTATCGGCAAAGTTGACCAAACCTTGGTTTATCATACTAATCAAACAGGTTCCGCACTCAGGCTGAATCAAAAGGCTAACGAAACTACACTGGGGCCTGTGCAAATTCCAGCTAGTGAGTTACCACCACCGTTAGATCGAGATATTGTATTTCGCCAAATCTCCAGTGGGGGTTTTGCTGGCAGAACCTATGAGACTGTTTTACTCAAAGATGGGAGACTGATTCGCGTGCGGATTGGTGATGCTAATGATTCTGACCGTAGTGTTCGCCGTGTTTCTGTGCAACAGGTACAACAATTTGTGCGATCGCTAGAACGTTCTCAGTTTAGTAAATTTCGGAATTTGAGTTACCCAGCCCCCAATGGTGCTGCTGATTATATCACCTACACCCTCACCAGCCAAGAAGGTACGGTTCAGTACAACGATATTTCTCAAAATAACCTGCCAAAGAATTTACAGACAGCAGTCAAAGCCTGGAATCAAATTGTAGCCAGCGCACAATCATAAACTTCATTGATGGAATTGAAGAATAAGAGAGTGACGGGAACCTAGCTACAGACTCGCCACTCTCTTATCAAGTGACGGGTTTCAAATTTCCCAGATGCTGGCGATCGCGCTATCTTGAAAAATCAACTTTCAAGATAGCGAAACTAATGAAAGGTGTTTACGACAATATGTTATTTGGAATACTAATCTAACTCACCGTTTTGTAAAATACCACATAGGATTAAAATTAAATATGAAGGCAAGTATTAAGTATCATTTGCTCAAAAAGCAATATTATATTAAATTGTCAATACTCCAAAAGAAGTATATTAAAAATATTAATCAAGCTTATTTAGTTTAAATTGATGGGTAAGCAAGTTTGTAGTAAGGACTAAAGTGCTTATTACAAAACCTCTTGCACTAGCTTAAATGTTGCACTAGTACAGCACGACGCATATCTAGTGGTCTGTGTCATTAATTCTGAGGGGTAAAGGAACGAACCACAGAGGCGCAGAGAACACAGAGTAGGAGAAAAACAGAGAGATTAAAAATGAGTTTACCTAGCAAAATTAATGGGACAAACCACTAGCTACTATCTCAATTAACTAGATAAGTTGCTCTGAACAACTTGTTAAAAGTAGGCAAACTTCCGCCACAGCAAACTAGTCGTTTTTGCTCAACTATACTCGATTGATGTGAAAAAATAACACACTTAATCAAGTAATATAAACTTAGTAAAAAACCTGAGTAATAGTAACTTTTATATATTTTGTAAAAACAGGCTTATATATTAATTAAACATTTTAAAAAATAGCTAAAACAATCATGAATCGTACTGAATTATTAATTATGATTACTGAGTTATTAATTCTCACTATGATAGCGATGGCGTCATCTAGCAAAAATTAGCGCAGCAAGCCAAGGCGAATCTGCTATCAAGTACTTTAATCTCATACAGAAATTACATGGAACAAGTAATTACTTCAATGGCAGATGCTTTGTTAGTAACCAGTAATTCAGGAAAAATAAAAAAAGTAAATCGTGCTGCTCAACAATTATTTGGTTTTCAGGAAAAAGAATTAATAAATCAACCAATATCACTAATTATTGATGAGGATGAACTTTTAATTGAAGCTATTTATCAACATTCTTATTTAAAACGTAATTCCCAGAATATAGAAGTAGTTTGTCGAACAAAAACTAGAGAAAAACTGTTGATTGCTTTTTCTTGCTCAGTGATTCCCAAAAAAACAGAAGGGCTAGAAGATATTGTGTACATAGGTCGGGATATTACTGCTTGGCAACGCCGAGAACAGCGTACAAGTGCCCAGTATTCTATTACTCGCATATTATCAGAATCACAGAGCATAAAGCAGGGAATTCCACAAATTTTGCAGTCGATTTGTCAAAACTTGGGATGGGATTTAGGCGAACTTTGGACACCAAGCCAATATATTGGCACTTCGGTACAAGGAGATAGTCTCAATGCAGTACTAAGGTGTGTGGAAATTTGGTCAAGTCGATTAGTTTCTGTGCGAGAGTTTAAAGCAATCACTTGGCAAACTACTTATACACCTAGTGTTGGCTTACCTGGTCTAATTTGGATCAGACGTTTGCCTTTGTGGATTAAAGATATCACAGTAGATGGAGATCAAAGGCGATCGCTATCGGCTGGGGAGGCTGGATTGCACGCAGCTTTTGGCTTCCCAATTTTAGACGATAGTGAAATCTTAGGAGTGATGCTTTTCTTTAGCCGGGATTTACTACCAAAAGATAAAGACCTATTGCAAATGATGGGTTCTATTGGTAGCCAAATTGCCCAATTTATTAAACGCAAACAAGCAGAAGATGCTCTTGTAGAAAGTGAAGAGCGATATCGAGATTTATTTGAAAATGCTAATGACTTGATTCAATCTGTCAATCCATCTGGTCGTTTTTTGTATGTCAATCGGGCATGGCAAGAAACTTTGGGATATAGCGAAGCTGAAATTGGGAATATGAGTATTTTCGATATTATACATCCAGAGTTTAAACAAAGCTGTTTGCAAAGATTTTATCGCGTGCTATCAGGAGAAAAGCTTGGGCAAGTAACAGCTATATTTGTTACTAAAGACGGTCAAACAATCTTTCTAGAAGGTAATATTAATTGTAAATTTGTTGAAGGTCATCCAGTTGCGATTCGCGGCATTTTTCGCAATGTAACCCAGCGAGTAGCAGCAGAAGAAGCACTTCGCTATCAGCAGAAGGAAACCGAACGTTTATTGCTGAATATTTTGCCAGTCGCAATTTCTAGAGAAGTGAAAGAACAACCAGCTAGCATTGCCGAAGACTTGGCTGATGTCACAGTTTTATTTGCAGATATCGTTGGCTTTACCGAAATTGCTACTTCTATGAGTGCAATTCAACTGCTGAACCTACTCAACCCAATTTTCTCAGTTTTCGATCGCCTCACCGAACGATATAGTTTAGAAAGAATCAGAACCATTAACGATGCCTATGTGGTGGTTGGTGGCTTACCTACACGCCGCCAAGATCGTGCTGAAGCGATCGCTCTGATGGCACTAGATATGCAAACTGCGATCGCTCTATTTAATACTGAGAATAACCAAAATTTCAGCATCCGTATCGGCATCCATAGCGGTTCAGTAATGGAGGGAGTCATCGATCTGAATAACTTTACTTATGAATGTAAAGACACAGTAAACATCGCTAGCTGTATGGAATCCCAAGGTATTGCTGGTAAAATCCAGGTTACAGAAAATACTTATAAGTGCTTGTGTGATGAATTTGTATTTGAAAAACGAGGTGAAATTGAAGTTAAAGGCAAAGGGAAGATGATAACTTATTTGTTGATTGGACGGAAGAGATGAGGGCATTAGAAAAGAGGAGGCAGGAGGCAGAAGTTCTTTAATTTTGAATTGATTTCTCCTCCTGCCTATCCCTTAGTGAGTATTCGGAATCAGCCGACCACAGGGATAAGTTGCTGTTTGCTGTGAAGCACTTTCGGCAACTGCTGCTGGAATCCGATCCGATGGTTGGGTTTTGGCTGCTAGATAGTCTTTTTGCAGTTTCTCTAAAATGGCTTCTCGCCTGTCATACACACGCTTCAGGGGACGAGGCTGGCATTTGTTTAACACATACGCACTCACCAGTGGTAGAGCGATCGTGTTATCGGTATAACAAACGATTGTGTTAGGTAACTCCTCCGGGTCAATCTTACCCCAACTGACAGCTTCCGATGGGGTTGCTCCAGATAAACCGCCTGTATCTGGACGTGCATCGGTAAATTGCACAAAGTAATCGTGTCCTCGTTCTTCCAACCCCAAAACCTCGTGAAGTTGCGGTTGGGTTTGTAGCAAAAAGTTTTTAGGACTACCACCACCAAGAATTACAGCCGCACTTTTACCTCCTGATTCACGGGCATTATATGCGATCGCTGCTGTCTCATTCACGTCAATTGATGGATCTATCACCAACTGCGAACCTTCCAATGCTAAAGCCGCCACGTTCATCCCAATTGAGCTATCTCCTGGAGAAGACGTATAAATCGGTACGCCATATTCATAAGCTGTAGCTAGCAAGCAGGAATGCTGCACACCCAATTGCTTTTCTACTTCTCGGACATATTTACCTAGTAAATAGTGAAATTCAGCCGTTCCCATCCGCTTTTGAAACGCTTCTCCTTGCAGAATCTTGCGGATGAACGCATCAGTTTCTAGCAGCACATCGTAACCAAAGATAATGTCATAAATGCGGATCGTGCCTTCTTGACGCAGTTTCACATCATCCAAAAACGGATTACCAGCAAAGAGTTCAAAACCCAAACCATAGTGCATATCGTGGTAAAGATTTGCACCAGTGCTAATCATCCAGTCAATAAAGCCGTTACAAATTAAGGGTGCAAGCGCTGAAACCCCAAATCCTGCCGGCGTCATCGCACCAGAAAGGCTAACTCCCACCGTGACACCTTCTGTTAAGACATCGCGACTCAGTAGTTGGCAGATTTCCCGCAACCGCGCTGAGTTGTAAGCAGTGAAGTATCGATCGATCAAATCCACTACACTGATATCATTTGATATTGGTGTAGGGGCAATTTTTTGACCCAGCTGTTTAGACATTTTGGCACTCCCGAACAGTAAACACGCCGCCGAATCTAATGTTATCTAGCTTTCAGTCAAAGTGATAGCAAGACTTTTTGATCACTAACTTGAAAAAGCAAGTGAGGAGTAGGAGAAGAAACCTTTTTCATCCCTTTTGGGATTTTTCGATAATTAGCTGTCTTGAAACCTTATAAGCATTTCACAGGCACATTAGTCACATTACTGAGAAATTGCACCATAGCTTCACTAGCATTGGGTTGTATACAATTCCTGACGGGGCGATCGCTTCTTCCGCCTCAGCCCGTAGCCAAAGCATCAGAGAGGGTGCGCAGGATATCTGTCGCAAAGATTTTTGAATTGCTATAAGTCACAAATGCTTATAAGTAAGTCGGTGTGAAAAAACACAACTATGTTAGGAAAGATAAATGAGGCTAAAATCCCCTTCCCTCCTGCCTCATCCCAACTATAAATATTTATGCCGTTCTACTTACCAATTCAATTAATGATTGCAGCACATCCTTGGGTAAAGACGCGATTCATCGCGTCTCTACAAATGGTCTATTTGTCGCATTCTTTTTTCAAATTGGTATGACCTCGCGGTTACAGCAGTTTGATCGCACTGCCGTCACTGAGTTGCCCTGCCTGTTTAAGGAGTACGGACTAGACGCACTCGGCATCCTTGAAGATGTGGAAATTGGTTTGTAACTTTTTTGGGTGGAATATGAGTCAATTTTGCTAAACTTTCAGTTAGCCTGAAACTCATAACTCACCACTCAGGACTAATGCAAAATAGGCAAGAACAAATTTCGCAAGTGGTAGTGACTGCTGGGCAGATGCGCGATATTGAAAAGCGGATCTTTGCAGCGGGAATGCCTGTAGTTGCTTTGATGGAAAAGGTGGCGGGATTAATTGCTCGTCGCATTCCAGAGATTTTTTCAAACACCCCTTTGTTAAGGGGAGCTCGTGTGGGAATTCTTGTTGGCCCTGGTCATAATGGCGGCGATGCTTTAGTCGTAGCCCGTGAATTATACTTTCGTGGGTATGAGGTTTGGATTTATTCTCCTTTTTCTAAGCTTAAAGAATTAACTTCGCAGCATTTGCAATATGCCGAGAGTTTGGGCATTCCAATTTATCAAACAATTGAGCAACTGCCAGATTCTGATTTTTTGATTGATGGCTTGTTTGGATTTGGTTTAGAAAGAAACCTGACCGATCCCATCGCCTCTGCAATTAATCAGCTAAATGAATTGTCTGTACCGATTTATAGTATCGATTTACCTTCAGGTTTACACACCGACACAGGCGAAGTATTGGGAACTGCCATTCGCGCCACTCACACATTTTGCTTAGGTTTATGGAAACTAGCTTTCTTCCAAGATCGAGCGTTGGAATATCTTGGTAAAGCTGAGTTAATCGATTTCGATATTCCTTTTGCTGATGTAGAAGCTGTTCTCAAAGATGCTCCTAAAATTAAACTTATTACACGAGCAAAGGCACTTACTACTTTACCTTTACCCCGTCCAGCAGTTACTCACAAATATAAGGAAGGACATTTACTGCTGATTTGCGGTTCGCGGCGCTATGCAGGTGGGGCAATTTTAACTGGTTTGGGTGCTAGGGCTAGTGGTGTCGGGATGCTTTCGATTGCCGTACCCGAATCCCTGAAATCTCTTTTGGTGTCACACTTGCCAGAAGCACTAATTGTCGGTTGTCCAGAGACGGAAAGTGGAGCCATTGCCCGCCTACAACTACCAGAAAACACCGATCTGAGTTCCTTTAATGCGATCGCTTGTGGTCCCGGTTTAACACGAGATGCTACGCCCATTGTGCAAGAGGTAATTAAAAGCGATCGCCCTTTGCTTCTCGATGCCGATGGCTTAAATATCTTGGCACAAATGGGAGCGATCGCCACATTAAAAAAACGCCAAGCAGTAACCGTACTTACACCCCACACTGGCGAATTTGAGCGATTGTTTCCTGATGTCACCGATGCCAAAAATGACAGGGTGCAAGCAGTGAGGGAAGCAGCCGCGCAAAGTGAGGCGATAGTGTTGTTGAAAGGGGCGAGAACTGCGATCGCCAACTCTCAAGGTGCTGTTTGGATTGTTCCTGAGAGCACACCCGCTTTGGCACGTGGCGGTAGCGGCGACGTGTTAACTGGGCTGCTAGGTGGATTGTTGGCGCAAGCAGCAACTAAACAGATTCCCGTAGAAGATATTGTAGCAACTGCTGCTTGGTGGCATTCCCAAGCAGGTATTTTAGCAGCCCAAGAGCGTACCGAATTGGGTGTAGATGCGTTTACATTGACACAATATTTGATAAAAGTTCTAAGTAATTAAACAGCTTTTAACTATGACTCTAAAAATCCAGACCGAAAAAGCAAAATTATATGCAAGTACTAGTTTAAAGATAAATCAAGAAACAGAAAATGAAAAAGTTCTATGTTCTCATTGTCAGCGCACCGTTACCAACGGTATTAAATGTAAAGGCATTTGTGTGGCTGACAATGACTATTAAAGGAATAGCACTAAGAAAAGCAAAAAGGCTTGTGATTTAAGCGGTTTGTAATTGCTTGCGTAATTCGTGCCAGGGTTTGGTCATTAAGGAGTAAGCTTTCGGGCGACGTTTCTTTACTCGCGCTTCACTGCGACCTGGGCGTTCTGGAACGTGCGGCGGCGGATAATACCGCCCATCGACTCTACCTAAATGAACCTTAAAACAGGTATCTTCCCGAATTAGGGCGATCGCTTGTGCAAACGATCGCCAAACTTTTCGGTCTATTGAAAGTAATTTAAACTCAAATATTGGATTTGTATAATTTTAATTGAGAATGGGCAATAAGTAATTTATTTACTATTACCCATTACCAACCTTAACTAACTACCGCCTCCGCTTTTTCCTCAGCTTTTTCTTTCACTAAAACATAAGGCTTTTCTGCACCTTGTACTAAATACTCAGCTAGCTGACTTTCAATTTGATCGCGGACAATTTGGCGATACTCCAGAAAATGCTCGTTGTGGGCGCAAGCAGAAATGTAATGTTCAATAACTCCAGGGTTACGCTTGAGAATGCTGAACAAATGATGCCAGAATTTCCAGCGGGTTTCCCGTTTGATTCCTTGTCGCCAAATCACAATCAGCAACGCTTTTACAACTACCCACTCTGGCATTTTTGCTGGGGCTTTCCAACTTGGTAAACCCATCATCAAGAAACAGCGATAGGTGCGATCTAAGTACTGTACTGGGTCGTATAAAGTACAGAATGCTTCAATATATTCTCTGGCGAGTTCTTCCAGGGGACGGGTGGGGAGGAAGTTCATCAATGTTGTTTGGTTAATGTTACCATCTTGATTTTCCCGTAATCGTCCTTCTTTTTTCAGGCGATGCCAAAGCGCGGTATTGGGTAACGCTTGTAACATAGCAAAGGTAGTTGAGGGAATTGCTGCTTGTTCAGCAAAGCGGACAATGCGATCGCCTGCACCTACTTTTTCGCCATCAAAGCCGATAATAAACCCAGCCATTGGGCGCAATCCCGCTTTAGTAATGGTTTGCACTGCCTCAGTTAGAGAACTGCGAGTATTTTGAAACTTCTTGGTCATTTGCAAACTATCTTCATCCGGTGTTTCGATTCCCAAAAACACCGCTGAGAAACCACACTCAACCATCAACTCCAACATTTCTTGGTCTTGTGCTAAGTCCACTGAAGCTTCCGTGTCAAATCGGAAGGGATACTTGTGTTCTGCCATCCAGACTTTTAACTCTTTCAGCAACAATTTTACATTTCGCTTGTTGCCAATAAAGTTGTCATCTACCATGAACACACCCCGCCGCCAACCCAGTTCATAGAGGTAATCTAACTCTGCTAACAGTTGGGCTGGGGTTTTGGTACGCGGTTTGCGCCCGTAGAGAACAATAATGTCGCAAAATTCGCACTGGAAAGGACACCCACGCGAAAACTGTACCGACATCATGTCATAAGCGTTCAATTCTAATAAATCAAAGCGGGGTATTGGTGTGCTTGTGACATCAGGTTTTTCTGTGGCGCGGAAAGTCCCAGATGTGTCTCCCCTTTTTATTGCCTCAATAAACATGGGTAGCGTGATTTCTCCTTCATCCAGAATGAGAAAATCTGCGCCAACATTTTCAACTTCATGAGGTACAGAGGTGGGGTAAGGGCCACCAACTGCAACTAACTTGCCACGTTTTTTCGCTTCCTGAATTTGCTCAAGTAAATCTTGTTTCTGGACAATCATCGCAGAGAGAATTACTATATCTGCCCACGCCCATTCTGCTTCTGTTGCGGGGCGGATGTTACGATCAACCAGTTTGAATTCCCATTCTTGGGGCAAAATCGCCGCTACTGTTACTAAACCCAGAGGTGGTAATAAAACCTTGCGATCGACTAACTCCAAGATTTTTTCATAAGACCAAAAGGTTTTGGGAAATATTGGATACACTAACAAGATTCGCATTTAGTATCAATCCTCACACTTTGATTGTTATCCCACTCTAACGAAAATAAAGAGTTATTGACTTTTTATTAAAGTTGTTTTATTTTACCATTGATATTTTTAACTTCAATGAAGGGACTGGGGAGCAGAGAGGAAAGAGGTAAGTTGCCATTCTTCACCTATACTCAATGACGCCAGTCGCTAATGGAGAAAACCCCAGAGGTTCTCTACAAAATTAGGATAATTTTCTGCTAATCTTTTACAAACCTTGTCAAAAGCCACAGATTATAATCAATTTTTAGCCTTTTCAACACCGCTAATTTTCAAAACATCACTCATGGTTGCACAATAATTTGGCAGGCCGAAACTATCGGGATTGATGAATTTTTCGTATGTAAAATGCCGATAGTTCATGCAAAATCGATCCCAAGCGGCCATCCGAATGCGGAACAGAACAATAATCAAATTAGCCAATGCTATAGATATGGGAATGCGAAAGTAAATCTTTTTGCCCAGATAAGCACAAACTTGTTTCACTGCTTGATTAGCAGTTAATGGTGCCTGACCTAAAACAAGCCGACGTGGGCGATCGCTTTCGGGAGGGCAATCGATCAAATATCGCACGACAGTGGCAATATCTCGTGCGTGGATAAAGTGAAAACTGCCATCTGCTTCCAAAAAGCGAATCAAATTAATATATTTCGTAACTTCTGGAATGCCATACGTGAGGTGAGAATAGGGTTTATTGGCATCACCACCTAATACTAAAGTGGGAAATACTGTGGTAATTTTAGGTGCGATCGCTAATTTTTCTTTTTTCTCTAAGCACTCATATTTAGAACGGATGTAATCTGTTCCAATTTCCCCGGCTTCTTTTAATGGTTGATTGTAGCGATCCAAAACGCTAGCTGTCGAAAAATAAATCACCTGTTGGCAACGTTCTGGATCTAGCAGTTCGAGTAACTCTATAGTCTTGACGACATTAATATCAAATGTCTCATCACCACCCCAAGCTGTAGCTGTGAGTACCGCTGTATCAATTGTGGATAGCAAATCAGCAAACTGGTGAATATTTTGCATATCACCTTGTAAAACGTTGATGCCTGAACGTACCTTGGTATCAACTTGCAGTTTGCTTGGGTTCCTAACGAGTAGATACAGTTCGCAATCTGTTTCTTTAATTAAGGCTTCTGTTAAATAATGACCTACACAACCACTTGCACCAGTCACTAAAATCCGTTTCTGGTTCATAAAGAATTTTTCAAAATTTAGGAGTTAAAAGTGAAGAATTAAAAATAAAGTTAAAAGTTCCGAATCAGGAGTTAAAAATAAAGTTATGAGTTAGAAGCGAGGAGTTAAAAATAACTCTCCACCTCACAACTAATAACTTCATAACTCATAACTCCTAACTCTTAACTCATAACCCATAACTCCTAACCCTTAACTCCTGCAAGATTCAATTCCTTTGCAGTTTCAAAGAAGAAAGCGACATTTTCTTCGGGAGTTTCTGGTAAGACACCATGACCGAGATTGAGAATATGACCCCAATTACCAGCTTTGCGAACGGTATCGAGAATGCGATCGCGGATAAACTGTTTAGAGCCGAATAGCACGCCTGGGTCAAGATTTCCTTGAACTTTCACTTGCTTACCCAATCTGGCTCTTGCATCTGCCATATCCACTGCCCAGTCTACACTGACTATATCAGCGCCAGATTGTCCCATTCTTTCCAACACACCCGCACTACCGCTAACTAGCAAAATTAAAGGTGTGTCAGGATGGGTTTGCTTGACTTGCTGGAAAACTCTCTGCTGATAGGGGAGAGCAAAGGTGTCATAATCTTGAGGACTCAATTGACCCGCCCAAGAATCGAACATTTGCACAACTTGAGCGCCACAGTCAATTTGGTAGCGGGCATAGATGGCGATCGCATCTGCTAATTTAGCTAACAGTTGATGCAATATCGTCGGATCTGAAAATGCCAGATTTTTGATAATGGAGTAGGTTTTAGAACCTTTTCCTTCCACTGCATAAGCTGCTAACGTCCACGGCGCACCCACAAAGCCCAACACCGTTGATTTATCGCCTACTTCCGAACGCAACGCCTGCAAAATTGTTTTGATAAATGGTAGAGCTGCTTCTGGTTCTAAAGGATGCAAATTATCAATTTGTTCTTGAGTGCGCAGAGGTGAGTGAATGATTGGCCCTTTACCTTCGGCGATGTCCATGTCAATGCCCAAACCAGGTAATGGGGTGACAATATCAGAAAATAAAATTACTCCATCTGGCCCAAAAGCTTTCCACGGTTGCAAGGAAACTTCAATTGCTACATCTGGAATTTCCGAGCGATCGCGAAACGAAGGATACTTATCTCTTAAGTCTCGATATGCTTTCATATATCGTCCCGCTTGTCGCATCATCCATACAGGGGGACGATCTACTACTTCACCACGAGCAGCCCGTAAGAGATGAGGAGTTGTTAAAGAAACACCCATTTATTACTTCATCCTATTTATGCCACTGTTTAGCTTATCATTCTGGGATTACGCTTTTCCAGCACGTTGTTAGGAAAAGGTGAGTAGCAGGGCATAAAGTAATATTATTTTATAATATTTTGATTATTGGATATAAGCGCTCGGTTGGCTTGACTACAGTAATTAATGCCACCAAGTGCCACAAATTATTCTTTTTTTGGCTTATCCGATGAAATCATCGCTTTGAGTCCCACGTAGAAATGCACCTCTGACTTATACATCAAGGGAACGCATGAGGAAAACTGCATGACAAATAACAAATGTGTCTCTACGTCAAGCGTAGAGACACATCCTTAAAGGTTTTCAATCGGTATCGCGATCAATTTATCCTTTCACTATCGCTTTATGTTGTGAGCGTTTGAAGAGTGAAGTCATACCACAAGCACCTATTGCTAACACACCTAACATTGCACTAGGTTCGGGAACGCTCTGGTTGGCTAGTCTATAAGCGTGGTTATCTGTTTCAAAAGCAATACCATTTGAGCGCATCACAACTCGGTCAAATGTTTCTCCTGTATCAGCTACAAGATTGACAAACATATTAGCTTGAGAGCTAGTCCAACTACCATCAGCTATAGCATTTGGCACATCTGCACCACTAAAACTCTTTAACAACTGATTGCCTTTGTAAATGTCAACAAAGTTGTAACTATCCAATGATCCTGCATAAAAACCGAAGTAATTAACAGCTTCTTTGAAGTTAATATTAACAAAACCACTGTCACCTGCAACATTACTACCTGATGGAGAAATTGTTAGATATTTGGTGTTATCCCCATAAGGTGAGGCGTATTGACCAGATACGCTACCTTGAACAATGTTAGAAGTAATATTAGAATAAGTAACAAATCCATTAGGATCGTTTGCTGTGCCGTCGTCAAAGGTGACAGTTTTGGCATCAGCGTAGCTAGAAAACGGACCACTGTTGACTTGCATAGTCACAGCACTAGCTGGATTTGCACTTACGATTGCAATAGTTGTTCCGATTAAAGCCAATGATAATTTTTGCAGCATTCTAGTAATAAAGCTTGAAGAACACAAAGATAATTAAGACTGAAATTTACTTTAAACCTAGCTATGAAAAGCTGGCTTAATTACTCCAACAAACGAAAAGTAAGTTACAAAGATTATTAGGTCTTTATATATAACTGTTGTTGAGTAAAACAAGCTCAAAGATGTAAGTTTATCTTGATGCTTTGTTATCCTATTTTCATTTTTATAACTTCCAAAAGATACGGTATATATACTAAAGTTTATTTAAAGATTATGTGAAGGTTATTGTGTAATTCTAGTGGGTAGGACAAACGCATATAAATTACTTTCGCTCCCAATCAAAGTTAAGAACCAACAAAAAATCACCATTTCTCGTTTGGTTTAGTTTTCAAGACTTAAAACGATGTCTACGATCGGCTACCCCTAAATGGATAGGTTAATGAGATTATTTCAGACTCTATTGAGAATAGACTTATATTATTAACATAATATCCTCGCCTTAGAGAAGTGGCGAGTGGCAAGTCGGGAATGGAAAATAGGGACTGGTGATTGAGAAATAGGGTAAAACAAGAATCAATATTTAATTGAGAATTCGGCAGGAATTAGTTATTCTCCCCCTGCTCACCCTACCTCCTTGATCTCTCTATTCCCTCACTCCCCTAACTTTTTATGCAAACTGACTCTAACAGTCCCGATCGTATTGCATCTGCTAATAACGAGCCTAATCCAGGAAAGTTTTTGATTCCGCGATCGCAGCGACAGAGGTTCTTTATTCAATTTACCTTAATGACCCTCATCGGATGGGTTGTGGGTGGCGTTGCTAGTATCGCTTTAGAGAAAATAGTTCTCCAAAATCTCTCACCTAATGTTGCTATCCAACCACAAACATGGAGCATTTTGGTTAGAAGTCTCAGTAACGTTGTATTTGCCGTGATTTTCGCCGCCGATCAAGCCCTTGTTCTTTATCGATATTTACCGGGTTGGCAGTGGCTATTTGCTACTAGTGTAGGTTGGCTGATTGCCAATGGTGTTTCTACAGCCTGGATTAACTACATTTCAACTATTGCCTCATCATCTTCTGAAGATACTTTGATTTTTGGATTTTTGTCTGCGATCGCATATATAATTTCTGGAATTTGGCTAGGGATTTGCCAATGGCTGGTATTGAGGCGATATACAGCAGGCATTTGGTGGTGGAATTTTTTACCCTCAATCTCTTTCTTCTGGATCGCTATTTTGGTTTGGTTGCTTTTTATTATGCAAAATTTGATTCCAGAAACCTACCGTACTCCCATACTATATTGGAGTGGACAAGGATTGACAGCAGTTATTTTGGGAGCCATACCAGCAATTGGTTTGTGTACATTGAAAAGAAATTTACATTCCAAAACTGGAGTTTCTTCCTGAGTTTTATCGATATATTCCATAACCTTAATATTTATGACTCGCCCGCGCATTCTCCAACTCGGTCAAAGTTATACATTTAGTAAGTATTTTGAATTACCTTATGCCCCAGCAGATATCTTGGCGGAACTAGGATGTAGTTACGAACGCGCATCGCTACAACTACCACAATATTCAGGTATAATTGACTATTTAGAGTTTTTACAGCGTTACTTACGGCGCAATATCATGCGCGTAAATCCTATCAGTGAAGCTGCAAAACGTGAAGTTTTAATTGCTCCTATTTTGTTGGAAATTTGCGACCAAACGCAAACTCAACTGAATATTGAGTACCCAATTAATGTTAGCGAACAACTCAAAGGAAGTTTTGATTACTATATTTCATCTTCCAATTCACTGTTAGTAGTTGAAGCCAAACAATCCGATTTAAGCCGGGGTTTTACTCAACTTGCAATTGAATTGATAGCACTCGACCAATGGACAGATTCGCAAAGACCAACTTTGTATGGTGCTGTCACAAATGGAGAAGATTGGCGATTTGGAATATTTTATCGGCAAGATAAACGGGTCATGCAAGATATCAAACTTTATCGCGTTCCAGAAGGTTTGGAAGAATTAGTGCGAGTGCTTGTAGGAATTCTTACCAATGCTAGTAGTTAATTATGTACTCAAGTCACTGCACCCCAGAGGATACAACCAGTTCCCCAATCCCTACTACCCAATACCCAGTCCCATTTATTTGTTATCCCAAATCAGCTCTAAACGCTCTTGTGCTATTTTGAGAGCTTTTTCGGGAGACTCTCCTAGCAATGTAGCTTCTATAGCTCGACCGAGACTGTCAGAAAGACGGCTATATCCAGCAATAATCGGTCGGGCGCCAGCCAGAGGAATTTGTTCCATAAACACTTTTAACAAAGGTTTTTGGTTGATGAATTGCTGATAAGCTTCACTTTGAGTAGCTTTAAGGTTAACTGGTAAAAAACCGGTTCCCATACTCCATTCTTTTTGGAATTCTTCACTCAAAACATACTCTAAAAATTTGAGTGCAGCTTGCTCTCTTGCTGGTGTGGTCTTCATTAAATACATATTTCCAGTAGCTGTCACTGTAGCAGGCTTCATATTTGTAGGTATAGGAAATACGTTAAAATCAACATTGGATTTTATTATATAAGTCCAAGGGCCTGTGATCTGCATAGCAACACGACCTGCAATAAAAGCGTCTTCTTCATAACCTCGCTCTGGGGAAGAAAGTGTTGCTGAACCATCTTTTAATAGGTCTTGCCAAAATTGTAAGGCTGCGATCGCTCCTGCATTCGTCAAATTCGGACGGTTATTGGTAACAACTTCTCCGCCAGCGCTCAATAAAAAGGGGAACCAACTAAAGACAGTCCATTCTTCCTTTCCTAAAGGTAGTAACATTCCGTACTGTTCAGGTCGATTATCACCATTGCTGTCTATGGTTAATTTTTTGGCAACTTCCCTCAACTCTTCCCAAGTCTTAGGAATTTGCGTAATTCCCGCAGCTTGGAAAAGTTTAGGTCGGTAAAAAATTCCTAAATTGCTCGTGTAGAGGGGGATTGACCAAAGATGACCGTCTAATTTTAATTCTTCCCATAAGTTGGGGCTAATTTCCGACTTCAATGGCGATTTGTCCAGCCATTTTTCTAAAGGTCGAATTGCCCCTAGTTCCATAAACTGACCTGTCAATTGAGGGTCGAATGATAGAATATCTGGAGGTGCATTGCCCACAACTGCTGTTAATATTTTTGGCAATTGGGGTTGACCTACGAAGATAGATTCCACCTTAACATGAGTATGAGTCTGATTAAATTTATCTACTAGTTTGTTAAATACATCCCGATTAGTAGGGGGATTGATTGATTGCCATAAACTCAGATGAATTACTCCGTCATTCTTCTCAACTATCCCCTGACAACCATATAAAAATATCAAAAATATACTCAGAATAATTCCCATCAGCGAAAACCGCCAAACAGAATTGCTCAACTGGCAAAAAAAATTCGGAATTTGGGATTGGAAAAGGGTAACTTTCATGTCAATTTTTAGATTTGTTGGGCATCTATCACTTCACCCTTCTTAAACCACACTGCCGTGTAGTCAATTCGATGAAGATTAAATTGCTCCACTCTCAAACGTTCAAAATCATGTAAGGCTTTTTGACAACCATTCCAATGACTGTAGTCATCCACCTCAATCATCCCATTAAGAATAACACCTTCATCGGGTATTGAAAATATCCATATTTATTTTATCTATGAGTTCATTAACATCTTTATACTTAAAAATATCTACTTGATGTCTAATATTCTATAAAAAATATTTATATTCTTGCATCAGAGTGAAAATAGAATTTGATCGTGGAGGTGCAGGAATATAACCTCCAGCAAATAAGGCAATTTTCATGAAACAATCTCTCTATTTTAGAAAAATATTGCTCCAATATACTACATTTTGTCTCAATGTTTACGAGTGCTAATAAGTTAAACTGCTAAACATTTATTGTATAATACAATACGTTAATTTCATTGTGACATAACTTTTATGATAAATTCTACCACGCCCTCTTTCTTAAGTAGCTTTTTAGAAAATTCATTTCACTTCAAGCATCATCTACAAGATTTTTTCCATTTAGATATAGAAACCATAGAGACAAAGTTAGCAGCAACACAAGAAGAAATAAAAAACTTAGGACATAAAGATTTTAATTGGCAAGAAGCAAGTGCCTTCTATCGCGATCGAGTAGGAGAACTTTACTTATTTGAATTGGGGGCTTGGCATCTGTCAAGTCATGAGTATAAGAGTTGAATTGAATTTCATGTCTTTTGGGTAGAGCCACAGCGAAACCCAATAAGTACGTTGTTTCGGTGAAAAAATGATCTTTATGAAAATACATTAACGACGAAAATGCACCAGAAATTATTATTTATGTCCACTCCAATTGGTTCACTAGGTTCAGGATTGGGTGGCGGAGTGGAGTTGACCATCTCTAATATTACCAAAGAGATGCTGCGGCGAGGACACAAAGTAAAAATTGTCGCACCCCAGGGGTCTATTGGCAGTTCATTACCTATTAAAGAAATCCCTGGAGAACTCCAGATACCAGCCCAAAATCAGACTCGTAGTCAGCCAATTTTTATCCCAAAAAATTCTGTTTTAGCGAATATGTGGGATTATGCTCGCCTAGTGCAAGCAGATTATGATGTGATTGTGAATTTTGCTTATGATTGGCTGCCACTGTATTTAACACCATTTTTTAATTGTCCGATCGCCCATCTCATCAGTATGGGTTCTTTGACAGATGCAATGGATGAGATTATTGAACAAGTAGCAATCAATTTTCCGGGTACTATTGGTGTTCATAGTCAAACACAGGCAGCAACTTTTACATTTGCAGAACGATGTATTTGTCTGCTAAATGGTTTGGATTTATCTATTTATCAATTTTGTCCCGAACCAACTCAGAGCTTGGCGTGGGTAGGTAGGATAGCTGCTGAAAAAGGACTAGAAGATGCAGTAGCAGCAGCAGAAATAATGGGAATTACACTGAAAATATTCGGGTTAAAACAGGATGTATCTTACTGGGAGAAGATTTGTCAAGAATACCCTGATGCTCCCATAGAATATGTCGGATTTTTACCAACAGTTGAGCTACAAAAGGAGTTAGGTCAATGTCGAGCACTTTTAATAACTCCTCGTTGGATAGAAGCATTTGGAAATGTAGCAATAGAGGCGCTTGCTTGTGGAGTACCTTTAATTGCTTACCGTCGGGGTGGTTTAAGAGAAATTGTCCAAGAAGGCAAAACTGGTTTTTTGGTAGAACCTGATAGTGTCCAAGGTTTAGTAAAAGCTATTAAGCGTCTTGATCAACTTGACCGCCAAGCTTGTCGCCAGCAAGCAGAAACTTTATACTCTTTAGAAGCTATGGGCGATCGCGTAGAACAATGGTTTCAAAAAATCCTGAAAAAATGAATCGTAATAATGTCCTTTAACTTGGATATTATTTGATTTTATGTACCATCAAAACTTGTTGTTATAAAAATATTTGCGCGAAACTATGGTGCGATCGCTAATATTCCTGCATCTCCATCTAAAGTTACCTCTACACCCACTGGTAAGGCTGCATTGGGATTATCATGACCAAAAGGCAAATCGGAGACAATCGGAATCCCCAAATCACTCAAGCGATCGCGCAATACTTCTTCTACACTAAAACTAGATATAGTTGGTGGCGCTTCACAGCGAGTAAAACCCCCCAAAGCAATACCGCAGACTTGAGACAAAGCACCACTCAAACGCCACTGCGTCAGCATCCTGTCAATCCGATAAGGTGCTTCGGTAACATCTTCCAAGGCCAGAATTACACCATCAAGATGTGGCAGAATTGGTGTACCCAAAAGGTGAGTAGCCACTGTGAGATTCCCTGGTAATAAAGCGCCAGTAACCACACCATCCCCCCAACCGCAACCTTTGAGAGGGGTAAAAGAACCACCTTCTACCCAATCAAATAATCGCTTAATTGACCAATCTGGCTCATCTGCCAAAGTTGTCATTACAGGGCCGTGAACGCCGGAAATCCCTGCTGTATAAAGGCTCCATAATAAAGCTGTGATATCAGAAAAGCCTATCAGCCACTTGGGAAGTCCTGAGTTTGGCCAATTCCAATCTTCTAAGATGCGGGTACTGCCAAAACCACCTCTGGCACAGAGAATACCACGACAATCAGGATCTTGCCATGCTGCTGCTAGCTGTTGACGGCGGTTTTCGTCTGTTCCAGCTAAATAACCCCATTTGTCATCTATCTGGGGACTGACTTTTAATTGATAACCACGCGATCGCCAAATTTCTAGACTCTGTTTAAATTCTTCAAATTCTCGTAAAGCACCACTAGGGGCAATTACTCGTAGTAAGTCTCCAGGTTTTAGGGGCGGTGGTAAGATTTTGGCTGGCATGAAACAAGTTAGGAGTGAAAAGTATAATATTAACAATGCTGCAACTGTGTTAACAACACAACAACTTCATCAATTGCCTGCCGTATAACTGTTGCAGACTGATCCGACTGATTGACGATAATACTAAAAACCAGCGGCTCATATTTCGGCCCATTCATATATCCAGATAGAGAAATTACACTTGTTAACGTACCCGTTTTTGCTTGCACAATGCCCTCAGCAGGTGTATCTTGAAAGCGGCCTTTCAGAGTTCCACTTTTACCAGCCACGGGTAAAGATGCGCGATATATATATGCTGCTGGAGTTTTTGCCATTCCCCGCAGAGTTTGTACAAAAGCTTCTGGTGTCACTAAGTTACGACGTGATAAACCTGAACCATCCACTAAAATATAATTTGCTGGATCGACACCCAATTTAGTTAAACTTGCTTTGACAACTTCTAAACCGACATCAGCACTAGTCTGATTTTTCAGTCTGATTTTTTTCACAGCTAATGCTCTCAGCAGTGCTTCAGCATAAAGATTATTACTATTCTGAAGAGTTTCCATTAATAATTCAGCTAAGGGTGGCGACTCTACAAATGCTATTTCTTCTTGATTTACACCATCATTTATTACTAATGTTTGTCCCAAAGTAATTTTTTCTGTTGCTAAAGCAGTACGGAAGCGTCGTAAGAAGTAATAATTAGGATCGACTACAGGCAAATCTATTAAAGAGGGTTCTGAATTCGTTGCCAGTTGTCCTTGAATTCGTAATACTGTTCCTGACAATTCGCGGATAACATTGACATAGCTTGGTTGATTTTGGGGAACGGTTACTGACTGATTAATTATCCGCCACTGTTTCGCTTCGCCAGGATCGAGCCACACCACTTGCAAAGATTTACCTACAGCCTGCGGTACAAGTTTTAAGCTAAAAATATTTTGATTCAGAATAAAGCTACTGACTGGTGCGCCATAGTCTGATTGCACATCTTCCCATTGCCAGGTTGGGTTAACAATATTACCTTGAATAGAACTATCATCGGCAATTAACTGCTGAATTTGGGTAATACCTTTCTGTTTTAACTGCTGTGCCAATTTTTGCAGTTCAGTATCGCTTAAGCTAGGATCTCCCCTTCCGACAACACGTAAAACACCATTGCTATTCTGATAAATAGAGGTGCGAATCCGAAAATTAGCACCCAATTCCTGCAATGCAGCTGCTGTGGTCAGCAATTTGAGGTTAGACGCGGGAGTAAAATATTTCTGAGCATCGCGACTGTAAAGAGTTTGTCCGGTTGACAGGGGTTGTACCAAAATTCCCCAGCGCCCCCGACTAAATAAGGGACGATTGATTACAGCATCTATAGCTGTTCCCAGTTGGCTAGAGCAAATTGATTTTGTGCTAGTTGTTGGTGCAACTGGGGTTTGTGCTTTTGCAACTCTAGAACTAAATCCTATCTGGCTAGCCAAAAATATTAATAAAATACCCAGTGGTTGATTTAAAGTCTTAAGTTTCACCAATTTTCTTTATCCCAAAGACAGATATTTTTACCTTGCGAACAATTTTTTTCCGGAGAGAGAAGAATTGGCTCAGTAAAGTTACTTAATTAGTATAGGGAAGATGTTCACATGTTTCATACATAGGCGATCGCACAAACATAATTTATGGGATTACAAAATAGAAACGTAAGTCAACCTGCATATACAGAAACACGAAATCGAGGCAACGGTGTGAGTACATTTTTATCTGGTGTAGCTGTATTACTCTCTACTTTGGCTTTGGGATGTAGCGGCTATGTAGCTTATGAAGTTTTCACGTTACGGGAGACACTAAATGCTACTAATACAGTCAGTAGCAGCATTCCTACTCAAGTGCCAAGTCCTACAGCTACAACTTCTCCACAAGCAACGGCCTCACCATCTCCAGCTAGTGCGACAATTTCAGCAATTAGCCCTGGTCAATTTGTGCAGCCTGCTTTTGGCAAAAAGGCAGAAGTTGAATTACTTTCAGCAAAACGCATTAAAGATCCAGAAACTGGAAACCGTGATGTGGTAAATGTGCAAATGCGGATTCGTCGCCTTGCCACAGACGGAGTTGTTGGTAGCGATATTATATCGGTTGCTAGTACAACAGCTCGCAATCCTGACACTAGCGTAACCTACAAAGGAGTCGCTCTTAATCGCTCAACAGGAAGCGTTTCTTTGTTCCAAGTACGTCCACAAGCCTCCGCAGATGCTTATATCTGGCTAAGAGTTCCCGATGGGATCAATAAATTGGACATTTTTGTGCCAGATACAGCCGCATTTAAAAATGTACCAATTTAATTTTAGCTAGCTAACTGATATCAAATAACTCCCCTTGATGGGGAGTCATTAGTGATTAGTCGTTGATTATACAAGATAATGCTTTAGTTCTCTAAACAGTAGCCTGCAACTGAAAGTAGCAGTCTGAGAGATAACCAAATTTCCAAAACCCTTTTTAATTACTTTCTCTTTCACTCCAGGAGTAATTTCGCTGACTGCCATTGATGCAGTTAAACTCATTTGCATAGTTTGCAAAATTAGGTTTAGTGTTGCTTCTAACTGTGGTTGAAGTTCTTTATCTACGGTAAAAGAAGGAACAAAGTTTATTATTACAATTCCTGTCCAACTTATTCCTAACAAGTTAGTGAAAAAACCTCTATTTTGGGTAAAAAGTAATCGCTCAAGGATATTTTACCCTTTTGTTCGGCTGCTTCGGCGTGTAGGTGGCTGTGGTGGAGGTGGTTCCTGAGATTTTAGCTTGTCATCATCAGTCAAAAATTCTACATGGAAACCTTTTTGGTAATAGTGCCAACCCAAGATGACAATACTAGCATCACCCATAGAAGTCTTTTCTACAGCTTGATTGGGGAATTTAGCGGCTAAGTTTTTCAATTCATCCTCCTCCCAAAGAACAATTTGCTCACGGAACTTAGCCCAAGGTGTGGTTTCATCAGCTGCATAGGTCATAATTTCGGCAAATTTTTCAGCTGCTATACGTTTACTTTCTGAATTTGCTGTTTTAGCCTGTGCAATGTGATTACCTGTTTCTATAACAGCAGCTAAAGGTAGTACCAGCGTTGTTGATTTGGCGATTTCTACCTGGATTTTTTGATTTACACGCTCAAAATCCCATTCATTATTACCAGCAGTTTCTCTACCTGGAACTTTTAACCAAACGCATAAAAGCGATGTATCGATGAGTAACACCTTTCTCATATTAGTAACTATTCATTACGAGAAAGGCTTCTTTCAATTGCACCCTTAGTTGTCATATCGCCCAAAGAATATGATGCAAATAACTTAGAGAAATTATCAATATCTTCTAAAAGTGTAAGTTTGCTTTCTCCAGTTTCAGAGTCGCGGTGTGCGACAACTACAAAAGGAACTATCTCTGGGCCTAAAGCATCAAGCAAAGCTGGGTTATGGGTAGTTAGTAAAATATCAATTTTTCTTTTGCTGCCAATCTCTCGTAGTATTCTTACCAGCAGTTCTGCACGCGAGGGATGAAGACCATTATCTATTTCTTCAATTACTAGTTGACTTCCTTCTGGTCGAGTAAGTAATGCTGTAATAATTGCTATAAAACGGAGAGTTCCATCTGACATAGTTTTAGCATCTATTAGTGTCATCTCTCCAGGTTTCCATTCTTCTTCACAGTAAAGCATTGCATCAGTTTTCAGTCTACCAACTGGCTCTGCAAATACTCTTTTAATATCACCTTCTGGAAAATCTTTGATGTAAGCTGATAGAGTCGATTCCACTTCGGCTTTTTGTTCCCCATCCAATGCTGCCAGTACACCTGCAATATTGGAACCATCACTTTCTAAAATCTCAGATAGACGTGAATAATCCCTCATTTTATCGGGCACTAAATTTAGAACTAAAATATTTTCAATTGTTGGCAAAATTATATTATTAATTATGTTGACGCTATTCTGTTTGAAATAATTTGACTGATATAATTCTTTTTTGGATGGTTCAGAAAGAAAATTAGATTCAATAAAATATAAGGGTAATCCATAGAAATCACTACGATTAAGCAAGGAGCTTCTTGCAGAAAATTTATCACCTGATAATCCAAATTCTATGGGAAAATATTCATGATTGTCTTGACAAATCGTTATTTTTTCTGTTAAACTATGAATAGTTGGTCTTGTTTGTAATGTGATTCTGTAAAGATAATCTACTTTACTATCACGATCTGCAACTAGCACCTTTAATGTAAACGCATTTTCACCTTTTTTTGCAGCCCATTCCACACCACCGCGAATAGATGGGAGTGTTTTATCTCCAGCTAAAGCTGCTTCAATATTCTCACCTCTAGCAATTCTTTGTAAAAATTCCAAAGCTTCAACCACATTAGACTTACCACTGGCATTTGTACCAATCAGAACAGTCAATGGGTCAAGTGGAAGCTCGGCATAACGAAAACTTTTCCAATTTTTCAGGATGAGTTGCTTAAGCACGATCAACTCCAAAACTCTACCTACTTAAATTTAGCTCCTACCAGTGGCGATCGCACAAATTTTTCATCCTTCAACATCTCACCAAAAACAACAAAGCCAGTAGACAGAATAAAAAATTGCGTAATTACTCTATCTAGCTGGCTACATCTCACTATGCTTTTGAGGATTTATTTTTCTGGCGTGCTGTAAAGTCGCTATTCTTTAAAGCATTAGACCCCACAACTTGCTGCACGTTGCGAAAAGATTCGCTAGTAGAATATTCTACGATCATTTTTGCAGAGCGATCGCTCCGACTCCAGATGACAATGCTATCGTTAGATATATCTTTGTTAGCTACATCATAAGGTATGCCAGGACGCATTTTATCAGAGGTGATGAGTCAGGAGAAGATGTTTTACAGGGGTTTATTTTAAGCCTTGAGGCGATTTGGTAACTGAATAACCAATGTATTACAAACCAATAAAAGTAATTAATAAAACAGTATGAGTATTACACTCAAACCGATAAGTATAATGTATGAGGACTTTAAATACAAAAAGACCAGCCTCCCACAGCTGGTCTAAAAAATGTTTTTGCGTTGTCTTCTCAAGAGAGTTAAAACCCAATTGCGCGTTCCCAAAATGCAACGGGCAACTTTTCTTAACAATATTGTAACAGCCAACACAGATTTTTCCAGAATATTCATCAAAAAAAGATATGGACAAAGCTTAAAAGCCTCTATCTATCAGGAGAATTCAGCAGATTGCAAGGTATAAATGGAAGAGATAAAAACAGACAAGGGAGAAGATTTTACCTTGTCTCCCTTGTTCCTCTTATCCCAGCATCAGTCTCAACCGATCAATTTCAACTTGACAGGCTACTGATGCTGGGAGCGATTTCTGCATCTGTCGATGTTTCGCCCACGCGGAGGATTTTAGCCCCTAATTGCTGCAACTTCATATCAAGTCGATCGTAGCCGCGATCGAGGTGCTGTAAACCCTGAATTGTGGTTTGTCCTTCTGCCGCTAGTCCGGCGATGACTAACGCTGCCGATGCTCGTAAGTCTGTACCTAATACTGGTGCGCCAGATAATTTTGGTACTCCCCTAACGAAAGCAGCATTGCCTTTGACACGAATATCTGCCCCCAAACGATTCAACTCTGAGGCATGACGCAAGCGATTTTCAAAGACGGATTCGTTAATTACGCTGTCGCCTTCTGCCACTGCCAGCAAAGCCATGAATGGCGCTTGCATATCTGTGGGAAAACCTGGATGGTATTGAGTTTCAATATCCGTTGCCTTAAGGGTTTCCGCTGGCAGAATGTGTAAGTGGTCAGGCTTTTCATCAATTATTGTCACTCCAATATCCCGCAGCTTGGCAATTACTGGGATGAGATGTTCTGGAGCCACTGGTGAGAGAATAAGTTCTGAGCGGGTAATTGCTGCTGCCAGCAAAAATGTCCCGGCCTCAATGCGATCGGGAATAATGCTGTAGTCAACAGAATGCAACTTGGGAACTCCTTCGATAATAATCCTGCTAGTCCCCGCGCCCTGAATCTTCGCTCCCATCGCGTTACAGAAGTTAGCTAGATCGACTACTTCCGGTTCTCTGGCAGCATTTTCGATGATCGTTTCACCCTCTGCCAGGGTAGCCGCCATCATCAAGTTTTCCGTCGCTCCAACGCTGGCAATGTCTAAGTAAATGTTCGCACCTTTTAATCTCCGGCTGCTGCCAGGGACGTAGGCATTACAAATGCCATGCTCAATTTGTACTTCCGCTCCCATTGCTTGCAGTCCTCGAACATGCAAGTCAACTGGTCTTGCCCCAATCGCACAACCGCCTGGTAAAGGCATCTGTGCTACTCCCAGTCTTGCCAGAATGGCTCCAATGGCGAAAAAACTTGCTCTCAACTGGGTAACTAATTCATAGGGAGCTTTTGATGTTTTAATCTCGCTGGCATTGATGTCTAAAATATCGCCTTGTCGGGTTAATTGCACACCCAAAGCTGATAACACCTGACCCATCCGCTCTACGTCCGCTAACAAAGGGACATTGCGAATACGACAATCGCCCGGACACAGCAAGGCTCCAGCCATGATTACCAGTGCTGAATTTTTTGCTCCGCTAATTTTCACATGACCCCGCAAAGGATGCCCACCCCAAATTTGCAAGACTGAGGAGTCTGCTTCTGGAGCAATTTTGGCATCTGGTAAGCTGGTAGAAGGATTAATAAGCCTACCTCCAAAAGTAATACGTATTTTATATGTTTGAAGTTGGTTTTGATTCTACAGTAAAGATTCAAAATGTCCACGTTTTAAAGCACTGTTTTGTATAAAAAAATTGTTTTTTGGGTGAAGATGTAGGCTGAAAATAAGCAATAGCAAGCTTTTTGAGCTTTTTAAAAAAATTCAAAAAAATAATGAATAAGTAGTAGTTTGAAGCAAAATTAAATACTCAGTAAAATAACTTAAGTGTTCTTTAAAAATCAATGCTGTACTGTCTAGTTAATATTTTGATTCGACCTTGTGTCTGAAAAAATCGTTTCCAGTTAGAGACTTTTAACGAGGCGTTATGCTTGTTACTTGACAAAAATAAAACATAACGCAATAATAAGAAATTGTGGATAAGTACAAATGCCAGCGGAACTGGCGGAATTGGCAGACGCGCTAGATTCAGGTTCTAGTGCCGCAAGGCTTCCGGGTTCAAGTCCCGGGTTCCGCATACTATCTTAAGTTAGGAGTTACAAGTCAAGAGTTATGAGTTGAAAGATAACTAAATTAACTCCTAACTATTAATTTCTAACTCTTAACTTTTTGATGTTGACCAGTTTACAAAATTCCCTAGTCAAACAAATTCGCAAGCTACACTCCACCAAGGAGCGACACAAACAGCAGTTATTTTTACTAGAAGGGACGCACCTGTTAGAAGAAGCTTGTGCAGTCAATTACCCACTAGAAACAGTGTGTTGTACCCAAGATTGGCAAGTAGGCCATCCTTCGCTGTGGGAAGAAGCTTGTAGCCGATGCGATCGCGCCGAAATTGTCAGTCAAGAAGTCTTGGATGCGATCGCTACCACAGTCCAACCGGATGGTGTGGTGGCAACGGCAAAACGAAGCAAACCCCAAACTCAACTACCATTGACTGGTTTAGTGCTAGCTTTAGAAACTGTGCAAGATCCCGGCAACCTGGGTACGATGATTCGCACCGCCGCCGCCGCTGGAGCATCAGGGTTGTGGGTCAGTGGAGATAGTGTAGATTTAGATAGTCCTAAAGTTCTACGTGCTTCCGCAGGGCAATGGTTTCGCCTAGCAACAGCCGTAACCGAAGATTTAAAAGCGACAGTCCAACAAAGTCAACAGGCAGGAATGCAGGTAGTGGCAACCTTACCCAGTGCGACTTTAACTTATTGGGAAGTGGACTGGCGAAAACCTAGTATGATTTTACTGGGAAATGAAGGTGCTGGATTATCGGCAGATTTAGCAGCGATCGCAGATCGGCAAGTCAGAATTCCTTTGAGTCCTGGGGTGGAATCTCTAAATGTGGCGATCGCAGCCGCTTTAATGTTGTACGAAGCTCAACGGCAACTAATTTGTCAGTAATAAATTTTAACTTTTTACCCCAATTGGGTTTTTGTTATTTCTTCGAGATATTGTTCAATATCAGCAACTGCGTCCTCAAGAGCCGCTAAATCAATATCTATCAAGTCTCGATCGAGTTCGACTTCAACTTCAGTAAAATTACTAGTATGTAGTTGGGGAATCTCTTCTTCCTCAGTTGAACTTTCTTGTAAGATATCCTCCAACTGTTCGAGGGATTCTTGAAACACCCGATCGGCAGCGTGCCGCTGTTCTGGCTGATTTTGCTCCATAATATTAACTTTAAAATCCTGATTTACTGACTTAATTTTGATTCTAGTTCCTACAGATTTAAATTTTGCACTTATAACATCATAGTTGGGTGCTGTATCAACTTTAGCAGTGGTTATCAAGAATATCGATAGCTGTCTCCAATTACTAAGATTGGAGACAGCTATCGCTACGGTTAGACCAAATCAAGTTGGCTAGATTTAGGTAAGTTTTATAAAACAGGTCTAATACTTAATTTGATAGACTATCCTAAATTTGAAATTATAAAAACTGGTAGCTCAGGGCTGATAACTAACTATGAGTGAAGCCTTATTCTGTATCGAAAATCTGCGAGTTGCCTATCCTGGGCGGAGTGGAGAAGAAGCAAGCTGGGCGGTTGATGATGTATCTTTCACGTTGCAACCAGGTGAAAGAATGGGATTGGTGGGAGAGTCAGGTTGTGGTAAATCAACTCTCGGACGGGCAGTAATGCGTTTACTACCAGCCTCTAGTCGTATTGAGGGACGGGTGACATTTCAAGGACACTCAGTGTTTGACTTGACACCTAAGCAGTTGCGGAAATTTCGGGGAGAGGCGATCGCTTTAATTTTTCAAGATCCCATGACACGCCTCGATCCGCTGATGACGATTGGTAAGCATTGTATCGAAACCCTCCAGGCGCACTCACCACAATTATCAACGCGCGAAGCCAAAGAAAAAGCACTTGCTACCTTAGCAAAGGTGAATATTCCCGCTAGTCGCTGGAATCAATATCCTCATGAGTTTAGCGGTGGAATGCGCCAACGGGTAGCGATCGCTTTAGCTTTACTCCTCAACCCCAAGTTTATTGTTGCTGACGAACCCACCACCAGTTTAGATGTCACCGTCTCCGCGCAGATATTGCAAGAATTAACTCGCCTGTGCGGTGAAGAAAACATGGGATTGCTGCTAATATCTCATGATTTAGCAATGGTGGCTGAGTATTGCGATCGCATTGGCGTAATGTATAACGGAAAGATGGTTGAAATGGGTTCTACAGAAACCGTATTTAGGCAACCTCAACATGAATACACGCGATCGCTCTTAAAAGCAGCTTTACACATTCAAGCAGTAACTGATAGTGGAGAATTGATAATTGCCAATGACGAAGAAAAGCAATTACCGATTATTAATCAGCAATCTCCAATTTTGAGCGTTACAGAACTTAAGCAACACTATACTATAGAACCTAATTTTATCGAACGACTGCTTAACACACAAGCGCAGACAATTAAAGCAGTAGATGGGATCGACTTGGATATTTATTCAGGAGAAATTCTTGGCTTAGTCGGGGAATCAGGTTGTGGTAAAAGTACACTATCACGAACAATCTTGCAACTAATTCGTCCCACTAGTGGCAAAGTTGAGTTTTTAGGACAGGATTTAACTAAACTGTCGCGTCAAGAAATTCGTTCCTCGCGGCGACAAATACAAATGGTTTTTCAAGATCCTCATGCTTGTCTCAATCCAGCGATGACAGTGGGACAAAGTATTGCAGATCCTTTATTTATTCACAATCTAGCTAATCCTACCAAGGCAAAAGAACAGGTTTTGTGGATGCTAAATAAAGTTGGATTAACACCGCCAGAAGTGTATTATGAGCGTTACCCGTCGGATTTGTCTGGTGGACAACAACAACGAGTAGCGATCGCTCGTGCTTTGATTACTCACCCTAAACTCTTAATCTGCGATGAACCAGTGAGTATGTTAGACGCCAGCGTTCAGTCGCAGGTGCTGGATTTGATGTTGCAATTAAAGGAAGAGTTTGAGTTAACTTATCTATTCATCACTCACGATCTTTGGTTAGCTAGATTTTTGTGCGATCGTATTGCCGTAATGAATGGCGGTAAAATTGTCGAACTTGGTCTTACAAAAAAGATTTTTGCCAATCCTCAGCACCCGTATACCAAAACCTTACTAGCTGCTGCTCCCTTACTAGCACGCGCTTAACTAAAGAACTTCCATTAAAAAAACACTCCATCGTAGGGGCGCAAGGCTTTGCGCCCTTACAAATCTACAAGTAATTTGGGATAATTTATTTTTTGCAAGTCCCTAAATAAAATTATAAGTTAGAAGTTTTTAACTCCTAACTCTTCACTCCTAACTCCTAACTATTTTCCCTTCCCTTAAGTAATCTAGTTGGTTCTCCACTCGAACCATAAAGCTCAACGAATCTTTTAAACAGCAATGCAGTCTCATGATTTGAAGTTTTACTTAAGTTGAATAAACGCCCTATATTTTTTTCAGATAAAGCTCTTAAATACGGCAAATCCTCAAATAGGGTCAAGCAAGAAGCAAAATGCAATATTATTTGTAATAATGGCTTTGGCCACTCTAGGTCACTATAAATATCTATAAAAAACTGATGTTCTGAGTCATTTAACGGGAAAGCATGAAATATAACAATTATCCTTTTGTTATTGTAGACTGGAATACTCAGTTCAACAGTGTAAGGGGTATGTAATATCAAATCCACCTCTACAATAGGTTGTCGCCAAATTCTCAAAGGATTAGCTGGCGAGTCTAATATTGTTTGAAATTTGATTATTCCACCAGTATTTGTAGGCTGAAAGTGGCTAATTTGAAAAATCTTCAGGTTATTAAGGCTAAATTTATGAACTGTTTCCAAATGCTTTAAACTCAATAAATGATAAATTTGGCAAATATAAGGAAACGGTAAAATATATTCCTGGCTTATCATGTGGAGCTTTTTTATTTGAAGTTTGTTAGCTTGAGTGCGAGCCAGATATTCTTGATATTGGCTGGGGTCTAAATCATTACTATTGAAGCTTTCTTCCGGCTTTAAATATAGCCAGATCACAAAAAAGAAAGAGGCTGTAAATAGCTGAAATATTTCTATAGGAGATAAATAACCATCGACAAATGCGGCTATGCTTCTATCAGTTATCCCGAAAAGCCAAGAGGGAATACCAAAAACCCAAATACTACTTTTTATTTGATCTATAAAAAGTGCTACCTCAACAATTTTGGAAACATTACTATTTTGATTGGTACTAAATTTATCACTAATTTTCAAACAAGGAATAGACATACTACTTTTGCTTAATCTTAATTGATATTTATATTAATTTTAAAGACTAATATATGGTATCAACCTCTGTCTTTAGCTATATATATAACTTGTACTTATTAAAGCAAACTTAAAACCAGTTTTTATTAAAATAGCTACCAAGTACACTTGATTGTTATGTATAACTTAAAACATCTATGTATTCACTGATGATAGAATTATTTGTAATCTATTCTGTTAAAGAAATTAAGGTTTTATTCTCTGATGTAAAACTTGAAGTCAAAAGCGGTATATAAATATTCAGAGGAAAAAGTTGATTTTTCCTGACATGAGAAATTTATCTATTTTTCTAGGATGAATACTAAATGATGCTTTAATAATAAAAAGTTAGAATTTAAAAATTGAAAACTAAGAAGTTATAAAGTTTCCCTGTTCAATAAAATATATTAGGTAGGGTGTTATAATTGGGCTATATTGATAATAGTTATGGTGGCTTTTATAGTGGCGTATTGCATACTTGCTAGTAGGGTTATACCAATTCTATATGAGGGTGCATAGAACTATAGAATAGTGTGATAGTAAAAATTAAACACTGCTTGGCAAGCAATGGGACGCCCTTTTAACTTAGAAATCAGTGAGAGCGCTGAATATTTGTCTAAAAGTCTCAAGAAGGCTCGGACTGCTTTTGAGAAAGAACGGTTGCAAATGCTGTGGTGGATAAAAACAGGACAAGCAACACAGCATCAGGAACTAAGCCGCATGTTGGGCAGAGATGGCTCAACGGTAACACGATGGTTGCAAAAGTATCGACAAGGGGGATTAGCGAAACTATTAGAGGTCAAAGCTTCTCCTGGAGCAACTCCGAAGATTCAAGGAGAAGTGCGATCGCAGTTGGAGGAGAAACTCAAATGTTCCGAAGGGTTCAGCAGCTATGGGGAAATTGTAGAGTGGCTCAAGCAGGAATTTGATTTAGAAGTCAAATATCAGACGGTATATCGTTTGGTAGACTATCA
Source organism: Nostoc sp. (assembly GCF_036917415.1). Classification (GTDB taxonomy): domain Bacteria; phylum Cyanobacteriota; class Cyanobacteriia; order Cyanobacteriales; family Nostocaceae; genus Nostoc. The sequence continues at coordinate 3,053 of NZ_JBALDJ010000036.1, read as the reverse complement.
ACTCCAGGCGAAACTCAAAATACCTCGACCTCAGGGCAAACAGCAGGATGAACAGGCTGTCAACCTGTTTAAAAAAACATTCCTCACGCCCTTGTTAGCTTTCAAAACCTTTTATGTCAAGGAAAGCGACTACGTTACCTCTGTCAGGATGAGACTAGACTAGGGTTGAAAACGGAAACCGGGCGAGTGATTACGGCTCGTGGTGTTAAACCGATAGTCAGTGTACAGTGGCCAAGAGAGGCATTCTGGCTGTATGGAGTCGTTGAACCATTGACAGGATGGCATTTTTGTCATGAATATCCTCATTTAGACGGTGAAAACTTTCAGAAATTTCTTGATGCCCTATCCCAAGAACTGGGTGATGATATGGCACTGATGCAAATGGATCAAGCATCTGCACATCAAGCTTTGGCGCTGTCTTGGCCTGAAAATCTCATCCCGGTCTTTCAACCTGCTCATAGCCCTCAGCTTAATCCAATTGAGCGATTATGGCAGTTTATTAAACGCCAGTTCAAAGGGGAAAGCTTCTCTAATTTACAAGAACTGCGCCAACGGATTCAACATGAGTTAGCTCAAATGTCTTCTCTGGTAATCTCGTCTTTGACAAGTTATGATTTTATCCTCGAAGCTCTCTTTCATGAAGCTTTATTCTATGCATCTTCATAGAGAATTGGTATTAGCCATTACTTTATCTAAGGTAGACGATCCCTACCTGGCAAAGTATCTGTGACAATTACGCTAGAAACCATAGAATTGCTACTGTTAACACTGTATTATTTTTGAATATTTTCTGAAGATTTTTCCGAGACGGTAGCAATGACCATTCGCCATGCGACTGAAACTGACTTGCCTGCAATTGTGGCAATTTACAATACTGCAATTCCGTCTAGAATGGCAACCGCTGACTTAGAACCAGTATCTGTGGAAAGTCGCCTTGCTTGGTTTAAGGGGCGATCGCCTTTACAACGCCCACTTTGGGTAATCGAAGTAGAAGGAGTGATTGCTGGATGGCTTAGTTTTCAATCCTTTTATGGGCGACCCGCCTATAGTAAGACTGCCGAAATTAGTATCTACATAGCCCCTAGCTTTCATCGGTGTGGCTTAGGACGGCAACTCTTAGCACAAGCAATTAGCGAAAGTCCTAGTTTGGGTATAAAGAGCCTAGTATGCTTCATTTTTGCCCACAATCAACCCAGCTTAAAACTCTTTGAAACGTTTGGTTTTGAACGCTGGGGACATTTACCTAACATTGCCGAACTTGACAGCATTGAACGGGACTTAGTGATTATGGGACTGCGAATTAGTTAACGTATTGTTTAAGGCGATCGCTATTTTCTGAGACTTTAAAATTAAATTCGGTAACAATCGATCTGGATTAATTCTCCGTAACTATTGTGATGATTCTCAGGTAATTTTTATAGCCTTGGTAAGCGATCGCTTTTTTCTCGCTGTTCTTATTTCACATCGTAATGATCTTTTAATGCCTTAAAATATGTAAAAAATTAGGGTGAGCAGTGTTCACCCCAGTAATTCAAAGTCTAGGATTGACATTCTCGACTTTTGATCTGTTTATATATTTTATATCCTCCATAAGTCAATAACGCTCCGGCTGCTACAATCCCACCGACTGGTACAGTAATTGGAGCAGCTATGACTGTTGTAGCTGCTGTTGTAAAACCTAACCAACCTGCGATACCACTAGCAGATGTAGTACTAGTCACAACTACAGGTACTGTAGCGACGGTAATCGAGCCTAATGAAGAACCTGCAAGTGTCGCCATCCCTGCAATCAATTCGTCTTTCATTTGATTTTTTCCTTTAAGTAAAATTTTTTGCATTACATAATAATATTTTATAATTTATCTAAGTAATAATAATAAAATCCACGTATATTTTTTTATGCGCTTATAAAGTTTTACTGGTATTTTGATAATTAATGTACAATACTCATACTCAAATCCAACCATTTTGACTGAGTAATCGGCGCACTGCTAGAAATATAGTCAACGCCAGTCTCCGCCACACCGCGAATCGTCTCTAAAGTCACATTCCCCGAAGCTTCAATTTTCACCCGGCTATCCTGCTGGCGAATTAACTTTACCGCGTGACTCATCATATCCAAAGGCATATTGTCCAACATAATAATGTCAGCCTTGTGCTGCAAAGCTTCTTTCACCTGCTCTAAACTTTCTGTCTCTACCTCTATAGTCAAAGGATAAGGAATCTGAGAACGAATACGGGTAACAGCTTCTCCAATTCCCGCAGCCGCAGCAATGTGATTATCCTTAATCATCACCGCATCATCCAACCCCATCCGGTGATTAATTGCCCCACCCAAAGCAGTCGCGTACTTTTCCAACAGTCTCAGCCCTGGCGTAGTTTTACGCGTATCCACCAACTGAGCAGGTAAATCAGCAATTTTCTCTACATATATATTAGTCAGCGTCGCAATCCCACTCAACCGCATAGCTAAGTTGAGCGCGACTCGTTCCCCCATCAGCAGCGCATCCAGCGAACCATGAATTTCAGCTACTATCTGTCCTGGCTCACACCATGCACCTTCAGGTGCCATCGCCACAAAGCTGACTTTTTCATTCAATATCTGAAACACCTTAGCTGCAACTGGTAAGCCAGCAATTATCCCTGAAGCTTTTGCGATCCATTTGGCAGAGCCTAGCGTCACATCTTCTACTAGTAGCGTATTTGTTGTGCGATCGCCCCTGCCAATATCCTCTATCAACCAGGCACGCAATAATGGATCTAAAACCACCCAGGGCGGCAAAACACCAGAATTCCTCACAACTTTATTACTTCCTTAGTTACTTCCAGGAATACTATAGCCTATAACCCTTACTCTCTAAGGCTTTCGTAGTAAATCAGAAACAAACCAAAATATTTTTGGAAAAATAGTTGACACAATGAATTAGGTTCGTTATATTGAATAAGTGCCGAAAGCGAAGCGCGAAAAAGCGACGCTTGAAAGACACCGAACCTTGAAAATATTATAGTTTGAAAGCGATTATACAGCAAGTGGATTGCGTCAAGCAAATAAA
>NZ_JBALDJ010000035.1:0-55093 GCF_036917415.1 Nostoc sp. | reverse complement strand
AAAATCTAAATTATGAGTAGCCAATTAGAACAGTTTGCAAGTGATAATTCCTCTGGTATTTGTCCTGAAGCACTGGAATATATGATTAGGGCAAATCAAGGTAGTGTTCCAGCTTATGGAAATGATGAATGGACTCAAAAAGCAACAGATTATTTTCGTGAACTCTTTGAAATTGATTGTGAAGTATTTTTTACCTTTAACGGTACGGCCGCAAATTCTTTATCTTTAGCTGCTCTTTGTCAGTCATATCACAGCGTCATTTGCCATGAGACATCTCACATAGAAACGGATGAATGTGGCGCACCTGAATTTGCATCTAATGGCTCGAAACTGCTACTTGCTCAAGGTAAAAATGGAAAATTAACATCAAAAGCTATAGAGGCAATTGTTACTAAACGTACTGATATTCATTATCCAAAACCTAAAGTTATTAGCATTACACAATCAACTGAATTAGGCACTTTATATTCTATTGAAGAACTTTTAAGTATTAAAGAAGTTGCAAACAAATATAACTTAAAGATTCACATGGATGGCGCTCGTTTTGCAAATGCAGTTGCTGCTATGAATAAAAGCCCTGCTGAAATTACTTGGAAAACTGGAGTGGATGTATTGTGCTTTTGTGGTACTAAGAATGGAATGGCATTAGGTGAAGCCATTCTTTTCTTCAATAAAGCGCTAGCAGAGGATTTTGATTATCGATGTAAGCAAGCAGGCCAGCTAGCTTCAAAAATGCGGTTTATTTCTGCTCCCTGGTTGGGTTTATTAGAAACTGGTGCTTGGCTAAAAAATGCCAGACACGCTAATCAATGTGCTGAATACTTAGAAAATCAACTATTAAATATAGAAGGCGTTGACTTGATGTTTCCTAGAGAAGCAAACGCCGTATTTGTAAAATTACCTGAAGAAGTTATTCACAGCTTAAAAGCAAAGAACTGGCAGTTTTATACATTTATTGGTGTGGGAGGAGTACGTTTTATGTGTTCTTGGAACACTACTCAATCAAGGATTGATGAATTAGTTGGTGATATTAAAAACGCAAAAAAGTAAGCGACTTAGCCTACTTGTATCATGTCCGCATAAGTTAGTTATGATTCCCATAGTCATTGCACCCCACCATTAAATCTGACTTTTCACGAGATGTGGAAAAGTCATATCAAATGTTGTTTTGGGATTAGAGAAAAATTCGTAACTGCGTTTGCGATCACAGGACAAGCACAAATTTTTTTCCCACCAGTCCAACAAACAGCTTGGCACTTTTAGCACTGAATTTAAATTACTGTATTGTATATACTGTGTTTTGTCCATAATCCTTTATGAGCAAGCTTTTTGAGACTTAATGGCAAAAGTCAGGTCTAAGAGAAAAAGGTAAGAAATCTATAAAATGTAAAGTATTGTTGCACAAGCGTTTCTTTTAGGTATGACCTTGCCTTTTGCTGGGTTATACCAGTCGCAATTGAGGGAGCCAAACCAATGCTACAAAGAAGGTTATCTAATACTGGTTCGTTAGTAAATAGGTAGGTACAATTAAACCGAACTGTATAAACTTATAGAAAGCACCATAAACGCTTTGAATATAAGCTCTTAAGCAATTTATATCTATTAATATATTTGTATTTTTTTTTAGCGTCCACCTACTTATTACGCCTTTAAGCTTGGATGTAAAATTTATAAATTTTGTCAAAGTAGATTTTATAAATCAACAATATCCTTCATACTTTAAAACAGTAATCCTACGTAAAATTTGAGGAAGGGATGCCAATGACATCTCTATTACAGCGACTAAGTGCAGAACGAAATCGCAGATTTATAGGACGTGGGCGGGAAGTGGAGCTATTTATTGATGCGATCGCATCAACAGAATTACCTTTTCACATTTTGCACGTCTTTGGCCCTGGTGGTGTGGGCAAAACAACCCTCATGCAGCAGTTTTTACGGTTTTGTGAACGGTCAAAAATATCAACTATCTACGTAGAAGGACGTAATATAGAAGCTGCACCAGAATCTTTTCTTAGCACGTTGCGATCGTTGATGGGATTGAATGAATCAGATTCTCCTTTGGATGTGCTAGCCCAAAGACAAGAACGTAATGTAATTTTAATTGATACCTATGAAGCTATTACCCAGCTAGATGAATGGTTCCGGGAAGTATTTTTACCCCATTTGTCTGTTAATACCTTAATTGTGATTGCTGGACGCAATTCCCCCTCATCTGGTTGGTGTAGCGATCCAGGTTGGCAAGCTTTGATGCACACCTTGCCCCTACGCAACCTGACCCCAGAAGAAAGTCAAACTTATCTCACCACACGAGATATTCCCACCACACAACACCAGGCGATTCTAGAATTTACTCACGGACATCCTCTAGCATTATCTTTGGTTGCTGAGGTGTTTGCTCAGGGAAAAGAAATCTCTTTTCAAGTAGAATCTGCTCCCAATGTTGTTAAAACACTGTTGTCAAGATTCATAAAAGAAGTACCAACGCCCGCACACCGGATGGCTTTAGAAGCTTGTGCGACGATCCGGCTGACTACCGAAGCCGCACTAAATCAAATATTGGCTCTGCCTCAAAATACTTTGGCTGGTGAGGCTCACTCTTTAGGGGAAATATTTGATGTTCACGATTTATTTGAGTGGTTGCGCGAATTGTCGTTTATCGAATCAGGACAATTGGGTTTATTTCCCCACGATTTAGCACGCGAAGTTTTAATTGCTGACTTGCGTTGGCGTAATTCGGAATTTTACACGGAATTACACCACCGAGCGCGTCAATATTATACTAAACGACTAGGACAAACCCAAGGGCAAGAAAAGCATCGAGTGCTACTGGATTATATTTTTTTGCATCGGGATAACTCGGCGATTCGATCCTGTTTCACCTGGGGTGAGCAAAGTAGTTTATTGACGGACTCACTACGGGAAACTGACAAAACCGCACTGCTAGGGATGGTGGCAGAATATGAAGGTGAAGAATCAGCAAAAATAGCAGCTCATTGGTTGAAGCGCCAACCGCAGAATGTAATAGTATTTCGTGACTTGCACTCCGAACCTGCGGGATTTGCAATGATGGTGGCATTGCAGACAGCAACTATTGAAGATTTGAGTGCAGATCCGGGCGCTCTTGCATCTTGGCAATATCTCCAAACCCATGCACCATTACGCCCTAGTGAAGGTGCAACTATTTTCCGCTTCTGGATGGCGCGGGACACCTATCAAGCTGTTTCCCCCACCCAAAGTCTAATTTTCATTAATTTTGTGCAGTATTTTCAGAATACACCGGGGTTAGCATACACCTTCCTACCTTGTGCCCAAGCAGATAGTTGGACAGCAATGTTGAACTACTTCGACTTAACACGACTTTCTGAAACTGATTTTACAGTTGGGGGAAGAGACTATGGTGTTTATGGGCATGACTGGCGAATTGTCTCACCTGCCGCATGGAAGGAAATTTTGGCCCGAAAAGAGGTTACAACTGCGGGAGAATCTGTAGATAATACTCCAGTCGGTGAACCTCTGTTAGTTCTTAGTCAGCCAGAATTTATGGAGGCGGTGCAGAATGCGTTACGTAACTTTAGTTGTCCCGATGTATTACAGAATAATCCATTAGTGCGATCGCGAAGCGTACAGGAAGTGATCTCACGCTTAGTGTCAGAACAAGTTGCCACAAAAGCAAGTATGAGCAAGAGTCCAAAGGAGACGCAACTCTTTGAGCAGCTGGATTCTGGGCATCTACGCGATCCCTGGGTTAGGCAAAGCCAACGCGTTAAGGTTTTACAAAATCTGGTGAAACAAGCAGTTGAATCCTTACAATCATCCCCGCGTGATGAAAAACTCTATCGCGCTGTTTATCGAACTTATTTAAACCCCGCCCCCACGCAAGAACAAGCAGCTGAGTTACTAGATTTGCCTTTCAGTACCTATCGCCGTCATCTGAAAGCTGGGATGACAAGAGTTACAGATATTTTATGGCAAAGAGAAATTACCTAACAGCGAAAATTTCGAGTGCGGAGTGCGAAATGACTTTGTGAGGGAGGATTTCAAAGACTCAAATTCAGCCAAAAAAGCTTTTCAGCCTGTGACAAACTAATTTCAAAGTAGCCTATTATACACAAAGCAGTTATTAAAAAAATGAAGATATATCGTTTCATATTTTCCTCAAAATAAGATTTTCTGATCGACTCATCACATATAACTAAATACAATTCAGTTAAGGATAATTGTAGGTTGGTTTCGCTATCGCTCTACCCAACAAAGCCGCGAGAGTGTTGGGTTTCATTCCTCAATCCAACCTACGCACAACCTACGCAAAATCAGGTTTTTAGCTTTTTTAGTTTGCGCTTTAGTATTAAGGTACTTCCAAAAATACCAAAGATTACTGTGCTGGCGATTGAAGAAGGTTCGGGGACAAGTGTAATATTGCCAGGGCCTGTGATGGTATTGGTAAAAGTACCAAAACTGTTATTGCTATTGTCAAATCCAGTAGTGACTAAAAAGTATTGATTATTGGCAGTTAAGCTCAAGCCACTAAAACCAGATTTGCCTTCATCTGGAAAAGGATCGTTCCCACTGAGTAAATTAACTAATGGGTTAGCTGGGTTGAAGCTGTTTTGGTACAAGAACTGGATACCCAGGAAAGCTTGAGAACCTACAATATTATATGAGCCTGTAGTATCAACAAAGAAAGGCTGGCTGTAATAAGGGACGGCAGTGCCATTACTAAAAAGTGATGTGGGTGGGTTTGTACCACTTTCAAACCCTTCCGTTTGCGGACGGTTAAAAGTTGGTGCATTTGTTGTGTCACCAGAATATGAAATGGTGGATGCCTGAGATGGCAGGATAGCACTTACAGATAGAGCGATCGCTACGCCCGCCGCAGGCATCGCAGCAGCGGCAATAGGAATTGAACGTCTTAGCAATTTTTGCCAAAAATTAAATGAACACTCACTCAAACTCTTAAGCTTGGCTGTTTGTGAAAACTTGTTAGAGTGATGAGATATATTATTTTCTCTGACGATGGATTCTTTAATTGCTAATGACATATAGTTGTTCAAGGTTGTTTTTACAAAACTGAGTGCTTTTGTCTAGTTCCAGGGATGAGCAAGTAAAGCCTGTGAAGTAATACCTAAGCCAATTAGGGTAATACATAAGGCGCTTGCCACAGGTAACATCTCGATCCTGGGTATCTGGAGTGGCAAATGCTCAAACCGATTTTTAGCGTAGACGAGCATTAAGCCGATTCCAGTTAGTACCGCTGCTAGACCTAAGCTAAAGGCAGACACCAGCGCTAATCCAAAGCCAATTCGTCCCATTGCGATCGCACTTAGCAACACTACTAAGGCTGAAGGACAAGGTAACAAGCCGCCTGAAATTCCCAGCGCTAGGAGGCTAGACCACTTCATGGAACTTACATCGCTGTGAGGCGGTAAATGTGAATGCTCATGGTTGTGGTGATGGTGATGATGCAAGTCGTGGCTGTGTTCATGACTATGTACATGGTCGTGTGCATGAGAGACTTGAGTCCCTTGCAATCGACTAATAAACAAATTCAGACCAATTACAGTTACCAGTACACCAGAGAGTATGCTTAACCAAGGGTACAATTGCTCTGTCAAAATAAACTGGGATGTGCCAAGAGCGACCAGCCCCAGAGCAAATATGCCAGCAGTATGGGTAATCGTCATAATCAGCCCCAGGAATAGGGCGTGTTGGGCATTACTGCGGGAACCCACCAAATAAGCACCGACTATCGTTTTTCCATGACCAGGGGACAGAGCGTGTAAACCACCCCATAAAAAGGCGATCACTAGAGCTATTAGAATAGTCAGGAAATTATGATTTTCCTGGGTAATCAGGCTAGTAAAAACATCGTTGCTTCTTCCTGTCAAAGCATTATCTAAACGGCTGGATGATTTCACAGACGGCAAAGGCGCTTGTTCACTCAATGTCAGAGACGGATTGAGTTTAAAGTCAATCCGACGCTGGTCGAGAGGACTGCTAAGTAACTCAGTAGGGTAATCTCTCAAGCGGTTGGTGATACTCAAAGAGGTGAAATCACCTTGAATCGGAACGCCATTTGCAGCCACAGTAATCTCACGCCAGCCTAAGCGCTGTGGATAAGACTGATCTTCAAACTCGATTAACTGATTTGCGCCTACTAACTCCCTTGTTCCCTGAAAATTGCAACTCAGCCGCAGTGTAGATAATCCTCCTACACCTGGAGGAAATTCGACTGTTGATTCGATCAAAGACAGTGCTAAAGGCTGTTTATCGATCAACAGTTCCAAATGTGAATTGACTTCCTGACATTTCTGGTCAGGGTATTGAACCGTCTCTATAGGTTCAGCTTGGCGATCGCGATTAGTATCTAAATGATTAATCTCCTGAAAAGCCGGAATCTCTGCCATGTCTAGAACATAATCAATCCCCACACCATCCGGCGCTACCTGCACTCCTGCGTAGTGATTGATGGTGAAATTGCCTAAAGGATGGGCATCCGCCCTCGGCATCCAAAATAAACATATTGCGATAATTGCAGTACTCCAAGCCAAGTAATGTAGCAGCTTTTTCATAAAGAACTCCCTATAGCGGCGTTAGCAGTGGGAAAAGAGACAGAGGGTACTAAGTTAGCCAAGACTTGACGAGCTTCATCAGCATACTTGTGATGAAATTGAGGATTGAGGCTAACAGCTTGAGTCAGTCGTTTTATTGCTGACTCACGATTACCTAAGTGAAACGCAATCATCCCAGCATGAAATTGCAGCAAAGCATCCTCTGTCCCCAAGCGAGTTGCCCGTTGTGCTGCCTTTTGTGCTTCTTGCCATTCCCCATTAGCCGCAGCTGCCCAAGCCAAAGTATCCTCTGCATATACATCGTCTCGCACTGCCACTTCACTACGGGCAATCTCTAACGCCTCTGTTAAATGAATTCCGTGTTCGGTGTAGTAGACTGCCAAAGCGCGATCGTAGATTCCTTTAACCTTGCTCAGGTAAGCTACCACTCCGATTAAATCTTCAGTTTCAGCTGCGCCTTCCTGGTCTCCCAGAGCTAGTTGGGCATCAGCCTTATACCCCAGCGTTTCTACTAACGGCATCAGTTCTATACCCTGGTTGGCGATATTTAGAACATCCTGCCAGCGATGCTGTGCCGCATAGAGGCGGGCCAATCCTGTAAACGCAGCTATATGCCGTGGGAAGAGGTCAAGAGCTTCCCGATATCGCTGCTCAGACAGGGCAAAATCTCCGGCTGCAAAAGCCAGATCCCCAGTCCGCAGATGAAACCAAGCACGGGTTTCGGCGCTCGTCGTGTAGAAAGAGTCCATCTCCTGCATAGCTTCATCTAGCAGTTGCCGTGCCGAGGCGAGATTGCCAGTTAACTCTAAGTAACGGGCGACAACTGCGTTATGACCGGAGTTTGATTCTTCCTTAGCAAGGTTCTGCAAGAGTTGATGAGTTGTTTCATAATCACCCAACTCCATCTGAATCGATGCCCTCAGCGAGACAATATTGGGATTATCAACAGATGAATTATTTAACACATCTAAAGCTGATCGAAACTGATGTTGAGATAGTAAAGCTGATGCTAGGAGCATGGAAGAAACCTGATTATGGCGCGGCTGTAGTCCCAGGGATCTACGTGCCGCTTGTTCTGCTCGTAACACATCGTCTATATCTCCAATTTCTCGAAAGCGCCTCAAATATTGATCGGCTAACAGACGTAAAAATATTGAGGAATCAGGAGATTGGGCAACTTTCTCCTCATAGACGCTGATGATATGCGATCGCTGTAAATAATCAGGGAAGACTAAATCTGACTGCTGAACTGGTAATATCTGCCTAGAATTAACAGTCAGCAGTTGCACAGCAGAGGAATATGTGTCTAACTTACCATTGGTGTAGCCTAAACTTAGCGCTTGTGTATCACAGGGTCTTAGTAAAACCAGTAGGCTAGTCAGCACTAACACCCATAGTATTCGTAGATGCATAAACCTTACAAAGGATTGCCTAAATAAGGGAAGGTAGGAAGAAAGTTGGCATTATTAGGCCCAACATTATCGCTAGTTAGTCCCGGAATTTTACCTGTAGAAATGCCTGTAACTGCATCACCAAAGACAACAGATGCTGTTACATCGATTACGTCATCTTTTGGTCTTCTACCACCAAAATTTTTGCCTAACTGAGTACCAAAATAACTACCACTAGGTTTAGAAAGGTCAGCTTGAATCACATCAGGAATCGCCACTGAGATCACTGCATCGGCTATGCCTTTAGGTCTGCCAACTGCTTTCACAAAGGCTTGAATGAATTGCGATTGATTGCTAGCGTCTTTGGTTGGTGTCTGAAGATTACTATTATTATGAGCTTTAAAGTCCATAAAAAGTTCATTCAGGGCTGGAACTGCTAACCGCTCAATCTGAGCAAAATGCCCGTTTCTGAGTCTAGGAGTTTTAACACTAGTTGTCATCCAAGCACCAATCTTGCCTTTACCAAGCAGTTTCCTGGGTAGCTCGACAATAATTGAGTGGACATTAAATGGGGCTAGGGTGTCTTGTGCTTGTCCAGGTGGTCTAAAGGTAAGAACTGTGAAGGGAGGACTGGGATTAGGCTGAAGGCTATAGTTCCGATCCGGGATGATTTTAAAGAACTGTTCCAAATCGAAAAAGAACGGGTCTTTGCGTGTGCCAACAAAGAACTTCATACCGTTATATGCGGCAAATGTTTGGTTGAGTTGCCCTGTCCAACTGACTGGAAGCAAAGCTGACTCTGTTCCTACTGTGGTTGGACGACATGGGCCGCGGACTGTGACAGTTTGCTGTGAGCCTTTGCCATTTATGTTGAACTGAAGTACGACATCTTCGATACTGTCGCCAGTGTTATCAATCTTGAATTGATAAAGAACATTTGGATCGAATGGTCTTTTTTCACCAGAAACAATCAGAGGGTCGAAATCCATGACTAAGACAACATTTTTGGGGTCTTTTGGACTCTCAAACACAAACAAATCTGTGAGATCCGCAGCAGTAAGCTTAGTGGCTAGAAAAGTTGTATCTTGGTGGTCTGAAGCCAAAGCTTTAGGGGTTGCATAGGTTAGGACTACCAGCAAAATAGCGACAAATGCCACTAGGGGACGAAAAAAACGAGTAGCTTTAGTCCAATATAGCGATCGCTTGATGGAAAGAAATACCATATTTTGGACTGCTTTATCTATGAGTAACCTGCCTTCAGTTGCTATAAAAGAGGTGATACTCCGAGCATTTATTCTCATAGTTGCCCTTTTTGAGGTGTTTAGCCTCTACTGTTGGTGTGGAAATAGGAAGTTGATTTGGATTTCAAAAAAGACTGCGGATATTACCGAAGCGCTTCACAGCTTATTTGCTCTTACTACTCACTTTCCAGACCAAAACTTGCTCATTTTTTGCTCACTCTTGTCTATATTGATTTTCTGCTAAGGAATAAAAATTCCATTCTGACTTTTTGATTACTTGTGCTGATTTACATCAATAAAGCCCTTATAAAATCTCTGAGGGCATTGATTAATATCTATGTCAATTACCTAGTGTTAATCCCGTAGACATGGAAAAATTTTTGACTGCTGCTTCAAAATATGGTCTTGAAATTATTCCGCCGTCTGCTGAATCTTTACAGGTATTGTAATTCGATTTGATTCGGTGAATCTATTTGTGAAGGAAATAGGGAATAAAAAAGAAGGAATCCTATAGTACGATGAGATTTAAGTCGGATGATTTTAGTTACTTGACTTTCTGGAGATATTCTTAATTCTGTATTAGCCATCTTCAATGTTTTAACCCAGCCTTGTATTTTAAGACTTTTCACTCCTAACTTCTAACTTTATTTATATGCCAGAACAACAGTGGACTATAACAGCAACTGAGCAACCACCAGAGTGGTTTATCCAAGCAGTAAAACAGTATACACCTGCATCAAGTGGACTATATGCAGCGCAGTTGTTGTGGCAACGGGGTATTAAAGATTGTCAACAATTAACAGCTTTTATCAATCATAAAGCTTATCAACCAGCAAGTCCCTTTGAATTTGGGCAAGAAATGCATCTGGCGATCGCACGCTTGCGACAAGCATATAATACTAAAGAAAAAATTGCCATTTGGGGAGATTTCGATGCCGATGGGATTACCGCTACATCGGTACTTTGGGATGGATTGGGGCAGTTTTTCACTCAAAATACCCAGTTAATTTACTACATTCCCAATCGCCTGAAAGAATCCCACGGACTTAATAATCAAGGCATTGATAACTTAGCAAAACAAGGTTGCAAATTAATAGTTACTTGCGATACGGGTAGCACAAACATTGAAGAAATTATCTATGCTAAACAACTAGGTATAGATGTAATCGTTACAGACCATCACACCTTACCTGCCGAACGTCCACCCGTCGCAGCAATTATTAATCCTCGTTATTTGCCCAGAGAACATCATCTGTTCAATCTGTCTGGGGTGGCGGTAGCTTATAAGTTAGTGGAAGCATTATATCAAAGTCTGCCTAATATTGCAAAAAATCCGTTAGAGGATTTATTAGATTTAGTAGCAGTAGGCTTAATTGCCGACTTAGTGCAGTTAAGTGGAGATTGTCGCTATTTAGCACAGATGGGAATTCAACGACTGCAAGCAGATTTTCAACAGCCAGCAGCAGCGCGTCGGCGTCCGGGGGTAGGGCGATTATTAGAATTGTGCCAAAAAAGTGGCGATCGCCCCACAGATATCTCCTTTGGTTTGGGGCCAAGAATTAACGCCGTTAGTCGCATCCAAGGCGATGCTAGTTTTTGCGTTGAATTATTAACTAGTCGGGATGCCAAACGTTGTAACGAACTAGCCGAAGTTACAGAACTTGCAAACACCCGCCGCAAATCTTTACAAAAAGATGTGCAAGCGCAAGTAGCACAAAAACTTACTCAATTAGACTTATCAACCACCAGCGTCATCGTTCTAGAAGATGCCCAATGGCCTGCGGGTGTCTTGGGCTTAGTTGCTGGACAAGTAGCACAAGAAACAGGTCGCCCGACTATTTTGTTAAGTACAGAAGGGAGTGGGGAATCGGGAGTAGGGAGTGGGGAAGAAGATTCCGCCCCTACTCCCTTAGCAAGGGGTTCCGCCCGTTCGGTGAATTCTGTCGATTTATACCAACTGGTAAAAGACCAAGCACATTTGTTACATCGCTTTGGCGGACATCCCTTTGCAGCAGGTTTGAGTTTGTTGGTGGAGAACATTCCTTTATTTACAGCGGCGATTAATCAGCAGTTGCGGCAATCTTTAGGTAGTACAACTCTAACGCCAACCGTGCAAGCAGACTTGACGGTAACAGTTGCAGACTTGGGGAAAGAGTTATTTTTGGAACTGAAACTGCTAGAACCTTGTGGAATGGGTAATCCTGTTCCGAAATTGCTAATTCAAAACTGCTGGTTTGAAAATTCTTGGCATCGCAATCAGCAGGATTGGCAAGGGAAAAAGGTACAGTACATTAAAGCTGAGTTTGATATTCGGGATGATTCTACCAGAAGTGCTTTTCCTGGCTTATGGTGGGGACACTATAAAGATGAATTGCCTATAGGAAGGTGTGATTGCATAGCAGAACTAGACTACAACACCTTCAAAAAACGTTATGAAATCAGATTAATTGCCGTGCGCTCTTCTGCTAACTCAGCACTCAACACTCAGCAGTGGCTCAACGCCCCGCTATCGCTAACACCCTTCATCCTAGACTTACGGAATCAGGAACACTCAGCACTTAGCACTCAGCATTCAGCACTGATTATTGAAGATTGTCCCACAAATTGGGATGATTTACGTATATGGTTGCGGCGATGTTTGGCGATAAGCCGCTCTACGTCTGGGCTTGAGAATCAGCAACAATTAGCGATCGCTTGGTCTAAACCCAACCACCAACCACCCAATCAAATTTGGCTGACTCTTGTCGGAATTGCCAAATATCTCAGTCGCACAAATCAACTAGTTACCCGCGGACAACTTTTAGAGAAAATCGGCATCAGTGACCAAACCTTAATTGTGGGAATCAAAGCTTTAAAATACTTAGGGTTCACAGTTCAACGACAAGACCGTTCTTTACAAATTACCTGGCATCCAAGCGATAGTGCCGAAAACCTTGCTGATGAAGCAGTTGCAAGATTTTTAGCTGCTGTCCGCGAAGAACAATTTCAGCAACAGTATTTTGCGGAAGTGCCTTTATCTACGATTGTGGCGATCGCTAGCTACGACAGTAAATAATTTAAAGGGTTTATAGCGTTCGCTATATGAACAAAATAGGGATTTTCAACCAAGTCCCTTCTTGTATAGTGCGATCGCGATCGCACTAAATTACAGCAGTTTACAAGTATAGAAATTACCTAGCTTGTGAGTCCTATCGGGTGCGATCCCTGAAGTTAAAGAGGTGTCCCAGAAGGTTGTTGCACCCTATTGTTAATAGTTTTTGCTTCTACAAAACTTTCTCGACCTGTAATCAATCTAGAGCGACGATTACGAGTGATATAATTCCATCCCCACTGAATTGCTACTACTACTTTAGTGTCAAACTCGATTAAGAAGTAGATGTGAATTACTAGCCAAAAGGCCCAAGCAATGAAACCTTTGAGTTTGATTAAGCCTAAATCTACAACAGCTAAATTTTGCCCAATCATCGCCAAAGTGCCCACGTCATTGTAACGAAATTGTGGCAAAGTCTCACCTTGAAGCCTGCGTTTAATGAGTTTAGCTACATACTCTCCTTGTTGTTTGGCTACAGGTGCAACACCAGGTAAGGGCTTACCATTTTGATGGGAAAAGTTGCCTAAATCTCCCACTACAAAAATGTTTTTATAACCCTTGATAGACAAGTCTGGTTCTACAATCACCCGTCCGTCGCGATCGCACTCTACACCTGTGCTTTTTGCTAGGGCTTTCCCCATAGGCGAACCTTGAACACCTGCTGCCCACAATATAGTTTTTGCGGTAATTTCTGTCAATTCATCGCCTTGCTTGAAAGTAACGGTGTTATTTTCAATATTTGTGACTCTGGTGTTAGTGTAGACAGCCACACCCAACTTTTGCAAAGATTCTGCTCCTACTTTCGATAATTCTGGCGCAATGTGTGGGAGGATGCGATCGGCCCCTTGCAATAGTAAAATTCTCGCTTCTGAAGTGTTGATGCTGCGGAAATCTTCTGTGAGAGTTTGGTATGCCAATTCCGCGATCGCTCCCGATAATTCTACACCGGTGGGGCCACCCCCCACAATCACAAAAGTCAACAAAGCACGGCGAATTTCTGGATTGGTTTCTTTTTCTGCCGCTTCAAATGCCGAAAATATCTGACGACGCATTTCTATGGCATCTTCAACAGTTTTCAAGCCAGGAGCAAATTCTTTCCAGTTATCCTTACCAAAATAGGAATGGTTAACACCTGTGGCGACAATCAATGTATCATAAGGTACTACTTCATCACCCAGAATAACTTCTTGTGCTTTTGGATCGATATCATTTACCTCTCCCAACAGCACTTTTGTATTCTTGCTTTTGCTGAATACAGATCGCAATGGTGCAGAAATATCAGCAGGTGATAGCGTACCTGTGGCAACTTGATATAAAAGCGGCTGAAATAGGTGAAAGTTACGTTTATCAATGAGAGTAACATTTACATTTGCTGTCTTCAAAGCTTTTGCTGTATACAGTCCACCAAAGCCACCACCAACAACTACAACCCGATGTGGTGCATTTTTTTCAAGTGAGACTACCATAATAAAAATTTCCTTGTGTTAAGAACGTGTAACTATTCTTAACAAATATGTAACAGCATTATGATACTGGTTGCTGTTTATTTAGAACAATTGAAAAAATGATGAAAGTAGTCAAAGTTATACCAATTCTCTAAAATAAGGCAACAGATGTAAGCAAGGATTGCCTTGCTGCATCTAAATTTCTCAATTGCGAATTAAGAACAAGCGAATTGCGGATTGGTATAATTCCTGAATTTGTGTAGAAAGCCCAAAAGCCCCTCTCCTCTACACCCCTGCGGACATGATATAACGAATCACAATATTGATTGCCCCTCATTATTTTTTATTAATCAAGCCGCTCAAAATGTGCTTTGAATAATTCCGCCATCTACTTGCAGCATGACTCCATTCACAAATGAGGCTGCTGGTGAACTCAGAAATACTGCAACATTGGCAAACTCTTCTGGTGTCCCCATACGACCCAAAGGAATAGTCCCATTGATTCTAGCAATTTCTGCTTCTTTGGTTTCACCACTTTTAGTAATGCGGGCATCGATCAATTCTTCTACCCGTTCTGTATATGTCCAGCCTGGTAGAATGCTGTTGACGCGAATTTTATCGCTACCCAGTTCTTGGCTGAGAGTTTTCGTTAAACCAATCACTGCTAATCGAATGGAATTAGATAAAACCAGATTTTGAACTGGTTGTTTAGTTGAGGTTGAGGTGATGGTCAGAATTGCTGGTGCGATAGATTGGCGTAAGTGAGGTAAGGTGTACTTTATTAGACGTACCGCACTCAGCAAAGTCAAGTCGATCGAAGTTTCCCAAGTTGCCAAATCGATATCGTCAAAAGTACCAGCAGGTGGGCCTTTGGCGTTAGTAACGAGAACATCCAACCCGCCGAATTTTTCGACTGTGGCGTTAATTACCCGTTCGATATCTTCTTTATTAGTAACATCCGCACGCAGAGATAGCACTTCTGTACCTGTTTCGCCTGCAATTTCCGCAGCGGTTTTGTCAATTAACTTACTGCGGGCGCAGATGGCAACTTTTGCACCCTCACGAGCAAATTGCCTCGCTGTAGCTTTGCCCAAACCTTTACTAGCAGCTGTCACTAAGGCGATTTTGCCACGGAGTTGCAAATCCATAATCTTGATTATTCTTAATTTACAGCAATTTGAAGCCAAGGTTATTGAGAGCTTCACGCAAGCGATCGCGTCCTCTCAATGACTCTACAGTTGCAATCCGTTGGGCTGAGTGTTCTGACCAATCACCAGGAACATTCATCTTTTGTTCAGTATAGAATTCTTTGATGATGTCGTTGTAATGAGCGATCGCTTCTTCTTGCTCTGCCAATTTATAAGTTTCACGATGCAGTATCGCTGACTGGGGCAACCTTGGCTTAATCGCCGCTTCTACTTCAGGATTCGGATAACCCACACACAATCCAAATACAGCATACACAGAGGAGGGCAAATTCAATATCTGTGCTACCTCTTGTGGGTGGTTGCGAATTCCGCCAATATATACTGTTCCTAAACCAAGTGACTCAGCTGCAACTGCGGCGTTTTGTGCCGCCAACGTTGCATCGATTGTTGCCATCACAAACATCTCCAAATATTCCAGTGCATCATGAGATATGCCGCGACTGTCAGCAACGTGACTTAGACGCGCCAAATCTGCTAACCAAACTAAAAATAAAGGCACTTGCTTAATATGTGCTTGGTTTCCCGCTAGCTTGGATAACTCATCTTTGCGCTGTCGATCTTCGACTGCTACCACACTCCAGGTTTGCAAATTAGAGGAAGTAGATGCAGATTGGGCGGCTGCAATTAGCAATTCCAGAGTTCCTGGTGGTAAAGGATCGGATAGATAAGACCGAATTGAACGGTGAGATAATAGTGCTGTTAAAGAATCATTCCATTCAATTTCGGGGTTGAAGGGAATTTCACCGTAGCGCGATCGTAGTAATTCTGTAGGATTAGTCATAATCAATTTTAAGATTTACATTTCAAAAATTGTCAGTTTTGCTACTAATACCAATTTCATCTGTAGGTGCATATATCTCTATCTACCGGGACTTAAACATTTTTTGGGTAGAAACAAGCCTCAAACCCATACAAGGCAAGGAAAATACACCAGAGGCTCAAAAATGCTTGAAACCCAGATATATCAAAAAACTAGGCAAATCGATGTCAAAGTTTCTCTGTATATACATTTGAGGCTTTTTTCTAGCTACTTTTTGTCTAAGTCCCACTAAGCATCCTGTTGTCAAAATCAACACTTAATAAACAAAACGCAGCGTAAATTTTCTTAGGCTTAAGGCGTTTAACTCCGTTTCATTCAGTTTGAAAAATAACTGGGGGAATTTATGAAGCCTAAGTTTTGGTTCGCGTAAATTATCCGCAAACTTCCCTTTTTGTCCAAAGTTCAATAACCTTAAATTGCTGTAAAAATTAAATGACCTTTCTCTTTGGAGTAGTAAGGTTTTGTATATCTTCATCTGACAAAAAAAATACATCTATATGTATAGACGAGCGCGCTTATCTTTGTTTTTAGGAGTATTAACGAGTTCTAGCTGTTTCATCTTCAGTGTAGCAGCTCAAGTCTCATCTACTTCGCAACAGTCCTCGACTCGGAGTGAAGCTCAAGCTGCTAGTTGGTTTGAAGCCCATCGCGCTCAACCAGCCGCTTTACGAGCATTTGTACAGCGAATGCCGAAGGGCGGAGATATCCACAGTCATCTCAGCGGGGCTGTATATGCAGAACACTATCTGGAGTGGGCTGCCACCGATGGGTATTGTGTGGATTCAAAAGCGGGGGCTTTAGTTGAACCTAAAGCTTGCAGTCAGGACAGTAGCTATTTTCCAGCCTCAGAATTGTTGAACCGAACATCTGTTTATGATTCCCTGATAAATCGTTGGTCTACTCGCAACCTCCAATTTGCTGGAAAATCCGGCCACGACCAATTTTTTGATGCCTTTACTGGTTTTGGGGCAATATCAGACTCTATGAGTCGTCGGGATGATATGGTCGCGGAAGTAGCAAATCGGGCAGCTTCGCAGCATATTAGCTATCTAGAGTTAATGCTTACCGTTCAGGGCAGTGAGGTTCGACAGCTAGGGCGTGAAGTCGGTTGGAATAAAGATTTGCAAGAGATGCACCGTCAATTGCTTAAACGAGGATTAACCGAGCTAGTGACACTCGGCAGTCAGCAATTAGCACAGTTGGAGCGCGAAGTCTCGAAAACACTCGGTTGCGGCACTCCATTAGCACAGCCCGGATGTGCAGTGACAGTGCGCTATTTGCAGCAAACGACAAGAACAAAGTCGCCTGTCGAAGTGTTTGCTCAGTTAGCTTATGCCTTTGCACTAGCTTCATCGGAAGAGCGGGTGGTTGGCATCAATCTCGTCGCCCCAGAAGATAACCCGATTGCACTGCGCGACTACACCCTGCAAATGCAAATGCTGCAATTTTTCAAACGCCAATTTCCCGATGTCAAGGTTGCGCTCCATGCCGGAGAGTTAACTCTGGGGTTAGTTCCGACCGAGGATTTACGTTTCCATATTCGGCAAGCTGTTGAAGTGGCACAGGCATCTCGCATCGGACATGGCGTGGATATTCTTTTTGAGGAGCGTCCCTTCGAGTTGATGGAGCAAATGCGGCGACGCGGCGTGTTGGTCGAAATCTGCCTGACCAGTAATGAGGTCATTTTGAATGTCCAGGGAAATCAGCATCCTTTTAGGGAGTATTGGAAGGCTGGAGTACCAATGACCCTTGCTTCCGATGATGAAGGCATTTCCCGCATCGATTTGAGTCATGAGTATCTGTTAGCGGCAACGAGATATGGGCTGGGATATAAAGACCTCAAGCGACTGGCTCGCAATAGCTTAGAATATAGTTTCGCTCCGGGAAATAGTCTCTGGAAGTCGCCTGAGTTTAAGGCAATGGTTTCAACTTGTGCAAGCGATACCCCTGGTGAGACTTCTGTTTCTCAAGGGTGCAGTGCTTTTTTGCACAAGAGCCAGCACGCGCGGATTCAATGGCAGCTAGAGTCGGAATTTGCTCGGTTTGAGTCATTGCGGAACTGGCTTTGATTGACTTTTAAGAAAAATGTAGAGCGATGAATTATTTGACCGCAGCGACTTTCTTAGAAATCAAGTTTTTCATACCTGTAAGCTTTACTGGAAAGGCATCTAATTTTTAGAATTTCTGACATGAAGTTATAGAAATTACTGAAACAGTCAATCTAGAAGGATTTAGATTGATGACAAACAATCTGCCGTTCTGGTCAAATAATTCGTCGTTCTACAGCCGTGCCCCTACGGGTGTATCTCACTATATCGGGAAACACCATAAGTAAATCGGTGTGAATAAACCAAATTATGTTAGGAAACGTAAATAAGCTTAAAACCCTTACCAATGACTAATGACAAAGGACAAATGACAGCCCTTGCCAGTTAGCTTTAATTGCACTGACCTACTTATAAATAAATTCAGGTTCAATTGACATAAAAATAGCGGGAAGTGGGTTAACTTGATACTTTCCCGCCTATTATCCCAGTGCCAAAAAACACAGCACTAATTTAAAAAATCAGGTTCTTCACGCACAATCCGGTCGTAAAGGGGCTGGAAACTGAACCACCCACTTAGATGTGACCCCACTTGAGTTTGTGTTAAACGGGCTGTTTCGTGTTTGATCGTAGTCGGTCTACCCGCAGCTTCAGCTAGTAGTTGGGCTTGGCACGATCGCTCTAAGCTAATGTACCAAAAAGCAGCTTCATCTACCGTATGTCCCACAGTTAAAATGCTGTGGTTACGCAGAATTACGGCTTTATTTGACCCCAAGGCTTGCGCCAGTCGCAGACCTTCAGAGGTTTCTAAAACCACACCTGTAAAATCGTCAAATAGCGCATGGTCTTCGTAAAAAGCACAGGAATCTTGAGTCAAGGGGTCAAGGAGACGACCTAAACTAGACCAGGCTTTACCATACAGTGAATGGGCGTGAGCTGCGGCGATGACATCAGGTCTAGCTTCATGAATCTGAGAATGGATGGCGAAAGCAGCTTGATTTATCTCAGCATCGCCTTTAACGACCTCACCTTCTGTGTTAACTAAAACCAGGTCAGAAACTCGGATATGACCAAAGTATGCCCCGAATGGATTGACCCAGAAATGGTCTGTAAACTCAGGATCGCGAGCCGTAATATGGCCTGCGATTCCCTCGCTGAACCCAAACTTACCAAACAGGCGAAAGGCGGCGGCGAGACGTTGCTTGCGGTGGAGGCGTTCGTCTTCAACTCGCTCGAATACAGGGGGCTGTGGTCTAATGTAACTGGACATATTTTTTTTCTTCTTTACAGGGAGCGTTGGAATATCCAGAGCGAAAAGATTTGACGCTGTGAGATTCTGGGATGAACTGGTGGCGCAAAATACAACCAGTATCATTACCCAGGATATGGATGGATACAGATGCACTCTGGGATGTGGTTTTGACGGCGTGGATATCACCATCTGGGGGTAAGAGGCAGTAGATATCCCCTGGTTGAAGCGATGCCTGCGGCGGGCTAAGCCTACGCACTTCAGTTACTTGTAATTGTGCGTGTCCTTCGGCATCACCGCTATCTACACGGCGATAGAGTGTTTCTTCTTGATTACCTTTGTATAAACCAATCAATCCCCAGGCTAAATGGTCGTGGACGGGAGTTGTGGAACCTGGGGGAATCACCAAACTAAATACTGACAGGGAACGGTCTTTGGCACGATAAAGCAGCCATTGACCAATACCACCACCCATCGGGCTTTCAGGATTGACTTGGGCAAACTTTTGTGGTAGCCATTGCTGTTGGGCAAGGAGTTCTTGAAAATAGGGTTTTAGTCTAGCGAGAGTTTGTGTGCGATCGTCAACAGTGCTAGCGCTAATTTCTTGCACTGTTGCTACAAAGGATCGTAGTTCCTGGCTCTCAATAAACCATTGGTCTTCTGGTAACGGTTCTAAAATAGTGTGGTTCGTCATCATATTCCTCTGTTTAGGAGGCGACTAAGATAAACTAATTCGTAATTAAGAATTCAATTACGATTTATTTTAATACCAGGATGAATTTTAAAGCCAAGTTGCTCAAATTTTAGATGGAAAGGGACTCCTTCAGAATGATAGTAAAAGGATATTGCTGGAATACAGTAGCTTTATCTTGTGACAATAGCAGCCTAGCATGGCTGATACGTACTGGATATAACGGTTGTTTGTTGGCATCGAGAATGAATACTTTAGTCATGTAATTTTGAATTTTAGATTTGCGATCGTCAGATTGGGTAGTGGGGATTGGGAGAATTCCCTGACTCAGCTAGGGAACAAAAAAATCATTCTCCTCTGCCTCCTGCTTGCGTTCGGCTACACTCACAGAAACAGTGCTGAGTGCTGAGTAACGAGTGCTGAGTAAAAAAGTAATAATTGCACTCAGCACTTTATGTCTGAAGCCACGGCTTTTAAGCCAGGAAAAAGAAATAAATATTTATTTCGCTAGGAGCGTAGCGCATATTTAATACGTCCAAGATCAATCCCCTAGATTTATCTATGGGGTTACTCTAAGCCGAGGCACTCAGCACTCCTGAAGGCAAGCCTGCCCCTCTGCCCCTACTTAGCCCTGGGGCAAATAGTCTTATTAAAGAAAAGATAAGAATGAGAGTCTAGATACCAACTCCAGCACTCTCGTCTTTACTGCTATTTAGAAATTTCCAAAGAATAAATCCAGGACTTACGCACAGGTCACGGAAAATCAAACCACAGAGAACGCAGAGAACACAGAGGAATAAGAGTTAGAGAGGTTTTTTGCGTAAGTCCTAAAATCATCCAATTTTGTGGGGTGTCTCACAATCATTTGTAGTTGAATATTTTTATTGGGAAGTTTCTTAACTGTGATGTTAGCTCCCTTAAATACGGTAAATCGGTCGAATAAACGTTGAATTTCTACAAGCAGAAATTATCACATCCAAATTTAAAAAGCAAGTCGATTGTCATAGTTATCGGTGGGAGCAATGTGAATATGACATGATGACCCCGATCGCATACCTGCATCAAAAGAAGGGACGTTCTTAAGAACGTCCCTGTAGTAAAATTCACAAACAATTGTCAAAAGGGCGTAATTGCTTGTAAATGCAAGGTTTTTTCTAACTGCGGATGCTCGAAGCGAAGTTCTCTGGCGTGCAGATGTAAACGACTGGTAACTGCACGGCATCCATAAAGGCGATCGCCTAAAATAGTTATCCCAAGTCCTCGCGCATCAGCTGCATGAACCCTCAACTGATGAGTGCGTCCTGTTAGTGGCGTAAATTCTACGCGGGTATAGTCTCCTTCTCTCGCTATAACCTGGAAGTGTGTCAAGCTAGGTTTACCATACTGCCAATCAACTTTTTGATCGGGGCGATTTTCGGGATCTCCCCACAGTGGCAGTTCAATTTTACCTTGCTCAACTGTCACAGCACCGGAAAGTATGGCTTCATAAACTTTGTAAACCTGGCGTTGCTGAAACTGCTGGCTGAGTTCCCGATGGGTTTGACGATCGCGTGCCAATAACAAAATCCCGGAAGTTTCTCGATCTAGGCGATGCACAGATATAAGTGCCATGCCATCAGATAACAAATGACGTAAGCGACTCAAGACACTATCTTGGCGATCGCGATAACGACCGGGTACTGAAAGTAATCCAGCAGGTTTGTTTACAGCAATCAGCCATTCGTCTTCATAAATAATCGGGATTTCTGCGTTGGTAGGGAAAAGTAGGCTAGTTGTGTGATAATTCGTATTAGAGATTGAAATAGGTATTAACCCTGAGAGCAAAAACCCCATCAATGGCTGACATCGCTCGGCACACGCTCCATAAAACTCTCCCGGAATTTTATCCTGATTTGCGGAAGACCTACCCCACCAAAATTCTGCCATTGCTAGGGGTTTGAGATTATGTGTTGCCGCATAATGAAGCAGCTTTGGGGCACAACAGTCTCCTGTGCCAGTGGGCGAACCTCCTGGCATCAATTCTTGCAATGATTGCGATCGCCCGGAAAAATTAGTCAGGCTGTAGCTAGCGTGCATCTGAGCTTGCATTTGACAAGAAAGTGCTTTACGCTGTTGTTTCAGTTCGCTAATTCGCGCATCCGTCGCTGTAATTACCTGCTGGAGGGGCTGTAATACGGCATTTTGCTGGCGTTTAAGTTGTCGTCGCTCAATTCCCTGCTGACGACTCTCTTCGTCGAGTTGTTCAAGGGCAATCGTGAGTGCTTCGGGAGTGAGTGTATTGCAGATTTGCTGACGTTTTTCCTGTCGTTGATGTTTGTAATAGCGATGGCGATCGCTCATTGCTTGTAACTGCTGCTCAAAGTCATTAAACAGGATTTCATACTGCTGGCGTTCGGTCAGTTGCTTCAAAGTAATAATTTCTTGCTTAATCGCATCCAACTGTGCCAAAGTGCGGGCTTCCTCGAAAGCAACCTCATCTCGTCCGGGAATTGGCGGCACCCAGCCCTCAACCACACTGCAACCATTCAAAAGACCGGAAAAGGCTTTTAGTACGCGGTGTTCGCCATTAGGCAGTTCAACCAATAGTATTCCATACATCTTCCCTTCACGAGAATAACAGTCATTGTTGGCAAGATATTGCATTAGTCCGTGGGCGATCGCTTCAGACATTGAAGTGCGGGGTAATTTTAGGCGATGTCTACGACGGGCTACGCCTACGCCATTTTGCGGACAACAACCTTCGTACCAATAGCTACAAGATGAGTCGCCGATCGCAAAATCGCAGTCGATGAAATCTGAAAGTGCGTGCAGAACTACCATACAAAGTATGATTGCAAATCTAGCTAATCTTAATATTTTAAATTATTGCCCATATTAACAAGTTCGTAGTAAGAACTTTAGTCCTTATTTTTAAGCACTAAAGTCCTAACCACAAACCTTCAAAACTAGCTTGACAAAGTATTAGTTGGAGTGCGATCGTCTTCTGGTGTAGGCAATTGTTGAGATAAGTTAGCTTCTCCAGATGCAGGTTCTGGATCTTTTGTCATACCATGCTGCTCTTGCCCTCTCAATCCAAGATATGTTGCAGCACTGATTCCTTGTAGCGTCAGAAGTGTGTCATCAAATTCTGGCATAGCTAGATTTTTAATCACCTCCCAAACAAAAAACAGTCCGATGGCAACTGTCCAAATAAATGTTTGGAATCGATGAAAGTTGACTCCATTAATATCCGATAAGATATCGTTAAAAAAACCTTGAGAAACGCTTTGACTACCTTTTCTATTTTTCTCATTCCCCTGCCCATCAATTAACGAAGTACCGAATGCAGTTACAGAGTTAATTCCTAATAAAACTAGTGTTTGTCCAGTTAAAATATTGGTGTAATCTCCTGTTATGCCGTAGATAATCAAGTAAGCAGAAAAAATTAGAAATGTCCAGAAAGCAAGTTGAGATATCGATAAGCTGAAGGGATTTCTATACTCTTCATCTGAACCAATAAAAAACTTAGCAATTCCTGAACGAGCTTCCTTTTTAGGTATAAACTCTTTTGTAATCGACCTTTCTTGACCATTGATTACTTCTTTTTTAGAGTACATTCCTTCTATTCCAGGGCTACGTAGACTGTCTCGACCATATCTGATAAATATCAAGATAATAGCTATAACTAGAAGCAGACACAGCCAAAATCGCCATGATAACAGAACTATTTTTAATTGAGGAGGTGACAAAGGATCGCTCACCAAAATCGCAACTTTGCCGGGACAGCCTACCCCAACTATCGTATCAATACTATATTTGGGCCTGCCACCAAGCAGCGAATTCCATGCAGTTTCAGATACATCAGTACGTTCAAGCTGAAAGGCTAACCAATCATTATTAAGAGTTTTCTTTTGATCTTCACCCTCCTCAATGACGCTGACTGGTTCTCCGTGGACATTCTCTAGCTGATAGCCATTCAGATATAACACTAATTGGCGAGGATCGAATGAATTGCCTTTAGGCGTTGCACTTGTGGCTGCTGCTGACAATCCTTTAACTTTTACCCTGATGCGATCGCCCATCTTAACAACTTGGCTGCGATCGTTATCAGCAATGACTCGTTCAGTTGTGAGATTTGCAGGAACATAACAAGCGCGAGACGATGCAAAATTCACAGAAGGGATACCTGAACTATCTTGAGCGATCGCAGAAAAGTTGATAGAAACAACCAGAAAAAACACCAATAGAAAAATAGCAGTAAATCTTTTAGTCTTTCTATACATTGCTCAGTATTACCAAGTAAACTATGTCGTAGTTTACTCCTACTTGAGCCATTCGGAATATTAAAAAACTTTTTTAGGGCGATAAACAATACCTCCGCAAAAGAGCGAAGGGGCAATGCCAACAGCAGGCTTTCTCCTTTTGGCTAATTGTAAAGCGGCAGTCATGGAGCAACAATAGGTATCTATGGAAAGTCAAAATTATGACTGGGAAATGCGGACTCACACTAGGTAAATACGCGCCTCTTCACAAAGGGCATCAATTGGTGATTGAAACAGTTACGTAGGGTGCGTTATGCCCTTGGCTAACGCACCATCCCAATACTTGCGGTGCGTTACGCTTCGCGGTAACACACCTACGAAAGTGTTCTTAAGCAGCGTTTATTCTTTGCAAACCAGTGTAAATATTGAACCGTTCTCCGCGCAGGAATCCAATTAAGGTAATCCCGAATTCCTTGGCGACAGAAACCGCCAAACTACTGGGAGCTGAAACAGAACAGACAATGGGAACTCCAGCAGTTGTAGACTTTTGCAAAATCTCAAAACTAGAGCGTCCGCTAACTAGGACAATACAATTATTTAAAGGTAATTCATCACTGAGCAAAGCTGTACCAATCAATTTATCCAAAGCATTGTGTCGCCCAACATCCTCCCACAGGTTTAACAGTTGTCCTTGAGCATCAAAGATAGCCGCAGCGTGCAAACCCCCTGTTGCAGTGAAAATACCTTGAGCAGCCCGGAGTTTGTCTGGTAGGCTGTATACGATCTCAGGTGTTATCGTTGGTCCAGAAGAAATTACTGGACATCCCCGCAGACGCAAAGCCTCAAGGCTAGCTTTACCACACACCCCACAGGCGCTACTTGTGTAGAAATGGCGCTCCAAAGGCTGTAAATCTGGAATCAACCCATCCCGCAGTTCCACATTTACAATATTATGGCGCTGCTCACCATCTACGCAGTAGCTGATACGTCGGATATCTTCTCTGCGGCTAACGACTCCTTCACTGTAAAGGAAACCAGCTGCTAGTTCAAAATCTGCCCCTGGTGTCCGCATTGTTACAGCTACCGTCTTCTGGAAAGGAACAAGACGAATTTCCAAAGGTTCCTCAGTAGTGAGATGATCTAAACGAGGCCGTACTTGACCTTTTTCCACTACCCAAACAGTGGCTTTGGTTTTGCTTTTAGTTGGCATTCTCATATTTGTAAAAGTTGGTGAATTGAAATTTTGATACTAATCTGGAAACAAAGTAATGCTATTTATATGTCAGATGTCAGGTTGATGCTTACCAATTACTTTGTGCAGTTGAGCTAGATCGGCTATGTTTCTGTTTAGGAATTAAAATGAACCTAAGATTTTTGGCTTTCAGTAAAATTTTATTTGCAATAGTCTTTGTAATTTTCCTTGGTTTTACAGGATATTTAGTGGCTAATAACATTAGTCGGAGAGTAATTGAAAAATCTCTTGCTAAACAAGTCATATCTACGTCTACCGTAGGAAAAAGTTCTCAACTACAGAAACTTTTAAATGAGATAATTGTAGAACAGAAAATACCTGGTGCAGTAATGTATATTACTACACCTAAAGGTTCTTGGCTGGGAGCATCTGGTGTTAGGAACTTGTCAACTAAAACCCGGATTAAACCCACAGATGGCTTTTCTATTGCCAGTATGAGTAAAACTTTTATGGCGGTGGTTGTGCTGAAATTAGTGGAACAAGGGAAGATAGAATTAGACCGAGCGATCGCAACCTACTTACCAAGAGACATCACTCCTCATATTGTCAACAGCGATAAAATTACAGTTCGTCAACTGCTTAACCACACTAGTGGTGTCGCTGAATACCTAGAAACAAAAGAGTTTATTCAAGCTACGGCGAAAAGAAGTCGCTCACAGCCTTGGACAGCCAGAGAAGCTATTCGGTATATGTATCAAGAAGAACCGCAGGCAAATCCTGGAGAAAAATTTATTTATACTGATTGCAACTACATTCTTTTGGAACTGATTGTTGAAAATATCACTAGGGGAACTCTCGCCCAAGCAATCCGCAGTCAGATTTTAAAACCATTAGGATTAAAACATACCTTTACGGAATTGCGCGAACCAACAATTGGAGAAGTCGCTACAGGTTATGGCGATCGCAATAAGGATGGTAAGCTAGATAGCTACGCCGAAGTCAATGATGGTAATGGTTTGGGAGATGGTGGATTGGTTTCAACAGCAGAGGATTTAGCCAAGTTCGCCAAAGCGTTATTTGTCAAAAAAACCTTACTTTCCTCAAAAATGATGAAAGAAATGCTGAAATTTAAAGATAATAGCGCAGACTATAGCTATGGGTTGGGTGTAGAAAGGTTTTCATCTCCTTTGGCAAAAGCAATTGGGCATAGTGGTATAGCTTATGGCTTCGCAACATTGCTTGCATATTTACCCAATGAAAAAACCATTATAGTAGTGCTGCTAAACAATCAGAATGTTGATATTAAATCAGTAGCTAGGACAGGTCTGGAAGTTGTCGAGAATAAATGATCCTAATTTGTAATTATGCTTGTAGGGCTGGCATTTTAATAATTTAAAATGACGCTCGCGGACTCGCTAACGCTGCGCTAACAAAATTCACACATTAAAGACATTTTCAGACTCTTATTTAAACCCTAACTGAAACTGATCGGAGGCGGAGTGGCTCTGACTTTGCAAGAGAGGGGTCTTAAACCCTTTAATTTACGATAAATTTTCTGGGTCAATGTTCAGTTCTCGCAATTTGGCTGCTAGGCGTTCAGCGCGTTGTCGTTCTTGTTCAGCGCGTTGTCGTTCTTGTTCAGCGGCTTCTTCAGGTGTGGGAATTAGATTTCCTTCCGCAGTGAAATAGCGCAATTTATGTTCATAAACACCCAAGTACAAATTTAATTGCTGACTCCACAGCCATCCTTGAGGATTAGGTTCTATCGGTTCATAAGTCCCGCCAATCAAGATAAAGCCAGCAAATTCTAAATTATTGGGATCGAACCAAAAATATTCTGGTGTGCGAAAGATATCTTGAAAAATTTGTTTTTTCAAACCCTTGTCAGTTGCCGCTGTAGAATCCGAGAGGAACTCTACAATTATGTTAGGATATTTCCCGTCTTCTTCCCAAACAACCCAACTTTTACGAACTTTGCGTTCACATCCCAGCACTACAAAAAAATCGGGACCCCGGAATTCTTCTGACCGCCGCTGGCGTTGACTGTAGTAAATTGTTAGATTACCCGCAGCGTAAAAGTCATTGCGATTTCGCCACCACAATTCCAAAGATTGTAATAGCAGAATTATTTGGCGTAGATGTAATTCACTTTCCAAAGGTGGTTCGTCACTATATAAATCCCCTAGAGGAAATATTACATCATTTGGGAATTCAAAATCTTTGGTGGCGGACATGGCTGAAAGTTTTAGGGTGATATGGGTGATAAAAACTTACCGTAGCAGTAGTTTGAGTTTTAACATCTAGGTTTGTTTTTCCAGACGCACGATCGCATTATAATCACGAACTCCTTCAAGCGATCGGCTAAAGGAGATTTCATATCTCGCAAAGAGTCAAACCACTCAAATAAAGGATTTATACCGTTATATGTTAAGTAATTCTTGATTTCCTTTGCTTGAGCTTCCATAATTTTTAAAGCAAGTCTACATACTTTAAATCGTATCTGGGTCAACACCCAATTCTCGCAGTTTTGCTGCTAGGCGTTCAGCACGTTGCTTTTCTTGTTCAGCACGTTGTCTTTCTTGTTGGGCGTGTTCCGCTTCCCACTGGGCAATTTCTTCAGGTGTGGGCATTAACTGTCCTTCCGCATTGAAATAGCGTAATTGATTTTCATGAACGCCCAAGTACAAACTTAGCTGCTGACTCCACAACAATCCTTGTGGGTTGGGTTCTATAGGTTGATACGTACCACCCACCAAAATAAACCCAGCAAATTCTAGATTCTTGGGGTCAAACCAGAAATATTCAGGAGTGCGAAAGATATCTTGATAAATTTGTTTTTTTAAGCCCTTGTCGGTCGCTGCGGTTGACTTTGAAAGCAGTTCTATAATCAAATTCGGATATTTGCCATCTTCTTCCCAAACAACCCAACTATCACGGGGTTTGCGTTCAGTATTTAAAACGACAAAGAAATCTGGCCCCCGAAAGTCTTCGGATTTACGCTGGCGTGGACTGTAATGAATGCTAAGATTCCCCGCAGCAAAGTAGTCATTAAAGCGATTGCGATCTCGCCACCACCAATCAAGACATTTTATTAATAGCAGCATTTGCTGCAAATGTAAGTATGTTTCCAATGGTGGTTCGTTACTTTCTAAATCCCCTGGTGGAAATATAACATCTTCTGGGGTTTCAAAATCTTTGGCGACAGACATGGCTGCAAGTTTTGGAGTGATGTTAATTTGAACGTCGCAATCGGAAAGCGTTAATATTAGGTTTGCTTTTCTAAGCGTACTATTGCATTATAATCAGGAACCTTTTCAAGCGATCGCTTACTGTCACAGACGCTACTTTAAGTTTTAACATTTATCTTTGCTTTTCATACATCGAAGCAGACATTTTTGTAACTAGCAATTTCAGTTATCTATATCTGTCTTATGTAATAAGTTCTATACCTACCCTAAGTAGGGTTATCTATCTGTATTTGTTCGTTAAGTTGTATGAAGCACTGAAAGCAAATTTGCTCAGTAAGTAACTGAGGAAATCAGAATACCCTTAACTTAGTTGGAGTTTTTTATGACTTACACAGTTGATGAAGCAACAAAACCGGCTTTAGAAAATTTTAAACGCTTTGATGTAGACACTCAGCTAGGCTTACTTTGGTTCGGTTATTTGGATCTTAAAGAGCAGCTACAGCCTGCACCTCCTGAAAGGATAGAAGTCCCTGCTAAAGCAGTGTTTGACAAATTCCTGGAGTTGTCTCCTGAACAGCAACTACAAGGGCAACGCGACATTATTAATGGTGCAGCTAACGAGATCAGCCAAGCCTATAATGCTCTAAGTGCCAATGCCAGATTAGACGTTTGGCTGCTGCTGGCAGAAGGTATGGAGGATGGAAGCATTATTCAAGTTCCGTCTGACTATCAACTACCTGGTGAAACGGATGAATTTGTTGCATCGATCAAAAATCTAGAATTTGAGCAGCGGATTAATTTCATGCTGACTGTGGTGCAAGCAATGGGTTAGTCAAGTCCAATAACTTTCAATAGCTTTCTAGAATTGGGGATAACTCAAAATATGCTAGTTAAGCTAGACCTGGTTGTTTTTGCTCTACTTTAATAGTGGTTAACTTAGAACTACCGCAGAGATACTCATCTTTGCGGTAGTCTTGATGCGAGTTATATCATGTCCGCTAGATTAGACATCTCCGAAAAAGAAGATAAAAGCCTTGTGCAGTCAGGGTCAATACATCATTTCTGGAGATGTCTATTAGTTATTATTCCAGGCATCTATGCAAAAATCTTAAAACCCTCTTTCCCCCTGCTCCCTGCCCCCTGCCCCCTGCGCTTTTAATGATAAGTTTTTTACCGAATATCATATTATATCATGTCCGCTTGATTATACCAATTCAATTAATGATTGCAATAGACATCTCCGAAAAAGAAGATAAAAGCCTTGTGCAGTCAGGGTCAATACATCATTTCTGGAGATGTCTAATACATCCTTGGGTAAAGTAAAGACGCGATGAATCGCGTCTCTACAAATGGTCTATTATTTGTCGCATTCTTTTTCCAACCGCACGATCGCATTATAATCGGGTACACCTTCGAGCGATCGCTTACTTTTATCTAGTAGCACATTCCCTTCTGGCCAATGTACTTGCAAGTTTCCTGACTGAATTGGCGCAATGTAGACTTGACAGCATAACTCGCCTAAATCATTCTTAAGAATGACGCGATCGCAATCTTTTAAACCTAACTGTGCAGCATCAGCAGCATTCATTAACACCGCCTCTCGCATCGCCCCAGTAATTGCATCCTTGCGTTCCTGCACCATACTATTAAATTGTTTGCCTCGGCGCGTTGCTAATAAAAAATAACCTTCTGGTAATTCTCTTTGGCGTGGCAATAATACCCCAAAGTGTGCCTTCCCATCGGCTGTCGGGAAATTCCAACCAAAGCACAAATGTGAGCCACCATATTGAAACTGATCGCCAGCTTGCTGTAAGTGTTGAATACCAGCATATTGCGGGACGACTTGAGCAATTTCTTGACGGATAGCAGCTGTGTCAGCAAAAGTCAGCTTATCTGCCAAATCTGGTTTTACCCGCCTTGCCAATTCTAAAAATACTTCCCACTCAGGACGCGCTTCTCCAATCCGCGGCCCCGGAATTTCTGGACTGAAAATTACCCGGCGTTCGGTGTTAGTTTCTGTAACTCCTCCTGGGATTTCGTAGCGAGTTGTCGCAGGTAATAGCACCACAGTATCAGCAGGTTCCACCAACATTTGGCTGGAGAGAACAATATCTATATGTACCCGTAGAGGTATTTGCTTCAGCGCTGCTTCTACATAATCTGGTTCTGGCAGCACTTCTAAAAAATTCCCACCCACAGAAAACAACACATCTAAATTCCCCTGATGTGCAGCGTGAATCATTTCTGGAGCAATTAAACCTTTACTTGTCGGCACTTCAAAGCCCCAATGTTGACTCAATTGGACAGCATTTTCTGGAGTGATGGGTTTACCACCAGGAAATACTGTGGCGTAACATCCCATCTCTGCACCACCCTGCACCCCAGAGTGACCGCGAATTGGCATTAAACCGCAGCCTTCCCGACCGACAAAACCTTTGGTAAGAGCTAGATTAATGATACTTCGCACGTTATCTTCGCCGCATTCATGCTGAGTAATGCCCATACTCCAAACAAATACGGCTTTATTAGCTTCTTTGACCATTTTGGCAAAGGCGTACATTGACTCGCGGGATGTACCAGAAAGCCGTTCTAATTCTTCCCAAGATTGATTTTCTAACGATGCTTTGAGTTCAGCAAAGCCAACTGTGTATTCATTTATAAATGACTGGTCTACCCAATTGTTAGCAATTATATGTTTAATAGTGCCATTTAAAAATGCTATATCCCCGCCCATATTAATTAAGAAGAAGTCTTCGGCAAACTTTGTACCGAAAACAGCACTTTCTACAATTGAGGGCACCCAGTAGCGCTCCATTCCTGGCTCCCGGTAAGTATTAATAACTACAATCTTAGTGCCAGCTTTCTTGGCATAATGGAGATACTTAACAGTAACAGGCTGATTATTGGCAACATTGGAGCCAATGAAGACTAATAAATCAGTGCCAATCCAGTCTTTATAAGAACAGGTGGTAGCCCCAGCACCCAAAGCAGCTTTCAATCCTGCTGTACTGGGAGAATGGCAAATGCGGGCAGCATTATCAATATTATTGCTTCCCATTGCTCGTACAGCTTTTTGGGTGGTATAATAAGTTTCGTTGACAGTACCACGACTGGTAACATAGAAACTGAGACGGTCTGGTGTAGTAGTGCGGATGCGATCGCTAATTACTTCTAAAGCTTCATCCCAGCTCGCACGGCGAAAGCCTTTTTCCCCGCGTTGACGAATCATTGGGTAAGGAAGCCGTCCCAAGTCTCGTAATTGGGCACTTTTTTGCTTTTGCAACTGCGAAACATCCTCCAATAGCACAGGGTCAAAAGCTGGCATCGTATTCATCCGCAACAACCGCAACCGGACATTGCAAAGATGAATACCATCTAAAGTCCAATCCTTCATCCCGGTTGTTCCGAGAGCACAACCATCGCAGACACCTTTATTTAAGATATTCCACGTGTATGGTAGTTTGTCACGAGACAGCCAAATTGCCCGAAATACCTCCCAATAGTTGTTAGGGTACTGTTCGCCAATCCCGAAAGGCTTCCAAGTTGCCCAATTTGAAGGTGTCCAGTGCTTTTTGGGTTTAGGTAACATGATGCAATGTATGTAAGTGGCTGGATTCTCTTAGGCTAGCGTTTTAAGTAGCATTTAAGTAGCAGGCGGTTAAAAATCTATGAAAGGAGATGAAGACTGAGAAGATTAACTTCTTGTCTCTTAATGACAATTTGAACGTTTATAAGTACAACTTCAACTGTAATAATAACAGCTTAAGCGTTACTTATAGCACTTGGAAGTCCCTTAACCACAGCTTGAGAATCGATAATAACAGCTTAAGCTGTAGTAACAACAACTTAAGCCTTACTTATCGCACTGTGCTTATTGATAAATATGGTTTAATTTGTAATAATAAAAGCTTAAACCTTACTTGTCACAATAGGAACGTTATTAACTACAACTTCTTCTGTAGTTATAGCAAAGTGCTGAGTGCTGAGTGCTGAGTGCTGAGTGCTGAGTGCTGAGTAAAAACCCAGTTGCTTTAAAGCTTTGAGCAATCAACACTGTCCTAACCTATGTGGCTACAGCTATACTACAGCTTTAATTTTTTAACTTACAGCGTTTAGTATAGTGATAACTGATGAGCCGTCAACAGAGAATAGTTTCTAAATTTTAAAGCAATAATTCAAATAAAAATCCCTGCCACAGGGGACAAGGATAGCAGTTTTTAGCTATAGCTTATCTCTTATACTAATTCTCTGTGAAGTTGCACATTATTTTGACCCCTCCCAACCTCCCCAAGACATCGGGGAGATGCCGTAGGCGGTGGGGTTCTTTCTATGCGTCTTCATAAAGAATTGGTATTAGCCCTCTTCTATCACCTTGGAGAAAGAAAAATAAATGTAGGTTGGGTTGAACAAAGTGAAACCCAACTTTTCTAAGGTCTTTGGGTGTTGGGTTTTGTTCCTCAACCCAACCTACGTCTAAATTGTTGAAGGAGGCAGGAGGCAGGAGGCAGCTATGCGAAGGAACAATTGGGAGAGGATTCAGACCCCTCCCTTTTTGTTTGCGCCGTATAAACGGTGAGGTCTTAAACCCCTGCTCCCAAGGCGTCGCGGCAGGAGGTAGATAGCGCAGCGTTAGCGAGTCCGCGAGCGTCGGGCAGTTTTCCCCCTGCCTCCTGCCCTCTGCCTCCTGCCTTCTTTGATAAAAGTCATGAGAAATAAGGGTTTTAAATTTTTCTCTACCGATAGTGATTAAAGAGGGATTAGCTAACAAAATCTTTGTGGGCAGCGACAAGCATCTGAGCTTGTCTTAAAACGTTTCCGAATAAATAAAAAGGAATCTGCCAAGCTGCAACGGTAACTTCTTTGACTATATCTTGTACGCTAATTGCAATTAATTCATGCTCTGGTGGCTCTCCCTCAATAGTACTAGACCAAGTAAAAGCTAATAAGAAATCATCGTCTCCAGGCAAGGTTGCAATCAAGCATTCTTCTGGTGTTGGCTGGCAAATAATTCCATGATCGTTTGCAAGTTCTACTAGTCTTTGAAATCTGCTTACGTTTTTCATTTGTCTTTGGGATGTAATTGAATTTCAGTTGTAGAAAAAATCATATTTTTATCTCCATAACTCAACTTAGTTGCTTGATACCATAAATTATGAATTACGAATTATTAAGGAGTTATTGGAGTTAGATCGGGCTTAAGTCCAAAATCTTATCGCGATCGCCTGGTTGTATCAGCAACAATTGTTACTGTTTTAGAAAAAGCTAGACTACCTACTTTTTCGGTTTACCCTATTTAAATACACCTCCCTTTATTACCATTTCAATATTGATGCCTTAATCTCACCCAAGCTGACGCAGTGCATTGAGAATTGCGTAGACGCAAATTAAAATCTGTCTTCCGACGGTATAAGACTCAATTCGAGCAGCCAAATTAACATGGCTGCCAACAACTGTATATTGAGCGCGTTTTTGCGAACCAACATTCCCCGCCACAGCCTCGCCTGTATTAATCCCAATTCCCATTTCCAGAATTGGGAAATTCATTTGCTCCATTGCCAATTGCATGGCAATAGCACAGGCGAACGCTCGTTGAGAATCATCTTTGCGACTAATTGGCGCACCAAATACCACAAAAATTCCATCACCCATAAACTCATTAATCGTGCCTTTATACTGGTTAATCACATCTGTCATTATTCCCAAATAAAGATTCAAAATCTTTACTACTTCTTCAAATGGCAATTCTTCAGAAAAAGCTGAGAATCCTCTTAAATCAGATACGAGAACCGTAAATTTTCGGTATTCTCTCCCTAGCTTTAACCCAGAAGCAGGGTGGTTTCATACGAAAAAAGAAAAATACATAAGTCTTGATTTCTCGTGAAAGTGGCATGGCTTTTTCCCTCACTTCCATTCCTCTCCCCCCGTGGGGGAGAGGCTTTGAAACCCAGTTTTAATTTTTCTTTGCTTGTATGAAACCACCCTGCCCTAGCTTTAACCCAGAAGGAGTTTCGAGGATATTGGCGACGATTTCATTAGTTAGATAGCGACCGAGGGTTTTTCGCATCTCGGTAGCACTTTGGGCAATATACTGAGTGAGTGCGATACCTTCAGTGAGCTTCGCTAACGCAGAACCTGCAAAAGCCAACAATGAAGGGATAACGGGAATCCACCAACCAGCCAAAAACGCCAGAAAACTGCCAGCCGCAAGACTTACACTAACAACGATCGCATAATATTTAGAGACGCAATTAATCCCGTCTGTACAAGAGTTAGGAGTTGGGAATTCTCCCTCAGCCTATCCCTACTCAAATATATGGTGAAACATCTTCACCGCATTTATCTGCTAAATAGGAGAGGGCACGGAAACGTAAGCCTACCAGTTGCTCATATAACGGGTTAATTTTACACATCGGTGGAATATGCACAATCTTGCGTCCAAATAAGGTGATATCTCGTTCAAAGGGACACTGGGCGGGAATCATTTTACACAAAAAGCGGGCTACCCTTGGGTCTTGGATATCTAGCCCATCAAGCCAGTCTTGCAGGGAGTGTAGGGCATTGATTTGACGCTTTGTCAGCCCAGTGCTGGCGATAGTGGGGATAATTTGCTGTGGGTATTCCAGAGTGTGGCGAAGGGCTTCTAGTAAATTCTCTGGCTGTTCCAAAGCTTGACAGAACTGTTGCAGAACCTCATCTTCGCTGGGAGAATAAGTACCATCTGCGATCGCTACCATCACCGCTGTCCTTAAGAAATTTTCCGCGGCTGGTGTACCTTTACCCAAGGCTGCGGCTAATTCCTCTGGGGTAATTATCTCTAGAGAGTCGCATTTAATCTTAGGAGCTAATTCATTTTTGGTGATGCTGGCAATTAATTCCTGTTCTTGATCGTCAAAATTACCATCAGCCCAAGCAATAGTAAGCAGTCCACGCAACCAAGCGGCAATCTGTTCGCTGCTGTAGGGGGATTGAACAATACTTGTCATAAACTCACGTCTTAAGCTTTCCTCAGTCACTACTACGCTACCCTAAGCAGTGACTATGAAGATAGTAGAAGCAGCACAGAAAAATAAATCAGAGAAGTTTTCAAATCGTAATAGTCGGTCTTAAGGTAAAATCCACTTGTAAGATTGTTGAGAAGTTTTCTACTTACTTAAAGTGAATTTGATTGGAGTATCTCAAATATTCATAAGGTTCAAGACTGTAATTTGCGCCACAGAATGATGGAGTTTTCTAAGTATGCGAACCTGCCAGCTAAATATCGCTGAAGCTTTTCTCTAATGAATCGTTTACTGATGTTATATCATGTCCGCTTGATTAGTTATTATTCCGGGCATCTATGCAAAAATCTTAAAACCCTCTTTCCCCCAGATCACTGCGCTCTTAATGATAAGTCTTTTACCGAACATGATATTACTTGCTTCTCTATAAGATTGCGATCGCTTGGCATTAGTGAAATTAGTTAACTCTAAAAAATTAAGGTATATATAATGTTTTTCTTTGGCATTGAACATGAAGTCGCTTTCTTGAATAATGAGGGAAAGTTTGCTGATTTTTCCCACACAAAATTTGCTGATTTCAATCAAATTATTGAAAGGCTA
The DNA here is from genome assembly GCF_036917415.1 of Nostoc sp. Classification (GTDB taxonomy): domain Bacteria; phylum Cyanobacteriota; class Cyanobacteriia; order Cyanobacteriales; family Nostocaceae; genus Nostoc. The sequence goes on along the minus strand of NZ_JBALDJ010000035.1, from coordinate 19,124 downwards.
CCTACATACCCCAGTGACTATCCTCAACTCCGTGTTGGCGATGCGGGTATTAAGATGAAGAGATGGTACATTGAGGGATTTGAAAGATTTGCAGATTCTGATGAAGTGATAGACTGTCATGTTAAAGGTATTGAAATTAGAACAACTATCCATTCTAATATTCAAGGCGCTATTACTGAATTATCAGAAAGTTTTGACTTGCTACGTGAGGTTGCCGCTGACTTTAGCTTATCACCAGTTTTGGTTAGTTTCAATCCCTACAATCCAGCTTTTGAGCCTCAACCCCCATTAAACAATTATGAAATCAAACAGTTAGAAGCTTATCCTGACGAACAAACTGCTAATATTCACATGGTATCTTATGGGCCAGATTTAAATATTTCAGTGGCAGATTTGTCAACTAAAGATGTGATTGATATTGGCAGAAAGTTAACTTATTACAGTCCCTATATCGTTCCTTTTAGTTATAGTTCTCCCTTTTATAATGGAGGTTTATGGGATGGACTATCGGTACGAACATTTATCAGAACTGGAAAAAGACCAGCTACTCTAGTTTTTGTTCAAAAAGAAGAACAACTGATTAATAGCATACCTGCCTTAACAAAAATTGCCCGGATTCCGGCTGAAGTGGGACGCATTGAATTTAAGGCTTGTGATAGTTGTGATGATTTTTTAATCTATGCAGCTTTGCTGATATTATTGAAAGGTTTGGTGTTAGATAAAACCTTGCAAGGTAGAGCAACTGTACCCGATGCAGCATTACACCAACTTTCTGCAAAAAAAGCGTTTGAAAACGAAGATATTTTTGAGAATGCGACAAAAGTCTTACAAGCAGCCGAAGTTGCTTTAGAAGATGACCCAGATGTTCATTATTTAACGCCGTTAAAAGTGCTGCTGGCAAAGCGAAAAACAAGATCCCATGAATTAATAGAAATGTTCCATCGCCTAAGTTCAATAGAAGAGGTAATAAGGAACACTTATCAAGTTTAAAGAAAAGATTTATTTTTTTCCTTTTATGAAAGGGGATTAAGGAGAATCTTTATATAAATTAATACTTTACAAATATCCTCTCAGGTGCATATTACTTAAATTCTTTTGATTGGATAAAGTCGAGCTAACTGAACATAAATAGTGGAATCATTAACCTGCCAAAACCAGATTAAGTCGATATACCTAGAGACTGATTTTATTACAACTAAAGATGCAGTCAAGTTCATTCTAGAGATTGATGCAGACGTTCGCTTTTTCCAAGTAAAAGTGTAAACAGGGAACCGGAAACGAAGAATTTCAATTATGAAATCTAATGATTTTGCTAAAAAGTTAAGGTGGTATTTGCTTATTATCCTTTACTAACCCAATGCAGAAAGACAAAAGAGATTTCTTCGTCAGGTTCGTTTTTGAAGAACTTTTAAATTGAAGCGGAGCTTGCCAGTTTTATTAGTGCTTAAAAGTGCTTAGTAAAGATATATACTTACGCTCTTTCAGTAAAAGTTCTGCGTTGTAAAAGCTGTTATCGAGGATTTCCAATGAAGACGATCGCTTCTGTTTTATCTATTTTACGTCCAGTACGTTTTATATTAGTGGCTTTTACTTGTGCCCTGGTATTATTCTCTAATGCTTTTCCTGCTTTTGCAATCGATAGCTACCAAAGTAATCCCACCGAAGGTACTACACAACTGCTTGACATTCAGGCCAAAACTGATGAAGCCGCTAAAGAACCACCAGAAGGATTGAAAAAGACTCAAAAGGAGACTAACGAAGGACTTAATGAGGTTCAAGGAGCGGCTGATATTGACAAGCAGAAGCGTCCAGAAAATTCCCAGGGTGCTACCTCTGTAGAAGAAAATATAAAGAATGTGTTGGACAAAGTTACAGGGAAATAACAGATTTAATACCTTAGTAATTTTTTGGTAGTAATGGGTGATTGCATCAAAGCAGTGACCCATTGCTACTTTTTAATGTGGCGATCGCAATTTACAATTAAATATAAAAATATGTTCATCCCTATTAAGGTGTAAGTATAGCTATGGAATGTGATGATTAATCTCAACTCATGAATGTTTCCTTTGGTTGATGTGGAGCGTGTGGAAAATTTGGCAAATTAATAGATAAGTTTGCTTAGGGATGGAAAACAATGCGTGCGATAAACATTGGTTTGACAGACGAACAGCGTCAAGGTGTAATTAATCTGTTAAATCAAGATTTGGCAGATGCCTATTTACTGCTGGTAAAAACCAAAAAGTACCACTGGGATGTCGTAGGTCCTCAGTTCCGCTCTTTGCACCAGCTTTGGGAAGAACACTACCAAAAACTGACTCTAAATATCGATGCTTTGGCAGAGCGGGTTCGTGCTTTGGGCGGTTATCCAGTTGGCTCATTGGAGGGATTTCTCAAGATTGCTACCCTCAAGGAACATGCTGGTAGTGTACCCACTGCCACAGGAATGGTAGCTAATTTAGTGGACGATCACGAGCAGGTTATTCGTAATTTGAGAGACCATGTGGATCAGTCTGGTGAAAAGTTCCACGATCAGGGAACTGCCGACTTTTTGACTGGACTACTCGAACAGCATGAAGAGATAGCTTGGATGCTGCGTTCATTTATTGAAGGCGAAGCAATAGATGCAGATGGTAGACAGCCAGCAGCAGGGGCTAAGACTCCCGTAGGTGTATAGCTTCACACTCATACATCTGAGTTAAGGATAGCTGCATGTGAAATCAATTGAGGGAGGACCGATTCTTCCCTCAATTGATGTGAAAGGATTAATCTGCCTGCATCTACTCATTCACCCTGCCAGTTTTGGATTTTAGAATTGAAAATTGGTTCATGCGCCAACGCCACTTGACGCCAGTCCTCTCAAGTCGGGAGCTCCAACCATACGGCTGGCTTCTTTATGCCAGGGAATCCCTCTACCGCAGTGGCTCCCCCTGATGAATGCAGTCAATCTAAAATCCAAAATTGATCGATCATATCATCTTCATTGCAAAAAGAAAATAATACTAATACAAGGAGTTTTTAAATGCCAGAAGTATATAAAGCAGAACGTACTATTTCTGCTGTATTCAAAGAGCAGAAGCAAATTGATGATGTAATTCAACGTTTATTAGACAGGGGTGTGCCTAGAGATCGTATTTCGGTCATGGGCAGGAATTTTCAGTCAGAAACCAGAATCGCTGGCTTCATTAGTAAAAAAGATGTGATTCTCGGAGGTTTGAGAACAGGAGCAGTTTTTGGTTCCTAGTTTGGTTCCTTTCTCAGCTTGCTTACGGGTGTAGGCGTATTGTTTATTCCCTTTGTCGGCCCAATCGTGGCAGCAGGTCCTATTGGTGCAGTGCTGTTGGGGGCTGCTAGTGGAGCGATCGCAGGTAGTGCAGGTGCCGGTCTAGTATCAGTTCTAACTACTTTGGGAATGCCAGAAGATAAAGCGGCTATCTACCAAACTCGCTTACAAGCTGGCGAATTTTTCGTAATGGCAGAAGTTCCGAGCGATCGCACCGGTGAGTTCCAATTGCTGCTCGAAAATGCTGGTGGCGAAGAAATTCACACAATTGAGAAAACTCTGGCTCGTTCTTGTTCTGGACAGTGCAACAGTCCCGCAGACTTGTCTCCTGAAGTTCGCGCTCATCTTTCTGATGAAGCCCAGAGTACATTCATTGAGCGCTATAATGCTGTATTCAAAGAAAAAAGTGACGAACTCGCAGCCGAACAAGCTGCTTGGGAGACTATTCACCAGCAATATGATGAAGATGAAAATGGTGTCTGGTCTAAAGTTAAGATCAAAGCATGAAGAAGGCAAGGGGCAGGAGGGATACAATTTAGTAGTGGCTTCTCTACCAGACGCACAAGAGACAGACCCCCACCATATTGCAATCCAACTGTGGCAAAGATATTGGTGTTCTTAACTTAAACACTTGCTGAGGACAGTATTCTTCCTGTAATAACTGCCTTCTCCCAAGGGGAGACGCTAAAAGCGATCTGCCTCCTGCCTCTGTTGTTAAACTACTCTGCAAAACTAGATATCAGGCATTTATAATAGATAAATTATCCAATATTATGGGGTGGGCTTTTTAATCTATCCCACAAAAAGAAAGTATATTGGCAATAAGATTGGAATATATGTACACATTTATACGTATTTAGACAGGCATCGCACGTAGATAGGAATTGCCTAGTGGGCCTAGTTTGCATAACTTTGGGTACATTACCGCAAATGCGCTGATATTTTAATTTCCCTTCTTCATAAATTCCGCAAAAACACCGTTACGCTATTTGCGTTTGCGATCAAAACTTAGAGCATCCAGTTTATTAGGGCGTATTTATGACCAACCCTGTAAAGACGGTTATCCAAGTCAATCTGGAGATGGCTCTAGAAGTAGCTCAAGAATTGGAGCAAGCTCCATACACTCAACTCGGTGCTTATTGTTTAGAAATTTTACGGGAAATCGGATGTGCTGGTACTGAACTCCCTGTTAACTTACAAACTCGCGATCAGCAGCTAAACTTCATTACAGGCTTTGCATCTTATGCTTTTGGGGAGGTACAAAGTGTATAAAGCATTAATTGATGATATATTTTCTGATTCGGAAGGGGCAGAAGAAACTACTTTTCCTGCCACAGATGAAGATTTATTAATCTTAACAGAAAAATTTTTAGGGTTTGAAATTCCTTCAAAGGTTTTCTTGCAAGCGATCGCTATTGCTGATTACGACGGTGCAGCTGCTTTTCGCTACGTTGATAATTATTTGATTACTATCAAAAATAAGAAGAAACGTAAGCAAAAGAAATTACTTGTGTTAGGTTATTCGACTAAGTTTGAAAATAATTGACGTGCTTATTCACCAGCTAACTAAAAACCAATACGATTTAGATAAGATAATTTGCACAACCGATATAGAGACGTTGTAATGCAACGTCTCTACACATATTTGTCCCACAGAGACAAGAAAGTTTTATGTATGTGCTAATGACTAATTAGTATTACTGTGTCCCAAGACAAACTTGTTCATAGCTTTTACCAGCAATATCCCAAGTAAATTCTGTTTCTACCAGTTGTCTGCCGTTGCGAGACAATTCTGAACGCAGATGTGGACGATCGAATAGTTGACTAATAGCGGTGACGTACTCTGCCAGTTTATTGGCTCGTAATGCCCGTAATGGATGACTAGCTGCATCTACAGCTAATCCCTCTAAGCCGCGATCGCTCGCTACTACAGGTATACCAGCTGCCATTGCCTCTAAAGTTTTATTTTTAATACCAAACCCAGTTCGCATCGGTACAACGCAGATGGTGGCTTGATGTAAATATTCTGCCATCGAAGGTACACGCCCAAGCACATTAATTCCTGGTTTTTTATCAAGTGCTAAAACTTCTGCCACCGGATGAGAGCCGACAATATCAAAAGTTGTATCGGGATACAATTTTTGGATTTCTGGCAAAACTTCGTTGCTGAAAAAACAGACAGCATCAATATTTGCTAAATTATCCATTGCACCAATAAAAATTAAGCGATGTCCTCCTGGATCGATGGTACGGTTAGGGAAAGAAACTAAATCTACACCATTAGGAATAACTGTAATTTCACTATTGGGGTTAAATTCTTGTAATTGAATTTTATCTTCTTCTGTTGTCGCGACAATTGCTGAAAATTTAGCGCAGTAGTTTTGCTCATAACGACGCAAAAGTGGCAGATTAATTTTGTCTCTGAGTGAATTTTCGGAAATGCCTGTTGCTAATTGGTTCCGACAGGTAGCGTAAACAGAACTATGAACATTAACGATGGTTTTTAGCTGTTTAGGAAAATGTGGCTGCACATAAATTTCATTGACGCTATGTTCGCAGGTCATTACATCGCATTTTCCCGCTTCCACCCAGTTATCAACCCATGTTTGCATCTCAACTGAGTAGCGGTTGAGTACACTTGGCGGTGTCCCCTGCTGCAAAAATCTACTAAATCGCTGTATTTTCTGCAATATTCCGGTGGTTTGAGAATCTGGCGGACGTTCAAAAATGGCTAGACGATCCACACAATCGCGTAATCCTGCTACTTCTGCGTCTGTAACATCGCCCTCGCGTTGAGTCGCCAGGGTAACAGTATGGCGTTGACTTAGGTATTTAAGTAAATTAAATGTCCTGACTTGGGTTCCTCCGCGCGTTGGTGGGTAGGGAAAGGTGGAAGATAGCATTAAAATGTTCATACAAGTAATGAATCAAATGTGATATATACACCATGCCCTCATGGGAGGCTGTATGTCACCTCACTTTTCTAGAACACCAATTCAGTAATCCTCGAAGAACCTCTCCCCCTACCCCTCTCCTTGTAGGAGAGGGGAGTTTAGCTCCCCCTTTCCTAGAAGGGAAGCAGGGTGGTTTCATACAAGCAAAGAAAAATTAAAACTCGGTTTCAAAGCCTCTCCCCCCGTGGGGGAGAGGAATGGAAGTGAGGGAAAAAGCCATGCCACTTTCACGAGAAATCAAGACTTATGTATTTTTCTTTTTTCGTATGAAACCACCCTGCCCTTTCCTAGAAGGTAAGGGGGCTGGGGAGTTAAATTTTTGATTACTGAATCGATGCTCTAGCAGACGGGCAAAGGGCGCTTTGAGAACAATTGCAAGTTTTTTTTGGCAATGTAGAGCATCTTAGTTATTTGTCCTTTGTAATTGCAAATGACAAAGGACAAATGACCAAGGACGACAGATCAAAGCATAATCAAACCCAGTCGCACACCCACAGCAACGGCTTCGGTGCGGCTGGAGACACTGAGCTTTTGAAAAATGGATGAGAGATGAAATTTGACGGTATGCTCAGAAATATGTAAACGTTTAGCGATCGCTTTATTTCCCAACCCTGACCCAAGCATTCCTAAAACCTCTATCTCCCGTGGTGTCAAGCTTTGTACAGGATTTGTTACCACTTTTTCCCGGATAGACAGTAATTCTACAGCATTCGGGTGCAGCACTAGCAAACCGAAAGCGATCGCCTCCACAGCCGCGACAATTTCTGACTCTGTGCTAGTACTGGGCAATATTCCCCGGATACCAGAACGTAACGCCGTCTCTAAGTCGATACTGTCGAGTTCTTCAACAATGACGATTATTCCAAATGGATATTGCTGTTCTTGAATAATCAGCAATTTTTCCCACACCGCTTGTTGAAAATTACCGCTCAAATCTACCAGTACCACATCTGGCTGTAATTGCCCAACTTCACTTGCCAATACATCCAAATCGGATGCACTCCCCACAACCGTCAGTCGAGGATTGGTAGTTACCACAGCTGATAACCCTGCCCGCACAACAGGGGAAGTAGCAACTACCATCACTCGGATCATGTTGCCTCCACAGCAGTTGTCTCAGATTGCACAGCAACATAAATCACGAATTGCTGTCTACCGCGTAGGATTTGTAGCGGCACACATCCTTTACTGTCATGGAGATATTTGGTTAAATCATTCATGGTAGTGAATAATCGCCCCGAAACTCCAATTAAAACATCGCCGATTTGCACACCAGCAGTTTCCGCCGCACTGCCAGGTAAGATTGACAACACCAATAAACCTAAGCTACGCCTACCTAAAAGTATAGGTTGCAGTGTGACTCCCAGTTGCGGACGACTATTTCCCTGTAAAAAACGCTCAACGGTGCTGCTGGGAACTGCCACAGCCAAACCATTAACAATCATGGTGTTAATTCCCACAACTCGACCGAGACAATCGGCAAGTGGCCCTCCAGAATTACCAGGATACAGGCGCAAATCGGCCATAACTGCTCGTGGATTATTTGCATAGATAATTCCAGTTGTTACAGCGCCACTTTCAGCAAAGGGATTACCTACCGCCAAGACTAATTCACCCACTCGTAGCGCCTCAGAATTGCCAATAGTTGCAGCAGTTAAATCAGTAGCAACAATTTTCAGGGCTGCTAAATCCTGCTGTGGATCGAATTGTGTACGCACCGCATCAAATACTTTTCCGTCTGCCAATTCCACAGTTGCGCGGTTGCTGGTTGCCACATGGGCATTAGTAATAATTAGTCCGTCAGGTTGCCAAATGACACCAGAACCGACTCCTAGAGAGCCGCTTTTCACTTTCACAGTGCGTAGGCGTAGCCCGTCGCAGACATCGCGTAGTTTAGCAGCTACTGCTGTCAATTCAGCAGTGATGTTAGTTAATGTTGTGTTTGCCATGTTATACAATTTTTTTGCATATCAAAGTAGAATCAGTGATGTCCTTTGTCATTTGTCCTTTGTCCTTTGTCCTTAGAAACACAAATGACTAATGACTAATGACTAATGACTAATGACTAATGACGATTCGAGCAAAAAGGTGCAACTTCCGAGTTCAGAAGCTCAACGTTCGAGCAAAAAGGTGCAACTTCCGAGTTCAGAAGCTCAACGTTCGAGCAAAAAGGTGCAACTTCCGAGTTCAGAAGCTCAACATTCGAGCAAAAAGGTGCAACTTCCGAGTTCAGAAGCTCAACGTTCGAGCAAAAAGGTGCAACTTCCGAGTTCAGAAGCTCAACGTTCGAGTAAAAAGGTGCAACTTCCAAGTTCAGAAGCTCGAATGAATAGAAAATTTCGATAATTTTGACAAAGCTAGTTAAACCGATCGCAAATTGGCATTATTCTTCCTTAGTAGGTCGTTCGCCAACTGCGATCGCTAACTCAATTAACACTCCACCCCGGACAACTTGCACGTTGACAGATTTACCAATGCGATCGCTATTATTAAGCAGTGCCAACACATCACCTGTATCACCAACAGTTACGCCATCGAACGTTACCAAAACATCGCCAAGCAGTACACCTGCATTATCGGCAGATCCCGAAGGCTCAACATTAACGACAATTACCCCAGTTGCAGAAGTTAAATTCAGAGCAGTTTTCAGATTCTTTGGTAAGCGTACAGGTTGCATTCCCACACCCAAGTAGCCTTTAGAAATACGTCCTTTTGCTACTAATTGGTCAACCACGCGATCGACTGTAGCAGTGGGGATAGTCAGAGCAATGCCACGCCGTCCCGATGTATTCATCCCTACCACAAAACCAGCAGCATCTACCAGCGGCCCACCCGCAAAACCAGAGTAAAGGGTGATGTCTGGGCGGATGAATTGGTCAATATTGCCGCCATTCATACTCCGCCAAGCACCGCTAACTACGCTGACCGCACCCATTGCCGCTCTTAAGTCACCTTCGCTACCTCTTGCCAGTCCTAATACCAAATGACCGACTTTGAGCGTTTTGGCATCGCCAACTTTTGCCACAGGTATTTCGACATTTTCTAGTTTAAAAACAGCTATATCGGTGCTAGAGTCATGACCGACAAGTGTTACTGGTGCAGTGTTACCATTTGATAAGGTAATGGTGATGTCGTCATAGCGCTGAAGAGACTCATCAGAGGTAACAATGATGCCATCACGCCAGTGAATGCCGCTTGGGGAGACACGAGTACCCCCATTCACCGCAACTACAGCACTCCCAGTTTGTTCTACGGTGTCAGCTAAACTGTTGGACAGGTCTAGTAATGAAGACATAAGATTTTTGTGCAAACGTTCTTAGATGTTCATATCGTGCCGTTTTCTACACACAGATGACATCAGAAAAATGGGGAGAATTCACCCTAGAAAAATGGCTAGGAGTAAAAGAGATTGGGGATTGGGTTATCAAACGAAATAATTATGGAATTCTGCTTTAACCCCCAACATATTTTGTCACAATTTCCCAATACCCAGTACCCAGTCCCCAGTCCCTTTTACATGTGGGATGGAGTTCTGTATTTTTGATTTATGCAAGAGGTCTAATATTCCAATGTCATCAGCAATTGGTCTTCTAAGCAGAGCTTACCTGGCCGTCCTATTTTTTGTTTTGGTAGGCTGTGCGGTAAGCGAAGCCATCCCGTTAGGCTTATCGCACTACCTCTAACGTCTGATTAAGGCGTTGCATAAATGCGGGATGATTTGGCGGTTGAAACCATTGAAAATTCGTTCCAGATTGGGCGAAATCATCCCATAATTCTGCAACGCCTAAAGATTAAATAACCACTCATACTACCTTGTCGAATTCAATATAGAGGTACTTCAGTCCCCGCATGAGTATATTCGGTAAGTACTGATAACCGGATTGTCCCAAGCGGATGTTCTTAAGCCGTAGCAACAATCGCTGATATGCAATCTGCATTTCCTTACGAGCAAGCATAGCACCTAAACAAAAATGAATCCCATGACCAAAAGATAGGTGATTGCTGGCATTATGGCGGCGCACATCGAAACGCTCACCCTGAATAAATTTCATGGGGTCGCGGTTAGCAGCATCGAAGCGGATCATGACCAAAGACCCAGCTTGGAGAGCAACGTCTCCTAGTTTTGTATCTTCCGTCACAACTCGCCACATTCCCGCTGTTGGACTTTCCATGCGTAGAACTTCTTCAACAAAGTTCTCTACCTGCGAAATATCTGTTTGTAGCAACTTTGTTTGCTCTTTATTGTTTGCCAGCAACAACATCCCACCTGCGAGCGCACTGGTGACAGTTTCATTGCCAGCCACTAATATCTGCTGAATTATACTCAGCAGTTCAGCAGTATCAAGCGATCGCTCTCCAGCTACCTTTGCCTGTACCAAGTCAGCGATCAAATCATCTTGAGGCTGTTTTTGGCGCGAGTCTATGACATCCTTAAAATAATGCTGGAAAGCAACAACATCTTTAGCACACTCGATCTCCTGCTCTCTAGAGAGTGTGTGGCCTAGACGTGCAATAAACGCATCAGACCATTGCTTGAACTTTGGTATATCTGCTTGCGGTACACCTAACTGTTGAGCAATAACTTTGACCGGTAAAGCTACGGCAAACTCACTGACGAATTCACACTTGCTGCGATCGATGAAACTGTCAATCAGTTCATCAACAATCTGCTCAATCAACTCAGACATTTTGTTGACACGCTCAGAGGTGAATGCTTTATTCACCAGCGCTCGAAATCGCTCGTGTTCTGGCGGATCTGCTGTGAGCAGGGTGTTCATCTGAGGCCAGCCTTGAGCAGAAATTTTCTGCAACTCATCATCCTGTTCTTCTTTTCCAACCAGTAAAGTAGAGAAATTGCTAGAGAATACTTTTGTATCTTTAAGAATTTCTCTCACCAAGTCATAGCTGGTAACAAGAAAGAGTTTTGCTCCTGTTCTGGAACTAGGTAGCTCCATAATTGGTGCTTGCTCCTGTGCCAGCTTGTAGAATTCATAAGGACACACAAGCACTTCCGGGTCAAAGAAGTTGTAGTCCGACAGATGCTTCATGCTTTTAATGGTGGTCAGTGATGGTTTACTTTGAGTCATTGTGCAGTCAAAATCATCTTAACAAGTTACCTACCGTTAGCTCATTTTTGAGGTAACGGTGAATAACTGCCCGATTGAGTGCAGTGGATGGGGTAAAGTAAGTTATTAGATTTGTCTGATGTGCTACGCCCCGCCTTAAGAGCGATTGTTGGCTGTGAAGGAAGCGCTGTCAGAGTGACGTTATGGGAATGCTACGCAGTTGTTTATCAATCTGACTTTTCCCGTTATCTCCTTAATGGAGCGATGTCTATGACGGGCTACGCCTACCCTAAAGCCCTATTCTCTGGTAATTAATTATCATTAGAATTAATTTTTTGATAATAAATATAGTGTAAAATTCTTGCTATTTCGTTGTTTCACGACTTAATGGGAAAAGTCAGTTCGATAGTCGAGTTATGACAATCAACTCTCTTAAGGATTGGAGAAATTGGCAAACTTGGAGAATAGATTATTAGGTACATTCAGGGGGTAAGCAATCTCAGATTCTTCCCAAATGTTCCATATTCCTTAAATGCTCCTTTAATGGGGTTTTCTACAGACCAATTATTCAATAAAGTCTTTCTCCCCAGCAGCATAGCGCTGGAGCAACTCTTCAGCATCCATAACTCAACCCCTACATCAATCATTCGATAAACAAATGTACACCGAATCAAGAGAAATCAATCTGCTGACTCCATCTAGAAACTTACCTCTATATGGCAAGAGAATTTTAGTAACAGCACCGAGAAATTATGCTTATAGGTTATCCGAACAAATCATCAAGAAAGGTGGTTTACCTGTTTTCATGCCTACTATCGAAACCTGCTATTTATCAAACTACACCCTCTTAGATGCCGCTTTAGCCCATATAAACGACTTTGATTGGATTCTTTTCACAAGTAGAAACGGAATCGCTGCATTTTTTCACCGCATAAATGATTTGAATATTCCTATATCTGTAGTGCAAAAATGTCAATTATGTGCTTTAGGAAAAGATGCAGAAAGCTTATTATCTTTTTGTGGCAAAGTGGATTTAATTCCAACAGAATCTAGCCCAGCCGGAATTGTGGCTGAATTAGCGAAACTTCCGCAAATTCACGAGAAAAAAGTGCTGATACCTGCTCCAGAAGTTGTGGGTTTGCCTGAACCTGATGTTGTACCCAATTTGATTACGGATTTGCAACAATTGGGCATAGAAGTAATTCGCGTACCCACATATATTACGCAGAGTTTAGACACAAGTATCTACGGTATTGAATTAAACCTGATGCGTCAAGGAATTATTGATGTAATTGCCTTTAGTAGCACAGCGGAAGTAGAAAGCTTTTTGACAATGGTTAACTCGCAAAGCGATTACGAACATTGTGTTGTTGCATGTTTTGGGCCTTATACAACTGCTAATGCCCAAAAGTTGGGTATGACTGTCTCTATTGTGTCTAGAGATTACAGTTCATTTGAGGGATTTGCTGAAGCGATCGCAGCATTTTTTACTCTTACTTCCGATTAAAACTAAGCGCCTCAAGAGATAAAACAATCAACCACATTTAACTCTAGACTCGCAGCACATAAACCCGTAGGATCAACAATGTAGTTCACATTTAGCTAAGGATTGTTACATGGCAACTTATAAAGTCACATTAAAGACTCCAGATGCAGAAAAAACAATTGAAGTTTCTGAAGATGATTACATCCTAGAGATTGCTAACGAAGAAAATGAGATGGATTTGCCCTACTCCTGTAACGCTGGTTCTTGCTCAACCTGCACTGGTAAGCTGATTTCAGGTACAGTTGATCAATCAGATCAGAACTTCTTAGACGACGATCAAATAGATGAGGGATGGGTTCTTACCTGCGTTGCCAAGCCCACTTCTGACTGTGTAATCCAAACCCATCAAGAAGATGCGCTTAACGGTTAAAAGCGGGTGAGGGTTGAAGGTATTGGTATTAACTTAAACCCAAACCCTTTTTAAATCTCGTTTTTCTAGCTGAAAATGCTGCTCATTAGGCTGCTGTCGCCAGCAAGGAAGGCGGCAGTAGCCCCTATTGTATATTTACCCTAAACAAGGTGTGAAAATTAAGCTGCGATCGCAAGTGGGTGTAGATGTGCAGCAACGTTTTGATAATTTGCATTCTCTGAAGAATTAGCCAAAACTTACAACTGCTTCCACAACCTCGCCACCGAAATTCAATAATTGCACGCATGATAAAGGCAAAAAAAGGCGAAGAGTTCTAAGTGTGGGGTAAAAAAGGGGAAAGATAAGCATAATGAAGCACAAATGAGTTCGTTTTAGGTGCAGAATTATGGAATATAAGCCCTCACCCCAACCCTCTCCCCAAGGGAGAGGGAGTAAAGAAAAAGAAGAAGAAGAAGAGAATAAATATCAACAAGATAAGAATAAAGATAAATCTTGTTCCGCTCTCCCAGAGGGAGAGGGGCTAGGGGTGAGGGCGGAAATTGCTAAATTAGCTGGTAGAAACCGACAAATTCCTAAACTTTTCTTAGAACGTGCCCACAAGTTAAGAACACAACAAACACCAGCAGAGCAAATATTATGGGAATGTTTAAGAAATAGACGTTTATTAAATACAAAATTTCGTAAACAACATAATATTGGTAGATATATCACTGATTTTTATTGTCACGAAAAATTACTAATTATTGAGTTGGATGGTAGTATTCATGCAAATCAGCAAGCTCAATATTTTCTCAGACAAAACTGGTTACAATCTAATCACTTCACTGTGATTCGCTTTAGTAATGAGCAAATATTTAATGATATCGAGTTAGTTTTACATACAATTGCTCAAGCCCTTATCCCCTAACCCCTTCTCCCCAAGGAAGAAGGGGAACTTCTTTTTTGGTGAGAGGCTAGCACTAAGGGAGAAGGCAGCAGGGAAGGAGGTTTTAGCCTCGTTTATCTTTCTTAACATGGTTATGTTTTTTCCCACCGATTTACTTAGTAGAATTTTAATATGAAACAAATAGCCTTTAGTTAGTGCGAAAAATTAGATCGAGATCCAGAGTAATTTTTGATACAATTTTTAAGACTATTTTATATTTGTAATTAATAATTTTGCATAACAATTACTGAAGAACCATTATTAATCGTTTATCCTAATAAAGAGAATTGAATTTATGGCAACAACAGCTTTAATTGTCGGTGCAGGTAATGGACTGAGCGCTTCTTTAGCTCGCTTATTTGCCAAAGAAGGATTTACCGTAGCTTTAGCGGCTCGCCAAATTGAAAAACTCACTCAATTGAGCAGTGAAATTGGGGCGGTTAGTTTCGCTGCTGATGTCTCAAAGCCAGATGAAGTAGAACAGTTATTTATTGATGTTGATAATAAACTCGGTTCCCCGAATATTGTCATTTACAATCCCAGTTTCCGGGTGCGGGGGCCTCTTGTTGATCTAGACCCTGGTGAAGTGGCAAAAACCTTGGATATCACTGCTTATGGTGGCTTTCTTGTGGCCCAAGCTGCTACCAAAAGGTTTTTGCAACTTGGCGGTGGTGCTATATTTTTTACTGGAGCCTCAGCGAGTATTAAGGGTTATGCTCTGTCTGCTCCCTTTGCAATGGGTAAATTTGCACTGCGCGGTTTGGCTCAGAGTATTGCTAGAGAATTAGCACCAAAGAATATCCATGTGGCGCATTTTGTGATTGATGGTGGAATCCGCTCTACAAGCAACCAAGATCCAGTAGATAATCCTGATAGTACTCTTGACCCGGATGCGATCGCTCAAACTTATCTCAGCATTCTCCGCCAACCCCGCAGTGCTTGGACTTATGAAGTAGAACTACGTCCGTGGGTAGAGAACTTCTAGCCTAGACAATTGTTACAAAAATAGTTTTGTATGTATGAAAATTGATTTTGGTGCAACTGCTACTGATTATGCAAAACACCGCGCTGGCTTTCCCAGTTCATTATTTAATAAACTGTCTGAATATGGTATAGGTTTACCAGGGCAAAATATTGTTGATCTCGGTACAGGAACAGGAACACTGGCGCGTGGCTTTGCCGATAGAGGTGCTTATGTAATTGCCATAGATCCATCAGCCTCACTTTTAGAACAAGCGAGACTGTTAAACGAATCTGCCCAACTGAAAGTAGATTATCGAGTCGCAACTGCCGAGAATACTGAGTTACCAGACGCTAGTGCGGATATAGTGACAGCTGGACAGTGTTGGCATTGGTTTGACCGTCCGCGTGCTGTCCAAGAAATTACTCGGATATTGAGAAGAAATGGCTCGATCGCGATCGCACATTTTGATTGGATACCCTTAAGAGGTAATGTAGTTGAAGCAACGGAACAACTGATCGAGGCTCATAATCCCGCATGGAATTTAGGCGGCGGTAATGGATTATATCCCCAGTGGTTACAAGATATTGGCGAAGGAGGATTCCGAGAAATTCGCACATTTTCTTATGATGTATTTGTGTCTTATACACACGAAGATTGGCGAGGACGAGTTCGGGCGAGTGCTGGTGTGGGAGGCAGCTTGACACCAGAAAAAGTAGAAGTATTTGACCAGGAATTGGCAACATTGCTCGAAACAAAATATCCTACACTAATTCTTCAGATTCATCATCGAGTTTGGGCTGCGATCGCAAAATCACCGCAATCTAATTCGTAATTCGTAATTAAGAAATGTCTGTAACACACTATTAACCTACAAAAGAACTGCACAATTTTAGGATAAATAACCATGATTGAACTTTACTATTGGGCAACTCCAAATGGTCATAAAATCACAATTTTTTTGGAAGAAGTCGGCTTACCATACACCATAATTCCTGTGAATATTGGGGCTGGGGATCAATTTAAGCCGGAATTTCTGAAGATTTCTCCTAACAATCGTATGCCTGCGATCGTTGACCACGAGCCAGTAGATGGAGGTGCGCCAATTTCGGTATTTGAGTCTGGTGCAATCTTACTATATTTGGCAGAAAAAACCGGGAAATTAATCCCCCAAGATTTACGCCAACGCACTCAAGTTTTACAATGGTTGTTTTGGCAAATGGGAGGACTGGGCCCAATGGCGGGACAAAATCATCACTTTAGCGTCTATGCTCCCGAAAAGATTGAATATGCCATTAACCGCTATGTGAATGAAACGGGACGCTTGTATGCAATACTGAATAAGCAACTAGCAGATAGAGAATTTGTAGCTGGCGATTATTCCATTGCTGATATTGCTGCTTATCCCTGGATAGTGCCCCATGAACTCCAAAATCAAGACCTAGAGGATTTTCCTCACCTCAAGCGCTGGTTTGAGACAATTAAAGCGCGTCCAGCAACAATTCGCGCCTACGAAAAAGCAGAAGCATTCAAAACTGAAGCGCTCGATCCAGATAAGTTACGAAATTTGTTATTTAACCAGTCGGCGAAAACTATTCAGCCTTGAGCCTTTTGAATTTAGGACTTACGCAAAAAAACCTCAAACTCTTATTCCTCCGTGTCCTCTGCGTCCTCTGTGGTTTGATTTTTCGTTACCTGTGCGTAAGTCCTGGAATTGTCTTGTCACTGTGGCGATCGCTAAGTTAGCTCTAACCCCAGATCATCGGTTGCAACTATGAGCAACGATTTCTCACCATCTTCCTTTCCTCAATTAGAAACACAAAGGCTCCTTCTTCGTGAGACAAGCTTGCAGGATGCTAAAGCTACCTTTGCTGTATTCTCCGATCCAAGGGTGACTCAGTTTCACGATCTTGATACCTTTACTTCTATTAAAGAAGCGATGTCTACGACGGGCTACGCCTACGCTGTCATTGAACGTAGAGCCAAGCGGTTTGAGCGAGGAGATGGAATTCGCTGGGGAATTATCCGTAAGCAAGACAACGTGTTGATTGGTTCTTGTGGGTTTACCTGGAACCCACAAGAACACTCAGCCGAAGTCGGTTATGAGCTTGCCAGTACTTTTTGGAGACAAGGTATCATGACTGAGGCGGTGAGTACTATCTTGCAATTTGGGTTTGAGAAAATGGATTTGCGTTTCGTTATTGCCCAAGTCATGCTGGAAAATATCGCTTCTAAAAAGTTGCTAGAAAAGTTAGGTTTTCACAGTCAGGGTATACAGAAACAGTATGCCTTCTTCAAAGGGCAATATCACGATCTGGAGCAATTTGTGCTTACCAAATAAAAAACCTGAGTGAGTAAGTTAGCAATAAATACAGCCTGATACTGAGATAGTTTGACTGGCGATGATAGGCAAAATAAAAACCATTGCAACCTGCAACTGGGCTGGAAATAATTAAAGGTTTGGGAAGAAATTGTATTAGTTTGTCTAAGTATGTAGGCAGAATAAAACCAAACTGTGTGTTAAAAAAGGAACGAGGCTAAAACCCTCTTTTCTTCTGCCTCCTGCCTCCTGCCTTATCCCAACGACAAATATTTACGCCCACCTATTTAGTTGGGCAGCATTAATTCTAAAAGGCTGGTCTATTTGCATGACGACTCACACGCTTTTTTTCTAAATATAAATTAAGAGGTGTTAATTCCCATTTTCTATTTTCTAACTTGTTGTGCTAGAGATGAGGAATCCTGGGTGCAAACAGTTAAAATACGGTAAGCCTTCCAAATTAACGTTGATTTCTCCAAAACAAGGCTTAATTATTGTTAATTGTTTGTATAATTGGAAACTCAAATAACTGCTTATGTCAGAACAATATCGTTTTGAAACCCTGCAAGTTCATGCTGGACAAGAGCCGGCTCCTGGAACTAATGCTCGTGCTGTACCGATTTACCAAACGACTTCCTACGTTTTTGACGACGCCGACCACGGAGCACGGTTATTTGCTCTCCAGGAATTTGGCAACATTTACACCCGAATCTCAAACCCAACGACGGATGTATTTGAAAAGCGGATTGCTGCCTTAGAAGGGGGTGTAGCAGCATTAGCAACCGCTAGTGGTCAGGCGGCACAATTCTTGGCAATCAGTACCATCGCTCAGGCTGGGGATAATATTGTTTCCACTAGTTTTTTGTATGGTGGGACATATAACCAGTTTAAAGTATCTTTACCACGGTTAGGTATTAAAGTCAAGTTTGTTGAGGGAGATGAGCCGGAAAGTTTTCGTCAGGCGATCGACGATCGCACGAAAGCGTTATACGTTGAAACCATTGGTAATCCTCAATTCAACATTCCCGACTTTGCCGCTTTAGCTCACATTGCCCACGAAAACGGCATACCTTTAATTGTGGATAATACCTTCGGTGCTGGTGGGTATTTAGCTCGACCCATTGAACATGGTGCAGATATCGTAGTGGAATCTGCAACTAAATGGATTGGTGGACATGGTACTTCCATCGGTGGCGTAATTGTCGATTCGGGTAAATTTGATTGGGGTAATGGCAAATTTCCTCTATTTACTGAGCCAGCACCGGGCTATCATGGGTTGAATTTCCAAGAAGTATTTGGCCCCGATGGTTCCTTTGGTAACATTGCCTTTATTATTCGCGCTAGAGTTGAAGGGTTACGAGATTTTGGCCCGTCCTTGAGTCCATTTAACGCCTTTCTGTTACTGCAAGGATTAGAAACTCTCTCTCTACGTGTAGATCGTCATGCGAGCAATGCCCTAGAATTAGCTCGGTGGTTAGAGCAGCAACAAGTATCATGGGTTAATTATCCAGGGCTTCCCAATCACCCATATCATGAACGAGCGAAAAAATATCTTCGGCATGGCTTCGGGGGAGTTTTAAACTTTGGTATCAAAGGTGGACTAGAGGCAGGGGAAACGCATCTAATTTGTTTTGACAAAATGTAACTTATATGTGTGCAGGAAAAGGGAAGTATCATTAGGCTAATATCAATGTAATAGATG
>NZ_JBALDJ010000034.1:0-4145 GCF_036917415.1 Nostoc sp. | reverse complement strand
ATTGCTAATTCTGCGCCTTTGCCTAATTCAGATGTTACTGTGAGTTGTCCACCATGTTTTTTCTATAATCTACCGGGAAGTGGCTAATCCTAAAACAGTACCTTTACTTACTGATTTAGTAATAAATAATAACCAAATAGTTTTTGAAATATTAAAATAAACCTTGCGATCGCTACCTCATTTCCAGAACGAGATGGGCTTAGACATTGTTTAGTAAAATGATTTGCACCGTTAAGGGTGTTATTGCCTATCTAATGGGGGAGAGAATGTATTTTATTACTAAGGATAGTTTTGAGTTGAACCAACTCGTATTTAATATAACAGGTACTGAAGAATCAACTTTGTCAGTGATTAATCTTTCCCCTGCGACCAAGGAGTAATAATGGTTTTAAGTCAATATCAACGTGCTATAGGCGTATTTACTCATCGAATAGATGCAGAGCAGGCAATACATGAGTTAAGAGATTCTGGCTTGGCGATGGAGAAAGTCTCTGTAGTTGTACAAAATTCAGAGCGTAATCATCAGACTACCGATAATGAAGTTAAAGAGGACACTGGTGATAAAGCTGATGAAGGTGCAACAGTAGGAGGGCTTTCAGGGGGCGCTGTTGGTGGGTTAACTGGTTTATTAGTGGGTCTTGGGACTTTAGCAATCCCTGGAGTTGGCCCAATAATGCTGGCTGGGGCAGCAGCAACTGCTTTGGTTACAACCCTTGTTGGAGCAAGTATTGGTGCTGCCACTGGGACTTTTGCTGGTGCATTAGTTGGTTGGGGAATGTCGTCAGAGCAAGCTAGAGCATATAACGAGCGAGTAGAGGACGGACACTATTTAATAATCGTGGATTGCACATCTTTTGAAATTGCTAAAGTAGAAGAAATACTACAGCGTTGGGGTATTGAAGAGTTTGGCATTTACGAGCATCTCAACAGTGAATATGAAACTACAAATTATCTGACCACAACGACTTCTGCTACTGCCATTCCTAATAAAAGTGGGATGATGTCCAAGCATGGTGTTAGTTGCTTTAATAGCATAGATAATGCTGAAGCGGCAATTAAGGATATGTGTGTTGCAGGTTTTTCATTAAACCAGATTTCCTTAATTTGCAAAGACTTTTCTCAATTGGTTGGGTTAATAGGCATTAATTTAAGTGAACGCTTTGACGCTATGAGGTTAGGAATAGCAGATGAGTGGGCACGCTTTTACAATGAGCAAATAGAGGAAGGTAATTACATACTTATCGTTAGTGGCACAGATAATGAGCAAGATATAGCTAGCTCTATTCTGTGTAATTATGGGGTTCAAGAGTGTCAAATTTATGACCCAATGTTAATTCGTTCTTAAAAGTGTCAACAACCATCAACTAATTATCGCCGTAGTCACACAGGTTAGGACATTTTGAAAGCATGAAAGCTAGGAATAGTAATACTTTTACCTTCTGCCTTCTGCCTCCTGCTATATCAATAAGCAATGGATTTTACAGCCTGAAAACCTTACTGTGCAAAGAATCGACACCAGTCAACAAAATTATGTGGTTTTTAAGGTTATGGCGAGTGGTGTCGATGGGCTTCAACACATTTACCTGACAGTAAAATATCTTACTTAAAATTCTCAACAGTTCGGCTTCGCTCAGGGTCAGCAGTGAGCGAAGCCGAAGGGTCAACCTGTATTGCCTCTTTCTCCGTCTCCAGTTGCCCTCGTTGCTTGCCATACTCCCGCAGCTGTTTCAACAGGTTTTCTTGGGATGAGTTTGGGATAGACGGACTGGGACTTGGTTGAAGGTCGGTGTCGATATTTCCAAAATTAGTAGGTGAGGGATTAATTACATAGACGGGTAGCGACTTGTCATTAAACATCGCCTGTTGGGTTGGTGCTGGTATAGGAACTAGATTCTTTGGTTTGCTCACAGCAGCTTTTACCGAATCTAGAGTAGTAGCAACCTGCACTTGTTGCTGCATCTGTTGTGTAGAAGATACTAAACCACTTAAACCATTTACCAATTGCCGCAGATTTTTACGGAAATTAGGATCGCCTGTCAATTCATCTAAATCAGATGTAATTTTTTGGGTATTTTCAAAGGTTACTCGTGCTGAATCTAAAGTTTGTTGCAGCAACACCGCATTCTTTGGATCGTTTAAGGTTTTAGAAGCATCGCGTAAATTAGCTGAGGCTTGGGCTGCATTTGCAGAAAGAGTTTCTAAATTGTTGAGTAATTCTCCTTTAGTCAATCGATTGACAGATGGTGATAAGCTACTGACTGTAACCCGCAGTTGGTTGCTGGTTTCGGTGATATTGTTCAAAGCGCCAACCAGCGAAGAACGATTTGTTGTCAACAGATTATCCAGGTTGTTCAGCAAACGATTTGCTTGAGTTGCAGTTGCACCGAACTTATTTACTGTTTGATTAGCGGATGCATTAAGTTGGTTTGTCGCTCGTTGCACTGAATTAGCTGTGGCAGAAAAGGTATTAAGTTGTAATCGTAAGCTTTTGGTCAAACCTTGTAAATCCTGACTTAGCTCAGTAAAACTAGATGCTGCGCCTGTGGTAGTTTCTAAAACCCTATTGACATTTCGATAAAATTTTGGATTATTGTATGCACCAGCTAGCTCAGTTGAACTGCGAATTAGTGCATCAACACTGATGCCAACCTGACCTTTTAAGCGAGAGCCATTACAGACGATGAGACTGGTATCACAACTTTTGTCTAGGGGTTTAGCAAGCACAACCCCAGCAGGTAAGGTTGTTCTTGGTGTGATGTCGATAATACTTTCGCTAATTAACCCGCTTTGATTAGCTTCCACCACTACATCGCGAGGCATAATTAGGTCAGTTTGGGGAATTTCAATCTCTACATCAATGGCATTTGCCCCTGGTCGAAGTTTGGAAATAGTTCCTACCTTAACGCCACGATAGCGAACTGCTGCTCCCTTTTGCATTCCGCCAGCGTTAGCAAATTCTACAATAATTTTGTATGAACGACCAGCAGCAGTGAATCTATTTAACCACAGAAAGAGTAATCCAAATACCCCTAGTCCTAGCAGGAGTAATAACCCCACAGAACCTTCTCTAAATGTTCGCCCAGAGGCGAAGCGGCTTGTCATAAGACCTCGCATTGTTTTGCCTCCACCAACAACTAACAACCAATTAGGAGTTAAAAGTTAGGAATTAGTAGTTAAATTTAACTTTTTACTCCTCACTTTTAAGTTTCTAGCCGGCGACTTTAATCGGGCCTTGAACACTTCCACTGATAAATTGTCTGATCAAGGGATGTTCTGTGTTGTATATTTCACTAACTGTACCTTGCCACTGCACTTTACCTTCATAGAGAAATATAAGTCTATCAGATGTACGGCGGATAGTGCTGTCCTGGTGGGTAACAACGGCGTATGTACTACAAACTCCATGTAAACATTGCAAGTGGCGGATTAAATCTTCGATTACTGTCGAGGCAATGGGATCGAGTCCGGCGGTTGGTTCGTCGTATAGTAGAACTTCTGGGCCTTCATTGGGAGTGTCGGGGTTAGACATAATCGCACGGGCAAAACTCACCCGTTTGCGCATTCCCCCGGAAAGTTCGGCTGGGTAGAGGTTGCCTATTTCTGGCAAACCTACCATCTCCAATTTTTCTTTTACCAAATCTCGGATGCGCGATCGCCGCAGCTTTGAATTTTGATAAAGTAAAAATCCCACATTCTCCTCCACTGTCAGGGAATCAAATAGCGCCGCCTGCTGAAACACCATACCAATGCCAACCTGCTGATTGCCATCTTCAATCAAACCCTCTCGCCGCACTCCTTGCACATAAATTTCTCCTTCATCGGGACTAAGTAACCCCGCTATTACTCGTAAGATAGTTGATTTCCCAGTCCCTGATGGCCCAATAATCCCCAGTGATTCTC
The DNA here is from genome assembly GCF_036917415.1 of Nostoc sp. Taxonomy (GTDB): domain Bacteria; phylum Cyanobacteriota; class Cyanobacteriia; order Cyanobacteriales; family Nostocaceae; genus Nostoc. Next base: position 245 of record NZ_JBALDJ010000034.1, on the reverse strand, counting down.
CCCGGTAAATAGTTAAGTCTATATTATCTAGAACTTTATGGCTACCAAAGGACTTAGAAACACCTTTTAGTTCAATCAATGGTTCAGTCATTAGTTATTAGTCATTGGTCATTGGTCATTGGTCATTAGTCAGTAGAAAATAAACAAATGACTACTGAGAACTAACAAAGGACAAATATGCCAAATAATGATTTCATAGTTATTGGTAGGACATTGTATAGTGTATTATAAGTACATAATTAGCA
>NZ_JBALDJ010000033.1:0-20781 GCF_036917415.1 Nostoc sp. | reverse complement strand
ACAATCCGCTTGTGGGATATTGGGGGCAACCCCATCACTCAACCTTGGCGTGGGCATGAAAAAGAAGTTAATTCTGTCGCCTTTAGCCCTGATGGTCAGTGGATTGTCAGTGCCAGCAATGATTCGACAATCCGCTTGTGGGATATTGGGGGCAACCCCATCACTCAACCTTGGCGTGGGCATGAAAAAGAAGTTAATTCTGTCGCCTTTAGCCCTGATGGCAAGTGGATTGTCAGTGCCAGCAATGATTCGACAATCCGCTTGTGGGATATTGGGGGCAACCCCATCACTCAACCTTGGCGCGGGCATGAAAAAGAAGTTAATTCTGTCGCCTTTAGCCCTGATGGTCAGTGGATTGTCAGTGCCAGCAATGATTTAACAATCCGCTTGTGGGATATTGGGGGCAACCCCATCACTAAACCTTGGCGCGGGCATGAGTATTGGGTAAATTCCGCAGCTTTTAGCCCTGATGGTAAACTGATTGCCAGTGGTAGTCTTGATGGAACAGTGCGCTTGTGGAACTGTGGGTGGCAAGAATGGTTGCAAGTTTGCTGCAACAGGTTACATTATCATTCCGTCTTTCAAAATCTTAAAAATGGCGGTGATGTAGAAATTGCCCACCAAACTTGTCAAAAATATGTATGGAATCCACAATGCCCTAAACAGTTGAACAACCAAGGTGCAGGAAAGCTAAAAGAGAAAGCTTTTTCAGCAGCTTTGGAGGACTTTAACCAAGCAGTTCAACTTAATTTCACATCGCACTGGAAACATCCCCTTGCTTGGCAATCAGTACCCACAGAGAACCCAAGGTAAACGCATCCGTCATCGCTTGTTTTTGGAAATCGATCGTAGTGCGATCGCCATTTCCAACACCGAGCAGAGTCTACACTTTTACCGCGATCTGTTGGGAATGCAAGTTGAATGCTGACGGCGATAGTTGGTTTTACTGAAATAATTTAAATTTCATAGTACCAAATTTCTTCTTCTCGCAACACAATTCGATGTAGAGAAAGACGAGCGATCAAGCCCTCTTGCTCAAACTGCCCAAGAATACGAGTGATAGTCACACGAGTTGAACCGAGCATTTCCGCCAGGTCTTCATGAGTCAGACGCATATCTATTAAACGTCCCTTCTCAACTTCCGAACCAAACTTTTTGGATAACCATGCCAATAGCTTGATGAGCATAGTATCGACTTTTTTATGGCTACGAATGATCGTCAATTCTTGAGCCTGTTGGATATGGGCAAGTAGAGTTTCTGTTAGTTCAGTCCACTCCTCTATAGGTAAAACTGTTGCCTCCACTTTAGTTAGGCATTCCATCTGATAAGGTTCTAATTTTGACAAACTCTTACCAACGACATCTCCAGGCCCCCACAATCCTAGAGCAACAGTTGTACCATCTTCCAGATAGCTAAAAGTTCTCACAAAACCCGTTTCAATCTTCCAAAGGTCGTTATGATGCTCTGGTAAAAATGACCTACGGGCAAAAAGTTGCTTAGTATTGTTACTGTTTGAACTAGAGAAGCTTGTGTACAAAGACACCATATTATATAAAACTATTCTCCGATAAATGAACCGTAGTATTATATTTATATCAGGTTCTAAGAACCTATGGGTATTTTAAAGAGGGGAGCAGAGGGGCAGGGGAGCAATCAATTCAAAATTCAAAATTCAAAATTCAAAATTAAAGAACTTCTGCCTCCTCTTTGCCAATGCCCAATGCTCAATGCCCTAAATTAAATTCCCGCACCATCAAGAAAATCTTCAATCATCCCATCAGAGTTTTTGCTCTTAGGGTTGTCGGTTAATTCGTCGCCAAGCTCAGTTGGGGACAAACTTGATTGATCTTCTAATTGCTCAAACTGTTTCTCTAGAGACTTGACGCGTTCAAATAAAGCGCGGATTACTTCAGCTTCTACGTCACGGAATTTATTATGATCAAGAACATTGGTAGGTAAGTTGTTCTGACGAGTCACACGCCCTGGAATCCCAACTACAGTAGTGTTACTGGGCACATCTCTAAGCACCACAGAACCTGCTCCAATACGGACGCGATCGCCAATTTGAATATTTCCCAAAACCTTCGCACCCGTTCCCACAACTACATGAGAGCCTAAAGTTGGATGGCGTTTGCCGCTTTCTTTCCCTGTCCCGCCAAGGGTGACGCCTTGATAAATTAGGGCATAGTCACCCACGATCGCAGTCTCACCAATCACTACTCCCATCCCGTGGTCAATAAACACTCCCTGACCAATTAATGCCCCAGGATGGATTTCAATTCCGGTTAAAAACCTACTAAGATGAGAGATGAATCTTGGTATGAAAGGAATTCCAATTTTATACAGCCAGTGTGCCAATCGATGAAACACTAGGGCATGAAGTCCAGGGTAACAAAACAATACTTCTAGCCAGTTACGAGCTGCTGGGTCACGCTCAAAAATGGTTTGCAAATCAGTTAGTAGCATACTCTGTTGAGATTTTTGTTGGTAGGTGAGGTTCCGAAAACAGAAACTCAGGATAATTCCCACAAAAAGATCGAGTAATTTATGGGAATTGTGTCATTACACAATCTACGGTAAGTCGATAAAGTATAGTGCTTTTGTGGGTAATAAGTGGGATGCTATCACATTCCACAGTTGAAAAAAATTAATTTCGCATAAACTGCGATAAGTCCCTCAATTCACCGTAGTATATTGAGTACAGTCTTGAATAGCCAAAACTACGCTCTCTTGGATCTGTCTTCCAAAGTGGAATACGCGCTGCTAGCACTCTTAGAACTGGCAAGCCACCACGGGAAAAAACTTCCTCTAACCATGAGCGAGATCGTTGCCAAGCAACCCATACCCGAACGCTATCTGGAACAAATTTTGACCAACCTCCGGCGTGCTGGTGTGGTGCAGAGTCAACGCGGCTCTAAAGGAGGTTTCGTTTTAGTTCGCGAACCTTGGCAGATCACTTTGCTTGAAATTGTCACTCTGGTAGAAGGTGAACGGAAAGAGAAAGATACCTCTGACTCTTCCACTCTAGAAAAGACTCTGGTACATGAAGTTTGGCAGCAAGCTAACGCTGCCTCAATTGAAGTTTTGGGTCGTTATACACTCCAAGACTTGTGCGAGGAAAGAGAAACTCGCGCCCAGCAGAGTCCAATGTATTATATTTAGACACGACGGAGTACCCACATGCGGATAGCGAAAGATATCACAGAGTTAATCGGCCGAACTCCTTTAGTTCAATTAAACAAGATTCCCCAAGCTTCAGGAGCGGTTGCTCGAATTGTGGTGAAGCTAGAAAGCATGAATCCAGCATCTTCTGTGAAAGACCGGATTGGCGCGAGTATGGTGGAAGCGGCGGAAGAAGCAGGCTTGATTCACCCCGGAAAAACTGTTTTAGTAGAGCCAACTTCTGGAAATACAGGAATTGCGCTAGCGATGGTGGCAGCTGCTAAGGGCTACCATCTCATTCTAACGATGCCTGACACAATGAGCCACGAAAGACGATCTATGCTCAAAGCTTATGGCGCTCAACTAGAGTTAACACCGGGGGTAGAAGGGATGCGAGGGGCGATCGCTCATGCAGAACAGCTTGTAGCTCAAACGCCCAATGCTTATATGTTGCAGCAGTTCCGCAACCCCGCCAACCCGAAAGTTCACGCCGAAACCACAGCCGAAGAAATCTGGAATGATACCGATGGAGAGGTAGATATTCTCGTGGCGGGAGTGGGTACTGGTGGGACGATTACCGGAGTTGCAGAAGTTATTAAAAAACGGAAACCGAGTTTTAAAGCGATCGCAGTTGAACCAAGTAACAGCCCAGTATTAGCAGGGGGGAAATCAGGGCCTCACAAAATTCAGGGTATTGGCGCAGGATTTGTCCCAGCAATTTACCGTTCAGAAGTGGTAGATGAAGTGATTCAGGTAGCGGATGAACAAGCGATCGCTTATAGCCGTCGCCTCGCAAAAGAAGAAGGATTACTATCGGGGATTTCTACTGGCGCTGCTTTATACGCGGCTATTCAAGTGGCACAACGGCCAGAAAATGCAGGTCGCCTCATTGTGATGATACAGCCTAGCTTCGGCGAACGCTACCTCAGCACCTCACTATTCAAAGACCCAGAGGAGAATGAGTGGTTGAGTAAAGTTTAATATTTGATTTTGTAGCGTGTGTTACACCTATTGGATAGTTGATTAGCCCTCTTCTATCACTTTGGGGAAAGAAAAATAAATGTAGGTTGGGTTGAACAAAGTGAAACCCAACTTTTCTAAGGTCTTTGGGTGTTGGGTTTCGTTCCTCAACCCAACCTACGTCTAAATTGATAAAAGTCATGAGAAATAAGGGTTTTAGATTTTTCTCTACCGATAGTGATTAAAGAGGATTAGTCACAATATATAGCGACTTGTCGGTATCAAAAGTTCTACATCCCTCTAAATTCCCCTTAAAAAGGGGGACTTTGACTCTGGTTCTTGCCTTTTTAAGGGTACCGTGTATACACAAGTCTCAAGTAGTTGATAAATCTCGGTTTTACCCCACCCTAACCCTCCCCTTATAAAGGGGAGGGAACAACATTTTTTCTGTTTTCCCCCTTTATAAGGGGGGATATAGGATTTGTGTATACACGGTAGCCTTTTTAAGGGGGGTTAGGGGGGATCTAAAAGTGCCTAAAATCACAGCCAAACACTTTTAAAACAACCTCTTAGCAATAGCGATCGCTTTGATTTTGAAAATTTTTCAATAGTTATTAATCTTGACCTTTTGATATATGACTCTAATCTGTCGAATGATAGGTTGGTAAGTTTTTAACAAGTGATATAATTTTTTAGTGGGTAAATTTTTTATTGTAGCAATCGCTCCTTAATAGACATTAGTAAACAAAATCACTTTGCACTGAAATTATTTTAATCAAATTGCAATACAAGGATTCACGTTATGCATAAAGTTTCCCAGCAGACTATACAAACTGCACAGAAACATGCTCAGGAATTACTTGAGCAAGGCAAAGCAGTAAAAGAGTTAGGTGAGAGTTTACAAACAGATGACCAAACTAGTCACCAACAAGGCAAACGCATCGAAGATTGCGGAGAAAGCATTCAGAAGCAGGCGCAGAAAGTCAAAGATTTGACGAAAAGATTAGCAGAAGATGGCTCAACAGAAGTGTTTACAGAGGCAGTACAGGAGCATGTAAATATAACTCAAACTCATATTGAGGCAATTAAGGAATTTCAAAAGACATTGCCCTTTCCTACTATAAATCGCTCCTCTAAGGAATGCGAATGAAAGTGATGGCTTTTTTACAGGTGTTGTTTTGAATCCTCTCAAAAGCTGAATTATAAGAGAATGTCTGAAAAGTTTTTTGTATATATCGAACGCTCAGAGATCCCCCTAAATCCCCCTTAAAAAGGGAGACTTCAAGGCTCTTATTCCCCATTTTTTAAGGAGGTAAGGAGGGAGCAACCAATATTTGATACCTCTCAGACATCCTCTAACTACTAACCGGAAACAGAGCATCTTAAATTCTGCTTCTAAATTATTTGTTGTTAATGGCTAGCAAGATCATTTTTTACCAAAACTGTTAAACAGCAACAACTAGCAGCTAACTTGATTGGACTCAAAGCTTCAGTTTTTAATACAATAAAAGCGCCTAATCCGATCAGAATAAAAGGCACAAGATTATTAACGTAACGAGTCAATACATTAGCTATTACTCTGTTATTAGCTAATTTGGATGCAGCGTAGCACCAAACTCCTAACAATAGAAAAAATAATCCGACAATTACTAAAAAAGTCTCTAAGTTGCTGCTAGCAAATAAAGGCACGTAGATACTAATATTATCGCTACCATTGGCAATTGTAACGGCTGCCACACCATAAGCTTGGGGAGAAAAAAAACTAGTAATTGTTGATGCTTCAGTTTCTTCTGTTCCAGCTACAACTTCTTTTGATGAATCTTCTTCACGATTCACTAAACTACTGATACCTATGGACATTGGTAGTAAACCAAGTAATCCAATCCAGCTTTTGGATAAAACTAACCCACCAAATAAACCAGGAAGACTAAGAATTAACAGAACCGTAAAACCTAGAAACTGACCAGTAACTATATGCCGAGGGCGAAAGTTAGCATTTATTTGAGAAAAAAACAATAATAGAATGACAATATCATCAATATTAGTGGCAATGAACGCAATTGACCCTGTAGTAATTGCAGTAACTAACTCGTTCATATTTCCTGGTTTTTTTTATCACTAAAACTTGGTTTCTTGTTTAAGTATTACTTAGTCTAATTCCAAACCTCCCATAGTTTTGAGGCTAGGGAAGCTGTTATCTTGGTTGTGGGGTTAGGGTTAGATAACTTCGATTATTATTCTGTTTTCTACGATGACTATGATTAACTTTTGGTTACATACTTGTAAATTTTCCCGCCGGCTTACTTGTGAGGATAATTACTTTGTCATTTTAAAGCTTAGTTGTGCTAGAAGGTTAAAATAATTTGTAATTGAATTAGTTGGTAATTTAGACCCCAACTTTCTTCTAGACCACTAATAAATATAATTTGGTAAGGGACTTCAACCCAATAATTACGAATTACGAATTACGAATTAGTGAATTTGGTATGGTGATAAATTGTAGGTTCTAAAAATCCAGCATGAGTCAGCTAGGGACAGCCTTCAGTGAAGGGATAATTGCCTTCATCGCCACTAACATAGATGACATCATTATCTTGTTAATCTTTTTTTCACAGGTAGATGTTAACTTTCGGCGGCGGCATATCTTACTCGGTCAATATCTGGGTTTTACAGCCATTGTCATCGCTAGCTTACCAGGATTTTTTGGGGGATTGGTTGTACAGCGAGAATGGATAGGATTGCTAGGATTGTTACCAATTGCTATTGGTATTCAGCAATTAGTATCTAAAAAAGAAGAAACTATAACAGTTCAAACAGTTAGTACTGATTTTAGACAGTCTACATCTACTAATCCAGTATTGTCTTTTATTTTGAGTGTTTTGCATCCCCAAACCTATAAAGTGGCAGCAGTAACGATCGCTAATGGTGGTGACAATATTAGTATATATATCCCTTTGTTCGCAGGTCACAATCTTGCCAGTTTGGGAGTAATTCTAGGTATATTTTTTATCATGGTAGGGGTTTGGTGTGCGATCGCTTATTTTTTAAGCCGTCAACCTACTATTGCTGATATTTTAAGTCGCTACGGTAACGCTATTGTACCTTTTGTGTTAATTGGCTTGGGTCTGTTCATTCTGTACGAACGAGGTACATTCACTCTACTACCTTGGGTAAGAAGTTAATCAATATTGGATGTTGGATATTGAATGCTGGATTTGCAATTGGAAATCTCAAATTGGTTACACCTGATGAACTAATTTCCAACTTACCATCATCAAAATGGTATAAATAATAAACCGTAGTGGGCGCTGGGGAGCTACCTGGCAGATTTTAGCACCTAGTAATACCCCAGGCACAGAGCCTAGCCATATAGGGAGTACCAAACTCCAATCAACTGTTCCTAAGCTCAGATGACCAAGGGCTGTAAACAGCAGTAAAATCGCTGCGTGTGAAATATCTGTACCCACTAACTTCCGGGCATCAAGGCGGAAAAACCCAATCAGCACTAGGGCAAACATTGAACCTGATGAGACGCTAGTTAGACCAACCAAACAGCCTAAAATTGCTCCCAAAATAATTGTCATAAATCGACCAAAGTTAGTTTCTAAGTCTAACTTTGGCAGTTCGGGTAAATTAAATTTGGGGAAAAAAGTCAATAACAACAATTGCACTAGTGCTAACACTGTGACTAGCAAAATCATCCCGCCAAGCAAACGGAGCAAGATATTATCCAGGCTATACTCACCTGTATGTTTAATGAAGTGCAAAATCCCCACTCCGAACAATGAGCCTGGAACACTCCCAAATGCCAGCCATTTGACAACTTCTGTGTCAAGGGTTTTCTGTTCCCAATGCTTGACACTACCAACAATTTTCATCAAGGTGGCGGCCACAACATCAGAACTCACAGCGATAGAAGGCGGAACCTGAAAAATAAAAATCAACATTGGGGTGATGAGAGACGCTCCACCAATTCCTGTCAAACCAACGATGATACCAACAAAAAAGCTTAAGAACGGTAGTAATAAATAGTGCATACTCTTCGGGGGTTTCAACAATTAGTTATCAGTTATCAGAGTCCTGTTGAGTCTCTCACTTCTATAAGTGAGCAGCGTCGGTAGGAGTTGATTAAATCCCTAAACGAAGCCTTGATAAATTTTCACTGACTTAACTACGAGCAGCTAGAGAGCAGTAACTCAGCCAAACTATAGCCCAGTGGTAGATAGGGCTAGTTATGACAAGTTATTGCGTTTCTCAAGGACTCCTGGACAACTTAAAACCTGTGTGGAAGTTTTTGTAAGCATAACGACTGGCATTTAGTTGAAACAGACTTTGATAACTGCTTATTGGTCAGTTGCTCTGCTAAACTCAACTTCTAACTGGGTTTTTCTGCGATTTTACATACAAAACCTCGTAAGACGATGCACTTACCGTATTTTACTAGTAAGCATGATTAAACGTCCAGCGTATTCGCGTTGTATATCGCTCAATTATCTGGAAAATACACCGCAGTCCGTCAAACTCACTACGGACTGGTTGCTCAAAAATTTACCTACAAGTTAAAGCTATTTTCAGGTAAATAGACCACGCGGTAGGGGCACAGCAATGCTCATTGGTGTCAACTTAACGTATAAGCTAGATTTGGCGAACTTTCCAAGTTTGACCCTCACCCCCAACCCCTCTCCCAATTTTGGGAGAGGGGAGCAAATTCTCTAGTTCCCCGAATCCCAAGTTGGGAGAAGGGATTAGGGGATGAGGGCAAAACGTTCTCTCAAAGCAGATTTTTTCTTAAGTTGACACCAATGAGCAATGCTGTGCCCTTACGACAGATGTGCTTCAAATACATGAAAACTGCTGTAATAAGCATAGGGATAATTCCAAATTTTGTTTTTTGCAATCCAGTCAAAATCTTGTTTGGCAAAGGTCAAATTGCCAACATTGCTGCTGAAATTCCTGATAATGCCAAAATCTTGATTACTTATGGTAGAGGTAGCATCAAAGCTAACGGCGTCTATGACCAGGTGAAGTCTGCATTGGCTGGACGGAATTGACAGCACTGCATGGTTTGGATCGTGCTCAAACTTTGACTATTGTGGTATCTAGCACCCTGACAATTAGGCGCGATCACAAATGGCAAAAACTCTTACAATATGCCAAATGAGTTTGAGGAATAGCCAATGCCTAGTTCTTTACTCAGTGTTGAAAAAAGCTTGACTTGCAAGCAACTATCATGCTAATTTTATCAAACCATTCGGTCGGTAATATTTTATTTATAGCAATTTTCAATTCAATAAACTCCCTACTATCAAAATCGCTGTAATGTCTAAAGGCGAAGAAACAAAAACCAGAATTCTTCAGCAAGCAGCCGAACTGTTTAATCAACAGGGCTATGCAGGTTCATCGATGTCAGACATTATGCGTGTAACTGGATTGCAGAAAGGAGGAATTTATAATCACTTCCAAAGCAAAGACGATCTTGCATTACAGGCTTTTGATTTTGCGATCGCTCGCATTAAGCAGCATACTAGATTTGCATTACGAAGCAAACACCACGCAGTAGAACGTCTGCAAACAATCATTAAGGTGTTTAGTAGCTTCGCAGAAAATCCACCGATCAAGGGAGGGTGTCCACTGCTGAATACTGCTGTGGAAAGTGATGATGCTCATCCGGCGTTGCGAGAACGTGCTCAACAAGCGATGAACTCTTGGCTGCATCTAATTTGTCGAATTATTGAAAAAGGAATTGAAAAGGGTGAAATTCGCCCTGAAGTGAGTGCTGATGAAATCGCTACCATCATCATCGCAACACTAGAAGGAGGCATAATGATCAGCAAGCTTTATGGAGATTCAATTCATATCCATAGGGTAATTAATCACCTGATTCAATATTTGGAAACTTCTCTTTAATTGAATAGACCGAGCAGTATTAAAAAATATCAAGAGAAATAATGCTAGTAAATAACAACTTACACAGACCATTAGAAGTAGTATTAGCAATTCCTGTAAAAACATACGACATTGATTTTATGGGAATTGTGAGTAATATCGTGTATATCAGATGGCTAGAGGATTTACGTCTAAAGTTTTTAGATGAACATTGGCAACTCAATCAACAAATTGAGCTAGGATATACACCGATTCTAGCCGGAACTGAAATTGAATATAAACGTCCGATAAAGATTATTGATCGGGTGATTGGACGTTTGTGGCTGAGTAGTTTAGGACGCTTAAAGTGGACTGTGCAAGCTGAAATTTTATCTAACAATGAGTTAGCAGCAGTGGCTAGCCAGAAAGGTGGTTTTGTCAGTCTGCAAAATAATCGTCTTATTCCCATTCCAGAGGAATTACAGAAAAAATATTTACAGTATCAACAAGGGATTCAGAAAATTTAATAATTAAGAATACTTCAATATTTTTTTGAGTTTTTACAGACTGTTCGGTTTGTTTGTCAATATAATCTGGACTATAATACCGATTCTTCATGAATACGCGAAAGAACTCCACTGCCTGCGGCACCTCCCCTTGGTAAAAGCAGACTGGGAGAAGTCTCTAAAAACTTACTAATTTCTTGATGGTTCTCCTTAAATCCCCTCTCTGTAAGCGGGGCTAGTATGTACACAAGTCGAAAAAAGCTCGATTTACTATTCATCTCATTCCCATGTAGAGTATGGGAACGAGGAAAACCTCATCAAGTTTAGGTTTTTAAGACTTGTGTGTGCAGCGTAGACAAGCAAGGAGGGGAGACGAAGTTGTAGCTTAAGCTCTTTGGGGTTATTCGGGTTTAATAAGCAATCAAGCGGACATGATATGAGAGGTCAAATATTCACAAATATTGTGTTGAGTGGGCAAACAGCTAACTTTTTTATTGTCAATCTCGTAAATATACGGGAACTTCTTGTTTTGAATTTTGGTCACTTTATGTCACTTTGAATAGCAAGGCGGTTCTGACTCCAATTAATTAGGTATAGTCCAACTCAGGCATTGCAGCCTTATATGTCGTCCAATTTAACTGAACCCTAACTCTTCAGTAAACCACTGTACCCATCCAAAGGTATGTACAAATGCTGTTATCCGTTCTCAGCTTTTCCTGAATTGTCTTTATATATACAATAATTACACTTTGTTAGTCAGATTAACGCAGACTTCAAGCCCTTTCAAATCTCTAAAATGGATGTTTGCTTATGGAAAAATTTCGTCATATCCAACCAAATATTACCATAATTCTTTATAGGTATACTAAAATTCTATGAAAGCTCTATTAAACGACACTTCAAACACTTTTGCACCCAAAAACCTCTATACTAGACTAGACTTTGATAAATTTGAGAGTTCTGTTAATTGCAACACCAAAAACTATCAATTTTTAAATGAAATACTAGCGTATCTTATAGTCTATAGTTTTTAAGGTTTAGTCAAAACTATATCCAGTATCATCAAAAAACTGCAAACTTCATGTGGTGCCAAAATCAAGTGGGGAGTGAAAACATGAATTTACGTAGAGATGCATTGCAAATCCTCAAAGAAACTAGCCGAACTTTTTATATCCCAATTAGTGTTTTACCGCCAGGATTACAAGAAGCAGTAGCATCAGCATATTTGTGTATGCGTGCTATTGATGAAATTGAAGATCATCCCGAACTAGATAACGCTACTAAAGCAAAGCTGTTAAGAACGATTAGCCTGACATTACAGGCAGGAGTTGATGGCTTCGCGGTAGATGCTTTCTTTGCAGGATTTAGTGGGTATGAGAATTCATTAGAAGAAGTCACTTTGAGGATTAGAGAATGGTCACTGCTAGCACCAGACACCATTGCACCTCGAATTTGGGATGCCACTGCTGCAATGGCAGACCGAATGGCTTACTGGGCAGAAAAAAACTGGAAAATTTACACAGAATCTGATTTGGATCGTTATACCTTTGGAGTTGCAGGTGCAGTGGGACTGTTACTTTCTGACTTGTGGACTTGGTATGATGGAACACAAACGAACCGTACCCAGGCAATTGGTTTTGGTCGGGGTTTACAAGCAGTCAATATCTTGCGTAACCATACTGAAGATTTGGGGCGTGGGGTAGAATTCTTCCCAGAAGGTTGGAGTGCAGAAAATATGCAAGAGTATGCTCGGCGCAATCTAGCCCTAGCAGAAGCTTATATCAAAGACCTTCCTACTGGGCCAGCCTTAGATTTTTGTCAAATCCCCTTCACCTTGGCAAACGGCACTCTTGACGCCCTTGCTAATGGTAAAGAGAAACTCAGCCGCAGTGATGTTTTTGCACTTATCGAACAGCTGATTAGTGTGAACATGAAAGCTAGCTAATAATCTCTTAATGACTAATGGAGATGATTCTAAATTGCCTCCAAATTTGGGCATCCAAAATTCTACAGCGATTTTCTGTAGGGTAGCCAGTGCGGTCTTGGGATTTCTCCAATATAGTAACTGGCGTTGGGCACTGCCCTCCAATACCTTTAAATACCAATTCTCCCATGCAAACAAACCAGATTAAAGCTGATTTTCTGAATGGGATAACAGCACGATGCACCTCACAAGCCTTGAGAGAAGAATTGGTAGAAAGTAGCATAAACAGTATTTGCCAATGTAAGTATAATAAATAATCTTATTTAGCGATCGCTTTAGGTAATCTCAGCTAAACTTTAGGAACTCTTCAAAGGATTTCCAGCAAAAATTACCTGGCAAGAGTTGATTAATGTCTAAATAATTGAAAGGGAGTATAACACTCCCCGTAATTATTCGTGCAGCGAGTTGAGAGTGCATGAGCTACTGCTTAAATCCTACCTGTTCCAATCCAGAAAATTTGGTATATAGCCAAAGGTGTCAGTCTTGTGGCTCGCAACTACTGTTGCGCGATCGCTATCAGGCGATCAAACCATTAGGTCAGGGTGGCTTTGGAGCGACCTTCCTAGCCAACGATCGAGGCTTACCAGGAGAACCGAGTTGCGTAATCAAACAATTACGCCCATCAGGAAGCGCTGCACACGTTTTGCAGATGGCCAGAGAACTCTTTGAACGAGAAGCCAAAACTCTAGGTAAGATTGGCAATCATCCCCAAGTACCAAGATTGTTAGACTATTTTGAAGATTGCGAACAATTCTACTTAGTTCAAGAATATATCAGTGGTGATACCTTGCAAGAGGAGGTTAAACTTAACGGCATCTTGAGCGAAACTGGAGTCAAGCAATTTTTGAGCGAGATTTTGCCACTGTTGCAATACATCCACGAGCAAAAGGTGATTCATCGTGATATTAAGCCAGCCAACTTAATCCGCCGCACCCAAGATGCCAGAATGGTACTCATCGACTTTGGTGCCGTCAAAAACCAAATTAGCCAAAGTGCGACAAGTCCATCAGGACAGACAGCATTAACTGCGTATGCTATTGGTACTCCTGGTTTTGCACCTCCAGAGCAAATGGCTATGCGTCCAGTCTACGCCAGTGATATTTATGCATTGGGGGTGACATGCATTTATTTACTGACTAGCAAAACTCCTAAAGATTTAGATTACAATCCCAACACTGGCGAGATGATGTGGGAGCAACTTGTGCAAGTGAGCAATCACTTAAGCAATGTGTTGCGAAAAATGTTAGAGGTGTCTGTACGTAATCGCTATCAGTCAGCAGCAGAAGTTCTTAGAGCATTAGAAATAGAACCATACTTAGATAGTTTAGCAAAGGGTTTGCTGATTAAATCTGATAATGGATCTAAAGAGCGAACACACAACCACCTGGAAAATTCTGCTGTTTTATGTAACAACCCTGCTGCTACTAGTGCTGGAGTGGCACAGGTAGCGGCAGCGATTCGTGCTAGACGGGCTAAGACCGCAGAAGCCGCAGGATTACACCAGGGTTCTGGGATGGCCAAATCAACGACTTTCACTAGCAACAGCAATGGTTCACAAGTTCAAAATTCTAAAGTTGGGCGGAAGTTAGATACCCAAGGTTTATTAACAGCTTATCTGAAGGGAAGACGAGATTTTGCCTTACACAATTTAAATTTGCTAAATCTGCAAGGTGCTGATTTATCTCAAACAAATTTCCATTCTGCTCAATTGCAAAAAACCAATCTTCAAGGAGCTAATCTTCACAATAGTGACTTTGGCAGAGCCAGTCTCACTCGAGCAAATCTTAAAGATGCTAATTTGAGCAAAGCATACTTTAACCATGCTGATTTAGAAGGAGCAGACCTGCGAGGTGCAGACCTTAGCAATGCTTATCTCAGTAATGCTAACCTCCGAGGAGCTAATCTATGTGGTGCTAATCTCACCAGTGCCAAAATTTCTGATGAGCAGCTAGCACTAGCAAAAACAAATTGGATGACCGTGCGTCCCAATGGGAAACGAGGCTTGTTGTGATTTTAAAGTGTGAACTACCCCAGCCTATAGACGGATGGGGTTTTCCAATTCGTCGGGAATAGCCTCTCTTGTCGCTGTAGTTTTATAGCAGGAGGCAGAAGGCAGGAGGCAGGAGGCAGGAGGTAAAACATTACTATTCCTAACATCCACGCAAGTCATTATGTCCTAACCTTTAATTCGCTTGCTATATCCGAATATTCTCCTATATTAGATTCTAGATTATCCTGACGGATGAACCCTTTTTATTGAAATCAATTATTTGAGATTAGCAGAATAGCCTCAATTCTCTGCTTTTAAGCTCTCCATTTTTATTAACAATTTTAAAACGCTTATTTTCTAAGAATCACAAAGCTGAACTTTTCTCACATCTGGGAAAATTAGCCCTGATTATTCTCGATAAAAACTTAGATTTATTCAGAATTGACCAAATATATATAATGTTTAGGTTGCTCGGTAGCTGTCACTATCACGAATATTAAGAAATATCCAATTATCTAGTAAAAACACGTAGATATTTGTCAATTCTTCATGAAATCTTTATGATTTTGATCTGTTACAAATAACAAATGATTATTTACAATAAACAATAAAGCATCACAATAATTTCATAAAAATATTTCCATGCTTTTTATGGCTATAAACAACAACAAATCTCACACCTAAAATTTTTAAAATAAAATGATTCTAAAGCACTAAATTTTTCAGATGGCAGCAAAAAGCAAAAAATCAATTATCCCTGATTGTAGGCTGGAGAAGTATATCACAACCGAAATCAGGTAGTATAAGGTTTACGTATAATGACTGACTTTGCACAAAGAGAAATAGAACGGCGATTAACTTTATATCAAGTATTCCTCAAGTTGTATGAACACCACAGCAGCCTTCTAGATGAAATTCTTCAGCTAGAAAACCTATCTCAACCGTCGTTGAGAAGAGTCAAGGTGGGTTACGTACATGGTGTAGTGGATAATACTGCTGTTTATCTGATGACTAACTTGAGCGACAATCAGACTCAGAGTTTACGACAGCCACAACAAATCTGGACGATAGGTCGTAATCGCAACAGTGGTATTTACATTGCTGACAGTCATCTGTCTCGTCGCCACGCTGCGATTCAGCATATTGACGAGCAAGGCTTTTACTTAATTGATTTCAACAGTACCAATGGCTCGTTTGTGAATGGTAATCGCGCTCTTAGGCCGATCAAGCTCAAAGATGGCGATCGCATCCGTCTAGGAAATATGACTTTTGATTTTTTTGTGAATTCTACCTACCGTGTTCTGCCAACTGTTGCAATGGATTTATTGATGCAGCTTGTGCATCGTAGGAATAATCATACAGTAGATATGCTTACTTATTCCCAGAATAAACAAAAATCTCTAACTGAAAAATCAGATTCTAATTTAGAGGCTTTTAGAAATTTTGGAATAGTTGAGAAGGTTGAAAATTTTTATGACAACTTCAGTTCAGAACAGAAATCAGAAATTTTAGACCGCCTGTTTACCACACAAACAGCGTCTAATACCAGCCAGCTAAAAAATTGGAACTTCTAGCAGTTTTCAATTGCTTCAGGAGTGCTGTTAGCGGTAGCTTGACATTTAGTCTGTGAGTCTGTGCTGAGTAAGAAGGTAAGGTTTGCTGAGACAGATAAGCAGACAAATAGTGAAAGTTAAAAAGGAACAAGGAATAGGGAACTCGTCAAAATATATAAAAAAAATTAAGAATTTGATTAAATATCATAGCAATCATTTTAGAATGGCATCTCTAGCTCAAAATAAAAAGAAAGCGATTCAGAGATTGAGTGAGTAATTTATGCTCTATCCTGGCAACAGAAGGATACTCAAGGTCTACCAGCAGTAGCACCGCTACGCGTCTACGCCAAAAAAACCCCCAGTGGGTGTTAACCTACTAGGGGAGTTAGTTATCAGGGTGCATCTACCAATTAAATGTTCTCAGGTTGAAGACCATACTCCGGATAAATTTGGACAAAGGTCAGTTATTTTTTAAATAAAAAAACCCCCAGTGGGTGTTAACCTACTAGAGGAGTGAGTTATCAGGGTGCATCTACCAATAATCTTTTCTAGGGGCAGCCAGTATCTTCCGGTAAAAATGAACTAAATTAGAGTTGATGGCGATGTTTACAAGGGGCTGTGACGCTCATACCTCTATGGAGAAGCAACTTATGCGTATCATCTCTAAGAGGAAAAACTCGCTAAGATTTCTCTGCAAGACGCATTTGCGATCGCTATTGGTAAGGCAACTAGTAGAAAAAACTCCCAGTGGGTGTTAACCTATCAGGGGAGTGAGTTATCAGGGTCAGTTATTTTTTAAATAAAAAAAACCCCCAGTGGGTGTTAACCTACTAGGAGAGTGAGTTATCAGGGTGCATCTACCAATAATCTTTTCTAGGGGTAGCCAGCATCTTCCGGGAAAAAAACTAAATCAGAGGCGATGTCTACAATGGGCTGTGAAGCTCGTACCCTTTTGGAGAAGCAAGCTATGCGTAGCGTCTTTGAGAGGAAAAGACTCGCTAACATTTCTCTACCAGACGCATTCGTTATCGGTGACGCAAGTAGAAAAAACCCCCAGTGGGTGTTAACCAACCAGGGGAGTGAGTTATCAGGGTGCATCTACCAATAATCTTTTCTAAAATAAATGGGTTGCTACCGGATAAATTAGCAGAGGTTGAAGTTGTTACTGTTTATCGATCGAAGAAAAACCTCAGAGGGGTTAGTTATCAGGACAGACCTACCAATTAAACGCTCGGTGCGCTGTTTTACAAAATGGGTGTGTCAGGGTTAATCAATAGCACTCAATTTTCATAAAAAAACCCCCAGTGGGCGTTAGCCAACCAGGGGAGCTAGTTATCAGGGTGCATCTACCACTTAAATGTTCTAGGTTTAACCACCATGCTCCGGATAAATTTATTAAAAAATTGATTGTTGTCGTGTGTCAAAAAAAACAAAAGTGGATATTACAGCAGTTTTCATGTATTTGAACCACATCTGTCGTAAGGGCACAGCAATGCTCATAGGTGTCAACTTAACGTATAAGCTAGATTTGGCGAACTTTCCAGGTTTGACCCTCACCCCCAACCCCTCTCCCAATTTTGGGAGAGGGGAGCAAATTCTCTAGTTCCCCGAATCCCAAGTTGGGAGAAGGGGTTAGGGGATGAGGGCAAAACGTCCTCTCAAAGCAGATTTTTTCTTAAGTTGACACCAATGAGCAATGCTGTGCCCCTACCGCGTCGTCTATTTACCTGAAAATAGCTGTAACTCAATTAGGGGAGTTAAAGATCGAGGGACATCCATCTATTAATCAAGTATTCTAGGATTAAGCACTATTTTCTGGTAGAGAATATCTGCGTCAGAAGTTGCTGTTGTTTGCCAAAAATAAAAAAACCCCCAGTGGGTGTTAGCCAACTAGGGGAGTTGAAGATCAAGGTGCATCTACCAATTAAGTGTTCTAGACCCAAGTAATCCGATCCGGATAAAGTTGTAAAGGCAGAAAAACCAAAACGACACCGAATCAGAAACATTCAGGGGCGCGATGCATCTAAATTATCAGAGGAAGCGAAAAATCGACTTGAAACTTTCGCGTTTCAAACCAGATTTAGGAGGCGGACAGGAGAAGTTGTGACCCAGGAATTCCATATTTCCGTAACCCCAGTAGGGCAAAATGACTACTTGGTGCGGACGGAACAAGTCGCGCCTGGGGTACCATTGGCAGAAGAATTGGTGACTTGGCCTATAGCTGATTGGTTAATGGCTGCTGGGCATTTGATGAATGACCCGTTGAATTCGGTGTTGCAAGGAGATCCATTTACCTCTGGCGGGCATGAAAGCGATATCGCCAGAAACTCTGTGAATTTAGTGGCATTGGGTCAACAATTTTATAATGCCCTATTTCAAGGCACTCTCAGAGATAGTTGGATTACTGCCCAAGGTATTGCCCAGAACCATCAACAAGTACTACGGTTACGTTTAGGGTTAAAAGACACTAGATTAGCTCGTTTGCCTTGGGAAGTAATGCACGCAGGCGATCGCCCTCTGGCTACTGGGCCTTATGTGGCTTTTTCTCGCTTCCAAAGTGGAATTTTAGGGGCTTCTCCTTTGCGATCCCTGCGGGGGGCTACGCCTACGCAAAATATGCCCACACCACTAGAACAAGGTGGTGTCAAAGTCTTGATGGTAATTGCTTCTCCCTCAGATCAAGTCCGTCTTGACTTACAGAAACAGGAAGCGATTAAACTGCAAGCGGAACTTCACCGTCAAACGTTACGACCTGGTGAAGGTCGCAATCGTTTCCCTGAAATTGAACTCACTGTATTAGACCAACCAGGACGGGAAGAACTGACGCAAGCCCTAGAACAAGGTAGATACCACGTTCTCCACTACTCTGGTCATAGTAACTTAGGTGCAAATGGCGGAGAAATTTATCTTGTTAGTCGCAGAACTGGCTTAACAGAAATCTTGACTGGGGACGATTTGGCAGGTTTGCTCGTCAACAATAATATCCAAATGGCAGTGTTTAATTCCTGCTTGGGGGCATACATCGCAGCGTCCAATCCCTCTGGAGATACTGGCGAACGAAACTTAGCAGAAAGTCTGGTGAAGCGCGGAATTAGAAGCGTTTTGGCGATGTCAGAACGGATTCCTGATGAAGTAGCGTTGACGCTCACACAATTGTTTTACCGCAACTTAAGTCAGGGATATCCAGTAGATTTGTGTGTAAGTCGGGTGCGCCAAGGATTAATTTCTGCTTATGGTTCTCACCAGATGTACTGGGCATTACCGATTTTATATCTTCAGCCAGAATTTGACGGTTTTCTAAGTCAGGAAACTGAGGTATCCGCAAGTAGAGAGTCACTGAATCAGTATAGTTCGCCTTTAGGGGCAACTTCTACGATGTACCCTGGTATGCCTGATGATAGCGAGATACCTTTAGGAATGGAGGACATGATTCCTTCTGGTTTGACGCGGGACTCTTCTGGGTTAGACTGGCTGGGTGAAGATACTTGGGGCGATCTGGTTGATGAAATTGAGTATGATGACCCAAGTTATGAAGAAGATTCTGCGATAGTTTCGGATTTGTTTCGTCAGCTAGATAACCAAAAAGCTGCAACTGAACCAGATCGACAAATTAGCGAAAATAGTCTTCACCAAAGCCAGATTTCAGAGGAAATGACTTCCTCAGAAGAGTCAGCAGATTTGTGGGGAGAAGTTTCACCACCGCCACCTGCAACTCCTGGGAACCTTGAAGAAAATTGGCAAAATTCTAATTTTTCGCGTAGGCAAAGCCCGCCGCAGGCATCGCAACCACCCCCACCAAGAAATCGTACCCGTCGCCGTCAGCTGTGGCCGATTGTGGGTGTTGTGGGGATCAGTGCATTAGCAGCTGCGATCGGTTTAAATTGGTGGTGGCAAAATCGCCCCCAAGCACTGCCTAAAATACCAGAAATTCCCACCCAGTCTCTACCTGATTCTCGACCGATTCAAAAGCAGCCGAACATCGATTTAGGAATAGAAGCAACTGGAATTGTCACCGCGACTGCTACGGAAAAATTGAGTCAGGGTGACTTGCAAGGTGGGTTATTGGCTGTAGAAGAACTACTCAATCGGGGCGCACTGGCTGCGGCTGAAACTTCCTTAAAACTAATTCCCAGTAAACAAGCTGACGATCCATCTGTGAATTTTTACAAGGGAAGATTGGCGTGGCAGTCTATCCAAACTGGAGACAATAACTATAGTGTTGATGATGCCCGTCGTTATTGGGAAACTGCTGCCAAAGCTAAACCCGAATCGCTTTTGTATAATAACGCTTTGGGATTTGCCTACTATACAGAAGGCAATCTGAATCGCGCCAATGATTCTTGGTTCAAGGCTTTGAATTTAGCTCTCAAAGAACAGAACACAAATTCAACATCCCAAAATACAGCAGTTCCTCAAGATGCTTTAACTTCTTATGCTGGTTTAGCTCTTGGACTGTATAAATCTGCACTTAGTCAATCTAATGGTAAGCAGACGCAATATTTGAATGAAGCGATGAAGTTGCGGCAAACGGTTCTCAAGTCCGATCGAGAAAATTTCCAGGTAGATAAATTAGCTAAAAATTGGCTGTGGACGGAGAAGGCGATTGAAGATTGGCGATCGCTCCTTCAGGAAAAAGGTGAAGAACAGTAATATGTTGTGGTGGAGTCAATACTTTTCGGTTAAGCCTAAAAACAGGTAAATTAAGAGTTGTACCTGAAAATCAGCAGCTAAATGCAACTCAAAAAATTTTCGTTGGTCGC
>NZ_JBALDJ010000032.1:0-58910 GCF_036917415.1 Nostoc sp. | reverse complement strand
ATTTGTTATTTTGGCGTACTCATTTGTTATTTCGGCGTACTCATTTGTTATTTTGGCGTACTCATTTGTTATTTCGGCGTACTCATTTGTTATTTTGGCGTACTCATTTGTTATTTCGGCGTACTCATTTGTTATTTCGGCGTACTCATTTGTTATTTTTGAGTAAAGCAAACGCTCCCTTTATCAAGGGTACGCTGTATATACAAGTCTGAAATAGCTGATTAACCAGGGTTTTACCCCACCCTAACCCTCCCCGTATGTATTGGGGAGGGAACTAGAGCATCGATTCAGTAATCAAAAACCTAACCCCCCAGCCCCCTTCCCTACTAGCGTTGGAGAAGCTAAACTCCCCTCTCCTTGTAGGAGAGCAGGGTGGTTTCATACAAGCAAAGAAAAATTAAAACTGGGTTTCAAAGCCTCTCCCCCCGTGGGGGAGAGGAATGGAAGTGAGGGAAAAAGCCATGCCACTTTCACGAGAAATCAAGACTTATGTATTTTTCTTTTTTCGTATGAAACCACCCTGCCCTCTCCTTGTAGGAGAGGGGTAGGGGGAAAGGTTCTTCGAGGATTACTGAATTGGTGCTCTAGATTCTTGTTTACCCACAATAAACGGGGGGATTAAGGGGGGTAATTCGACATTAAGTTTTGACCATAATCACTGTACAATTACTCTTGCGAGAAATATTCTCGGCAATATTTCCTTGAATCGCTTGTTGCAGTAAACTTTCACGGCTAGCTCCCAGAACAATCACATCACTATTGTCTTGTTTGGCACAATTAAGAATAGCTTCAGAAACAGAATTGGCACAAACAGGAGTAGCAATCACTTTACCATTAACTCGGCGTTGCAGAAAGTGAACAGATTTATCTAGTAATGTTGTGTCAGGAATCGAGTTATTCGGCTGGAAAACCTGACATAGCTTGATTTGGGGTGATGTACTTAAAGAAGCCAGAGCAGGTAATAACTTAATTGCTTGGCTGGAGTTAGGGCCGCCTGCCATTGGCAACAACCAACGGTCAAAGGATCTTTTATCATCCAATTTAGCCAAGATAACATCACAAGGAACCTGTCGAATTATCGTATCCACCACTCGGCTAAAAACTCTACCAGGAGTTGATGTAGTGCCTTTCCATCCCATCAGCACCAAGTCAATGTGTCGTGCTTTGACAGTCTCTAAAATTGCCCCAGCAACATTATGGGCAACTCGGATCTCGGTATGAACGGGAATCCGCCACTCCTCTCCTAACAGTATTGCCCGTTGCAAAAGTTGAAGACTTTTGCTGATTTGCACTGGTGTTTCCGATGGGATGCGGCCAGACGCAACGATAATCACTTGTAGACATTCTATTTCGTAATTGCGATCTTTGGCGATCGCAACTGCCATTTCTAATAAAGTCTCGGCTGTTTGAGGATGTGAAAGTGGTACTAACAACCTTCCTTTGCCTGTAGCCGGAGCGCGAGTTTGGTAAACCACATAAGAAGGTGCTGATTTGGGTTCTATTTGTTCGCTATTACCACTGAGTCGCTCTGCTTCTACACGGATAATATCACTACGAGTAATAATTCCTATGAGTTTGCGACCTTCTGTAACGGGTAAGCAGCTGAGGTGATAACGATTGAGTATATGCAGTACATGAGCCAGTGTCGCTGTGGGAGTTACTGTCACTGGCTCTGGTGTCATAATCTCGCTAACAGTTGTATCTTTGCCTGACTGTTGCGAAGCAATATTAACTAAATCTTTCTGAGTCACAATACCAACAACTTTACCATTTTCTAAAACTGGAAAGTTGCGATGGTGAGAGTCGGAAAATGCCTGTACTGCTTCATCAGTACTCATTTGACTAGAGAGAGTTTCCACACGCCGTTGCATCACATCTACGGCACTCAATTGTGCCAGAATTCCCTCTGTACCTGGCTCTTTGGTGATGTGAATCCCTTTCCACTCTAGTAAAAGGTCGTAGAGCGATCGCCGATCGATTTTTTCCGCTACTAAATAGGCAACCACAGACGCAATCATTAGCGGTAGCACCAGATTGAAATCTGTTGTCATCTCAAACACAATGACGACTGCTGTAATTGGTACCTTAGAGACGGCGCTAAAAAAGGCAGCCATGCCAACATGAGCATAGACTGTTGCAGCACTCATTCCCAGTAAACTGTGTTCGACAGCACCCACTAAGTAACCAAGGGCAGCTCCCAAGGCCAAAGTGGGAACTAGTAAACCCCCTGGCGCTCCAGAGCCGTAGGTAAAAATAATTAGGGTAAACTGAACTAAAAAAGCGATCGCTGCAAATGACCAATTAGCACCACCTACAAGCAAAATTTCTCTCAGCCCAGCATGATCGCGAAAGGTAGCAGGTAAAAAAGCGATCGCCGCACCACTGACTAACCCAGCGATTCCAATTCGCCAGGGTAAACTCAGGTGTAGCAGGCGGCGGTTAATTGCTAGACTCTCAAGAATACCTTTATTAAATAGAATGCCTAGAAGTCCCGCCAGCAGTCCTAAAATCAAATAGAAAGGGATTTCCTGAACGAAGAAAGTTGTATCGGGAAGACCTAAATTTAGATGATTCAGATCCAGGCTGTGACTACCATAGAGCCGGGAAATGACTGAAGCGATGAAAGAAGCCAAAATTGCAGTACCAAGAGTGATGCCTGATACATCTTGGAGTAATTCTTCCACGACAAAAAGCACACCTGCGATCGGTGCATTAAAAGCCGCAGCTAACCCAGCCCCAGCTCCGGCAGCGATAAGTTGGCGACGATGCTCTGGTGAAGTCGGTGCCCAGTTACTAAGTTGATTTGCCAAGGCTGCCCCAATTTGGACAGTCGGCCCTTCTCGTCCTAAAGGCATTCCAGAACCCAACACTAATGTAGCGCTGATCAACTTGACCAAAGCAATCCGCAGATTTAATGGCATCGGCACACGAGCCAATACCGCTTTGACTTCAGACATCCCACTACCTGATGCTTGTGGTGCGAAGCGCTCTACTAGCCAACCGGCTAAAAGTCCCCCTCCTAGTCCAATACCTGGTAGCACCAAGTAGGCAGGCCAATGGTAAGAAAGATGAACTCGCCATGCACCTGCCCAATCCACTGTCTGTCCTAATAGAACTGCCGCTAACCCAGAAACTAGACCAATCAGGCAAGCTTCCACGAAAGCTAACCGCCTGGGTTGAAGCATCTGACGCCAAAGCCTCAACCAGAGAATTTTACCCCTGGCTAACATATTTTTAACAATCACTTGTCATCAATGAAGGTATATAAATGTCTGAAATGTCTTACCGTTCACCCTATTTATAGCCTTTCATAAAAAAATGAAATTAGAATGAAAATTTTCTATGCCTAAAGATAGATATATGCAGTAGTACCGCAAGGCGGAAGTCATATCATGTCCGGTCAAAGACTTATCATTTAGACCGCACTTCTTGCAGGGAGCAGGGAGCAGGGAGCAGGGGAAAGAGACTTTTCCGATTTTTGCACAGATCCGGTAATTATAAGTGATTAACCGGACTTGATTAGGACTTACGCAAAAACCCTCTCAAACTCTCCTTTCTCCGTGACCTCTGCGGCCTCTGTGGTTCGTTTTCCGTGACCTGTGCGTAAGTCCTATTGATATCAAAAGTCAAAAGTATTATGGAATAAGCTCTTTAGGGATTTTAAATGGTTGTTCTATTTACGCGGTGGCGTACTAGGAGTACAGCGAATCTGCCTAGATTAGGATTTACGCATAAAAATTCTCTAGAAAAATTGGGTGTAAAGTTTACTATTAACGTTGCCAATCATACATTAATCGTCCATGACGATCGCGCACAAGTTCCCATTCTCCATGACGATATCGTTGTCCATGATAACGTATAGACCGATAGTATCGTCTATAATAATGTCGTCGATTCCACTGGCGTTGATAATAATAGTTTCCAGTCCGTTGCCGTCTATGATAACGTCGTCGAGTCCATCTGTGAGCTAACAAAAACTCTTCACTTTGCTCTTTTACTAATTTTGTCTGTACGTCAATACTCTGTTCATTGAGAACGTTATTTAGAGTATTATCTTTGGCTTCAACCAAAGTAGGTGGATAAATGAAGGCTAATAGCAGGAACACAATTGAGGTTAGCTTTTTGAAACGGTTCACGTCTTTGCTTTTCCTAAACTATTGGTAATCATTTTATTTAATACTTAAGTTGAGCAATTATATAGTTCGGAATTCACAAACTTGAGTAACGCAAATGTAATTAAAAGTACATCTATAGGACTCCGATTTTATTTATGAAAACATACTGAGACTGAAAAGCCGGTTTTATCAGGGTTTTATCTGAAATCTTGTTCAAAAATCAGATATGAGTTCTATAACAGTTCCCATTCAGATGAAGTACAACGTTATATCGCTTGGTATAGTTGCTTTAGCATTATTAGTAAAAATTTTTAGTTTTATAAGCAATGGCATACATTCCAAAGGATGCAAAATGGTATATCGCTGAATTGGTGATCGAGTGTAAAGTTCAGGGAAATCCACGCAATGTTGTTCATGTAAATATTGTTCTTGTCCGTGCTTCTTCACCAGAAGAGGCTTTTGAGAAAGCCGAAGAACTTGGTTATGAGAGTAACGACACATATCTTAATCCCAAAAATCAAACCGTAACTTTTACTTATAGAGGCTTACGGCATCTTGATGTGATTCATGATGAATTAGAACATGGTGGTGAACTGATGTTTGAAGAAAAAATTGGTATATGTGAAAGCGAGTTACAACAAATGCTGACTCCAAAATCTCAGCTAGCTATCTTTCGTCCGTTAGAACCAATAGATCCATCTAAGCCAGACTATAGAAGTAAAGAAATTATGGATGAAGTCGCAAAAATGATCAGTGGCGATGGTGTTATTGAAAGACTTTAAATGCTTCAGCCCAACAATGTATTTGCCATCCTAAACCTTTACAATAGAGCTAAGGTCATAAATACGCTGTTCGGGTCATCAATGTAGTCAGCAAAAGGGCCTCGGTACCCGAACCCATACCGTGCGTACAAGGCTCGTGCTGGGGCGAACTCTGGAATTGCCCCTGTCTCCAAATACAGGCGATGGTAAGCACGCCGTTCGGCTTCTTTGATGATGTGTTCAAGAATCTTTGAGGCAACACCCTTACGTCGGTGAGTCTTGGCGGTACGCATTGATTTGATTTCACCACTTCTTGAATCTAGTTCTTTTAGTGCGCCGCATCCGAGTAATTCCGATCGCTCCCAAGCTGTCCAGAAAGTAATATCAGGCGATCGTCGCAATGCTTCCAAATTAAGAGCATGAACGCTTCCAGGTGGTGAAATCTCATGCATATTTTCGATATGCTCCCGCAGAAGATCGGCAATCTTTTTATCTGTCAAGTCATCTGAGCGGATTTGCAATTGACTCATCTCCTTAATTTGCTAGGAAATTCTATCTATACAAGCCCGAAATACAATTCTTTTGACTTTTGACTTTTGACTTTTGACTTCCGCTTTGCGGTACTAGTGGGTTGTTTGATGCAATCCACTGTGAGTATTAGTTGCATGTGTGTGCGATCGCTAGAGCAAGTAAGATATGCTGAATCAATTAAGCACTGCTGTAGCAAATAATGCTCTCCTAGCCATAGTTAATTAATTTTTTGCAGATTGCTAATTGTAAAAAATATTTCATCATCAGCGATCTGGCTATTATAATCAATGTTAATTTGAGTTGGATAACCAAGTATTGGATCGTATTGTACAGTCAAGTTTGCTGCTTGACGAATGAGCGCATCCCTGATGATATTAAAGAGTTTAGGAATTGTATTATATTGTTGAAACAATTCTGCACTAGCTGGCTGTTTCGTTGCTTTATAAGTAATAGAACTTGTGACTCGATTGCGTACTTTAATAATCACTGGTTCTGTGGCTTTCGGTAAACAATTGCAACTTCTAGTGAATTCATAGCGATAGTTAGAGATTTTTTGCCGTCTCCATAATCGGTAATTAATCTTAAATTGTTCTAAGGCTAAACTACTAGGCGCGGGTGTTTTGGCTACCTGTATAGGAGGAGGTTGAGACATTACAGGTGCACTAAAACCTAAAGATGCCATTAAAATAGCACTAATTGCAATTGGTAAGCGCATATAAATCCATTCTTAACTCCAACTGCTCACTTTAACGTAGCTTTAAGATGATTGCCAAAACATTGAAATTATTTGTGACACTCAAAGCTGGTAAGCTGTTACGCAAAGAAAATTGCACATTAACTAGTGTTCGCGCAGCGTCTCCTTCAGGAGAGGGTTGTCCTTTGTCATTTGTCCTTTGTTTTTAGAAACACAAATGACTAATGACTAATAGACCTCTTGCAAAAATACTTGAATCACCCCTCCCCAACCCTCCCCGATGTGTTGGGGAAGGGGCAAGATTTTAAGTTCATACGTGTCAACTTCAGCCGAAAACTATATCAGACAGGCGTTTTGTAAATCCCTCACGCCCTCATCCCCTAACCCCTTCTCCCAAGGGAGAAGGGGAATTGAATGTCTAGCTCCCCTCTCTCTTGGGAGAGGGGCTGGGGGTGAGGGCAAAATGTTTTCACCAAGCGGGTTTAGCGTTAAGTTGACACCAATGGATTTTAAGTTTCCCCCCTTTATAAGGGCAGGGCTGTTTCATTCCCTAAAAGGCGCTGATTTACAAGCGTTTCAAGCAAAAAATCAGGTGACTAAAAAATCTGATTGTGCAAGAAAATGGTAATCGCACTTAAATTTACCGATTGAGGTGGTAGTTTTTGTTTTTCCCACTCAAGCAAATTTCTGACTCATACTCTTGACAAAATCCTTAAGAGATCGAATGAAACAGCCCTGCTTTATAAGGGGGGATTAAGGGGGGTCTATTCAACTTATGCAAGAGGTCTAATGACTAATGACGGTCTATATAGAAAATAGGGCAATATATAGGCGCATTAGCTTATCAACTGTATATGTTTTCTGAAGTTAAAAAATGTCTCATGTTAGCCGTACCTTTGGCAGCGGCACAACTGGCTCAATCTGCAACTGGTTTTGTGGATACGGTAATGATGGGCTGGTTGGGAAGTCAAACCATTGCATCTGGAGGTTTGGGAGCTGTTATCTTTAGTTTTTGTCTGTTGATTGTTACTGGTATTGTTTCTGCTGTCAGTCCGTTAGCTGCCCAAGCATACGGAGCCGGAAATAGAGAAAAAGTTGGCACAATTGTCCGGCTTGGACTAGGGATATCTCTGGTGCTAGGAATACCAATTACATTGCTGCTCTACAATGGAGGTGCTTTACTACTTTTACTAGGACAGGATGCTAACACAGTAGCACTAGCAGAGATTTATTTAAGGGCGATCGCACTGGGTTTTATTCCTGCTTTGGGCTTTACAGTACTTAAAAGCTTTCTTTCTGCTCTGTTGCAACCGCAATTAGTGATCGTGACTGTAGTTTTGGGTACTCTGTTCAACATCACAGCTAACTATGTGCTGATGTTTGGCAAACTGGGATTCCCGGCACTGGGTTTAGCTGGTATCGGTTGGGCAAGCACGCTTTCACTTTGGAGTATGTTTGTTGCTTTGACAGTTTATATATGTAATCAGCCTCGCTTTGCAGTTTACGGTATTTTTCAACCTTCGTCTCATGAAGCTTTTCCTCTCGAACATCGCCGGGTCGTTGGCGAGATTTTTCAGGTTGGATTGCCCATCGGGGGTCTGATTGCGGTCGAAGCTGGACTGTTCGCTGTTGTCACTTTCTCGATCGGACGATTGGGAACAAATACCCTCGCTGCTCATCAAATTGCTTTACAAACAATTTCAATGTCCTTCCAGATGGCACTAGGCATTTCTCTAGCGACAACAGTTCGTGTTGGACAGTTAGCCGGACAGAATGACCTAGTTGGCACTCGTCTAGCTGGATATGTAGGCATTGCCATTGCAGCTTTATCTATGGGTGTAGTAGCCCTTGCATTTTGGCTAGTACCAAAGTCGATTATTTCTCTTTATATTGACATCAACAATCAGAACAATGCAGATGTGGTTGCCCTGGCGGTGAAATTGCTAGCAGTCGCGGCAATTTTTCAAATAGTTGACGGTGTGCAAGTTACTGCCGCTGGAGCATTACGCGGACTAAAAGACACTCGAATCCCTATGTTGATTGGAATTTTTGCTTATTGGTGTGTTGGTTTATTCACTGGTTATATTTTTGGGATCTCGTTGGGGTTTGGAGCTATTGGTTTTTGGTGGGGATTGGCTATTGGTTTAGCGATCGCTGCAATAATCCTAACTTGGCGGTTTAGCACCAGGAAAACTAATAACTGATAATACATAGATGAAGCTCAAGGGAAAAGTCCTCAAGCAACTAAATTATAGTGACTTAGGTTGAATGAAAAAACAAATCTCAGGTAACGGATTAACTAAAATTCAGGTACTGATTATGGCGATCGCATCTGGTGTGTGTGTTGCTAACGTTTATTATAATCAGCCAATTCTCAAAGATATTGCATCTTCTTTTGAAGTTAGTGAGAGTGAAGCGGGTAGCATATCTGTGCTTTCGCAAGTTGGTTACGGTTTTGGGCTTTTCTTTTTAATCCCCTTGGGCGATAAAATCAACAAAAAAACATTAATTCTTTCTTTACTTATATGTTTATTCTGTTTGTTGATATTCATGACGTTTTCACAAAATATCGTCGAGGTTTGGATATTGAGCGTAGCAATTGGAATTACAACAGTCTCCGCTCAGATTATTCTTCCCTTAGCAGCAAGTATAGATAGAGTAACTACAGGTCAAACTGTAGGCAGTATTTTTACTGGTATATTGATTGGAATTTTAGGAGCAAGAGTTTTTAGTGGATATATTGCTGAATGCTTGAGTTGGCGTTATGTATATGGATTTTCAGGAGTAATGATTTTAATTGTTACTGTCTTGCTCAAGATTTACTTGCCTAATGTAAATAATGAATACACTGGTAATTATTTTGATTTATTAAAATCAACGCTTCAACAATTAAAACGTTTTTCCTTATTGAGAGAAACATCTTTAATTGGGGGATTAATGTTTGGTGTCTTTTGCTCATTTTGGACAACCTTGACTTTCCATTTAAGCGCAGCACCTTTTAACTTTCAATCTGATACAATTGGGATGTATGGCTTTGTGGCGATCGCAGGTGCATTAATGGCACCAATTTTTGGTAAATTAGCCGATCGAGGTAATTCCCAACGTTCCTTAACTATTTCTGTATCCCTTGTGATTGCAAGTTTAGTAATTGCTAAAATTGCTTCTAGTTCAGCGCTGGCGATCGCTGTTGCTGTATTGTTACTAGATGTAGGTGTACAGGCAATTCAAGTCACCAATGTTGCCAGAATATACACTCTTGATGCTCAATCGAATAGTCGCATCAACACAGTTTACATGACTACCTATTTTATTGGTGGTGCTGTAGGTACTAGTATTGGTCTATTATGCTGGCATTTTGGTGGCTGGAATTTGGTGACTTGGCAGATGTTAGTTTTTACTTTGCTTGCATTTATTGTTATAGTCAGATCCAAAATCACAACAGCAAGCATAAATAAACAATAAATAGACCTCTTGCATAAATCAAAAATAAAGAACCACACCCCGCATTTGAGTAAAGCAAACGCTCCTCTCCCCTTGGTAAGGGGCTACGGTGTACACACAAGTCAAATTCCCCCCCTTAATCCCCCCAATATATCGGGGGGATTAAGGGGAGTCTATTCGACTTATGCAATAGGTTTAATCTGTTGGTATTTGCGAATCAACAGTGTTATTTTAAGCTATTGGGCGGCTACCATCTATCTCTAGAGTATCTTTAATTTGAAGTTTACTCTTGGCGATCGGACGTTGACCATCTATATCAAGAATTTTCTCAACCTCTAAATCACTAGGGTCAATTGGACGCTCACCGTCTACAGTTAGCATCTCATGTTCTTGAAAATTACTCTTAGCGATCGGACGTTGACCGTCTATATCAATTGTTTGATCGCTATTATTTTCATCTTTTGCAATTGGTCGCTCACCATCTATATTAATTGTTTCCTTAATCTGAAAGTTACTTGGATCGACTGGACGCTGACCATCTATATTAATTATTTTAGTTGACTGTTTAGGTTCGTTAGATAAGGAGTTTATATTAGTTTCAGCCATTTTTGTATCTCGATTTAAATTGTTTTTAGTACTATCAATTTTGTTTTTCTTATCCATATTTCTTATTATTCTTATAGATTATTTATCTGCTGCCAATATTATTTTAATAATCGCTTATCTCTCAGCTAAAGGGGCG
This sequence comes from Nostoc sp., assembly GCF_036917415.1. Taxonomy (GTDB): domain Bacteria; phylum Cyanobacteriota; class Cyanobacteriia; order Cyanobacteriales; family Nostocaceae; genus Nostoc. Next base: position 48,626 of record NZ_JBALDJ010000032.1, on the reverse strand, counting down.
TAATGGGTAAATAGCAGGAAAATTTGTTTATCTAATAAGATACTGAAGTGGAATCAAAAAATCCTCTACCTCAGCACAGAATATATCTCTGACTTTAGGGGGATTTTTCATCTTTCAAAAAATACTTAATTAAATTGCTGGAGAAATGTGAAATTTTCTAACGCAGCCAAATCCGGTGATAGCAGCACTGATGGGAAGTCCAGTACTGTTGGCGTAGCGTCTTTGTCAACAGAAGGCAGGTCATCGCTAATTTAAAACACTGGTGGGAGTGGTTGATTTTGCGCAGTAAGTGAGATGATTTTTGTCTTCACGCAGAGATGCAGTTTGCCGTTAGGCGTTTCCCTAAGATAACGCAAAGAATCAGATATCGCGCCAAAGTAAAGTATTTATGCAAGTTGTCTAGCTTTATTGTCATCCCAAGTCAACTGGACTTACGCAAAATCATGAAAAAACGAACTGCAAAGGACGCAAAGGAATAAGGTTTCAGAGAGTTATTGTGTAATATCATGTCCGCTTGATTAGTTATTATTCCGGGCATCTATGCAAAAATCTTAAAACCCTCTTTCCCCCTGCTCCCTGCTCCCTGCTCCCTGCTCCCTGCTCCCTGCGCTCTTAATGATAAGTCTTTTACCGAACATGATATAAGTCCTATCAATTTCGGTGCTGCAACAAGCAAGGAAACTTATTCTGAAAATTTCAGTAAAAAAATTAGATTTTGTGGTAATATTTTTTGTTCAAAGTAACCGGAAAAATACTTGTATTTATTCATATAAAGGAGCAGGTAGTTATAACAAATTATACAAAAAATCAGTAAAAATCTTGACAAAGTATTTTTAATTTGCCAAAACATTTATATCAACTATTATCTATTGACAAGCATTACCTCATCTTCCAACTCAAGTAATAATGCATACGCATTTTTACTTAATTTTATACTGCTTAGTCTTTTTTACTAAGTATTATCTCTGTCTTCATTCCTTTACCGATGAGACTATATGAGCATTCGCTTGTTTCATATTCCTTTAAGGAAAATAATCCACTTTTCTATGCTCACTCTAGCTACGACCGTAGCACTTACAACTGTTGAACCTAGTCGCAGCGCAACAACATCTGAGTATCAATGGAATCAAGTCTCTATAGGGGGAGGAGGCTATGTTACCAATATTTATCTGCATCCTTTAGAGCGGAATTTAGCCTACATTAGAACCGATATAGGTGGCTTCTATCGTTGGAATTCGCTAGAGAAGAGATGGATTCCATTAACAGATCAGTTTGGGCCTGATAAAAGTAACTACTACGGCGGAGAAGGATTAGCACTTGACCCTAACAATCCAAATGTTATCTATATCGCAACAGGCAAATATACTAAGGCTAGCTTAGGAACAATCTTCAAATCGACCAATAAAGGTCAAACCTGGAGCAAACTGAACATAGATTTGCCAATGGGTGGCAACGAAACTAAGCGATGGACGGGGGAAAGGCTGGGAGTTAATCCATTTAATTCTAATATCATCTTCTTTGGTTCGCGTTTGGATGGGCTATGGAAGTCGGTGAATGCTGGTCAAACATGGAAGAAAGTAAGCTCTTTTTCTGGAAAACCCAATGCATACATTGGTATTACAGGAATTTTGTTTAGCAAAAAGAATGCTGGCTTGGTTTATGCAAATGCCTATGGAGACGGGATATATAAGTCTACCGATACAGGTGTTACCTGGAGCAGAATAGCCGGAAGCCCATCAAAAGCAAATCGAATGGTGCTTAATAGCAATGGAGTACTGTATGTAACGCACACTTCAGGAGTTAGCAAATATGCAAATGGGGCTTGGAGCAATATTACGCCAAGTAACATCAAAACTATTTCATTTAATGGGGTTTCTATAGATCCCAATAACTCTAATCACGTTTTAGTTACTTATGACCAATACCAGGAAAGTACTAATTACTCTAGAGTTTTTCAATCTACCGATGGTGGAACTACATGGCAACAGAAAAGCCATTCATTGAATCCTCAAGTACCTTGGTGGCCAAACTGGTATTTTGCTTCTGCGGCCTCAGCGATTGAATTTGACCCAAATATTGCTGGCAAAGTTTGGTTAACAGACTGGTTCGGAACTTGGCAGACAGACAATATCAATGCTAACAAGCCTATCTGGTCTAACTATGAAAAAGGACATGAGGAAACAGTTGTTTTTGAACTCATCTCACCTCCAAAAGGCTCACTATTGTTAAGCGGTGTGGCTGATGTAGAAGGCTTTAACCATGGCCAGAAATTAGATACTTACCCATCTACTCAATTGGGTGGTAGTAACGGCCCTTGGTTTCAAGAAACATACAGCATTGCCTACAGTGAAAAAGATCCCTTACGCATGGTACGTGTTGGCGGACATCGAGGGTTCAATACCTTTACAGGAGCAACTTCCACAGATGGTGGACATACCTGGAAAAACTTTTCCTCTTTTCCGCAGAACACTATGCCACTACGGGTAGCTATGTCTGCAAGTAATCCAAATTTGTTTGTAGCGATCGCCAGCGAGAAACAACCTATACGTACAACTAACGGTGGAGCTTCTTGGAGTGGAGTATCAGGTTTACCCAACGGACCCAAGGGACCGTGGTACTGGGGTCAACCATTGGCATCAGACAAAGTAAATGGCAATATTTTTTACTACTATAGCGGTGGCAAAGTCTACCGCAGTCAGGATGGAGCTGCATACTTTAGTGTTGTCAACTCATCACTTCCTAGCGAAGATTCGTCTATACTCAAAACAGTTCCGGGGGTGAGTAACGAAGTTTGGATAAGTCTCAATTCAAATGGGCTTTATCGTTCAACAAACGGTGGTGCGAAGTTTGCCAAAATAGCTGGTGTGGAGAAAGCTTATTTATTTGCCTTTGGCAAGCCACAAACAGGAAGTACAATTCCAGCACTATATTTGTATGGCAAAATTATTGGTATGGGAGGAGGAATTTTCCGTTCTTTGGATAGAGGGCAAACATGGACAAATATCTCTAATCCTCAATATCCCATCGGCAATGACCCTAACGTGATGGAAGCTAGCAGACAGCAATTCGGGCTAGTCTTTATTGGCACCAACGGCAAAGGAATCTACTATGGAAAACCAAAAAATTAATGTAATTTCTCACTCCCCTTTGCGTCCTTTGCGCCTCTGTGGTTCGCTAAATAAATTACTGCCATCTCATACTCAGACGTACCCAACCAATCTTCACGAGTCGTAATATCCCTAACTTTCAACTCGAAACAGAGATTTTGGATTTGTTCTTAGCTAGGACTTATGCACAGGTAACGGAAAACGAACCACAGAGGACGCAGAGGTCACGGAGAAATGAGAGTTTGAAAGGGTTTTTGCGTAAGTCCTATTAGCTTTTCTTGCAAACCTTTACATAAATAACAGCCGGGTTTACTGTATAAAATGAATTGCATTTCAGTTGTCGCAAGAAGTTATAAGTTTAAGATAACGTAGACGCTTCGGCTTGCCGCAGGCTACCGCAAAGGGTGCAAAGGAAGAGAGATGAGAAGAGAAGGGTTTGATGTAGGTGAATATGTCGATCAAATGGGGTTTTTATTGGATTTGCAGTTAAAAGATGAGTATCGAGATGGTGTGGTGGCAAATTTTGAGAGAATTAGGGCGATCGCTAATCTTGTAAATTCTTTCCCTTTACCAGAGGAAATTGAAGTTGCACCAGTTTTTGAACCATAATTGCTTCAAGAATAGCTATGTTGATGTTGTAGTAAAGCAAAAATTATTGCTGACTGCTATTACTCAAAAAGCTCAAGGCGCTATCTCTTAATATTTCAGCATGAATTTTAATTCAGCCGATGCCATAACAATATCAACTGCTGTACGCGAAGGTAAAGTTAGCGCAGTGGAAGTTACTAAAGCTGCGTTAGCACGAATAGCAACGCACAATCATCTATTCAACTGTTTTACCACTATAACTGCTGAGACAGCTTTAACAGATGCAGCACTGATCGATCGGGAAATTGCTCAAGGTAATAATCCTGGAACCCTTGCTGGTGTTCCTTTTGCAGTGAAAAATCTTTTCGATATCGCTGGTTTTACGACTCTAGCGGGATCGAAAATCAATGCAGAAAACCCAGAAGCTACTCAAGATGCAACCGCAGTAGCGAAGCTGAAGCAAGCGGGTGCTGTGCTAGTTGGTGCTTTAAATATGGATGAGTACGCTTATGGGTTTGTGACGGAAAACTCCCATTACGGTGCTACTCACAACCCCCATGATTTACAGCGAGTTGCTGGTGGTTCATCGGGTGGTTCGGCGGCGGCGGTTGCGGCTGGGTTAGTACCGCTGACGTTGGGTTCTGATACTAATGGTTCAATTCGCGTTCCGGCGGCGTTGTGTGGCGTTTTTGGTTTCAAGCCAACTTATGGAAGATTATCTCGTGCTGGAGTAGCTTTATTTTCTAGCAGTTTTGACCACATTGGCCCTTTTGCGCGTTCGGTGCAGGATATCGCTACGGTGTTTGATGTACTTCAGGGAGAAGACGATCGCGATCCCATTTGTACAAAGCGTCCGCCTGAATTATGTTTACCACAACTCAAACAAGATATTTCTGGTATCAGAATTGCCATTGCAGCTGATTATTTCACCAAAGGTGCAGAACTAGAAGCTTTAGCAGCAGTACAAAAAGTAGCTGATGCAATAGAAGTTACTGAATACGTAATCATACCAGAAGCAGATCGCGCCCGTGCAGCAGCCTTTGTAATTACAGCTAGCGAGGGTGCAAATCTGCATTTGGATAAGTTGCGTAGGCAAAGCCCACCGAAGGTATCGCGTCTTGAAGATTTTGATTTCGCTACACGCGATCGCTTTTTGGCTGGGGCGTTAATTCCTAGTAGCTGGTATCTCCAAGCACAACGGTTTAGAAGATGGTATCGCGATCGCGTTCGGGAAGTGTTTCAAAATGTCGATGTAATTCTTGCCCCAACTACACCAATTTCTGCACCACTAATTGGTCAACAAACCATGATTTTGGATGGTGAAGAAATTCTTGTCCGTCCTCATTTAGGGTTGTTTACTCAACCATTATCTTTTATTGGTTTACCCGTTTTATCAATACCAATTCAGCGCCCCAATGCATTACCTTTAGGTGTGCAATTAATCGCAGCACCATATAATGAAGCCTTAATTTTACGGGTTGCAGCTGCGTTAGAGGCAAAGGGTGTAGTTTCAGCACCAGTAATTTTAAACGCTCTTAACTAATATCAGCCCTCACCCTAAATCCCTCTCCCAAGCTTGGGAGAAGGACTTTGAAATTAGCTCCCCTTCTCCCAAAATTATGAGAGGATGTTTGAAAAGTTTTCTTCTCAGTAACAAAACGTTGTAGATCCCCCTAAATCCCCCGATAAATTGGGGGACTTTGATTCCGGTTCCCCCCTTTTTAAGGGGGGCTAGGGGGGATCAGTTAGTGCCTAAAATCACAGCCAACCACTTTTCAAACAACCTCTGAGAATGGGTTGAGGGCGAATTTTACATTTGTACAAGAGGTCTAATGTTTTTAATTTTGAATATTTATATGGGAATAATACTATACTTCATCAAAAGTAGCTGGATAAAGAACCTTCCCTTTATACTTTTTTTGATAGTTTTGCAGTGCTTTCACCATGAAAAATTCCTTTGGTACTGGAAAGGGAGACTCGATTTCATAAACAACAGAAGGCTGAAAACTAAAGCGAGTATAGAAGTGGGGATGACCTAGTACAATTACTATGGCTTCTTTCTTTACCTCTGCAATTTCTAACCCTGCTTTTATTAGTGCACTGCCGATTCCTTGTCTTTTAAACTGTGGATGAACTGCCAAAGGTGCTAAACCAAGTACCTGAAGTGTTTCTTCAGCTACTAGGTCAATATAGCTGAATAAAATATGACCGACTACAACATTTTCAACCTCTGCAACTAGAGAAAGTTCGTAAATATAACGGTCAGAATAGCGAATTTTCTCCACAAGTTGAGCTTCGTTTTCTTGCCCAAAGGCTAATGTATTCACCTCAGCTATTGCTGTGTAGTCTGACAGAGTTTCACAACGGATATGGATCATTTTAAAATTAATTCCATAAAAACCCAGTTTGCTCGATGTTCTAGAGGAATCTCTGTTTTTTCCAAATACGGCTCGATATCCTGAAAGCCAAATACATGATAAAGTGCCTGTGCTTCCTTTCTGAATATCAAATTAGTCTCATGAAAATATTCCCAAAACACTTCCTGAATATGAGATTTATGTTCATCAGTCTCTACCTGGATAATTTTAAGCAAAGTTTATGTCTCCGCTAAATAATTGAATAAAATACACAAGTTAAAGTGACAATTACTAAAGTTGATTTCGCGCTTTGAGTTGCAGATATCGCTCAACTAATTGATCGGCAATTTGATTTGCTGGTGCATCTAGTACTAATACTCCTTTTTGTTTCAGTTGGGCAAATGCCACTTGTCGTTGCATTAATAAATCTAGTGCTACTGTACGGGTATAGGCACTTGCGACATCATCTGTAAAGGTGTGTGCTAAACGATCGACTTGTGGATCTCGCAAAGTAACGCAAAATGGAAGGTAGCGGGGTGCTAACTTGGAAAGTGCGGCTAGGAGTTCTGTAGAGGCAGTAACATCAACTAAGTCAGTAATCACTACTACAAGCGCCCTCCGAGTTTGTCGCTGCAAAACATTTGTCACCGCCCCCAAATAATCAGATTCAAATAACACTGGTTGAATTGGAGTTAAGCGATCGATTAGCTGATTCAAATGATGTTGACCGCGTTCTGGGGGAATCCACGTATGCATTTGGCGGTCAAATACACCAACACCCACGCGATCGCCTCGATGTAAACCTGCCAAAGCTAAGGATAAAGTTGCATTCAATCCCCAGTCAAATCGCTGCAAATTCTGTACTTTTGCCGTCATCAGCCGTCCGCGATCGAGTAAAATCAGTAACGTTTGTTCCTGTTCTGGTTCCAAAACCCTCACCAGTGGCATAGCATTACCATAAGCCCCAACCCGACGGGCGGTAGCTTTCCAATCAATAAACCGCAAATCGTCACCCGTGCGATAGTTTCGCAATTCGGCAAATTCTGTACCAATACCAGTTTTGCGAGATTGGCGCATCGATCCCGATGATTGCAGTGTCAGACGAATGGTGAGCGATCGCAATCCCACTAAATCAGGATAAACTTTTACTGGCAGACTTTGGAGAATTTGCCAATCATCCCAAGCTAATCCCCAAAGTCCCAACTGTCGGACTTGAATATTTCCCCAAGGAAACTCTCCCCGCTGTGTCGGGTGGACGGTATACGTCAATTCCTCAGTGCTGTTACTGGGAACAATGGCGCTGAGTGCAGGTGCAGACACGCCAAATCCTGTTGGGTAATAGTCGCGGATTTCAATTTGGGCGTCGGTATTTGGCGATGTCACCTTTAGCACTACGGGATTATCTCGCCCAATGGAGAATCGTGACGGTAATTCGCGGGTAATTTGCACGCGAGAACGCCGCACCCGCAAACCATCTACAACCATCAGTCCGAGAATGATTGCATTAAATAGCACAGTGATAGCGATGGTTGCTCTAACAATCAGAAATAAGGATAGGATCGGGGCGATCGCAATACCCAAAACCAATAATAAATAAACTCGTTTGGAAGGAAGCATTTTTTAGAGCGAGATGGCACGTGATTGAAATTTGTCACTTGATAAAAGTAGATCCTTGGTCTTACATTGCTCAAGTGATTGCTCAAGGTCGTAAGGAAATATTACCCCTCCCATTCCCATTGCTTTTCAAGTTGTTGCTTGAGAGCGAGAGTGAAAAGTTACCATAGAAGAGCTAAAAGGTAAGTATGGGGTTTCCATATGTCGGTAAGCGCCGCAGACTTTTATGAGTGATGAGCCAATTCTGCCATATCTTTTGAATTAAACAGGGGCGAAGAAAATGAAAGCAATAGTAATCAAAGAATACGGCAATGATGACGTTCTAAATTATGCTGATGTCGAACGCCCAGAACCGAAGGCGGACGAAGTTTTGGTGAAAGTTCACGTTGCAGGGGTTAATCCGGTTGACTGGAAAATCCGCAACGGTGCGGGCGAAAGGCTCGGTCTGAAATTACCCATCATACTCGGCAGCGAGATTGCCGGAACAATCGAAAGAATTGGCGATGATGTCAGAGGTTTCAAAGAAGGCGATGCGGTTTACGGCATCATCCGCTCTGGAGGTTTCGCCGAATACGCGATTGCCAAAATGGGGGATATTGCGTCTAAACCCCAAAGTCTCGATTTCGAGAACGCGGCGGCGGTTCCACTCGGTGCATTGACCGCATGGCAGGCGATTTTTGATTTAGGACATCTCAGCAGCGGGCAAAGAATTTTGATAACCGGCGCGTCAGGCGGAGTCGGTTCGCTGGCTGTTCAACTCGCTAAAGCAAAAGGCGCATACGTCATCGGTACGGCTTCGGGACGCAATGAAGAGTTCATCAGAGATTTAGGCGCGGATGAATTCGTTGATTACACGAAGCAAAACTTTGAAGAAGTCGTTAAAGAGGTTGATGTCGTCTTCGATGCAGTCGGCGGTGACACGTTTGAAAGAGCGTTCCAAACTTTGAAAAAAGGTGGCTTTCTGGTAACGTCAGTGGAGTTTCCGTCCGAAGAAAAAGCGCAGGAATTTGGCGTCAAGTCCGCACGGGTCTATTGCAAGCCAAATACGGAACAATTAGCTGCCATCAGCGCATTGGTTGACGAAGGCAGATTAAAAGCGCACGTCGCAACCGTTTTGCCGCTCGTAGAAGTGAAAAAGGCATTCCAACTTTCCGAAAGTGGGCGCACACGCGGCAAAATTGTTTTGCAAATTGGCACAGGAGCGGCTCGGGAAGGCTCACACCCCGCTGCTGTAACTGAGGAAAATACCCAATTATGAATAGCAAAACTAAATTCTTAACTTTTGTCACCGTAACACTGGCAGTTTCTTCTCTGACTGTCAGCACAGTTGTAGCAAAAGCGAAACTAACGAATCAGTCAAAACTTTTTATCAACGGCATCGGTACAGTACAAGTTGGTATGACTGTCCCTCAAGCGGCAAAGGCTGCTGGTACTAAGCTAGTCGGCGATTCACCAAATAATAATTGCTATTATGTTAAGCCACAAAATGAACCCAAAAATCTTTCGTTCATGGTGACAAAAGGTCGGATTTCGAGAGTAGATGTGAGGCAAAATAATCAGATTACTACCCTCAAAGGTGCAAAAATTGGCGACACAGAAGCGCAAATCAAGTCCCTTTACCCAGGACAAATTCAAGTCACACCTCATAAATACGTCCAAAACGGACATTACCTAACTTTCATCCCGAAAGACCGTGGCGATCGCAACTATCGTCTAGTCTTCGAGACTGATGGTAAGCTTGTCACTGAGTTCAGAGCGGGTAAATTGCCAGAAGTCGAATATGTTGAGGGCTGTTCTTAATTTAATCATCTTGCACAAATGCAAAATTTGCCCTCATCCCCCAACCCCTTCTTCCTTGGGAGAAGGGGAGCCAGTTTCAAAGTCCCTCTTCCTTGGGAGAGGGATTTAGGGTGAGGGCTGATATTACTCATCATTTATCGACTTTATTTCTTCTAGTAGTAAAGTAGTTTCATCTTTAGAACGTTCGCCATCTACAGATTTGGCTATAGTTGTATACGGTTTGATAATCAGACTGACACCAATTGTCCAACCTAATGAAACCATCCAACCTGCCAGAATGTCACTGGGAAAATGAACTCCCAGATAGAGACGACACCAGGCAATCGCGATGATGTATAAGCTGCCGAATATGAGAACTAACCAGCGCCAAGAGCTAGCCCAAGTTAAGAATAGTAAAATTGCTACCAGTGTTACACTCGTCATCGCATGAGCGCTGGGAAATGCAAAACTAGACTCAGGTGCAATGGACTGCCACAATTGTGGACGCACTCGATGCATTAATTGTTTTGCTGTGCGGTTGATGATGATGCTTCCTGCTGAGGCGGTGAGTAAATAAGCTAGCGATCGCCAGCGTTTTTGAAGTAGTAAAATGAGTGCGATCGCACCTAAAATCAGCATTGCTGTCCAAGGCAACCCAATTGTAGCTAGGGTGACAGCTAAAAAATCTAACTGTGGATTTGTTGTAGAATGAACTGCTAACAGAATCGGTACATCCCACGGAAAGCCTGCTTGATTTTCCCATATCTTCACTGTTAGGATTTCAAAAATCTGCAAAGGTAAATAGACCCCGATTAAAAGGAGTAAGAGCGATCGCCAACGAGCAATCAACAGGTTTTTCAGAAAATCAAACGGCGACTGACTCTCTTTATTGATTTGTTTCCCTTTTTCCATATCTAAATTAAAAAACCGATCGACGACTTCACTGATTACAAATTACTGGAAACTTGAGAAGTTCCACAATGTTTACAGTGCGACAAATGCTTATAAGTAAGATTATGACAGTTATGGCATTCAATGTACTGATAATAACCGCAGTGTGGACAGTAAGTATCAAGATGTCGAATTTTCTTGGCACAATTGACACATCGTGATTTTTGAACTCTGCTAGCTGCTTGGACTTTAGCGTTAAAGACAAATTTTTGAAAAAACTGGATGATTCCAAAACCAATAACTGGAATCAGCAAGATATAAACATAATTTATCAGGAAAAGTAAACCGCCAAAAATGGCACTGACTATATCAAATAAAAATCTAAATATTGCACCTACTTGCAGAAATTCAAATATTTTAACGATTAATGGGATAAAAAAGATAACTAGCAAATGCCAGCTAATTAGCGAAACGAGTCCATATCCTCTTCTTTGAGCAAATTTATGAACTGATAAAGCAATGAAAATCAGTGGTAGAAGAAAGAGGGACTGAAAACCAAGCTGAATACTTGGATACCAAAATGATGCTTGCTGATAGCCTTTATCAACTTTTTGAAATCGATTGTCATCTTTAAGAAAATTTATAAAACTAATGCTTTCCGGTTGGGAAAGTAGTTCATTTTTAAGAGTAGAAGTTTCTTGTTTAAGAGTAGAAATTTGACGATTATTTTCTTCTAATGCCTGTTTAGCTTTTTCTGCACTGACTTGATTAATTGATTGTTCGCGGTTCTGTCCAGCAATTTTTTCTAATAGGGTTGAGTCATACTGAGATTTAATAGTGCTATTGGCTTGTTCAAGCCTACTAATTTTTGCTTGTTTCTCATCAATAGTTTTGATAATTTTCTGCTTTTCAGAAATTTTAATCTTATCTTTGTAATCGGCATATTGCAAACACGTTTGAGAAACCTTACCCAGATGTCCTGTTTCGGCTTGTTGATAGTTTACCCGAAAACTAAATTGACTGTTCGTGTAAGATGACAATGAAAGTCTAGCAATTTCATAGTCTTTATCTTCAGTAGTTTTTGCCCGGTAATTTTGCCACTCTGAATAACATGGATAAGCCTTAGTTGGACTGATATGCCATCTGCTAATATCATCAAGTCCGGTAAAAACATTAATTAAGATAAAAATATCAATTATAATAATGACAATTAAACTTACTTTATTAAGTGGTTCATTGTTGATTGTCCTTGATTTACTAAAAAATTGACTCAAAATTTGGCGAATTCTGGCAAACATATTGTCTTTTAAATAAATGTAAATTTAATCCGAATCAATTTTATCCGATCGCTAGTAAATAGGTGGACAAAAATACATCTACCCATCTGAAGATTTGTTAACTGCTGACGAAAAACAAAATCCCCGACAACTTTTACGAAGTCGGGAATCTGTGGCTTTCAATTCTCACAAATCAGGCTGCGGTCAAAAATATCATAACTTTCACCTGAAGTTGACACAATTGATGGCTGTGTACCCCAACTCAATACCGCTCGGTTAAGAATATTCGTAGCGACTGTTTTAAAAGTCAAGCGTAGGCTACGCCTACGCACCTGTGTACTCGATCGCGGTGTGACAAAGTTTGAAATACTTCAACACGACTTCGGAGTACCTCAACACGACTTTGAAGTACCTCAACACGACTTTGAAGTACCTCAACACGACTTTAAAGTACCTCAACACGACTTTAAAGTACCTCAACACGACTTTGAAGTACCTCAACACGACTTTGGAGTACCTCAACACGACTTTGAAGTACCTCAACACGACTTTGAAGTACCTCAATACGACTTTGAAGTACCTCAACATGACTTCGAGGTATCTGTTGCTTATATAGCAGTTCTAAATCATTCGTGATAATTTGAGATCGTTTTAACCCCCCTGTAGTCCCCCCGATGCTTTGGGGGGACGGCTCAGACATTGAGATCAAAAGTGCGATGCCTGTCGCCTGATATTGTAGGTTGGGTTTTGCAAAGCCTAAACCCAACAAACCCCACCAAATGTTGGTTTTTGTTCCTCAAACGCCACTTGCTACCCTCCGGGAACGCTAAAAGCGAACAAGTCGGGAAACCGCAAGGGCGCAGGGCTGCCCCAACCTACACATTTCTATTTTTTAGGCAAAACCTACGTAGTATTGCAACCCTACTCAACCCTATTTAGCAGCGAAGTAGGCTTCTAATGCTTCAGAACCACCAATTAATTTACCATCGATAAATACTTGGGGAACTGTTGTCGCACCTGCAACTGCTTTTAGCGACCGTGTGGTGATATCCTTACCCAAGGTAATTTCTTCGTAGTTTATGCCATGCTCCTTGAGCATTGCCTTAGCACGCGCACAGAAGGGACAACCCACTTTCGCAAACAGGGAAACTACTTCGGGCTTCACTGCTTGGGGATTGATATATCTGAGCATTGTCTCAGCATCAGACACCTTAAAGGGATCTCCTGGCTCGTCTGGTTCAATAAACATCTGGTTAATTACACCATCTTTCACCAGCATAGAATAGCGCCACGATCGCTTCCCAAACCCCAAGTCTGATTTATCTACCAACAGACCCATACCTTCAGTAAATTCACCATTTCCATCAGGAATTAGCGTGATATTTTCTACCTCTTGATCCTTTGCCCATTCATTCATCACAAAGGCATCATTAACAGAAATACAGATAATGTCATCGACACCATTTGCTTTGAAAACCGGAGCCAATTCGTTGTAGCCAGGAAGATGAGTGGATGAACAAGTCGGAGTATAAGCACCCGGTAAAGAGAAGACAACTACTGTTTTATTAGCAAATAGCTTATCGGTTGTCACATCCACCCAATCGTTGTCATTGCGAGTATGAAAAGTGACATTGGGTACTTTTTGTCCTTGATGATTGGGTAACATAATTTTGCTTGCCTTTAGTAATCAATTCCAGTCATAACTTATCATGGGAGAACTGGTACAATGTAATTATCAATCGGCTAAAAAACTTCATTAATGAATGGAGCGATCGCTGCTACAAATTCAGTGGTTGATTCATAGGGTAAAACATTACGCCCGTTTATTTTTATACCTCGACTTTTAGGCAAACAGGCAAGATAGTGAGCCAAGCGTTCATCTGGCGTTTCTTTTTTATTGTCTTGGCTAATACTCGATGCAATTTTCCCCACAACCGTTAATGTTGGTTGCTGAATCGAGTCAATAAAACTAGTATAATCATCTCGCCAAAACCCTGCTAAAAAAGAAAACACTGCATGACGGCTAGCAGGATTTTCTGCACCTGCAAGCAATGTATTCAACCACTCTGCATCCACAGCATTTTCAGAAGCAAAGAGTTGACGAGTCGAGAAAGAACGTAAAAATTTTGGGGTGCGTGCATAGCGATAAAAAGCACTGCCAAAAGGCGAATCTAACACATTCCAAAGGAATTTTTCCTGCCATTCTGGTGGTTTATTTGTCATCAAAGCCCATGCTGGCGGCCCAGAAAGTACCAGTCTGGCAATTAAATTTGATTCCTTTTGCACTAGTTGGATGGCAACTGGCAATAAAGCGCCTTGCACTACTACAATAACCGGTTTTTGAACTACTGTTTGTAAAAAGAACTGCAACTGTTCTGCCCAATCACTAGGAGTGTAAGCTATACGGGGCATATCACTTTCACCACATCCTAGTAAATCAGGGTTGTAAATTGAATTACGCTGACCTGTACTATACCACTCGCGACAAAATCGCTGCCAAAATCGCCGCGACAATCCCACGCCAATCGGATGAATTAATAGTAAGGGAACGCCCTCAGATGTTGTATTGATTGGTTGATGAACTTCGTAGGCGCAACGATAATTCTGCCAACTGTAAAACTGGCTAGGAGATGCTGTCAAATTGGTTGTGTTAGCTACAGCAGATGGTTGCATAATTCCTAGTTTTTAATACTTGCTAAAAAATCATCTGTGGATGAATCAACTTGTAGCCAGCTTCTTTGAGCTTTTCATTCGATACCCAAGCATTATATGGGCGAGTACTCTTAATAGATGTATCCCATTTGACTTTGGGTAAATTATGTTTTTCAAATAAGCTATCTAGCAAGTCTCGGCTGGTGAGATGTGCATCATCTACCAGATTGTAAATTCCTTGCAAACGACGATGACGGGCAAATTCTATCGCACCAACAATATCATCTAGATGAACCCAATTTGTGGTATCTTCACCATTGCCTGGACGGGTTGTACCAGAATATCTACCAAATATTTTCAACAGTTCTCTACCAGTTCCATAAATACCTCCTAAGCGAAAGATACAAACACGGAGATTTTCGCTAGATGCTGATAGTAACACATCTTCTGTTTTGCGGAGAATTTGTGCATTTAAATTAGCAGGTGCAAGCGGTGTTTCTTCATCTACCCATACACCATTCCTATCACCATATACGGCATAACTACCTGTGTATATTAATTGTTTTACACTTTTAATCTGTTGTAAGCACGAAACTAAAGTTTGGGCAGTTTGTAGATAGGTTTCTTCATAAACTTCTCCACTTTTTGCCCCAACACTCAAAAGTACAACATCTTGATTGTGCAAAACTGATTTTAGACTATCTATGTCATTACCACAGGTAACTACAACTCTTTGAGATACTGATTGTAGTGCAGGGACACGCTCAGGCGAAGTTGTGGTTACACTGACAACAAAATTCATATCTTGCTGCCAATATTGAGCAACTTTATAACCAACATAACCACAACCAATGATTGCAACGTTCATGACAAATTAGACACAAATAAATTAAACTACTAATTGAGAATATTGTCTCAATTAAAAAACTGGAGGTAAATCAATTTAACCGTTCAGAACTAACAGTCAATAGTACAGAAATTTTGACTTAGCGACAAATGACAAATGACAAATGACAAATGACAAATGACAAATGACAAATGACAAATGACAAATGACAAATGACAAATGACAAATGACAAATGGCTATTTTGCTAATTCTTTCTCAATTATGGCAATTATCTCTGGTGAATTTGGCTGGACACTACTATTAAATCGAGCTACCACTTCACCTTGCTTATTAACTAAAAATTTTTCAAAGTTCCAAGCAACAGTTCCCGTTGGCTCAACGGCTTTAGTAAGTTGCTCATAAAGTGGATGCTGCTGTGAGCCTTTGGCATGAACTTTATCGAATAGTTCAAAGGTAACACCATATTTACTCGTGCAGAATTGCACAATTTCTTCATTGCTTCCTGGTTCCTGCGCTCCAAAATCGTTACAAGGGAACCCCAAAATCCGTAACCCTGCTTCTCCATACTTCTGGTTCAACTTTTCTAGCCCCTCGTATTGAGAAGTATAACCGCAGTAGGAAGCCACATTTACAATTAAGAGTAGCTTACCGGTGTAGTCGTTTAATCGCTTATCTTCACCGTTGATGGTCTTGACTGCAATATCCAAAATTGTGTTACTCATCTTGAATCTGATTTATAGGGAATATTGCCAAGTCTCCCATATTACAGGTACTCTAAACCCGGTTTCTTTAAGGAAATTAGGTTTGTTAGCCTTGTTGTAACAATTCTATGTGAGTCATGTAGTTGCAAAACGCTGTATCTTGTATAAATAGCTCGACCAAGCTGCTATTTCAGGATAAGTGTGGAAAATCTGTGTTGTTTTTAATACAAAATTTTGAGTGCAGTGATGAACAGTTTTAAAGTCACTGAAACAGTGTTGCAAGTCTAAAAAGCTCTTAAAACATTGACTAAGCTAACATTACCCGAAAGGAATTCATAAAAAGGATGGTTACGCTTACTCAAACTAAACCAAGATTCAATGCGGTTAAAACCGCCCGTGTCGCTTCCCTCTCAGCACTAAAGTAACTGAGTTTCCCGCATACCATGAGGTTTTATGATATCGGAAAATACGTAGCTAGAAAGGATATAGTTGCTTTTTTGTTGCATCATGAGTTATATTTCATCAAAAAACTCTAAAAAATGTGTTTTAAAATACAGTTTTTTTGGTTTGAGTAAATAGACAATCAGTCAAATTTATCCGTTTAGGCATAAATTTACCAAAGTGAAATCAGGAACTAGTCTCATAATTTCTGTGAAGGAATGTTTATGTTTTGATTGAGTCAGAGTTTCTAATATTATAAAAATTGTGTTTCCATAAAAATAAATAACTGATACGGAGAATGAGATGATTATTTCCTAAAAGTATTGACTAAAAGCTGAATTTGGTTAGCTTAATTAAATTAATTGATGTTGCTAAGTCTATTACTAACATCAATTACCACTTTTACAGCAGAAAAAAATAACCAATGAATAAACGTATTCGTCCCTGGCATCGCCTACTGGCGCTAGCGATCGCATTTTACCTTATGAAAATTTTATGCTTAAAAGCTTAAGAGTTAGTATGCTGCTACTGGCAGTGATGGGAAATCTGGCATGGTCATTTAGTGCTAAAGCAAATTTTAACGGCAAACTCACCGTGGAAATTGATGGCTTGAAGAATAAACAAGGACAAGTATGTGCCAGTATATTTGCTAGCAGTGAAGGATTTCCTAGCGATCGCGATCGCGTCTTACAAAAGCAGTGTACCAAAATTACTGAAAATCCCTTATCCATTACCTTTAACAACTTGAAAGCAGGTACCTACGCCGTTGCTGTCTTCCACGATCAAAATAATGACCGCACTCTCAATCGCAATATTTTTGGTATACCAAGGGAAGGTTTTGGATTTTCCAGCAATCCAGAAATTCGCACAAGAGCGCCTAAATTTAGCGAAGCAGCATTTTTAGTGGCAGGGCCAGATACCAATATCCAAATCCAGTTGAAATATTTTTAAGCTGACAGCAGATTCAGCTTGGTACATTGCCAATACTTCTCGGTTAAGGGGAAAAGGGGAAGGTGGGGCCTCCTCTGGGGATAAGGGGCGGGGGAAAAGGGAAAGAAAAAACCTTTAACCCAAACCCAGTACCTTTTTTCAAAACCCGATTCCTAACTGTGGTCTAAATAATAAGTCTTTAGGCGCACACGATATGACTTCTACTCTTATTGTTGTGAATCATTGTCTAAATCTTCTTGTAGACTCTGTTGCTTTGGCAAGCCACGTATTCGATTCATCTGAGTTAAAGCATATCGTGCTGTTGCTTGCACATCGGCATCTGGGTCTTCTAGCGCATGGTGCAACATCTGACTCATTTGACCCATCATGTCATAAACGCGCGTCAGGTCACGGATCGCATTTTGCCGCACTTGTGGACTTTCATTTTGGATGGAAATTGCTAAAGCACGGTTCATCGGTTTGAGTGTGCGGATGCCAATTTCTGACAAAGCTGCTAAAATTAAGCTGCTTTCTTGAGAATCAGCATCAATTATCAGGTCAACCAGATGCTGAATAGCCCGCGAATCTCCCTGCTGACCCAAATCCCAAATAGCTTTGCGCCGCTTCGTTGGGTCAGAACTGCGTAAATCTTGAATTAATTCGTCAACGATATTGAGTTTAGCAAGACGGGAAGTTTTTTCTGGTAGCAGTAATTGTGGGGAAAGTGGTGGTGTAGTTGTTTGTAAACTAGTGACAGTCTCTAGTAAAGGTGGTGTAATCGGGTCTTTGTTAGCTTCACTCAAACTTTTAGGCTCTGATATTTCGGACTTTTGCACTTGCTTGACCTTCTGAAACCACCTCAGCAGATAAATAAGTGCGCCAGTACATCCTAGAACTCCAATGGTAAATAGTAACCACCAGACAAAACCTCTTTCGGTTGGTTTGGGTTTTGCAGAAGTTGGAGCAATAGAGGTAACTTTTGGAGAGGTAACTATTGGAGAGGTGACAAACTGCTTTTTAGCTGCCAAAGCTGCTTGCAGTTTCTCCTGAGTCTCCGGGCCAGCAATCCCATCTAATTTTAAACCCTTTACTTTCTGGAATTTAGATACAGCGATTTCCGTATTGGTGTTGTACTGTCCATCTACCACACCACTGTAGTATCCCAACTGCTTTAATTGGGTTTGTAGTCTCTGCACATCTGATTTTCGACTACCATATCTCAAAACAGCCGGACTAGCAGTAACTGTCGAACTGGCTTGTGCAAGTTCTAAAATTTTAGGTGCTAGGTTCTGTGTGGCTGCGCTTGAGCGATTTGGGTAAAAACCCACGCAAGAAAAACAGGTAAATATCAGAATTGAGGAACGGCATAGCCTCATATTGCAAGTTTCAGCCTGAACGTGCTTTTCAAGTCTTCGATACCACAATAGCTTTTAGACGACCAAATGTTAACTGTCATTTTTAATTGGAAATGGGGTATTGGGGAGCCAGTGCGTTGGGCGGGCAATGCCCGACTTGTTCGCGTAGCGTCTCCCCTTGGGAGAAGCAACTGGCGTCATGGGGATTTGGGAAAAAGGAGGTAGGAGGCAGAAGTTCTTTAATTTTTAATTGATTTCTCCCTCATCTCCCTACTTAACCCTCTTCTATCACTTTGGGGAAAGAAAAATAAATGTAGGTTGGGTTGAACAAAGTGAAACCCAACTTTTCTAAGGTCTTTGGGTGTTGGGTTTCGTTCCTCAACCCAACCTACGTCTAAATTGATAAAAGTCATGAGAAATAAGGGTTTTAGATTTTTCTCTACCGATAGTGATTAAAGAGGGTTAATTACGAATTACGTAGCTTGCTTCTCGCCTTTGGCGAGTATTACGAATTATTTTAACAAGTTAGGGTAATATTTTTGGATCGGATTCTCTAACTGCTAGGCTTATAGAGTTCAATTTTTTAGCAGATGTTTCTAAAACTGGTTGCTGTATATTAGCTATCTCGCCGACAGTAACTGTGTCCTTTTGTCCTGCTAAAGTATCACGTTGGTTAATGAGATAGATGCTGATTAAAGTGAGAAATACTCCTACCCACTGCAACGGACTGAGAACTTCTGAGAGGAAAAGATTGCCGAATAGTAGCGCAAAGACGGGTGTCAGGAAGGTGAGAGAACTAAGACTCGTAAGACTGCCACTAGAGGCAAAGTAGAAGAATAACCCATAAGCGATCGCACTGCCAAATACGGTAGCATAACCCAAAGCCATGAAATCAGATCCTCCCAGATTTTCCCACTGCTGGGATTCAACGACTGATGAAATTCCCCATAGTGGCAATCCGCCCAAAATCATGTGCCATCCCGTAGCGCTTACAGGGTCAGCATGTCGGCATACAAACCGAATCAACACTGTTCCCACTGCCATTGATAGTGCTGCTAACAGCATTAACCACTCGCCACTAGCAAATAAATCTTGCCAGTTGCCGATTGTCATATTTGCACCTGAGTCGAGAAAATGTAAAATCCACTCATCAGGTAAGCCAATTAAACTAATGCCTGTGACTCCCAAGCCTAGCCCCAGCCATCCCCAAAAACCAATGTGTTCTTGGAATAGCCACAACGACAGCAAGGCAACAGCCAAGGGTTGCGAGTCAATCATCACAGACCCCAAACCTGCACTAGTTCTGACTAATCCCTCTGCCAAAAAGCCTTGAAATAGCGTCCCATCTACTAGGGCAAATAAGGCAATCCACAGCCATGCAGCCCAACCCTTCGGCTGGGGTTTACCCATAAATGCTGCTGCAATCAGAATTAACATCCCTGCTGGTATCAGACGCACACCTGCCATGAATAGCGGTGTGGTATGGGGTATCACTCCTTTCATGGCTACCATTGCCGTCCCCCATAGGAAAAAGGGGGCGATTAACAAGAGGGGGGCGAAGGGAAGTCGAGATGCACTGAGTTTCAGTTGCATGGGTTTGCTGATGCCTTTGTTTAACAAGCGCAAAAATTGCTTTACCTAATTTTACCGAATTATGTAGTTTTGCATAGGCATAGCCCGTTGTAGACATTGCCTTTGGCGGCTGCTTTGCACCATCGCGTAGCGTCTTAGAGACGGTGAAACTCTCCAGCCTGAGCCTAGTGCGATCGCTTGCTAGACAGCTTAATAAATGTGGCCATGAGCCAGTCCCTAAATCCGGTTACTCAAGCATAATAAATGTATTTGTTTGAGATTATTAAGTGGAATCACAGGTAAATATTATGCTTAGTCAATTACCGAATTGCATTACTAGCCCTTCGTGGTGGCAACTGATCGGATGGATTGCCGATCCGATTGGATTTCAGCAAAAGTATAGTCAAGAGTATGGAGATATTTTTTCCATGCAACTGAGTGGACTCGGTTCTTATGTAATTCTTAGCCATCCCCAAGCCATTCAAGAAATTTTCAGTCAAGATTCTAAATTTGATATTGGTCGTGGTAATAAACTTGCAGAGCCTTTGATTGGGCGAAATTCTCTCATGTTAATAGATGGTGCCCGCCATCGACGAGAACGAAAATTATTAATGCCCCCCTTTCATGGAGAAAGGCTACAGACTTATGCTCAACAAATCTGCTTAATTACCGAGCAAATCGCCAGTCAATGGCAAATCGGTCAACCTTTTGTGGCTCGTTCTGCTATGCAGAAAGTTAGTCTAGAAGTAATTTTACAAATTGTCTTTGGTTTAAGTGAAGGGGAACGCTATCAACAAATTTTACCTCTACTTACTAGTTGGTTGGATATGACTGATTCTCCTTTGCGCTCCAGTATGCTATTTTTGCCATTCTTACAACAAGATTGGGGAAAATGGACTCCTTGGGGGCGGATGAAAAGTAGACAACGCTCTATTCATCAGCTACTTCAAGCAGAAATTGAAGAGAAAAGAACAAAGAACAATCACCAGGGTGATGTTCTGAGCTTGATGATGGCAGTACGGGATGAAAATGGGCAAGCAATGACCGACGATGAATTAAAGGATGAATTGCTGACAATTTTATTTGCTGGACATGAAACTACTGCAACAACGCTAGCGTGGGCTTTCTATCAAATTCACCGAAATTCAGATGTTCTCTTAAAATTGCAGCAGGAACTCGACAGCTTGGGAGAAAATCCTAACCCAATGGAAATTGCCCAACTTCCTTACTTAAGCGCAGTTTGCCAAGAAACCCTGCGGATGTATCCAGTCCTACCAGGGCTTTTTCCACGCATTACCAAATCATCCATAAATATTGCAGGATACCAGTTTGCTCCTGACACAACTTTAATGCCAAGTATTTACCTCCTGCATTACCGGGAAGACTTGTATCCTAATCCTCAACAATTTAATCCCGAACGTTTTTTAGGACGCCAGTATTCCCCTTGGGAGTTCATTCCTTTTGGTGGCGGAAGTCGGCGATGCTTAGGATATGCTCTTGCTCAGTTAGAAATCAAATTAGTCCTCGCAACAGTTTTATCCAATTATCAACTTACCTTAGTGGAAGATAAACCTATTAAACTGCAACGACGTGGATTTACCCTTGCTCCTAATGGTGGAGTTCGGATGATGGCTATTAAAAAACGATAATACTTGCTTGGCAGGAACTTCCGTAGCGATCGCTTTCTCAAGTTTAGCCAAATTCTGTTTCAATTTAGCGATCGCCTGTGCCCTTGCTCCTCTGTAATGCACAAATGCAAAATTCGCCCACCCTGCGGGATCTTGCTACATCCCCCAACCCCTTCTGCCAATTTTGGGAGAAAGGGAGCTAAGGGATTTCCAAGAAATAAATTATCCCAAAAAACGAACCACAGAGACGCAGAGAACACAGAGAGAGGAGAGATTAAGAGGATTTTT
The DNA here is from genome assembly GCF_036917415.1 of Nostoc sp. Taxonomy (GTDB): domain Bacteria; phylum Cyanobacteriota; class Cyanobacteriia; order Cyanobacteriales; family Nostocaceae; genus Nostoc. The sequence continues at coordinate 26,598 of NZ_JBALDJ010000032.1, read as the reverse complement.
GCGTCAGTTTTGGAATATTTTTTTATTTGGAAGTCCCTAAATTCAAAGTCCCTCTCCCAAGCTTGGGAGAGGGATTTAGGGTGAGGGCTTTTGATTCATGCAAGAAGTCTATTCTTTTCGACTATTGTTTGCGTAAGTCCTGTTCGCTTTTCGCTGTCCGGCTGAAGAGTCGATAGTATAGTGATGTACTAGTTTCCTTTAAGGGAAACAGCAGATAAGTCAGAGGATTTATTGCCACAATAATATTTCGGAAGTCTCGTCGGGCGAAAAATAAGATTGCACGAGCAACTTGCTGTGCAGACATCACTCCATAAGGATTAAGTTGACTCTTAAATGGACCAAGAATTAACTTGCGAATTACACAATCCCCATCCAAACGCTTGAGGGTAACAATATCTCCTAGCGCTCTTTTGCTGAGTTCATAAAGCGGACTCAGTGCGGGAGAAACTTCAGCCTCAGAAGTGTTTACCCAAATTTCCTTGGTTGCTTTTGCTTGTGGACCTGTTACAGTTGTCGAAAATATATCTATCAACCGCAATGCTGAAAAGGTATTCACTTCATAAGAGGAGTTGATAGCCTCCGGTGTGCGGCTGGCATAGACATTGACTCCATGATTGATAATTAAAATATCTACTTTCTCTAAACTATCCTTCAGATTGGCTTCGTTGCCCAACTCCCAAGAAACCACCTTTACCCCAACTTGCTCTACTAATTTTTCTGGATTAGTGGTTAATGCCACTACTTTAGCATTATTCTTTACAAGTTCAGCCGCCAACGCTTGCCCCAACGCTCCTGATGCTCCGGTTAAAGCGATGGTTTTACCTTTGAGAGATAGTCCTGTACCAAGAATTTTATCCACTAGGGGAAAGACGCCACTGTAGTAGGCGTTAACATCATCAAAATGATGCCGCCAATGGTAAGACCGATTTACCCACCAAATGGATGGAATTGTCTTTAAAGGGCCGGGTAGGTGGTTGTAATCTGTATCAATTTTTCCTTGAAAATATCGCACAGACGCGCCATACAAAAAGGTGCAAGCGTAAGCTACTCCCAGCCATAACCCCATTTGTTGGACAATTAAGGCAATGACTATCAATACTAGCAGTAGTAGGCTTGATTCTAAAATGTCGTGATAAAGCTGAGATTCTTGGTAAACTTTCAGGGAAACTATCGATAAATCACGGCGATAAGCCATGTGGTGCTTGTTGTGCCATTTAGCAAGCCAATTGACTTGGTGACACAAAGCATGGTAACTGTCTCTCAATATCTCAGCAAGTAAAAGTGAGAAAAGTGCCCAACTAGCAAACTCTAAGCTCGCATTTAGCCAAACCCAATTAATTTGTAAGCTTGTTTCAATTTTTATCAAGTTTTCAGCTAGCATTTTTATCATGTTTGTCTATACTCGTTTTTTTAATCATTCTTCACGATCTGATAAAGGTGCGTTCAGGTCGAGTTTAGAGCAAATTCAAATCAAAGGGAATGGGGAGCAGGGGAGACAAGGGGGACAAGGAGGACAAGGGTGAATTATTAAACAAGTCTCTCCCTTATTTCCCCCTTCTACCTTGTCTCTTTCCAATGCCCAATGCCTAATGCCCAATTACGAATTAGTTATAATATTCCAGTTGACTTTCAGATATCCAGGTTCAATGTGGGTAAAGTGTTTGCTTAATTGCTGATGTGCTTTTGGTAGCGCGTGGAACGGAATTGATGCGTACAAATGATGCTCTGCGTGAAATGGCATATTCCACATGAAAAATCGTACACACCAGAGTGTGAGCGTTGTGCGCGTATTGGTGAGCAGATTTGCATCAAGAGTGCAACCTGTATGTTCTGCTAGCAAAATAAAACGGAGAATTGGCTGACCGACAAGCATAGGTAGCAGCCAATAGAGGAAAAACCAAGGCTGATTAACTATAATTGAAAGAGCGATCGCACCTGCATAAATACCTAATTGCCAACGTGTAGAACGCATAACTTCGGCTCGTGCTGCTTCTGGGATAAATGGAAAATTGTCAAATTGACCAGTGGCAACTTGAAAATGCCCGTGTATTTTACCCCACCACCACGGTAAACCGCTAATTATCAACAAGTATTTGCCCAGGTTGCTCGGTTTGGGATCGGTCAATTCTGGATCTTTGTCAGGAACGCGAGTGTAACGGTGATGCCATTTATGATAACGGCGAAAAAACGTGCTGTTGTAAAATGATAGCAAGCCGGAAAACCAAGCCACAGCATCATTCAAACGATTGTTAGCAAAAGCCGTTCTGTGAACGCATTCGTGCATTGGTGCAAACATCGAAGCCAGACTGAAGCCGTAGATTATCAGTGCTGGTATAGCCACCGACCAATTACCAAAGTTTGTTGCCCATAGGTAGCCACTGCAACCCATAACAGTGAGATGAAAAACTAGTTGAACTAGCCCTTTGCTGTTGGAGCGATCGTTTAGAAGACTTAATTCTTGTACACTGAAAATTTTACAGAGGTTTTGCTTATTATCAGCTTTGTCATCTAATAATTCAGATTGAATAATTGCCTCATTAGACATAATTTTAATTAGATCGGTGTAAATAGTTGCGCGTGGGTTGCCTTCTAATATTATGTTCGGTAAAAGACTTATCATTAAGAGCGCAGTTCTTGCTGGGGGCAGGGAGCAGGGAGCAGGGGGCAGGGAGCAGGGGGCAGGGAGCAGGGGGCAGGGAGCAGGGAGCAGGGAGCAGGGAGCAGGGGGCAGGGGGAAAGAAGCAGGGAGCAGGGGGCAGGGAGCAGGGAGCAGGGGGCAGGGGGAAAGAAGCAGGAGTTAGGGGAAACAGATGGAGAACAAAGACTTATTCTAAGCATATTGCAATTCAAAGGCTGAACAAGCCTTTGAACTCCGTTAACGAGTATTTGAACTGGATGAATCCACCTCTGAACTCTGTTAACCTAGCTTTTGGTTGGTACGATCGCACCAAGCATCCAACCCAGGCGATCGCAATCATAGTAAAGTTAAGCAAGTTAAAAATTAACTTCTGCCTTGACGTTTCGGTGTTTCGCGCAGTCTGTAGCAGCTTCCGTCTTCTTTGTAAGAGCTTCTGTCTTGACGTTTCGGTGTTTCGCGCAGTCTGTAACAGCTTCCGCCTTCTTTGTAAGAGCTTCTGCCTTGACGTTTCGGTGTTTCGCGCAGTCTGTAGCAGTTTCCGTCTTCTTTGTAAGAGCTTCTGCCTTGACGTTTCGGTGTTTCGCGCAGTTTGTAGCAGCTTTTGTAGTAACCAAGTATTAATATAGGAGGATAATCTAACTCCAAATTAAGACATAGGTGCAGGTGAGCAATGCCCACCCTACTTTAGCTCTTTTTTATAACGTCTACCTGCAATTAACTCCCCTAGACAATGTTGATGTCAAAGCTAGGGATAAAACCAGAGTATAGCTGTATCGATGCAAATTGGGTTCCATCAAAATACAAAGATCCTGTGTAGCTCTCAAACGAGAACTTATTGTAATCACCTACCCCAATGCCGAACCCACTAGCAGAAACCTGAATCTTATCCACATCCCAGTAGGCAAAATCTGTAATGGTATCAATCCCTTCGGATAGAGAGTTAAAAACAAAGGTATCAGCACCTGCACCACCAGTGAGGCTATCATTGCCAAAACCTCCAACTAGGGTGTCCATGCCACCATTTCCAGTCAGAAGATTGTTAGCACTGTTGCCGCTAATTGTGTCATTACCGGAACCGCCGTTAGCGTTTTCAATCAGCGATCTGACATCACCGTTGTATTGAAGCGCGTTAAACACCTGGGCACGGGCATAATGGTCGTTGCCAAGAGAGGCGCGTTGGAAGTTGCCGCCCACATCGAGGTCAGACCAACCGCCTGCTGTCAGGTCGATCGCTAGATTAGTGGTGTAGTTAGAGAAATCGTAGGTATCAATCCCGTCACCATCCCAGATGGTGCGGAAGATGCGGTTATCACCCGGAGTTCCTTGTCCGACACCATCGACGAACATCTCCCCGGTGGTGGTTGAGAAAGTGTAATTCGTGTTGTCAGAGTTGTAGCCAAACCATGCACCGTACATCTGCTGGATCGCTGCGATGTCGTACATCATTAGCGACTGTGCATATCCCCAGGTTTCGTTCGACACGCCGTTGGTCGGTGCCCCCACGTATGACCGGTAGGTCATGATTGAAAACTCCATCGAGTCGCGGTCGGAGTTCATGGCAACATTGCTAACACCGCCAGTCTGATGACCGTGCTTCAGACCTAGTGCATGACCAAGCTCATGACCGAAGGTGTAGTAGGCATAGTTACCGACAACCGGGTTGTTGTAAAGGGTTGTGTTAAACCAAACGTCGCCTGCTTGGACAGGGTTTGCAGGGGAATAGGTGTAGGCTGTGTCTGTTGATATTATCCCGAGTACGTCTGACATGGCGATGGGAATAGTTGCATCGCGATCGCTAGCATCAGTCAGTTCAAATGGACTGAGATTGGAGACATTGTAGTACTCTCCTCCTGTCCCTATCCATCTTAGCGCAACAGCTCGCTGGGTTGTGTTTAGCATTTGGAAGCTAACTGCATGAATCGCACGGTCTGGATAATCAGACTCATAGTCATCGATGCTGTCAGTGAACCTAAAGCTTACTGAGGGAGATGCCCACTTCACTCCAATCAGTAAACCATCAATGTTATTGTCGCCAGTTGCTGTTACGGTCGTTGTTTCTGCCATTTTCTAACTCTCAATCACTTCAAAAGTTTTTAGCAAAAGCTGATTGACTAGCTTCTAGAAATACTCATGTCGGATTGGGCACATTTGTGCAACTGGAGGGAAATGATAACAAAACGTTACTTTCTTCAGCCACAAGGGGCAGGGGGCAGGGGGCAGGGGGCAGGGGGCAGGGAGCAGGGGGCAGGGGGCAGGGAGCAGGGAGCAGGGAGCAGGGAGCAGGGAGCAGGGGGCAGGGGGCAGGGAGCAGGGAGCAGGGAGCAGGGAGCAGGGAGCAGGGGGCAGGGGGCAGGGGGCAGGGGAGAAAAACAGTTGTGTTGAGTCCAGAAATTGGAATAATTTATTTTTTGGAGTTCCCTTAATCCCTCTTCTCTTGCCGTTCTTTGAGTTTAAGCATAATTTGGGCGTGCATCTCACGGGTAATTGGGTAAAAATATGTTAAAATTAAGCCAAAAATCAAACAAACTGTCGGTATGGGACCAACAGCAACGCGAATCGCAAACAGTGCCGATTCTGGTTGCATCGGTAGTGGTCTTCCGGCTACAGATTCTTTAAAACCGGCTACTTGCAAAGCATTTCCCACTAAAAATAGCCCGAAAGCCAAACCAAATTTTTGCAGCAAAACCATGAAGCCATAAAAAATGCCTTCTCTGCGTTGTCCAGTTTGGAGCTCATCTAATTCAATCACATCTGGAATCATCGACCAGGGAATTAGATAAGCTGTGGAGACACCAATACCAGCCATGACAGCCATCACATACATCAAAACTATTTGACCAGGCCGTAAGAAAAATAGTCCTGCGGCGGCTATTATCCACAAACTCATTCCCAGAAAATAAACAACTTTTTTTCCGATTTTTTTACTCAGCGCCCCCCAGATAAATAGCATCAATAAAGCAGTTCCTTGGACTGCAATCAGTACTGGGGGCACATCTGATTCTTTTATACCCATATAATTGACTACAAAATAGGGAATAATGCTGGCTGTAATCTGCACACCTAGCCAAGAACAAAGATATATACCAATGACAAATAAAAAAGGTCGGTTGCTGAAGACAATTTTTAACTGTTCAAAGAAGGAGAGAGATGCAGGTTCTTCAGTTTGGATGCGTTTGGCCTCAAAAGCCAAGATGCGATCGCGGACTCCAAAAACGCACCAATATAATCCTAAAATTGAAATTACAGTACAAATTGCTGCTAAAACCAGATATCGTTGTTGGCGATCGGCAATCAGTAAAAAAACAATTTGCGTTAAAATCAACGACAGAATACTGCCACCAATGGAAAATGTAAAACGGTAGCTGTTAAGACTAGTGCGTTCGTCGTAATCTTGAGTTAGTTCTGGAGTCATCGCCGTATAAGGCAAATTCACAACCGTATAAAAGGACTGAGATAGAATTCCAATCGCTACGTAATACCAGAACAGCGGCCAAATATTCTCACTCTGATTTGCACTAAATTGCGGTACAATCCACTGCAAGACGAAGAAAATTCCAAAAGGGATTGCTCCATAAAACATCCAGGGAAGACGACGGCCCCAACGCCGAGATTTCGTTTTATCAGTCAGGAACCCCACAAGCGGATCGTTTATGCCATCCCAGATTTTGCCAATCATTAAAATCGTGCCAGCTAAACCCGCAGGGATACCAGCGACACTGGTAAAGAAAATCAGCAGATAAAAGACGGAGATATTTGCAGTAATTGCTGGCCCTAAATCTCCTGCACCGTAAGCCAGCTTTGTTTTTAGGTCGAGTTTTTCACTCTGAGGATCTCGTTGGGCATTGCCATCAGCAGCAGAATCATTCATAAAACTTTGCACTCATACTAAAATAAAAAGTCTGCGACGCCGATAGCGTAGCGGTAGCGAGTCCGCGAGCGTCATAGCCCATCGTAGACATCGCCTTCAATACTAGCCATCTACCACTCCCGTTAGACTTATGCCAGACTTTTATGTTTCTTGGTCAGATTATCACCAAAAAATTGAACAACTGGCTATTCAAATTTATGAATCCGGCTGGGAATTTAACCAGATTATCTGTCTTGCTAGAGGAGGACTACGAGTTGGAGATATTCTTTCCCGTATATACCAGCAGCCACTGGCAATTTTAGCAACCTCATCTTACAGTGGCCCAGGCAAGCAAGAAAGAAATAATTTAATTTTCTCCCGCCACTTGACAATGACTGCCGAAAAGTTAGGTTCGTGCATTCTCTTAGTGGATGACTTAGTAGACTCTGGGGTAACACTCCAACAAACTATACCTTGGCTCAAGCAAAATAATGATTCCCCAATTCAGGAAATTCGCACTGCTGTTCTTTGGTATAAAGCTTGTTCGGTTATAGCACCTGATTATTATGTGGATTACCTGGCTGACAACCCCTGGATTCGCCAACCCTTTGAACACTACGAGCAGATGAACATTGCAGAACTTGCGCGTAAGGTAAATAAAGTCAGGAGTTAGAAGTTATGAGTGAGGAGTTATAGCAAAGTGCTGAGTGCTGAGTGCTGAGTAAAAACCCAGTTGCTTTAAAGTTTTGAGCAATCAACACTGTCCTAACCTATGTGGCTACGGCTGTATTAATTCTTAACTCCTAACTCCCCAAACTTAGGACTCCACCACCCTTTTTGCGTACTGAAATAAGCCACATCTTTATGTTTGGTATCCTGACGCGATCGTGAGTCAGAACATCGCAACATTGTCTTACTCTGCCCCTCTTTGATATAACTGTACTCTTCCAGAGGTTTCTTACATACCGGGCAGGGATATGCCGTCATCTTCATGGGAGGCTTTTGTTGATTCTCAGCCTGGACTGCTTTAGTTTGTGGTGGCTGCCAAGTTTTGTTAAAGTCGCTCCAAAACAACACGACATTTTCACAGCCTTTTGTGCATTTGAGGAAATATTTCTTTTTAACCTTACTGCTCGGAATTTTGGCGAGAAAATTTTTGCATTCAGGGCATCGCGTCTTAGAAGTTTCATATTTGCGCTCAGTTATCACATTAGCTTTACCTGTTGAGGAACTCGCAACTACAGTTTTAGCTTTGGAGAGCGCTGGTACAAAGTAATTCTGATTCCAACTAGTTAAATAATGCTGCCAAGAGTTTTTTCCTTCGGAAATGGCATCAAGAGCATCTTCCATTTTCGCTGTGAATTCCGCCTCTAGTAAATCAGGCAGTGCTTTGAGCAAAAACGCATCAACTTCTAACCCTAACGTTGTCGGTTGCAGATGGTCTTTTTTCAACTCCACATAGTTTCGTTTTTTTAAGGTAGCAACAGTAGGAGCATAAGTACTTGGGCGACCAATTCCTTTACGTTCCATCAATTGCACCAATTTTGGTTCGCTATAACGCGGTGGTGGCTGGGTCTGCTTCTTTTCATGTCCAGCATTCTCCAGTTTCAATGCTTGTCCCTGTTGTAATGAAGGTAAAACACTATCCTTGCTGAGATTGTTCCAGTACCGAGCATAACCGTAAAATTCAATTACTTGCCCTCTCGCTGACCACAGCAGAGAACCAGACTGAGTAATCACCAGAGTTTTACGCAATTGAGCAGCACGACACTGAGAAGCAATTGACCGCTTCCAGATCGTTACATACAGATTAAACTCATCATCAGGCAGTTCAGAGCGCAATTGAACTGAGGGGCGAAACACATCCGTTGGCCGAATCGCTTCATGTGCTTCTTGAGCCGATTTGCTACTGCGATGCTTGGCGACTTGCGGCGGTACATTCTGCGGATCGTTTTGCTCTAACCATTTACGGGCGCTGGCACAAAATTCTGGACTCAGCATTACTGAGTCTGTTCGCATATATGTTATCAGCCCTGCTTCATACAGCTTTTGGGCAACAACCATAGTTTTATCAGGAGCAAACCTCAACTTTGAACCAGCTGCTTGCTGAAGGCTGGAAGTTGTAAATGGTGGTGGTGGCTGGCGGTTAACGATTTTTCCTTCAAAATGAATCACCTGATGAGGATGTCGCTGTGCTTCTTCAACTAAACGTGTAGCCTCTGCTTCGGAAAGAACACGTTTAGACTCCGGTGTTTCTGGACTATTACCTACCTTTGCATCATCGTGAGTTTCAGTTTCTTGTTCTGCTGCATCTTTTGCAGAATCGACCGTCCCTTTGTAAAAAGCTCGAAATCCTTCAGCATAATCTACCCAGACACTCCAGTAATCTTGGGGGACAAAAGCCAGAATTTCGTTTTCTCGCTGACAAATCAGGTGCAATGTCGCGCTTTGGACTCTACCAACACTCTTAGCGCCGTTATTCAATGCCCAAACTAAAGGACTACCTTTATAACCTACCAACTTATCTAGGCAATCTCGGCACAACCCAGCACCGATTAAATTTTGGTTTAGCTTTCTGGGATTAGCGATCGCACTCTGCACCGCCGATGCTGTAATCTCAGTATAAATTACTCGTTTTGGTTCCCTTAAACCCAGTGTTTCTTTGAGATGCCAAGCGATCGTCTCACCTTCCCGGTCTGGATCAGTTGCTAAGACAACTTCATCAACCTGCCTCACCGCAGACTTGAGTTTCTGAATTGTTTCTTTGGCTCGTTGGTCACGTGGGACGTAATTGCACCGAACATTACTACCATCCATGACGAAGCCCAAGGAATCATCCCCTTCATTGCTGAGTTCTCGGATATGACCACAACTTGCGAGAACTTTCCAATCTGAACCCAGAATTTGACTGAGTTTTTTAACTTTTCCGGGAGACTCGACTACAAGCAGGCGTTTGATCATAGCAACTGCATTCTTGATTCTGAGCAATAAACTGGCAATTGCTTTTGAGCGATCGCCTATCTTCGTCATCTGGATTTTCTAGAATACTGTACCAAAAAGCTTGGGAAATTGCTCAACTCAGTTTAGAGGTAAATCATTTCAGCGCAATGACCACGCCATTAGATAGCGGCAATGAATTCATTAACTGTAAGTCCAGCAGTACGGATGAGACTACGTAATGTTCCTTTTGCCACCTCACGATGATCTGGAACAGATAAGGTTACTGTTTCGCCTTTCTTAACCAGGATAATGTGACTAGCACTTTGACGTGAAACTCCCAACCAAACGATTCAAATACATGGACGACTTCACGTCCACTTAGAACCGGAAGGGTAGATGCCATGATTAAGCTGTAACCTCTACTTGATGAGTTTCCACAGTGAGCGGTAAACCAATTTCAGCACGAACTTGAAGACAAGCTGCGATCGCGTCCTTGATATTTTCGAGGGCTTCTTCTCTTGATTGACCTTGACTGACGCAACCAGGTATACTGGGGCACTCGACAATCCAAACCCCATCTTCATCACGATCAAGTATTACATTGAACTTCATACACTGTTGTTGGCAAGAGAGTTGTAGTTTATTTATTATTGTAACCTGCGATGATTTAATCCAAAAAAGCAGTCGAGCCGTCATACCTTGCTTTGCTTCTGTATTTGAGTGGAGTTTTTCATTTTCTGGAGTTCCCCATGTATAACAGTCCTAAATCATTTGTGAAATATTTTTTGAGTTGGCTGTTATTAGTTATTAGTCATTTGTCCTTGTAATTGCAAATGACAAAGTGCAAAGTCACCAGCGGAGGAAAACTCGGCTCAGAACTTTGTAAGAGAGGACAAATGACCAAGGACGACCATAACAAAAATTTTCACAATCTCTATTTAGGATTGCTATAGTAGATATGCTGTCCTTAAGAAGGATCTATCTAAGATCAACCTTCCCCTCCTTGATCGCAGAACAGTTAATCTGAAATTGAAGGGTAAAAACCCGACTTCTTTATCAAAACCGGGTTTTTAAGTAATTGTTAATTTATTTCTGAGCAGTACAACAGGGCAATAAAGGCTTGTTTACAACTTCTTTTATCTCTACTGAATTCAACAAATCTTCCCAATATTTCTCAACTTCAGGATCGTTAGGACGCTGGCGGCGTAAATTAGCTAAAGTTCTTAGAGCATCTTCCCAAAATCCAGCGGTTGCAAATAAAACTGCGCGATCTAAGTCTGTGTTTGGTTGGTTTAACTGGAGAGACAAATTTTCATCTTGCGATCGCACAATTGTACCTTCTACATAAGAGTCTTTATCGCGGTTATTCACATCGCAAATCATCGAAAAAGTCCAATTATACTCTTTACTGATTTGTAGAGATGGCTGCTCGACGGGTACATTTATACTAACAATACCGTTTTGCCCAACAGGTTTGAAAGTTCCCTTATACAATGGGTCAATGCTATCACCATCCCGCAAAACAAGTTCTAGTGCTTGCACTGTTGTAGAGGTTTGAGGAACGTAGAAAAAGAATGTAGGATGCTCTGCTGTGGTTTGTTGAGCTTCTTTATCTGTTGGTGTTAGCGGAATAATCTTTTGTCCAGTTTGAAAGCAACTTCCCCGTGTTCCTGCTGACCTTACCCTACCAGGTCTACCTGGGACAAAGGCGATACGATTTCTACCGCGTTGAATGTAACTTGTAACATTTCTAATTGCAGAAGTAGCATACCTATCTCCAGGACGTAGCCGCTCTGCTTGCTGAAAATTCAATAAAGCTTTTCTATAATTTCTTCGTTTGGTTTCATTATAACCAAACTGCATATATTGGGTGTAAGCAGATTTTGCTTGTGCCAGTTGATAAACTGATTCTGTTGCCAAAACCTGAGTAATGCTTACAGCCTCGAAGGGCACAAATGCTAAAGCAGCAAGCAGATAACTTGCCCACAATCTATATTTCATGATGTTTATGTTTACTTGTAGTACATTGTTTTGGTATATATAATACAATAGCCTAAGCTCTACAGTGACAAGACTTTATGTGTGCTACTTTCTGGGAAGGCTGAGGTAGTATTGTAATTTTTTTACAACAAAATTCCCGACTTCTTAAGAAATCGGGAATCTTAACCTTTGGATTTTCAGTAGTCTAAAGTTAATAGACTATTGACTTTTACTTATTCTCCAATAGACATTTGGTGAAATTAAAGATACATTATCCAGAACTCTTGTAGAGACTTAGCAGTGCTACGTCTCTACATTATTTCCCACTCATCTTTTTAATGAGGTACAGCCAATTGTTCATCGGCTACCTGAACATGATCGGCAACAATTTTGCGGAATAAATCGCCTTCTATTGTTTCCTGTTCTGCTAGCAAATCTACTAAACGCTCCAAAACTATGCGGTTCTCTTCCAACAGTTCTTTGGCCTTAATGTAGGAATTGCTAACAATTTCGCGCACTTGTGAATCAATTTTGGCAGCAATTTCCTCAGAATAGTCTGATTTATTCATCCAGTCGCGTCCTAAAAATACCTCTGCACTCTGATTTTCCAGTGACAATGGCCCTAATTCTGACATTCCGAAGCGTGTCACCATCTGCCGCGCCATCCCTGTCACGTGTTGCAAGTCATTGCTTGCACCGGTGGTCACTTCTGGCTTCCCAAAAACAATTTCCTCGGCAGCGCGACCACCCAAAGTCGCAGTAATCCTCGATTTGAGTTGAGAACGGGAAATTAACCCCTGTTCTTCGTTGGGAGTAAACCAAGTTAATCCGAGTGCTTGTCCCCGTGGAATTAATGTAACTTTCTGCACAGGGTCATGGTCTTTGAGCAATGTACCTACTAAAGCGTGTCCAACTTCATGATAGGCAATCAAGCGCTTGCTCTTGCTGTCTACTAAGGCGGTACCTTCCATACCTGCAACAACTCGGTCTACAGCAGCATCAATTTCTAAAAGGGTGACAGCTTCTTTACGTCTTCTAGCGGTGAGAATAGCGGCTTCGTTGAGTAAGTTAGCTAAGTCTGCGCCAGTAAAACCAGGGGTGCGGCGAGCGATCGCTTCTAATGATACGCTAGGATCGATTTTCTTATTGCGCGCGTGGACTTTCAAAATTTCCAGTCGCCCTTTAAGATCGGGTGGATCGACCATAACTTGTCTATCAAAGCGTCCCGGTCTGAGTAACGCTGTATCTAAAACATCTGGGCGGTTTGTGGCAGCAATAATAATGATGCCTGTGTTACCTTCAAAACCATCCATTTCGGTGAGCAGTTGGTTGAGGGTTTGTTCGCGCTCGTCGTTACCACCACCGATCCCAGCACCCCGTTGTCTACCTACTGCGTCAATTTCATCGATAAATATTAGACAAGGAGCATTATCTTTGGCTTTCTTGAAGAGGTCGCGCACGCGAGATGCACCCACGCCTACGAACATTTCCACAAATTCCGAACCGGAAATACTGAAGAATGGTACACCTGCTTCACCTGCGATCGCTTTTGCTAGTAAAGTTTTACCAGTACCAGGGGGGCCAATTAACAGTACTCCTTTGGGAATCCGTGCGCCTACAGCAGTAAATCTTTCCGGCTGTTTCAGGAAAGTCACAACTTCTTCGAGTTCTTCTTTCGCTTCTTCAACCCCGGCGACATCTTCAAATTTCACTCCAGTTTTTGCCTCCATTTGGAAGCGAGCTTTGGATTTGCCGAAATTCATCGCTTGGCTAGAAGCATTAGTAGAGCGCCGGAGGAACAATAGCATTAAAGCTACCAGTGGCAAAATCCACATCAAATTAATCAACAGTCCAACAGCAGCTCGACTGTTAGCGGAGGAAACTTCACCAAAATCAACATTCTTGTCTTTGAGAATGTTGACTAACTCTGTGTTTTGCGCCAAAAGTCTCACCTGTTGCGGTGGTGTATTATCTTTTTGCCCCTTGAGATAAACCTTTGCTAGCTGTTCGGTTTCGTCAAGCTCTACTTTTTCGACTTCTCCCGCCTTCACTTTCTCGATCAAGTCACCATAATTTAAGGAGGTGGTTTCTGCTTTTTGTGCCATGACAGGAGTACTTCCGAAAATTCCTGGCAACATAATCAAACTAGCAGCGATGCCTACGGCGGGCTGCGCCAACGCACCAAACCAAGCAACGCGCTTTGAGGACTGCCTTTTTATCAATGCTTTTTTTCCTAAATTTGTCATAATAATTACCCTTTGTCTGCTGGCACAAGTTAAGCGCTGGTTTTATGCCTATTCTTCTATCAAAAATTGTAATAACTGGAAATTACACTTTTCTTATCTAGTCTAACTTGCACACAAGGGACTGGGGACTGGGGACTGGGGAATGAGGAGCAGGAGAGAAGGAAGTTGCGGTAAGTTTTCCCCTCTACCCCTCCGCACCTTTGCACCTCTGCCTCTTATGCGCAATTCCCAATCCCCATTACCCCTTATCCCCAGAGGGGCCCCACCTTCCCCAGTCCCCTTGATCTCAATTTGACACATTCCAGCACAAATCGTTAAAATAAACATAGTCATAACGATTCCGCTTTTTAAGAAATCTGATAATAGTAGCTAGTTAGTAGTTTGTGGGTTAATTATGGTGAAAATTATTGGCATTGGTGGTAGTTTAAGGCCCAATTCTTATACCCAGGTTGCTTTACAAGTAGCAGCGCAAAGGGTTGAAGCTGTAGGTGCAGAGGTAGAAATTCTCGATTTACGGCAGTTGCAGCTACCATTTTGCACTGGCGCAAAGGAGTATCCAGAGTATCCAGATGTTCAGCGGTTGCAAGATACAGTTAGTCAGGCTGATGGGTTAATTTTAGCGACACCTGAGTATCATGGTGGCGTTAGTGGGGTGCTGAAAAATGCCCTGGATTTGATGAGCTTTGATCAACTATCTGATAAAGTAGCAGGATTTATTAGTGTTTTGGGTGGTCAGTCTAATAGCAACGCTCTAAACGAACTACGGTTAATTACCAGATGGGTGCATTGTTGGTCTATCCCTGAACAAATTGCGATCGGACAAGCTTGGGGTGCTTTCAGTCCTGAAGGCAAGCTAGTAGATGAAAAGCTCTCTCAAAGATTCGATCAATTTGCTCAGAGTTTAGTTGATAATACTCGCAAACTGCGGGGCGTAAATTAGTTTATAGGGTGGTCAAAGCACCACCCTATAAACTCAAACTTTACTTAATGATGATGGTGGTGATGATGGCGATCTCCAGCAAGTTGGGGATTAACTGCTAAAGCTTCCTCTGACAACAACTGGGCAATATGATCGTTAGCCCATTGCGCCGCCATTGCCAAAAATTCTGGATGGTCGTTGACACAAGCCATTTGTACGTAGTTCGTACCAGGATTGTGTTTTTCCAAAGCATGGATGATATGATGTACATCCAATAGAGTTTCGTGATTTTCTGTAGCAAAACCAATTGGCATAAAAATTACCACTTTTGCACCCAGTTGAATCAGGTTCTTTGCCGCTTGCTCGGCGTTTGGCTGTGTCCAATCAATTAAGGGGGTGTCATGATTGAGCCAACCCACCGAGATTAACGGATAGCGGTTAATCAATTTATCCCGAACTAAATCGTACATTGCTTCACTTTCGGCAATCCCAGAAGTAAAGCCTTTAGCTTTATGGGGACAGCCGTGATTCATTAACACAATGCCGATTTGAGAAGGTAGGTAAGCTGCGGCTAACTCAGCAATTTTCTCCTCAACCAGATAAGCCATTAAATCGATGTAGGCTGGTTCGTTGAAGAAAGAAGGAATGTAACGCTGTGCTTTAACCCAGTGTTCTTCACCATCAGTCAACTCAACCAGAGCATTGTTAACTTGCTCGATCGCAATGCCACTAGTAAAGATAGAATCAACAACCAGCAGTGGGTAAATTAGTAGTTTCTCAAAACCTTGGTTTTTGATTTCTGCCAAGACTTGATTGGGTAGAAAAGGAGCGCAGAAGTTAAAAGCCTTGAAAACTTGAACCTTATCGCCCCATTTTTCTTGTAAATTCTTCTCAATCCCAGCACGCTGCTGTTCAAAGATGGCGTTGTGTGGGGAGATAAAATCGTGGTGTGTGTGTCCCCACTCGTGGCGGTCAAATAGCGCCAAAAGCTTTGCCAGAGGCGGATAAATCCAGGTTGGTACTGGTGCGAACTTTGCTGTCAGTAGATTTAAAGCCTGTTCGTTATAGTTGGCGAAATCTTCGTAGCTTTCGACTTCGCCGTAGCCCATAAGCAGTACGGCTACACGGTCTTTACCTGATAGATGCTCGTGGGTGTGTTGTACTTTTTCCGGCGTGGCAACCACAATTAATTCCTCAATATAACCAGAGTGCAGAGAAATATAAAGTTAGGGAACAGTTTGCACATTTTCCCTACTTGTAACTTATTATCCCATCCAGGGGGATAGGATAGGTGGGAAAATCAAAATAATACATCAAAAGTAAGACTTTCGTGGGGCATTGGGTATGAGAAATTGAATCAAAGGTACAGTTTTGACCTCTCTCCAAACCTCTCTCCTAAAAGGAGAGAGGCTTTGAATTGTTCCCCCTTCCCGCGTCGGGAAGGGGGTTAGGGGGTTAGGTCTATCTGCATACCTCATTCAATTAAAAATGGCTATATCGCTGGAATAACGAAAGTGGTGAAGATGCCGAAAAGCTGCATTGTCAGTGAAATTAATTTGGTGCAGCTTTGTCTCAAATATGTCTATCAAGATTTAAATCTTCAACAATGCCCAACATCAAGTTGAGAGTTTCAAAATATTCTCTTAAAGGCGCAAATTTTAGCACACTTTTATATAGATTAGGGTCAAGTATATTATTTTCTACTGCTTCTTCAATGGCTATGTATATCATGTCATCAACAAAGGAAATATAAATATTTCTATTGGTTTTCTTGCGAAAGTTAACTATTTTATCCATGAAATTAGTATATAAGACATAACGTGCTTCTATTTGGTCATCACTATAAACAGTGAAAAATTTAGCAAATTCTGGGTCTTCTAATTTAATTAGCTGTTTTTTAGCATGATTAAGAGCATGAGTATTAGCGTTGATAAGTTTTGGTTGAACAATGGTAACAGCCCGCGAATTTTTATTATATTTAGCTTTAAAAAATAATCCTTTAAATATTAAACTTGTACGAGTGACTTCATTTTTTAAGACTTCAGATTCAATTCTTTTAGATTCTACAGCTTCACCACATAAAATATTCTTAAATATATATGGAATTAATTTAATTAGTCGGACAATTACAAAACAAATATAAAATGTGAATGGTAATAAAAAACTTAAAAAGTACGAAATCCTTATGGGTGCATTTATCAAATTAATAAAAAAGGTAATGTTTAAATAATTATTCCAATAATGCTTTAGTTCTAATTCTGCACAAATATTTGAAAAACAGATATCAACACCATTGATCCTACCGTGAATATAATCATCTTGGACAATCTTGTTCGGGATGATAATTCCTTGAAATAATTGGCTATTTTGAAAAAACTCTAGGCTATTTTTTATATCTTCTTCAGAAGAGTTTCTTACATATTTTAAATTTTTATTCGGATTTACATAACTCAATATTTGTTCAGACATTTTATATTTAAAACCTGTAGAAAATGTTTCAAATGCTGCGGCATAAAAAAATATCCAAATTCCAAAAAGCAAGAAAAAAACTAATAAATAATAAAATAAGAAAAATATAAATAAAAATGGTATAGATATTATACTAGAGCCAATTTGAAAATACATAGAGTTTTTCAAAAAAGAAGATACAACTGGAAAAAACTTAAGTAGTGCAATTATAAGATATAAAAAAAGTAGATGAGTAGTAAAAATAGATATTAAAACTTGTTTTCTAAGGGATTCAAATACTTTTAATTCACTCAATAAATTTGTCTGACAAAATACTTTGAATTCCTTTAATGTTTTTGGTATAAATTTTTCAATAGCTGGTTCGGGATCTTCTGGCAAGGTTTCGCTTGGTGATTGTAGCTGAACTTTTGATTTTGTGGGGTTTTCTGCTGTTACAGATGCATCGATATCATCTGTAAATAAAAGTTTTCTTGCCCATCTTCTTGTTTGTTCATGTTCATTAAGCAGGAGTTGCTGACAAAGAGCGATCGCTTGATTAATTTGCCCATTCTCGTAATATGCTTTTATCAGCCATTTGTGTGCTTGCAAATATTGCTTTGTCGCTGGAGAAGCAGCTTGACAAAAAATTTTAAATGCTCGAATCGCTTCTTTATAGCGTTTTTTGGTCAGGGCTTCATACCCAGTGTTTATAAGTTCAGTCGCCTGTGCAGGAGTGAGTGAACTTTTAGTTGAATTTAGTGATGATTTCGGCTCTGTAAGTTTAGCTTCTGGAACAATTTCAGCAAGATAGTACTGTGCTAAAATCTGAGTAGTTTTATGTTTACTGTTACTCAGTTATTGGCATAAGTTAATTGCCTTGTCAAAGCGTCCATTATAGAGGTATGCGTCTAAAAGCAATACTCGTGCATACAAATATTCTTTTGTATTAGTTTTTGGATTATTTTGGAAAAACTTTTCCAATGTCTTAAGCGCTAAATTGTAGTTTTTATGTTCTAACAATTTCACTATTGCGTTTAATAATTCTTGATTTTGTACAGAATTAAATTTAGACATATTTTTTAAACTCCAAACTTACTTAAGATTTATTTGAATATTTACATTTTTTCTAGCTTGTACATTAGCTTTAAACTGCAATTTTAATTGATATTTCATCCATGAAGCTATAATGTTTGTCGGAAACATTTCTACAGCGTTATTATATTCAGTTACGGCAGAGTTATAAAATCTCCTAGCGGCGGAAAGTTGTTCTTCTACTTCACTCAGGGAATATTGTAATTTGATAAAATGGTCGTTTGTTTTTAATTCGGGATATGCTTCCACTGCTACTATAATTTTGTTTAACATTCTCGAAATTTGGTCTTCTACGGCAACTCGGCTATTATTACTTAAATTTTTTGAAGTTATTGTACTTCTGAGCCTGCTAATTTCTATCAATGTTTTTTGCTCAAATTGCATATATATTTGAGCTAAGGTAACAAGTCTAGGTATCAAATCGCTTCTTTTTTGCAGAATTACATCAACGCTAGAAAATGCGTTATCAACTTGATTCTTTTTATAAATCAAGCTATTGTATAAAGCAATCAATATAATCAACGATAGAACTATAAAAATAATTACAGCAATCAACATTTAATTAATACAATTATTCTGATATTATTTATAGCTCAGGTTAATATTTTATTAAAATAGTATTTTCTCTGAAAAATATGTGAACTAGCTATATTTGCTCAGTAAACATAAGGAAACATTTATTTTATGAAAATTCGCGGTGTCTAGATACCCGACTTATTTGGGAAATCGGGTATCTAACTTTTTACGAATGATTTAGGATTGCTATATAGCAGATTTAAGTTATTAATACTAAAAGCTGCTAGTACTATAGACATCAGACCGTGCAGGCACAAAGATTTATCTTCCAATGCCCAATCAAAATAGAGAGATGAGTATAATTATTTGCCCTGGAATCCATGAGCCAGACTTAACTGAAAGCTTTAAAATCGGATTATTAGATATGGTTTCTAATGGCGCGATCGCTTATAATCCCACAAATATACTGCTTTATCCGGGTAAAGATGTTTTGGTTTTATCAGCATTGCACATTTTGGAGTTTTTGCGCGTTAGCGTAGCTCACCGCAGGTATCACTTAACTAACTCTTTAGAATCACCAATTATATTCATTAGCTTTAGTGCTGGCGTAGTCGGGGCAATAGGGGCAGCACATTTGTGGCAACTCTTGGGTGGTCGTGTCAAAGCATTTATTGCTATAGATGGATGGGGAGTACCACTACAGGGAAATTTCCCTATTCATCGGATGAGTCATGATTATTTCACCCATTGGAGTTCATGTTTGCTAGGTAGTGGGCAAAATAATTTTTATGCAGAGCCAGCAGTCGATCATTTGTCCATTTGGAAATCTCCCCAAACTGTACAAGGCTGTTGGGTAGATTCGTCCATTGAGATTATTCCACCCAAAGGTCGTCTGACAGCAGCTGAATTTTTGCTTATGCTGTTAAAACGCTATGAAGCAAATTAATCCGGACAATGGAGTAAGTAAACAGGAGTTAGGAGTGAGGAGTTAGGAGTGATGAAGGGAAAAGGTTACAGGTGACAGGAGATAGTCAAGAAAAACTATTCCCATGCCCCATGCCCCATGCCCCATGCCCATGCCCCATGCCCCATGCCCCATCTACCCAAAGAAAGTATCTAATGTTTCCAACTGAACCTGCCGCTGTTAATAACGGCTTTGGCGCACTGCTAAAAAACCGTGCTTTTATGCTCCTGTGGATTGGGCAACTGCTGTCCCAGTTAGCAGATAAGGTCTTCTTCGTTTTGCTGATTGCTCTGCTGGAGAACTACCCACCGCTTCCAGGGTTGGCACAAAACTCGATGTACTCAACCTTGATGCTGTCGTTTACAATCCCAGCAATTTTGTTCGGCTCTGCCGGTGGTATCTTTGTTGACCGCTTGCCAAAAAAGCTGATTATGGTTGGCTCAGATATTGTGCGGGGAATATTGACGCTGTGTCTTCCCTTATTGCCACGACAGTTCCTGATTTTGTTAATCCTGACTTTTGCCATTTCCACAGTGACGCAGTTTTTTGCACCAGCCGAACAAGCAGCGATTCCCTTGTTGGTGAAGCGAGAAAATTTATTGGCAGCTAATGCGCTGTTTAGCAGCACAATGATGGGAGCATTAATTGTTGGCTTTGCAATAGGAGAGCCAATTTTGAGTTTGGCAAAAAGC
This sequence comes from Nostoc sp., assembly GCF_036917415.1. Taxonomy (GTDB): domain Bacteria; phylum Cyanobacteriota; class Cyanobacteriia; order Cyanobacteriales; family Nostocaceae; genus Nostoc. Next base: position 6,316 of record NZ_JBALDJ010000032.1, on the reverse strand, counting down.
TGGATGGGAGAAGAATACGGTCAAGAGTTTGTGGTTGGTGGACTATACATATTATCAGCTGCAATTATGCAGCCAATAAAGTTTAAAGAACCCAAACGACCAAAGGAACATCGGGTATCAAATCACCCTTGGACTGAATTCACCGAGAGCCTGCGCTATCTCAAGAAAAATCCTTTGATCTTAAACGCCATGCTGCAACTGACAACTTTATATTGTGTGTTTGCAGCCTTAACGGTGCTGACGATTCGGTTAGCCGAGGAGTTTGGTCTAAAAGAAAAACAGTTTGGCTTTTTCTTGGCAGCAGCAGGGGTGGGTATGGTATTTGGTGCGGCAATTTTAGGTAACTGGGGTGAGAAATTGCATCGCAAGCCTCTACCTTTAATTGGATTTTTGATGATAGCACTAGTTTTGGGGGTGTTCACTTTTACGCACAACTTATTGCTGGCGCTAGGACTCTGTGCATTTTTGGGTGTAGGTGCTGCCTTAATTGGTGTCCCGATGCAAACTTTAATTCAACAGCAAACACCACCTACCATGCACGGTAAAGTATTTGGCTTTCAAAATCATGCCGTTAACATCGCTTTGGCGTTACCTTTGGCCATTACTGGGCCCTTAACTGATGCTCTCGGCTTGCGAATTGTGCTTGTAGCAATGAGTGTTGTTGTCGTAGTTGTCGGTGTTTGGGCTTGGCAAAATACCCGCAAAGTCTTGCAAGACGTAATTTAACTAATGTAAGCTAATAATCTAGCTTTATATTTAATATAAAAATTAATAAGATTTTGATTGAGGTTTTCAATTAAAATGAAATCTTAACTACAGAATTCAGCATTAACTTTAGCTATAGTCTGAGGTTTGACCGTGCGATCGCTTTCCCCAATTAGTCTGCCACAAACCGAGAATCACAAACAGTCTCGTGCTTCTAGCCCGCCAGTCGTGCCCAAACGTGCATCTGGCGGTTTTGCTCTGCTTGACAGCCTTCATCGCCACGGCGTTGATTATATTTTTGGTTATCCTGGTGGGGCAATTTTACCAATTTACGATGACCTATATAAGGTGGAAGCAACTGGTGCTATGAAGCACATTCTCGTGAGACACGAGCAAGGCGCAGCCCACGCCGCTGATGGTTATGCCCGTGCCACAGGCAAAGTAGGAGTATGCTTTGGTACTTCTGGTCCAGGAGCAACTAACTTGGTAACAGGCATCGCTACAGCCTACATGGATTCAATCCCGATGATTGTGGTTACAGGACAGGTAGCACGTCCGTCGATTGGTACAGATGCGTTTCAGGAAACTGATATTTACGGGATTACCCTACCAATCGTCAAGCACTCTTATGTGGTGCGTGACCCCAAAGATATGGCGCGAATTGTCGCCGAAGCATTCCACATCGCTAGCACTGGGCGTCCGGGGCCAGTTTTGATTGATGTCCCCAAAGATGTAGCTTTAGAAGAATTTGACTATGTACCTGTAAAACCAGGTTCAGTAAAGCTACGCGGTTATCGTCCCACGGTGAAGGGAAATCCCCGGCAAATTTATGCCGCGATTCAGTTGATTACTGAAAGTCGCCGTCCGCTATTGTATGTGGGTGGTGGTGCGATCGCCGCTGGTGCCCATGAAGAAATCAAACAACTAGCTGAATTATTCGATATCCCCGTCACCACAACCTTAATGGGGATCGGTGCCTTTGACGAACATCATCCCCTCGCTTTGGGAATGTTGGGGATGCACGGCACTGCTTACGCTAACTTTGCCGTTAGTGATTGTGACTTACTGATTTGCGTCGGCGCTAGATTTGACGATCGCGTTACAGGTAAGTTAGACGAATTCGCCTCCCGCGCCAAAGTAATTCACATCGACATCGATCCGGCAGAAGTCGGCAAAAACCGCATTCCCGAAGTGCCCATCGTCGGCGATGTGCGGAATGTGTTAGTAGACTTATTGCGTCGCTGCCAAGAAACAGGGATTAAGGCTACACCTAATCAAAACCAAGAGTGGTTAAATTTAGTTAACCGTTGGCGCGAAGAGTATCCTCTAATAGTGCCGCAGCATCCCGACAGCATTTCACCCCAAGAAGTAATTGTAGAAGTTAATAGCCAAGCACCCCACGCTTTTTACACAACAGATGTCGGACAACATCAAATGTGGGCAGCACAATTCCTGAAGAATGGCCCAAGGCGCTGGATTTCTAGCGCTGGTTTGGGAACGATGGGTTTTGGCTTACCTGCGGCAATGGGTGCTAAAGTGGCGTTTCCTGATGAAGAAGTCATCTGTATTAGCGGTGATGCTAGTTTCCAAATGTGTTTACAGGAACTAGGAACACTTGCACAATATGGAATAAATGTCAAGACAATAATTATCAACAACGGCTGGCAAGGGATGGTGCGCCAGTGGCAGCAAGCGTTCTATGGTGAACGTTATTCATGCTCCAACATGGAAGTAGGGATGCCAGACGTTGAGTTTTTGGCAAAAGCTTATGGCATTAAAGGCATGGTAATTAGCGATCGCAGTCAATTAAAAGATGCGATCGCCGAAATGCTGGCACACAAAGGGCCAGTAATCTTAAATGTCCACGTCACTAGAGACGAAAACTGCTATCCAATGGTAGCCCCTGGTAAGAGCAACGCTCAAATGGTCGGCTTACAGAAGCAAGCACCAAAAGCGGCAGCCGAGCCAGTGTATTGTAGCCATTGCAATGCCAAAAATGCTCCCACCCACAATTTTTGCGCTGAGTGTGGGACAAAGCTCTAACGCTTTTTGATAATTCAGACTAGAGAGGTAGGGGAGCAAGGAGAAGGGGAGAAAGATGATAGAATTCCCCCTAATTCTTGCCCCCTTTCCTCTTGCGTAGGCATCGCTTAATCTTCCTGATTAAGGTTGAGGTAAAAAGATATTTCCTAAGTAATTCACTAAATCGCTTTGACTGTTGGAATCTAACAGCGCTTCAGCTAATTCTTCTAATTGAGTAATCGATAATGTGCGAATCTGCTGTTATATTTCTATTTCAATTGCAGCAAAGCGTAGTGTTAACTGACGCCAAATCAATTGTAGCGTCTCCTGTTTCTTGCCTCGTTCTTCTCCCTTTTGCAGAATGTCTTGTTAAATCCCAGATTCTTGCATAATTTTTTCTCTGAAAAGCTGTGTAATCAAATTTTTGTCCAGCCGTAAACTAGCTAAAACCTGTACACAAGCTGATACAGCATATTTCAGGTAAATAAAGTACACTGGTAGGGGCACAGCCATGTTCCCTACGATTAACCCTGCGGGTGACGCTCCTGCGTCGCTAACGCTACGCTAACAGCAGTCGCTCATGGGGAAATCCCCATCGCCCTTGGCGTCTCCCCTTAGGAGAAGATCGCGCTGCTTTACCGAGTTGCAATCTGCTGTATATTCTGAAAACTACTTTATCAAACTTACGTTTTATTAAAAATTCATATACTTTTTGCTTTAGTTAGTTAAATATGCGAGTTAGAGTTGATTTTATATAAATCAGTTTTTTTAAAAATTTCAGTAAAATTCCTCTTTTATTAAAAAGTTAAATATAAATAAAATATTAATAGTTGTGCTGGCTTAGTTGATTAAAAAACGTCAATTATTTTAGGTGTATCTATTTGCTTGCTAACTTTCTTTCAGGCAGATTCAGTAGTCTTAAAATAACTGCTCTCTTTCTTTTTACAAAAGAGAGTTTAGCTTCCTCTTGATTGAGGGAAGTTAGATTGTTGTTAGCGAACTAATGTACTAAGCATTAATAGTCTGTTCATTTGGAAATCGCTGTGTTCAAGTTTTATTGGAGAACAGCGTCATGTTTCTATGGGAAAATTGCAGTTTTATTTCTAACTGAGAACAAACACAACTTCTTTAAGCTTTGAATATTTATCAACCCATTTGACCAATCCCTATGCAACAATATATTTCTCATTTGCTCCTACTGGTATTAGGAACAGGTTTAACTTTCCTAGTTACTCCATCTCAAGCTCAAACTCCGGTAAAAACCAACAATCAAAATCCTGAGAATGTTACTTCCATATCTTCAAGTTCACCTTCAGCTACCCAATTGAGTGATTTTAACAATTCTACTAATAGCAAACCACCTCTCCTTTCTGAGGCAACTAATAACTCTTCTGCTACTAATGCTAATATAACAGCAAATAAGCCTCGTCCACGGGTTCCTATATTCAGCAGAATTTTTGCCACACCTTCAATGCAGCAATAATTAGCAGCTAAACATTTAGTTTACTTGCTTGGGTTGATCGGAATTTCCATTCATACGTTTTGACCTCTCTCCTTTTAGGAGAGAGGTTTTAAGTGTTAATCCCTAATGCTTGTAGGGAAGGGCTGTTTTTGTTAGATATATTGGACTCAACTGAGAACCGCTATATACAGCAATTTGCAACAAGCGTGAGGTACAAAACCGAGGACTCAAAAATTAAATTATTCTTCTCCCTCCAGCATAGCTGCCTCCTGCCTCAAAACTAGTGACTTTGTACTTCATCCAAACGAAAACTGCTATATGTGAGTCATACTCTGATTTGCTTTATGCTTGCAGCTGACAGAGCATTAAGCCAAACCATTGATATGGATCTCTCCACACATGAAGAGGTAATAAACCTTGTGCAGTTAGTTGCTGTTTGATAATATTAAGGTCAAATTTGCGGGAAATTTCAGTGAGGATAGTCTCACCTAGTGCAAAATTAACCTTAAGATTAAGAGCGCGTAATTCTACAATTTGCGATCGCAGGCTGCATAAATGCATTTCTATTTGATGCTCGCTTTCATTGTAAAATGCTCGGTGTTCAAACTGGGTGGTGTCAAAGTTACCTTCAAACCGCTGATTTAAATGTTCCAGCATATTAAGGTTAAATGCAGCTGTCACTCCCTGGCTGTCGTTATAAGCTGGTTCCAAAATCTGTTTTGGCTTTCGTAAATCTATCCCCAATAAAAAATACTCACCGACTTGTAGAGCATTGGTAATTTGAGAGAAGAACACATCACACTCATCAGGGGTAAGATTACCTAAACTGCTACCAATAAAACAAATCATCCGACTGGGTAATTGCGTCGGTAGGAGTTTTGCAAGGGCTAATTCATAGGTTCCCGCTAGTGCATAAACTTGGAGTAAGGGATAATCTTCTAATAACTGCTTGGCACTACTTTCTAACATACCTGCACATACATCAATTGGTAGGTAATGCAGAGGATAGCTTAGTTGCTGGTAGGCATCTAGTAAAATGCGAGTTTTACTAGAACTACCACTGCCAAGTTCTACCAATTCACAAACGCCAGTTATCTTAGCAATTTCACCAGCATACTGCTGTAAAATCGTTGTTTCTGTGCGTGTAAGATAATATTCTGGTAAATCACAGATTTGCTCAAACAGATCGGAACCACGGTCATCATAAAAGTAACAAGGGGGTAGAGATTTAGGTGTTTGAGTTAATCCCTTCACTACATCACTCCCAGCACTAGGAGCAACTATTTGAGTTGCTCCTATCAAACGCTCTATCTGCAAGCGTTTTTCAACGCTGCTTTGAGAAGTAACCTTGCTGTTAACAGCTTTAGATATCGACATGAAACCTCCGTTTGCTCGGCGTAATAGGTTACTTTGATAGCAGACCTTTACCCCAATCAGTGAAACACATAGCCATAGCTAATAAAATCATGCTTGAGCAACATAGCTCAAGCATTAAAGTTATTTTTCGACATTTTCCCCTTAGAATAATAGCAAGTAAGCACCTAAGTGCTATGTTCTAGCAGCAATAAAGATTTGATACAGGTAATATGAGCCAACAGCAGATCGAGTCAGAATGAGGTTGACTAGAGAATGTGGCTTCGTCCATATCCTGAAATAGCGCAAAAGTTTTCGAGCGAAATTTATCGAAGGCTCAAGAAATAGCCTCTTTCACACTAGATTTGCTCAATTTGGATTTCACAGTCTGCTCCCACACTAATGATGCTATTTTCTGGGCAAGCAATCCAATTAGCTATAAATAGAGGTTCGGATGCAATAATTACGGATTGTGGGAAAGTCGGATCGTCTCGTATCCAGTCAAGAGATGGAGGCGGTGAAGTGGTAGCAAAACGAGAAGCTATCAAACGATGTCCGTCACTAAAAACTACGTTTAGTGAAGCTTCTACTTGATAGCGTTTTGCCATCTCTAAAAGCGTTAATAATGTGGTGCGTAAAGCATATTCTGGAGGTCGATGTTTGTTAATTTGACTTTGCGAAAGTATAGCAACCGCCAAGATGGTTAGGACAAGCAGTATAATCTCTAATGAAAGTAAGATTAGATACTGATTATATATTCAGTATAAAAACAGA
>NZ_JBALDJ010000031.1:0-8028 GCF_036917415.1 Nostoc sp. | reverse complement strand
CCCTGCTCCCTGCTCCCTGCTCCCTGCTCCCTGCTCCCTGCTCCCTGCTCCCTGCTCCCTGCTCCCTGCTCCCTGCTCCCTGCTCCCTGCTCCCTAAGCCGTTCTCACCGCCCCAGAGTAAATCAAACCCCGTTGCAGATCCAGCGTTATAATCGCCCCATCTCGAATCACCTGTGTTGCCTGCTTCACGCCCACAATCACTGGTACACCAAGACGTAAGCCAATCACTGCTGCGTGACTTGTGAGACTTTCTTCTTCAGTAATAATCCCGGCAGATTTCCGAATTGCCTCAACAAAATCGGCACTAGTGCGGGGTGCAACTAATATGTCTCCGGGATTAAAGTTACTCACATCCATGCCAGTACTAGCTACCCGTGCGCGACCACTTACTGAACCTTGTCCCAGTCCAATTCCATGACCTAGTACTGCCGTTACCACCTCTACCTTAATCAAATCTGTAGAGCCAGAAATCCCCTGGAGTGTGCCAGCGGTCATCACTACTAAATCTCCCTGGGACAGTAACTGAAGTTCTTGAGCCACGTTAATCGCAGCTTGAAATGTCTGACCAGTGGAAGGTAATCCTAGCACCAACAGCGGTTTGACTCCCCACACCATTTGTAACTGCCGCGCCACATTGACATGAGGTGTCACTGCCAAAATCGGTGTGTGAGGACGAAACTTAGAGACATTGCGAGCTGTTGCCCCTGTTTGGGTTAGGGTCATGATTGCCGCTGCGCCGAGTTGTTCGGCAATTTGACCAACAGCTTGACTAATCGCATTGGGAATGGAGCGGCGGGCATCTCTCAAAGAACGTAAGTTTAGGTGTTGGGCTTCTTCCTGCTCCATACGTTCGGCAATTCGCGCCATCGTCGCTACTGCTTCTACAGGGAAGCTACCCACGGCGGTTTCGTTGGAGAGCATCACCGCGTCCGTGCCGTCTAAAATCGCATTTGCCACATCCGATACTTCAGCGCGAGTGGGACGGGGATTGCTCACCATGCTGTCTAACATTTGAGTAGCGGTGATGATCGGAATCCCCAAACGATTTGCCGTGGCAATTAGCCGCTTTTGGAGTACCGGAACATCTTCCGCTGGCAATTCCACCCCTAAGTCGCCTCTGGCAACCATCACGCCATCACACAAAGCCAGAACCGCTTCCATTTGTTCAATGGCCTCGTGCTTTTCAATTTTGGCAACCACTGGCACTTGCTTGCCTGTGCTGGAAATTAGTTCTTTAATTTCGATCATGTCCTGGGGATTGCGGACAAAGGAAAGTGCCACCCAATCGACACCCTGATCTAGACCAAACATTAGATCCTCTCGGTCTTTGTCGGTCATTGCCTTAATTGACAGGTAAACGCCGGGAAAGTTTACGCCTTTGTTGTTAGAAAGTTTACCAGGCACGGTGATGCGACAATGCAAATCACCTTTGTCCCGATTAATTTCCTCCACCAGCATTTCTACTCGTCCATCATCAAGGAGGATTTTTGCCCCAACGGGGACTTCTTCGGCTAAATAATCGTAGGTGACACAGCTAATTTCCTGAGTACCTACAACCGGACGATTTGTCAAGGTGAAGCGATCGCCTTTTGCCAAAACTATAAATCCGTTGTCAAACTTTCCCAAGCGAATTTTTGGGCCCTGCAAGTCTTGGAGAATAGCCACTGGCTGATTTAGTTCAAAAGCGGTTTGCCGAATTAAGCGAATACTACGCTGATGGTCGGCATGAGTTCCGTGAGAGAAGTTTAGCCGCAACGTTGTGGCTCCCGCTTCAATAATCGCCTTGAGCATTTCAGGACTGCTAGTGGCGGGGCCAATAGTAGCGACAATTTTTGTCCGGCGCAGAGAATCTCTTAATTGCATAGGGGCTGAAGTTAGGGAGCTATCTGGGAAGTCATCGTAACTTAAGTGGCATCTCCTTTTCAGTCACTGCTATATCAATAAAATATAAGCAGTTAGAGAGGGTTTATGGGAGAGTGGGGCTGTGGGATAGAGTAGATATAGTACATCAATCTTGTATCCATCTTCCCGACGAAAGAGTTTATCCCATCAACTTCTTACCAATTGTCATACCCCACTTATCAGTAAAGACTAGGCTTCGTCTGGAATCATAGCGTTATTCATCTGCTGATATGCAAAGCTGTGGATAAATCTTGCTATACAAAACTTTGTAAAACTTTATTATTCACTAATATTTATCGTATATTCGTAATGTCTGCTTAAAAAGGAGTCAATCTTAAAGATGATCGCATCGGAGGCACAAAAGCCACTGACAATCCCACCCAAGGAATTTTTAGCGCCTCCTGGTGATTTCAATCCGACGCTGCTGCTGTTTTCTGTAGCTGTGGCCATGCTGGTATTATCCAACTTTGGTTACTGGCTTTGGGAATGGCCGCACTGGCTATGCTTTTGCGTCAATACTATTGCCTTGCATTGTGCTGGAACGGTAATTCATGATGCCTGTCACCAATCTGCCCATCGCAACCGGGTGATGAATGCGATGTTAGGGCATGGCAGTGCATTGATGCTAGCTTTCGCTTTTCCTGTATTTACGCGGGTGCATTTACAGCATCATGGTCATGTCAACCATCCCAAAGACGACCCAGATCATTATGTCTCTACGGGTGGGCCGCTGTGGCTGATTGCAGTGCGGTTTTTGTACCACGAGGTATTTTTCTTTCAACGGCGACTGTGGCGTAAATATGAGCTACTAGAATGGTTTATCAGCCGCTTAATTGTCGGTGTAATTGTTAATATGTCAGTGCAATACCACTTTTTGGGTTACATTCTCAATTTTTGGTTTATACCGGCTTTTGTGGTGGGGATAGCACTAGGCTTATTTTTCGACTATTTACCCCATCGTCCTTTTGCGGAGCGCGATCGCTGGAAAAATGCTCGCGTCTATCCTAACCCGATTCTCAATATCTTGATTATGGGACAGAATTACCACTTAATTCATCATTTGTGGCCTTCGATTCCTTGGTATAATTACCAGCCTGCGTATTATGTTATGAAGCCTCTGTTAGATAAAAAAGGATGTTATCAAACTTCAGGATTGTTGCAGAAAAAGGACTTTTTTGAGTTTGTTTATGACATCTTTTTAGGAATTCGGTTTCATCATCAAAAAGAATAGAGTTGTTGCATAAAGTGATGCTTACGGTGGTAACAAAGCTTTGTAAGGGTTTAGAACTATTTGCTACAAGATTAAATGCCGATCGCACCCCTTGTAAACTCAAGCTGTTGATTCAGCTTTGCATTTGGGATGCTTAGGCGCAGCCTGCCGTAGGCATCGCACTTTTACTTGGTACAAGAGTAATCTCAATTGGATCGCTCTCCAAACAAAGCCAAATCAGTAATTTTGGTTGGTGATGTATGCAAGCGATCGCAGTAGCAGTAATTGATTTCCCTAAGCAAAACATTCCCTGAGCGAAGTCGTTCGCGTAGCGTCCCGCAGGGAAGGGAACATTAGTCAAATACCCGTGAAACAATCGCCCCGGAAGTTTCCCGAAAGTGCGATCGCTTACATTGGTAGGACTTACGCAAAATATCTCTCAAACTCTGATTTCTCCGTGCCGCGCCAGTTGCTACAAGTCGGGGAACCCGCCCAACGCACTGGCTTCTCTGTGCCTCTGCGGTTCGTTATTCCGTAACTTGTGCGTAAGTCCTAATTGGGTAACTGTAAATAACCACGTAACTTAGCACAACTGTATCCAATTAAATCCTCTAGGTTATTTAAGTAAACCCAGAGTTTTACGGTCTTGTCATAACTAGCAGAAGGGATGGTCTATTTTTTAACCAACATTACCCGCAGACAACACTTGTTCAACTGTAAGTGCAATTTCCGGGAAAGTTGCAGACACAATTTGCTGACTCCCGCTAAACTCTTTTTCCTCGTACAATCCTTCTGACAACAATAAAATCGTAATTTTTGACTCTATTGGATCTACAATCCAATATTCAGGAATCTCTAACGCTGCATATTCAGAACGTTTATATCGATAATCGCGTTTTACTGAATCAGGACTGACAACTTCCACTACTAATATCGGCGCAGACTGACAAACAGCAGACTCATCAAGGAATTCTATCACCTGTTCAGCCCTTACAACATAAACATCAGGCAATCTTGACTTCCGCCATCCCGTTCTTACCCCTGCCTCTCTAAAACATAGCCAAGGTAAACTCAAGCGATTGATTTCTGTGTCAAATGTCTGTTCAAGGAATTTAGCAAGTAGTAAATGTCTAAAAGTTGGCGGATTCATGCGTTCTAGTTTCCCATCCACCAGTTCATAACGGCTATCAGTACCATCGTTATAAGCGAGATATTCTTCAAAAGAGTATAGACGCTCTGTAGTTGTCTGTGTCATCGCGCAACTTTTAAATAAAGGTTTTTTTTGAGGTAGTACTCAAAAAATCATGAGTAATTGCACATTGGCTTGTAGTAGCGTTTAAACGTGTAGGCAAATAAAAAAGCCGTATAATTTTATCACCCACAAAGCACGATTTTATCGTTAGCTACTCAACACTTTGGAAAAAATAAAGTTGTACATACAATTTAATCATACTACCATCCCAAAAAATCCAAAAGTTCTACTGCGGCACAATTTTATGCGATCGCATTTGCTAAAAGTCAAAAGAGTGATTTCTGTCTGACTGATTCTTTGTAGACACCCTGCGGGAAGCAAGCTAAGTTTCCTCAATTCAAAAGGATTACATAAACTTGAGTTGGCAAAACAACAAACAGAATTTAATGAAAACGGCAACAAGCGATTTACACTCATCAATCTGAGTGTTCAGACAGGTTTAGACTCTCATACTCTGTGTAAGATTTTTAACTCTAACAACAAAGTTGATCGATACTCTCTCACTCGATGCTTTCAGACATTCAAAATATTATTAGAGCCAGATGATTATGAGATCGCCACGATTCCACTGCTCATAACTAGCTCAGAGTTACAACAGGGAGAAAGCTGCAAGGATAAGACTTTAGGAAGACAGGAGGACAAAAAACTTGGATTACAGTTGAACCTAGATGTAAATAAGGTCAACTTGCCCATGACTCGACCTGAAGAAATTCGCTCAAGAGGAATAACACTGCTGGAAGAATTATCGGGAGAATCTTTACTAAAAGCAGTTAAATTTTTAGAATCCCTTTCTCAAGAGTCTTTACCGCTAAATCAAAACAAGCCTGAACATAGCAACGGTGTTGTGAAGAATATTACGCTCAATTAAACTAAAAAGATTTTTCAACAACCATAAAAATAACCTCTGGAAGCGATCGCCTCCAAAGCGGTAGCGATGCCCAATTCCCAATGCCCATAATTTAAAATCCTGCCAAACGATGTAAAGGGTTCAAACTCAGGGATGATGAGTAGTTAGCAATTAAATTGACAAAATCACACTATAAAGAGTGATATTAAGCGATAGATAGCGCTTGTAAAGGACTAACGGGCATGATTAAATCTTGGATGGTAATTGGGGGCGTGGCTTTCTTGGTTGCTTTAGCAGCGAACGTGATTACGCCTAGCGATCGCCAATGGTTCAAGCGTTTACAACGACCGAGATGGCTAACTTTTGAGGGTGCAATTCCGATTATTTGGACTGTAATATTTATTTGCGGTGCTTGGTCAGCTTATATTGTCTGGGAAAAAGACCCAGGAAGCACCTCAACCTGGTTAATCATGGGTTTATATCTGCTATTAGAAATTGTTACCATTGCCTATACGCCTGTAATGTTTAAGCTTCGCAGTCTGAAAGTGGGTACAATTCTTGGTGGCACAGGTTTGATTATTGATGCTTTATTGATACTTGCAGTCTTAGGGTTTTCTGGTTGGGCGGCACTATTACTAGTTCCTTATTTGCTCTGGAGTCCTATTGGTACTTATACCACTTGGCAGATGATGAGTCTCAATCCTCAAGATGCTTAAGATTCGCACCAGAGAATGATTAAACATCTAGCCTAAATTGTCAAACTTGCAGTATATGACTTGACAAAATACACAAAACTTGAGTGCATTATGATTCCATCTTGGATAATAATTGGGGCTGTAACTTTCTTCGTCGCCCTTGGTAGTTTCTTGATCACGCCGCGTGATGTTAAATGGTTTGCAAACTTAAGTCGCCCTCGTTGGCTAGTTTTTGAGCCGCTGATTCCGGTCATCTGGACTGTGATTTTTATCAGTGGTGCAGCTTCAGCTACTATTGTCTGGCAAAAAACCCCCGGAAGCCTAATTACTTGGCTATTAATGGCTTTGTATCTCGTGGTAGAAATTATCACGGTCGCCTATATACCGCTAATGTTGAGATTTCGCAGTCTCAAAACCGGGGAAATTCTTGGGCTAATCGGTTTAATTTTAGCCGTTGTCCTGGCAATCTGCGTTTTACCGATTTCTCTAATGGCGGCGCTGTTACTCGTTCCCTATCTAGTTTGGACTCCTATTGGTACTTACACCACCGACGAGTTAAGAGAGTTAAATCCTCAAGATGCATAACGCATTTATGGAAGACGCCCATAACGTGCTGTAACAGGATTGGCTGGATTAGATTGATTATTCAGCCAAGCCCACATTTGATCGCCGAGAGAAAAATGCCACCACTCTCTAGGATTGCGTTGAAAGCCGGCTTTTAACATTACATCTTGCAATAGCTGACGCTGAACATGATACTTTTGCGTTTGTGAGCGATCGCTATTGGCATAATAATCAGGATGCGATCGCTCTGACATTTCATCAATTGGCGAACCCATATTCACTATTTGCCCTGTATCATCTACTAGCGTTACATCTACCGCCCCACCCGTACTGTGAGGAGGCGGAGTTTTTTCATCCAAACTTGGTGCAGCCCAAATTGCATAAACCGCTTCCCAAATCTCTTGGCGCTGGTTTGGTGATAACTCCACCTCAGTCAGTCCCCTATCCTGCACTGCTTGGGCGAAGCTGTAATCTACCATGAACTGTTGGACTGCGATCGGGCGATAAGCATCAAAAATTTGGATATGCCAATTAGGATGCAGGATATTCAGATAATTTTGCGCTTTGAGCAAATTTTCGATAACGCTTTGACGAAGAAAGTAGGGGGAGCGATCGCCATAGGGCGCACCTAATTTTTCATAAGGATGGGGAGATTCTACCGCAAACAATTCTAAAGGAATCGCTATTATCGGTTCACCACACTCAAAAATTGGGATTTGATGATAAGGTCTCATCTAGTCAGCCACGCAGGACTTACGGATTTTAACGCAAGCATAGCATTCTGTGTAACGATTCTCTTCTTCCTCTGTGTCCTTTGCGCTGCTGCGTGCGATACCAATTTTTCTCAATCCTGAACAGCAAACCAAAAACTTTTTTTCTAAAGGGCGATGCCTACGGCGGGCTACGCCTACGCTAATAATCTGCTATTTATACAAAGTCAGGACTTACGCACAGGTCACGGAAAATCAAACCACAGAGAACGCAGAGAACACAGAGGAATAAGAGTTAGAGAGGTTTTTTGCGTAAGTCCTAAAAGTAATATAGCGCTTCTGATTTGGATGCAATACACTCAGACCTCACTTCCATTCCTCTCTCCTAAAAGGCTACGGTGTACACACAAGTTGAAAAAACTTCATCCACCAAAGAATTGCGGTAAAGCAGCGCTGCGGGAGGGAAACCCTCCCGCAGGCGACTGCTGTTAGCGCAGCAGGAGCGTCACCCGTTCGCGTAGCGTCTCCGATAGGAGAAGGGTGCGTTACGCCAGCGTGACAAAGCTAAATTGTTGCAATCATGGCGATGCCTGCGGTGGTCACTGACTTGTACTGAGCGCAGTCGTAAAGCCTGCGGCATAGCTACGCTTAGGGCGCAGCCTCTCCAAGAGTTGTAGCTTTGTCGTACCCCTACGGGGATCTTGCTAGCAAGAGCGTCTCGTAGAGAAGTGCGGGCTACACCAACACATTTGCTATTTCGGGGTACTCATTTGCTATTTCGGGGTACTCATTTGTTATTTCGGGGTACTCATTTGTTATTTCGGGGTACTCATTTGTTATTTCGGGGT
>NZ_JBALDJ010000030.1:0-14520 GCF_036917415.1 Nostoc sp. | reverse complement strand
GCATCAAAATCTGGGATGTCAGCAGCGGTAAACTCCTCAAGACCCTGACTGGTCATAGTAGTCCGGTCAATAACGTCGCCTACAGCCCCAATGGAAAACAGTTAGCTTCTGCTAGTGCTGACAAGACCATCAAAATCTGGGATGTCAGCAGCGGTCAACTCCTCAAGACCCTGACTGGTCATAGCAGTCCGGTCAATAGCGTCGCCTACAGCCCCAATGGACAACAGTTAGCTTCTGCTAGTGCTGACAAGACCATCAAAATCTGGGATGTCAGCAGCGGTCAACTCCTCAAAACCCTGACTGGTCATAGCAGTCCGGTCAATAGTGTCGCCTACAGCCCCAATGGACAACAGTTAGCTTCTGCTAGTGCTGACAACACCATCAAAATCTGGGATGTCAGCAGCGGTAAACTCCTCAAAACCCTGACTGGTCATAGTAGTCCGGTCAATAGCGTCACCTACAGCCCCAATGGAAAACAGTTAGCTTCTGCTAGTTTTGACAACACCATCAAAATCTGGGATGTCAGCAGTGGTCAACTCCTCAAAACCCTTACTGGTCATATCAGTTGGGTCTATAGCGTCGCCTACAACCCCAATGAACAACAGTTAGCTTCTGCTAGTGCTGACAAAAGAATAATCTTGTGGGATTTGGATTTTGATAATTTATTAGATAGTGGTTGCAACTTGCTGAATAATTACTTCATTGGCCATCTAGAAGTGTTAGAAGAGTTGCAATCATGCCAAACGCGATCGCGGTTGGTGCAAGGGGCGATCGCGTTAGTCATCCAAGGTGAGAAGTTAGCGCGAAATGATGATATTAATGGCGCTGTTGAAAAGTTTCGCAAAGCGCAGCAGTGGGATAATAAATTAAAGTTTGATTCCCAGATGAGAGCAAAAGAGTTGGCGAATCAAGCTAAGGTTGAATCGCAGCCGAACTCACCTTAAAAGGGCGGTTAGAATATCTACGGTAGGTTGGGTTGAGGAACGAAACCCAACAAACCCGCGAAAAAGTTGGGTTTCGCAAAGCCTCAACCCAACCTACGATTTTCTTCACTGCGATCGCTCCCATTCAATAGGGCTAAGATTAAGTTGTATCAATATGGAATAGAGGAAATAGATAATCACAAGGTAGAAGGATGGAATACAGCGATTTTAATCTCGCTAAGGTGAAAAAGAGTTTTGACTTAACACTCGATGAAACTCGGAATTTATTTGCTGATACCAAACCTGTTACACCATCAGAAACTCTCAGAACAATTTTAATAGATTACATCCCTTTAGCAACTGCAATTTCAACCGAGAAAGCCAGGTCGGAGTTTTTAATTGCACCAATTATCGCAGAGGTCAGACGATTATTAAATAATCAAATCTCGCTGTTCTCTGGAAATGAATTTAATGTTGATGCAACTTTAGGCTTGCAAGGTTTTTGCAATTATATAATCAGCAACTCCCCAGAGCAATTATTTATTTCTGCTCCAGTAATGTTTATTTTTGAAGCGAAAAAAGAAGATATTATCGGCGGTCTGGGTCAATGTGTAGCGGCAATGATTGCAGCGCAACTGTTCAATTTAAATCAAGGTAATGAAGTTGAACGGATTTATGGATCGGTTACTAGTGGAACTAACTGGAAGTTTTTATTTTTAGAAGGGACAACTGTTTATATAGATTCGACTGAATACTATATTAAAGAAGTTGATAAAATTTTGGGTATTTTATTGCAACCTTTTCAGCCTGTTTTAACTGTTGTTTGAATATATAGCAGGTGCTGGTGTAACTTACCCGAGCGAGATTAAAAATTGGTTAAAAAATAAGAGAATTTAAAAACTTGTCCACCATTACCACTATTCAATTGATATGAGTCTATAAGGAATACCACAAATTCAAAAAGGCTAGAAACCGCATCTAAGCTGTCTCTAGCCTTAATTTACTGAATGGGCAGTACCAGACTCGAACTGATGACATCCTGCTTGTAAGGCAGGCGCTCTACCAACTGAGCTAACCGCCCGTTTGACTAATCCTTAACAAATATAGCAAAATATTTCGCATTGCGCTAGTGATTTTAAGAAAATCTTTTTTTCTCTTATACTGACTCAGTATTCAGTTACTCAGCACGGGCTAAACGCCCCGCTATCGCTAACAGGATTTAGGATGCCCTCTGGTCGGACGCACGATCGCATTACTATGTATGCTCTGCCATTCGTGGCGGGCATTACTTTCTGGCAAACTCGCAGCAGCAATGCCACTTTGTTGGTTGCAGGCGGGTTTCTCTTCGGCGGGCTGATGTTTGGCCCCGATTTGGATATTTACTCTGTGCAATTCCAACGCTGGGGTTTCTTGCGCTGGATTTGGCTACCTTATCAAAAAAGTCTCCGACATCGTTCTTTTTTATCCCACGGGCCGATTATCGGCACGATTCTACGGATACTTTATCTGGGGTGTTTGCTAGCTATTTTGGCAATTTTCCTTTTGGTAATTGCCGAAAGGTTGTGGAATCTAAGTTTTAATTGGCAGGATTTTGGTGGAATTGTGGGGCGATCGCTCGTGCAATACGATACTGAATATATCGCCCTGTTTTTGGGGTTGGAACTCGGTGCGATGAGTCATTCTCTCAGTGATTGGGGCGGTTCGGCATACAAGCGCGTGCGAAAACAGGGGGTTCGGGGGTTGTTTCCTAGTGGCAGAATTAAGAAGCGTAAAGTTACAAGTCGCGGCCGTCGGCCGAGATTGAAGAAATAATTTTTTTAACGCAAAGGAACGCTGAGGGAAGCGCAGAGGTACGCAGAGGTATGGAAAATCAAAATGAGGCTTTGGTGGCGTTGCAGGAATTGATTGAGGTGGTGGCGAAGTTGCGATCGCCTGATGGTGGTTGTCCTTGGGATTTGGCTCAAACTGCCGAAACTTTGACGCCCTTTGTGATTGAGGAAGCTTATGAGGTGGTGGATGCGATTAAAAGTGGCGATAAGGGTGCGATCGCTGAGGAGTTAGGAGATTTATTATTACAGGTGGTATTACAAGCCCAAATCGCTAGTGAATCTGGGCAATTTTCTCTCAAAGAAATAACTCAGGGGATTTCTCAAAAGTTGATTCGCCGTCATCCTCATGTGTTTGGTGATGTGTCGGTGGCAAGTGTGGATGAGGTGCGGCAAAATTGGGAACAAATCAAAGCTGCGGAAAAGGGCGAAGCATCTCCAGACGCGCAAAAATTTAGTGCTAAACTCGCTCGTTATGGACGTACCCTTCCGCCACTGACGGCGGCGATGAAGATTTCTCAAAAGGCTGCGGCGATCGGGTTTGAATGGGAAAATATTCAGGGTGTCTGGGATAAGTTTCATGAAGAGTTGGGAGAGTTTCAACAGGCTTTAGCTGAGGAAACACCCGAACGACAACAAGCAGAATTAGGCGATTTACTATTTGCAGTTATTCAGCTAGCGCGTTGGCATAATCTTGACCCCAGCACCGCTTTGCAAGGCACAAATCAGCGCTTTGTCCGGCGATTAGAAAAAATGGAGGCGGTTGTTGACCGTCCCCTTTCTGATTACAGTTTGAATGAGTTAGAAAACTTGTGGCAACAGGCAAAAGCTCAACTTGCTCAAGAAGGGAGTGGAGAGTAAAGAGTAGGAAGTGGGGCAGAGAGAGGCTTAGAACTTAAAGCTTCAGGCTCAAAGACTCAAGCTTCAGGTTCAAAGACTCAAGCTTCAGGTTCAAAGGCTCAATTTTCAGGTTCAAAGACTCAAGCTTCAGGTTCAAAGGCTCAAGCTTCAGGCTCAAAGGTGCAACTTTCAGGTTCAAAGACTCAAGCTTCAGGCTCAAAGGCTCAAGCTCCCCAATTCCCACTCCCCACTGCCCATTTCCTTCTTCAAGATTTTTCAGCATCAAACCACTTATCATATAGCGATTGATAAGTGCCATTTTCTTTGAGACTCAGTAGAGCCTGATTAATTGGTTTGCGGTAGGGACTGTTATTGGGCAGAATGATGCCGTAGCTTTCTTCACGCAAGATACTGCCAACAATCTCTACCTTCCCTTTGCCTTCATTGGCAGCATAGAAGAGGAGTACAGGCGCATCAAATACTACGGCATCAGCTTTTTTTGTTTGCAAAGCATTGTAAGCTTGCTCAATCTTAGTAACTTCTAAAACTGAAATCTTATGTTCTCGCAGGTATGTGGCGGCTGTGCTACCCGCAGTTGTAGCCACTACCTTGCCGGGTAAATCGTCTATGCTCCTGATATCACCCTGAAGTTGTTGCACTGTCAATGAGGTAGTCACGCTGGCTGTAAAGTAGGCGGCAAAAAGTACTCCGATGAACATCCAGACAATACCTACTAAGCGTCCCATTACTCCCTTGGGCATTTCGTCAGCTTGGGTTGCTAATGTGGCTGCTGCCCACCAACAGGCTTTAAAAATTCCAGGAAAGTATGATTTGGGAATCATCCCATCTTTGTGATGACGCTCAGATAACCAAATAATGTGGGCTGCTACCACAATTAGTAGCAGAGCAATCCCTATTACCTGCAAGAGACTAGCAGAGAAAAATAATTGCAAAAGATTTGGGAAGGCACTTTTGTTGTTCTCTGCGTTTCTCACCATAATTTGCAGCCCCCCAGCAAAAATAGGTAATGAGAAATCAAAATTCTGTTCGCGTTCGGCTGTAATTGAGATGGCTGAAATCCCCAAGTTGGCTTTGCTTTCCTTAATAGCCGAAAGCAGTTGCGGCACAGTGGAATATTCAATAAATTTAGACTGTACACCTATTTGGTTAGCGATGTTGCGCCAGAGGTCGATACTGAATCCTGATAGCTCACCTTTGTTTGATAGCACAAAAGGTGGTATAACTCGTGTAGCTACTAATAATGGTTGTTGGAGTTGTGGTTTTTGGGCCACTCCTGGGGACGCTATTAACAACAATGCCAGAATTCCACCTATTAATCCTATGTAGGTATACAGTGCTAAGGAACGCTTGATTTTGTTTTTTGAGTCATATCTGCCAATTGGGCTGTTTTTCCCAACCATCAGTTGGCGAAATCTACTAGCGATCGCATTCATCATCAGAATTTTCTTAGGGTTGTGTGCATAATCTATTTATCATGCCCACGTTGTATCAAATATCATGTTCCTTACCCCCATAAAACCAATTCTTTTCAGGTTTAAGGGGATTGGGGAATGGGAAAAGGCAGAGGGGCAGGGGGCAGGGAGCAGGGGGCAAGAGGAAAGAGGGTTTTAGCCTCGTTCATTTTTATTAACATAGTTTGGTTTTGTTCTGCCGACCTACTTAGTAGGGTTGATTGTTTCACATTTGCGTAGGCGTAGCCCGTCGTAGACATTGCTTACACTATTTACCCACTCATTGTTACAGCTATTTTCAGGTAAATAGACCACGCGGTAGGGGCGCAAAGCCTTGCGCCCCTACAAGAGATGTGGTTCAAATACATGAAAACTGCTGTAATCAGCAACTTAGTTGTGCCAATTTTGACTTATTGTCCTGGTACTGTTGTTATAACCATCAGACGCTCCTTAAGCTATAAAAACATTTGCTTAAATCTACCTATTATATTTATTGCTATACAATACTCTAGGTGGATTTGTTGATGAATTCTTTGTTTTAAAATATAGGATCAGAGGTTGAAAAGGCTATATTGTGTTCTAATCACTTTGTAGAACTCACCTTGGCAAGACAAACCTCTATCTTTTGAGTAAGAGTTTTAAGATCAGCTTTTAGCGTACACTTAGGTTTATAATTTCTTGATATTTTATCTAACGTGCGCTTCTTAGTCTTTGCAAAGTGAGCAACATGGATGTAGACGACTTTAGTCAACAATTAGAGACATTGCGCTCACGGGTGACACGATTACTGCAAAGTACTGAAAGTCAGCCGCATACCCAAGAAGAGCTAACAGCAGAAGCTTTTGAAGAACTTCAAATCACTTTAGAAGAACTAAAAATCGCCTCCGAGGAACTACAAGCAACACGAATTGTAGTAGAGAAGGAGCGTCAGCGCTACCAAGAATTATTTGATTTTGCGCCTGATGGTTACTTGGTAACTGATACATTCGGCACTATCCTGGAAGCGAATCGTGCTGCGACCATACACCTCAATGTTTTACAGCGATTTTTGGTTGGCAAACCACTGCTTACTTTCATCGCTCAGTCAGATCATCAAGCTTTTTTTAATTACCTAACTCAGTTGCAGCAGCTCGACCGAGGCGGGGAATGGGAAGTGTGTTTACAACCACGAGAAAAAATCTGTTTTGATGTTGCTTTCACAGTAGTTACTGTCCGTAACGAGTTAGGAAAGCCAGTTGCTCTGCGCTGGCTAATGCGTGACATAAGTCAGCGTAAGCGTTTGGAATTGCAGCGCCAGCAGTTATTTGCCGATGAGCAAGCCGCCCGAATTGCAGCCCAAGCGGCAGAGAAGCGCTCTAATTTTTTGGCTGAAGCAAGTAGTGTATTGGTATCTTCCTTGGATTATCGCACTACCCTAAGGAGCGTCGCGCAATTAGCAATACCTACCCTTGCCGATTGGTGTATTGTGGATGTCGTTGAAAATAATTTGGCAATCTTCACTAACCCAGTTATCGCTGCATCAGAACCAGCAAAGGAAGCACTGATCCGAGAACTCCAACAACGCTATCCAATTTCTATTGATGCTGATTATGGACCGGCGAAAGTTTTACGGACTGGTAAGCCGGAACTGGTTACAAAGATTCTTGAGTCTTCATTACAGAGAAAGTCCTCGGACAAGGAACACTTCAGTCTGCTGCGCCAACTCCGAGTTAAGTCTCAGATGGTAGTACCACTGTTAGTACGCGAACGCAAGCTGGGGACAATTCTATTTGCGTCTGCACAACCAGAACGCCATTACACTACTGTAGACCTAGAAATGGCTGAAGAACTTGCTCAACGAGCGGCATTCGCCATTGAAAATGCCCAGCTTTATCTGCAAGCCCAAGAAGCTAACCGCATCAAGGAAGAGTTTTTAGCGATCGTTTCCCATGAGCTTCGTACACCTCTCAATTCTATGCTGGGTTGGGTTCAACTAATACGTACTCGAAAATGGGACGAAGCAACTACTTCTAAAGCATTGGAGACAATCGAGCGGAATGCCAAACTTCAAAGAAAACTGATTGAAGATATCCTGGATATCTCGCGGATTGTACAAGGTCAAATTCGCCTCAATATTCGTAAAGTTGACCTTGTGCCTATAATTCAGGCGGCAATTGAAGCTGTACATCCCACATCTGAAATTAAGAATATTCAAGTTGAATTTCATCTTGACTCCTCAGTTGGTGAAGTTATGGGTGATACAGAACGCCTTCAACAAGTTGTCTGGAATTTGCTCTCTAATGCCGTCAAGTTCACACCTAACGGAGGGCGAGTTGAAGTATATCTAAAACAGGTAAACTCAAATGCTCAGATAACTGTATCTGACACAGGTAAGGGAATTAGTGCTGACTTTCTACCTTATATCTTTGAGCGCTTCCGTCAAGCTGATAGCACAACTACTAGAGCAGACAATGGTTTGGGGTTGGGGCTAGCAATTGTACACCACTTAGTAGAAATGCACTCAGGCACAGTCTACGTAGTTAGCGAAGGGGAAGGACAGGGAGCAATATTTACAGTGTTCTTGCCTCTAGTAGAACCACAACCAGAGCTTTTAATTAAAGAGAGTGAAGTAAAACTCGATAACCTCTCAGTACTCAACAGCTTGCAAATACTCGTTGTCGATGACAATGCCGATACGCGGGAGTTAATTGCCTTCATTCTTGAACAGTCTGGAGCGCAGGTGACGGCGGTTAGCTCAGTAGGTGAAGCTCTGGAAGCACTAGGACGATTAAAACCAGATGTTCTAGTCAGTGATATTGGAATGCCAGATGAGGATGGTTATTCCTTGATTCGGAAAGTGCGGGCGCAGGAAGCAGAGCAAGGGGAGAAGATTCCAGCTGTAGCCCTAACGGCATTTGCTAGAGATGAAGAACACAAGCTCGCTCTGCAAGCTGGATTCCAAGTTCATCTATCCAAGCCAATTGAGCCAGAAGAGTTGGTGAAAGTGGTAGAGAACCTTACCAAAGGTAGCAAACAAGTTTAATGCACAATTAAGTTTTTGGTAGCAAATGCGTTGGCGTAGCCCGCCGCAGGCATCGCTGATATACAGTAGATTGCAAGTTAATGAAGTTAGGACTTACGCACAGGTAACAGAAAACGAACCACAGAGGACGCAGAGGTCACGGAGAAATGAGAGTTTGAAAGGGTTTTTGCGTAAGTCCTAGAAGTACAAAAATACCCCTCCCTCATCTCCCCGTATGTATTGGGGAAAGAACAAGATTTCTTATTTCCCCCCTTTATAAGGGGGGATTAAGGGGGGTAAGGATGTACTTAATTTAGATGCAAAATGCTGTAACAAATGCGATCGCCAAAACCGCAAATGCGAACCCCGAAACCGCAAAGCGAACCCCGAAACCGCAAATGCGAACCCCGAAACAGTAAATGCGAACCCCGAAACCGCAAATGCGAACCCCGAAACAGCAAATGTGAACCCCAAAACAGTAAATGCGAACCCCGAAACCGCAAATGCAAACCCCGAAGCCACAAATGCAAACCCCGAAGCCACAAATGCGAACCCCGAAGCCACAAATGCGAACCCCGAAACCGCAAATGCGAACCCCGAAGCCACAAATGACCTAACCCCCAAGCAGGGAAAGCAAAAAATTCACAGTCTCTCTCCTTTTGGGCTTACGGTGTACACACATCTCTGTACAAAACCAAAATCGTTAAGCAAACCGTATTGTCCTGCCCCCTGCCCCCTGCCCCCTGCCCCCTTCATAAAAAAACGGAGGCAGCTACTAACCACCTCCTGACAAATTAAAGCTTGGATAGACTGAGAAATGCTTTGACAGCAGGCTAGAAACTCAGCTAGCTGCGGCTCAAAAACATAGTTAAGACCACTCCCAGGATAATCGATCCACTGCCAAGGATGAATGACCAGAAGCGATGATAACTGTTAACAATAGTGCCATTTTCACTTTGGAGTTGAATCAAATCCATCCAAGGCGCAACACCCCGACGGAACCAACCTACAGCCCCAACTTGTTCGCCAATCAAGCTTTGGACTCGCTTCATCCCAAAGAGAAAATTGCCGATGGGGCCAAAGCGTGAGGCGTAATGCAGGTAAAGCATTCCACTACGATCTTGAATTTTTAAATCGGAACCAAATTTATAACCAGCGTCGCCACGACCAATAAGTTGACCTTCCAGTTTTGCAGGTTGTCCACGTAACGGACTGGCATAAGGGTCTGACATCAGGGTGAGAATATCGGTTTCTGGTGCTTGCTTATAGTCGGGGAACATCACCAAGGCTTTGATGAGAATTCCGATCCCTAAGCCAATTAGTGGCGCACCCAATACTAAACCTGTGTTTGGGGAACTTGACCACAGAATCACACCCATTACCAAGCCAACAAAGAAACCAATTGTTTCAGCGCCGTACAATACAACATCTAAAAAGAAGCTGCCGTAAAGCCTACTCTTACTCAGAGTTTTGCCTTCTCCAATAACTCGCCCCATATCAAACTCAGTCGGTAAACCCAATTGTTCGGCATAGGTGCTTAACGCACGAACTCGTTTGCCTGTCAAGGGATGAGTGGAATTTAACTCCATCCACCAACCCCAAGGGTTAAATATATCCCACAGAAAGACGCGACCAATTTTTTGGGTATCGGATGCAATGCGGTAGGCGGTTCCTGTGGAAGCGGCGGCTTTATGGTCATAGATACCCAAGGCGCGAGTTCCTTCAATTAAACGGCTGGGTTCTTGTGTCCGCGAACCTTCTTCTAATATCCCGTAGGCAATCTTCACTAAAGCGCGGGATAATCCATTGGGATTACCCGTACTTTCAGCTGCAAAGTGGTCAGCAAAGTATTCCCGTGTGCGAGAGAGGTACAGCAGTAGATAAGTACCGACGATATAAAATACGTAAGCAACTAAGGCAGCAGTTTGCATCGCATCTTTGATTTTGCTATCGCTACCACGCCCAAATCTTCTGGCTGTGCTGTAAATCAAGTAACAAATTTGCACTAAGGTAGAAGCTACTGTCATCACTGCAAAGTCCCAGTGGACGATGTGCCCCAGTTCGTGGGCGTAGACGGTAGCAATTTCATCGTCATCCAGGTATGTGAAAAGTCCCTGACTGACGACTAAACGGGCGCTGTTCGGCAATGAGCCATAAGTAAAAGCCGTAGGGTTTTGGTCGTTAATAATTCCCAAACGGGGCGTTTTCAGCTTTTTCTGCTCGCAGACTTGGCGAATAACTTTAGCTGTCTCTGGACTGAGGGTTTCAACTTCTGCCAACTCTACCCAGCGAGTTTGGTAAAGCCAGCTTTGAGTTAAGTCCATGAGAAATGGAGACAAGAAAAAGGCGGCGATATTAAAAATTAGGGTAATACTAATAGCGATCGCTAATCCTTGGAGTGGATTATCGCTACCCAAAATAAATACTAAGCTCAAACCTAAAGCCAACACCATACCAAACAACAAGGTCATGGTGACACCAGAAGCTAACGCTAAACTACCACCCACTCCCCCCATCGCTAATTTCATTCCAGTCGTAGCAGCGCGACCAGCTTTTTGGCTCGTGTTAAATGGTGTTTGCCGGAAGGATTGACTAGCCTGTTCTGCCCAACTGCGAACCTGTGGGTTTTCACTCATGATTAACTTTTGACACAGGGCCTTGGCTTTTTCGATTTCGCCTGTAGCTTGATAGGCTTTGATCAGCCACATCTGTGCTGAAAGATAATCTGAGGAATTGTGTTCAACACAATCGCGGCAGAATTGTTCGAGTAATTCAACCGCTTCTTGATAACGTTTTTGGTTTAAGGCATCTAATGCAGATTGCAATGACATAGGATCTCCCTAGTGAAGGAGTGGTATTTGATCTATCAATACTCAATAGATTCAGCGATCGTCACTGCAATTTCGGAAAAATTTAATTAATGACAGTATAAAATAGACTTCTTGCATGAATCAAAAGCCCTCACCCTAAATCCCTCTCCCAAGCTTGGGAGTGGGACTTTGAAATTGTCTCCCCTTCTCCCAATTTTGGAAGAAGGGGTTGGGGGATGAGAGCTAGTTTTGTATTCGTGCAAGATATCTAATATTTACTTAAGTAAAAGACTAGAGAAACATATATTACTATGTCTCTCTAGCCTGGGGAACGCATAAATCATTTTTAAGATTTTCAAATAAAAACAGCAATAATACTTATAATATTTTTGTTGTTGTAAACTTATTACCTCTTTGCCCGTGTTTGATATTTAGAGAATAAATGTTTTGAACGCAGTCTTGCTTCACCCAATCAGAGTAATTATTGATTACCCAAATGGTTCACCCGATTGGAGGAAGACGAATGATGAACATAACCTCAGATTGATAAGATGAAGAGAAAGTAAAGATTTGTACTATGACTATTCTTAATATTGCTTCTCCCTTAATTACGATCGCAGGACAAACCCGCCAAGCTGCAAGTAAGTTAGCGATTCTCTCCACTGAGGCAAAAAATCAAGCACTTGTTGCGATCGCTCAAGCTTTAGAATCAGCTAGAGATGAAATTTTACAAGCAAATGTTGCTGATTGTAAAGCTGCTACAGCCGAAGGGATTTCCCAACCACTTTATAAACGCTTGCAGTTGGATGAACATAAATTAAGAGATGCGATCGCTGGGGTACGAGATGTTGGTAAGCTAGCCGATCCAATTGGTAAAGTCCAGATTCACCGCGAACTTGACACTGGCTTAGTTCTGAAGCGCATCACTTGTCCTTTAGGCGTTTTAGGGATTATTTTTGAAGCACGTCCAGAAGCGGCGATTCAAATTGTTTCTTTAGCAATCAAATCGGGAAATGGTGTAATCCTCAAAGGTGGAAAGGAAGCAGTGCGTTCTTGTGAAGCGATAGTTAAGGCAATTAAACAGGGATTATCGCAAACTGCTGTTAACCCAGATGCGGTACAGTTACTGACAACTAGAGAAGAAACTCTAGAACTTTTGAAGTTAGATAAATATGTAGATTTAATTATTCCGAGAGGTTCTAATTCCTTTGTCAGATTTGTACAGGAAAATACTCGTATTCCGGTACTAGGTCACGCTGACGGAATTTGTCATCTTTATATAGATAAAGCCGCCGATATTTCTAAAGCAGTTCCAATTACCGTCGATGCAAAAGCGCAATATCCTGCTGTTTGTAATGCAATTGAAACTTTGCTAGTTCACCAATCAATTGCTAGAGAATTTTTACCGAAAGTTGCTGAGGCTTTGCAAGAACGCCATGTGGAATTAAGAGGCGATAAACGCACATTAGAAATTTTGCCTAACATCAAAGCTGCAACAGAAATAGACTGGGAAACAGAATATAGCGATTTTATTTTGTCGATAAAGATTGTAGACTCTATAGAAGATGCGATCGCTCATATTAACGAATATGGTTCTCGTCATACCGATGCCATTATCTCTGAAGATCCAGCATCTGTTGAAACTTTCTTTGGACTAGTCAATTCAGCAAATATATTTCACAATTGTTCTACCCGATTTGCTGATGGTTTCCGCTATGGTTTCGGCGCAGAAGTAGGGATTAGTACACAACAAATGCCTCCTCGCGGCCCCGTTGGGTTAGAAGGATTGGTGACATACAAATATCAAATGACTGGGGATGGTCATATTGTAGCTACTTACACCGGAGCAAATGCTAAAGCTTTTACTCATCAGGATTTAGTGTAAAGTATTCTCACATACAAGACTCATGTCTGATTTATGAACAAGAGTTAAAATGAAACCCCGATAAAACGGGCTTTTCAGTCTCAATATGTTTTCAAAAATCAAATCGGAGTCCTATAGTCGGGCCAGTTACAAAAAAGTAGATTTCGCATGAGTAGCAAAACATCCAAGGTCGGTATTATTGGTGCGGGTAATGTGGGTGCAGATGTAGCAAATGCTTTAGTGCTACTCGGTAAATGTGTAACAGTCATCCTTTTTGACCGAACTTTATCAAAAGCTGAGGGGCAAGCATGGGATATTGAAGACACCATTCCCCTACTTCAAGACATGGAGATTATCGCGTCAAATCAGTATGAAGATTTAGCGGATTCTGATATCATTGTTGTGACTGTTGGGGTGCAGCAAAAAGAAGGACAAAGCCGATTAGATATATTGAGCGATAATGCAGAGATCGTGCGTTCAACAATAAAAGAATTGGATCGAGTTGCACCGAATTCAATTGTACTTATTGTTAGCAATCCAGTGGATGTACTAACACGGATTGCGATCGCCAGTTCCACGAGAGCAGAAAACCTAATTTTCGGTTCAGGAACCGTTCTTGATACTGCTAGACTGAGATATCAACTTGGGAAGCGACTGAACGTTAGTAAACAAGACGTTCGTGTTTATGTGATTGGAGAGCATGGAGACAGTGAATTTGTCGTTTGGTCTAATGCATTTATTGGGGGAATTCCGTTAACTGAATTTCCTATACCACAAGGAGCAACGCTGGAACAAATTCAGCAAGAGTACACAGAGTTAATCCGTAAGCGAGCCTATAACATTTCTGAACGTAAAGGAAATACTAGCTATGGCATATCAACAGTAGTTTGTCAGTTAGTTGATACCATCCTGCGAGATGAAAAGCAGATATTTCCAGTATCGGTGAGAGCAGATTCTAACTATGGAGTTGGCAGTGAAGTTGTTCTTGGACTTCCATGTATAATTAGCTCCCAAGGTATTGAGCGCCAACTGGTGTTACCAAGAAATGCTCATGAACAACGTTTATTAGAAGAGTCAGCCACCAAACTGAATGAAGCCTACAATTCTTTGGATAATTAAAATCAACTCAAATAGTCTGTTTAAAAACGTCCTTTTTTAAATGTTAAACTAAGGCTTTCAGTAAAGCTTGAAGTTTCAGCTGCACCTCTGCAAACTCTTTGTCAGGATCGGAACCAGCCACGATACTAGCACCAGCATACAATCTCGCGCGATCGCCAGATTTAAAATTTATCTAACAGCAAAATAAGTATACTTTCTTACTTCGGTAGGTTGAAAGGCTAGAACGATACGATCTTTAGGAATGCCGACACTGACGAATTCGTTAGCAATACCATCTTCGGTACCATCTCTTTGAATCCAAATTTTATCGTTGATAATATCAATGTGGACAAGGCACCCATGTACCCTTTGTTTCTTTTCCCAGCCAAGTGTGAGTAGTAGGTAATGGTTTGCATTTTCATCAATAATTAGCTGTCTTTCTAGTTCTCCATGAGCGTAGGGAAGTTGGGCATATTCGGCTAATATTTTTTCAATTATTTTGCGATAATTATCTAAGGTATCCATTTTAGAATCACCTCTAGTTCTGAATCGAAGACGAGTAAACAAAGACGCTGATTTTCTATCAATATCTTAAGCTGTTGCGCCTACAATTTGCATATAATAAAGATGAATATAACTTCGGGTACAGGTTGTTATGCCTGCTATTGGCTTTCTAAGCTTAGAAC
>NZ_JBALDJ010000029.1:0-47451 GCF_036917415.1 Nostoc sp. | reverse complement strand
TCCATCCTTTGGCGAACGATCAAAATATTATCGGGGCGGATAGCTTTGCGCCGAAAGCGGATGTACTTAATTCTGATTCTTCAGTAGCTTTATCGCCAGCATTTACCTCACCTAATGTCGATCAAGCACCTACTTTACTCCATCCTTTGGCGAACGATGAAAATATTATCGGGGTGGATAGCTTTGCGCCGAAAGCGGATGTACCTAATTCTGATTCTTCAGTAGCTTTATCGCCAGCTTTTACCTCAGCTAATGTCGATCAAGCACCTACTTTACTCCATCCTTTGGCGAACGATGAAAATATTATCGGGGTGGATAGCTTTGCGCCGAAAGCGGATGTTGCTGTACCTAATTCTGATTCTTCAATTGTAAAAAGTCCTGTTACAGTACAACAAGAAATTGATTCTAATGTTACGAGTGAGTCTCCAGTCAGTGCGCCTGTTCAGTTAACACCTACCTCAGCCGATATTGAAGACACACCTAGTTTATTCAGATACTATGATAGCAATGAACAATTAGTCACTTCAGAGTCACAATCTGCTATGGCGGTTAATGTTTCAAATGTCTCAGCAAATGTGACTTCGCTGGAACATGACACCAATATTGAGAATACTACCAGCGAGTCTACAGAAAGTTATCCTATCTTAGCGCTACCTGAGATTGATGAAGTACCAGTAGTTACCGCCATATCACCTAAAATTGCTGAAGCACCAGTAAGCGCCATACCACCTGAGATTGCTGAAGTACCAAAAATTACCGCCATACCACCTGAGATTGCTGAAGCATCAAGAATTACCGCTACACCACCTGAAATTGCTGAAGCACCAAGAGTTACCGCCATACCACCTGAAATTGCTGAAATACCAAGAATTACTGTCACACCACCTGAAATTGGTGAAGCAGCAGTAGTTACCGCCATATCACCTGAGATTGCTGAAACTGCGATGTCTAACGACAAGCCGCTAGGCGTCTACACACCACCAATTCCCGCCACATCGCCTGAAATCATTGAAACTGAGAATATTTTCAGGAAAATTATTGACAATGAACAACCAGTAGAATCAGAATTTCCCTTTACGGTAACAAATCCTGAAATATCAACCCTTGTTGATACCTCAGATAATCGAGATATCCCAGAAGAAGCAACTTCTCCACAAAATGAGGTAAACACACCACCTAAAGTTGAGCAAAAGCAAAATGCGATCGCAGAAAATTTACCAGCGCCTAAAGGTTATGCTACTGGTGGTCATGTCATAGACTCCCACATTGAAAATCGTTACCAGATAGCATCCTCGGATACAGTACCTGCAATGCTTACGCCTGGGGAGTTTGTGATTAATACCAGGGATGCACAGAAGAATTTACCTCTACTGCATCACATCAACACTGGTGGAACACCGCACGATATCATCCTTCCAAGTTTACAGACACCCAATGCTCAAGAACCAGAAGAAATAACCTCTCCAGAAACCCCGACTAAAGTCGATTCTTTTCCAGACACTTCATTGCAACTAAAAAGTGCTGAGACTCGCTCCCCTGATGTATCCAATTCTTTAATTCCTTCTTCTTTGGGGTTGGATATTGGAAAACAGAAGCTTTCTATCCTAAATTCTCCACAGCTTAATCCTCTTCAAAACGAAACAATTCATGTGGATGAACCTTCACCTCAATACTCATCACCTCCCCTGATTTTCAGAAAAGCAAATCCTAGCACTAATACATCTTCTCAATGGTCAAATACACCTTCTCAATGGTCAAGTGTGGAAGATTTACTAAATGGAAATAATGATGAATTCCCTAGCTTCAACTTTAGTGATGTGGAATCTAACAGCCAAAATTATGAATCTTCTCATGTTTCAGAATCGCCACAAGTTTTTGCTAAACACCTTCTTTCACCTAGAGGCTTTGCTGATGGTGGAGAGGTAACTCTACCTGACATATCTAGAAAAATTGAACCAATAACTGAGACGATAGAGAGCGTATCCCCGTCTTCTCAAGAAGATGATAAAGATGATACGGCTGATCTTGAAGCTCTAGCCCGTGAAATTTATAACAGATTACGGCAACGGATAGAAATTGAGCGAGAGCGTCATGGCGGTCACTCAGGTCGATTACCTTGGTAAATACCATTCAATAATTTTCGGAGAAAAACTCAAATGGCAAGTCCAGCAATTATTGTTATTCAAAAGTCTCAACCGCAACTTGAGAAAGCCAAACTTGTAGCTCATAACGGTGAAGCACCAAATATTGAATTCATGTTTAATCCCACAGACATTAGTTTTAGTCGAACTGTTAAATGGGAGAGTCAACAAGGTAATAGAGGTACCGAACTTCTCCCTAAAGTTAACTTTTCTGGCGTTGAACCTTATAAATTCACACTAAAACAGTTACTCTACGATACCTATGAAACGAAAGAGTCAGTCATGACAAAGTACATAGACAAGATTAAAAAAGGTGTAGAAACTATTAAAGGATCGCCGGATAAGCGACCACCTGTTTACAAATTGACATGGGGATCAGAGTATTTTTATTGTGTAATCACAAGTCTAACTTACACTTTAAATATGTTCCTAACTGATGGCACACCAGTTAGAGCACTGGTAGATATATCCTTGCAAGAAGTAGATAAAAATAATCTTCCTAAAGGAAAAGCATCAGCTTCTAAAGGCGCAGATCGTCAGGCAAATCAAAAGGTGGGAAAAACCGATCAACCGAAGTCACCAAAGCGATAAATACTAATTTATCAATCATTTATCATTCAAGGCTAATCTGAACATTTCATAGTTCTAAAAGAATAGTTATGCCTAAACAAAGTCTTTATTTAAGTGAACCAACAATCCAGATAGAAGGATTAAGCGATTCTTCAGAATTGATGAAAGATTTGCTGCAAATCAGCATAGAAGAAAGCCTTCATTTGCCAGCAATGTTTACGTTAGTAGTACATAATAGCTATATTCCTGCTTCTAACCCTCAACAAAACAAACCTTGGCGATATGAGCAGGTATTTAAGATTGGTAAGAAAGTGAAGTTAGGTTTCAGTGAGAGTACTACTCTAGATCAGAATTTTAAAGAAAATAAAGAAAAAATTCTGATTGAAGGCGAAATTACGGGTCTGGAAGTTCACTTCAATGAAAAATCTGAAGCTGATATCATTGTTCGCGGCTATGATATTTCCCATCGTCTTCACAGAGGTCGTTATAATCGTTCTTTTTTGAATCAAAGGGATAGCGATATAGTCAAAAAAATAGCTAAAGAAGTAGGAATAAAACTTGGCAATATAGACCTAAGTGGCGAAGTCCATAAATATGTCTTCCAAGAAAACCAAACTAATATGGAATTTTTACGGGAAAGGGCTGCTCGCATTGGTTTTGAACTATTTATGACAGATGGCAAAATGAATTTTTGCAAACCAAAAGCTCAGGGAGCTTTACCACTAAAATGGCTAATTGATATTAATAAATTTAGTACTCGCGTCACCAGTGCTGAACAGGTAAGTTCTGTGGAAGTACGTGCCTGGGACTATACCAAGAAACAATTGATTACCCAAACAGCTAAGAAAGAGAACCAAATAACCCAGACAGGTAATAAGCTAGGAACTAGTACTAGTACTGCATTTCCCAATCTTAAGTCCCAGGAAATGATTGTTGTAGATAAACCCGTTGCCAGCGCGAAACAAGCAAAGACTATGGCTCAGGCTCTGTGTGATGAACTGGGAGGAGAATTTGTTTATGCAGATGCCAAGGCAGAGGGTAATCCTGAGATTCGACCGGGGCGAGTTGTTACTCTTGAGGGTATGGGCGATCGCTATAGTGGTAAGTATTATGTTACAGAAACACGCCATCTCTTCAGTAAGCGTGTTTATAAAACTGATTTCAGCGTGCGGGGACTACGTTCTGGTGACTTATTCACAACTTTATCTCCAGAAAAACGCCTACAACCATCTGAGACTTTATTAGTGGGAATTGTGACTGATAACCAAGACCCAGAGGCGTTGGGTAGAGTGAAGGTCAAGTTTCCTACCCTCACAGAAAAAGATACAAGTGACTGGGCAAGAGTTGTAGCTTTGGGAGCAGGGAAAAATAGAGGTTTCGACTGTTTACCAGAGATAGACGATGAAGTACTGGTAGGTTTTGAGCATGGCGATATCCACCGTCCCTATGTAATTGGCGGAGTATGGAATGGAAAAGATGCACCACCGGAAAAGGTGCGTGACTCAGTTACAAAACGTGGCGTAAGATTACGCACCTTTACAACTCGTGTCGGACATACTTTACAGTTTATTGACGAAGATAAACTAACTAGTAAAACAGGTATTCGCCTAGAAACTAAATACGGTCACAGAATCTATCTCAATGATAGTCAAAAGCGTATATTAATTAAAACTAGAGGCGGTCATACAATCGAAATGGATGACATCGCTAGGTCTATTTCAGTGCAATCAAAAGGCAATCTGTCATTAGATGCTGTTGGAAATATAGACATTTCAGCCAAGGGTGTAATTACAGTTAAAGGTGCGATGATTCGCCTTAATTAATTACTAATTACGGATTATTTTGAAGTTTAGTAATGAAAAACACTATAGGAGGTTGTCATGGGTAGACCAGCAGCAAGAATTACCGACAATGTAGCGCATCCCTTACCGCCAGTATTGACAGGAGGCCCAGGTAGTCGCAATGTGTTGATTGGGTCTTTACCTGCGTGGCGGGGTGTGCTTGCAGCAGCAGTACCGGCTTTGCTATCTGCCAAAACATCTTCTGATGCGACTGTCTTAGCAGCTGAGACTGCTACTAAGGCGGCGGCTGGTACACCAGGGGCACCTGCTGCCCTAGCTGCCGAACAAACTACAAAGACAACAGCATCAACTACCATGAGTAGCGCAATCAGTTCTGCTGCGGCAGGTGCTGATATTCATAATTGCGCTACACCCTCACCTGTACCTCCACATGGCCCCGGTGTTGTAATTGACGGTAGCAAGACAGTCTTGATTAACAACCTGCCTGCCTGTCGTATGGGCGACACTATTATAGAAGCATTAGGGCCACCAAATAAAATTATCAAAGGTAATCCCACTGTTTTGATTGGCGGTTGATTGCAGAGGCAGAAGGGATGAGCGAGTCGGGGGGTAGAGAAGTGGAATTCTGATCTGCGTCCACGAGTATCAAAGACTCATCCACGAGTATCAAAGACTCATTCACGAGTATAAAAGACTCGTCCACGAGTATAAAAGACTCGTCCGCGAGTATCAAAGACTCGTCCACGAGTATAAAAGACTCGTCTACGAGTATAAAAGACTCGTCCGCGAGTATCAAAGACTCGTCCACGAGTATCAAAGACTCGTCCGCGAGTATCAAAGACTCGTCCACGAGTATCAAAGACTCGGTTATGAATCTTAATTTATACCAAATTACACTTATAAATCATTCTCCCCCCAATACGCTTGGGATAAGCCTATTTTTCTTCCCCTGCCTCCCCTGCTTCCCCTGCTCAAGAACAGCCTGCCTACACTGAGGAATTTTCTTAACCCAAGCATATTGATTCTCCCCCTGCCTCCTGCCCCCTGCCCCCTGCCCCCTGCCCCCTGCCCCCTGCCCCCTGCCCCCTGCCTCCTGCCCCCTGCCTCCTGCCCCCTGCCCCCTGCCCCCTGCCCCCTGCCTCCTGCCTCCTGCCCCCTGCCTCTTCAACCTCGACCTTTGGCGAATAGGCTTAAACCTTCTGTGCCGATATCTTTGAAGATATCCACGTAACAGCTGTCTAAGTGCCAGATATGGTTTATGGTGGTCAACGAGAGTATTTGGGAACAGGTTGGGCTTATCCACTGCATTTAAGTGTGCAAGGTGGGATACAACTTAGCCGTGAAGATCAAAAAGTTAAAGAATCTATTTGGATTATCCTCCGCACTGGAGTAGGTGAGCGGGTTTATCGACCGACATTTGGATCTCGCTTGTCAGAACTGGCGTTTGCAACCTTGAATAGCGAAACCTTGCTGCAAATCCGTCTTTATGTTTTGGAAGCGTTAGAAGTTTGGGAACCACGAATTATTGTTGATGAAGTTCTCACCGATCCCGACCCTGTGCGTGGCAGAGTGGATATCATCATCAATTATCGACTCAAAGACAGTCCCGATATTTATAGCTTTGTTTATCCTTATTATTTGGTTTCAGCTGGGGAGGAATCGTGAACTTTGACTTTCTACCAAAATTACCTTCTTCCAACTTAGACGATCGCGCCTTTGATGATTTGGTGGATGAATGTATAATGCGTATTCCCCGCTACTGTCCAGAATGGACAGACCACAACCTCAGCGATCCAGGGATTACGCTAATTGAGTTATTTGCTTGGTTAACTGACCAGATGTTGCTCAGATTTAACCAAGTGCCTCGAAAAAATTATGTAGCTTTCCTAGAATTACTGGGTATTCGTCTTCAGCCTCCCGCACCAGCCCGCACGGAATTAACTTTTTATTTAAGTGCTGCACTACCTGAAGCCTATACTATTCCGGCAGGATTAGAAGCTTCAACTATCCAAACTGAAACCACAGAAAGTATTACCTTTAGTACAGATTTTCCTCTAATTATCGGCAACCCGCGCATACAACACTTCTTAACTGCCCAAACCACCGAAGACATTCCCCAATCTCTGCGAGAAAGAGTCACAAGTACATGGACTCGTGAATCTAACGGTTTCTGGACAGGCAATGAACAATCGATATTTGAAGAGGAACCTCAGCCTGGTAACTGCTTTTATTTAGCGATCGCTTCTGATGCTCCTCTAGATGGTAATGTTCTAGATATTACTTTTCAAGGAGCCGCAGCTACGCCTGCTGGTATTAACCCCAATCAACCGCCTCGGAAGTGGGAAGCCTGGGATGGAGAACATTGGCAACCAGTTTTATTCCAAGAGTCAGATGACGAAACTCGCGGCTTCAGTTTTTACGAACTCGCTGAACAGGGTGGTAATCCCTCTGAAGGGGCAGATGTGCGTCTGCATTTACCGCCAAATTGGCCTGTGACCAACTTTACCTCTTACCGGGGTCGTTGGCTACGTTGTAGCTTTATGACTACAGAAGCCAATCAATCTGGTTACAATCGTCCACCACGAATAACTGGTTTAGCAGTGCGGTCAATTGGCGGTACAGTTAGGGCTAGTCACAGTACCTTTATTGAAGATGAGCGCTTAGGAATTAGTGATGGTACACCCGGTCAGACTTTTGAATTACAAAACGCACCAATTTTAGAACGCCGAGAAAATGAGTATATTCTAGTTACTCCCGCTGGTGGATTGCCTCAGAAGTGGACTGAAGTGAGAGATTTTGCTGATTCTGGGCCGGATCATTTTCATTACACCATTGATTCGCTGACTGGTACAATCCAATTTGGGCCGCTGATTCGAGAACCTAGCCAACTTAAACAGCATACCCA
Organism: Nostoc sp.; assembly: GCF_036917415.1. Lineage (GTDB taxonomy): Bacteria > Cyanobacteriota > Cyanobacteriia > Cyanobacteriales > Nostocaceae > Nostoc. The sequence goes on along the minus strand of NZ_JBALDJ010000029.1, from coordinate 40,033 downwards.
GATGCGAAGCCTGCGGCAGGCTGCGCCAACGCGAATCCAGCAACCATCACTAGATGACACATCTGTACAAGTTAGTACCCTGGAAAACAATCAATCTGAACACCAGTACGGGGCGATTCCTCCCCGTGGCTCAGAGATTAGGATGGTTGCTTATCGTACAGGCGGTGGTAGAGAAGGTAATGTTCAAACTGGGGCAATCCAGTTTTTGAAGTCTGCATATCCTTATGTTGCTAGTGTGGTCAATCGTGTACCAGCAATCAATGGTGCGGATGCCGAATCGCTGGAACAAGCTGTGATGAAGGCTCCCCGCATCCTTCGTACACGCGATCGCGCCGTCACTGCTGAAGATTTTGAAGTTTTAGCTCAACAAGCAGGGAATGGTGCGATCGCTCGTGTTCGCTGTTTGCCAGCGAATTCTCAAAGACAAGCTGGTATAGTTAGTTTACTGGTAGTTCCTTATGCCAATACAGATGCGATCGTGCAAGGCAATGGCATGACACCAGAAGATTTTGCCCTCAGTAATGCCCTTCAAGAGCAAATTTTGAGTTACTTAGATGAAAGACGGTTATTAGGGGTACAAATAGAATTAGAAGAACCAAATTACGTAGGTGTTTCTGTACAGACAGAAATTGCTTTAGAGCCAGCATACAACAACCCTTTTGCTAGAGAAGAAATTCGCCGGAATTTAAGGGTATCGCTGTATAAATATTTAAATCCATTAACTGGAGGAATCGACGGCAAAGGATGGCCCTTTGGGCGACCAGTTTATACATCGGATATTGTAGTATTACTCCAACAAACCCCAGGCGTGCGTCATTTAGGCCCCGTCTTGCTGTTTCCCATCCGCAAGCAAGGAGAAAATTGGCGACGACAACCATCGCCAGAACAATTGATCGATCCAGGATCGGAAGGTTTGATATGTTCCTGGGCTGACACAAATCTGCGTTCAAATCACGACATCCAGATAATTCGTAATTCGTAATTTGTCATTTGTCATTTGTCATTCGTCATTTGTCATTTGTCATTCGTCATTTGTCATTTGTCAGTAGTTATTTTCCCCCAATCCCCAGTCCCCAGTCCCCAATCCCCAGTTTCCAGTCCCCAGTCCCCAGTCCCCAGTCCCCAATCCCCAGTCCCCAATCCCCAGTTTCCAGTCCCCAGTCCCCAGTCCCCAGTCCCCAGTCCCCAGTCCCCAATCCCCAGTCCCCAGTCCCCAATCCCCAGTCCCCAGTTTCCAGTCCCCAGTCCCCAGTCCCCAGTCCCCAGTCCCCAGTCCCCAGTCCCCAATCCTATGGTTCAAAGTCGCTCTAGTCCAGCTGTAAGCATTCAATTAACGCCAATGCAAATTCCCGAAGCTTTACCTGTGGCAGGTTTAGCGTTTGCAAATGCAGAAAACATGGATGTAGCTGGACGTAGTTTGCTCTTGCATCCCGGACATCCCAGCGAGATGATTGTGCAGGTGCAAAACTTAGAACAACGTCCTTTGCGCGTAAGCTTAAGCGTTGAAGGAAACTTTCCATCCCAGTGGTGTCAAATTGGCACAGAAGGCAGTGAAATACCTCCTCGTGGACAAATGGATGCTGTCCTCTACTTCTCAATTCCCGACACATTTTTTGAAGATCGAGAAGCGATTTCCCCTGGAAAAAAAGACAAACTAACTCTCAATTTTCGCAGCCTAGTTACCCTACATATAGACCCAGGCACGGACAACGAACAAATTGAGAGAAGCGAGTATTTCGATTTATATATCCGTCCCTACACTGCCTACATGGAATTCTTGCCAATTTTGTATCGGGAAGTGGATTTTATTGGTCGCTTCATGAAAATATTTGAGCAAGCTTTTCAACCAATAGTTGATAGTTATAATGTCATGTGGGCAAACCTCGATCCTTTGACAGCACCGCAAGCATTACTACCCTTTATGGCTCATTGGGTTGCTTGGCAAGTAGATTCTGTTTGGGATCTCCAGCAACAACGGCGTTTAATTCGCCGAGCTGTAGAACTTTATCGCTGGCGAGGAACTCGTAAAGGATTGCGTCTTTACTTGCATCTTTATACTGGTTTACCACTAGACGAAGATTTACCTAATGAAGCTGATAAACACATTAGTATTACAGAACCTTTTGGCCCAAGTTTCATTATCGGAGATGCACAATTAGGAAATGCAGTTTTAGCAGGTGGACAACCATATCATTTTATAGTACGTTTGCGCTCAAATATTTCTAGTGGCATTCTCAACGAAGAACTTATTCAAAGAATAATAGAACAAGAAAAACCTGCTTTTTGTACTTATGAATTATCTATCGAAACCCCCCCCAACCAATAAAATCTCCAACTTCTTCTCTCTACGACTTTCCGTGAGCTTTTCTTAAATTTTGAATTTTGAATTTTGAATTTTGAATTACTTATGTCCCATCCTTTCCCACCCCCACCAATAAAATCTTTTGAACGCCTGCAAGCCGCAGACGGGTTATTAATCAATGCGGAACGCTGGCGCACAGCCCATGATTACCACCGTAATCGGCAAAATGCTCAATATCAAAGTTTAAATCAACCAGGAATTGTCTGCGGTTTAGGCGTGCGAGATGTGACTGCTCCAAGCCAAGTTGAAGCTAAATATCGAGATGGACGTTGGGTACAAATTCAACCTGGTATTGCAATTGATTTAGCAGGTAATCTAATTGTTGTACCGACTTCTTATGATTTTCCTATCGATCTAGAAGTAGTAAGTTCTGAACCGCTCACGATCTACTTAGTAGTTAGCTATGTAGATCCTGATGAATTGCGGCGCGGACAGCAAAGAGATGTTGTTCAAGAAACTTATCGAATTGACCAAATAAACTCTACACCAGCCAGTTCAGAAATAGAAATATGTCGAATACTCCTACAACCAGAACATACTGACATTACCCAACCTGCGGATGCTTTCTTTCCTGGATATAACAATATTGATTTGCGTTATCGCCGTCAGGCACAAATGCGTCCCCAAGCACTTGTATGTATGGCGCAGGCGAATCATAGCGATCCCGAATGTGCGCGTAATTTTTTCAGCCTTTCGTATTTGTTACAAGCAGTAGAACCCCTATACCCAAGTTTGCGAGGGGCTGATGAACCAGGTCAGGTTTCTTTAGCAGAAAATATCCAAGACTATGACATCCTTTATCTTACAGGTGGACAAGCTATATCTTTAAATAGTCTCGAATTTGAATCTCTCAGAAATTACTTAAATTTAGGTGGTGTGCTTCTAGTTGATGCGCCAACAAATGCTAATCCTTTGATTGAGAGTACTCAAGCTTTGGCACAACAGTTAGAGAGTCCTTTAAGACCTTTAGAAGAATTGCAACGGAGTCATCCTTTAAGGACAAAACCTTTCTTATTTGCTGCCTTGCCAATGGTTAATCAACAGCAGATTAAACTATTAATCGGTGGAGGAATTATTTTAGCAATTGGTGATTTAGCAACTGCTTGGGGATTGGATAGAGATTTGAGTTTACCCAGATTGACCATTCGTACAGCTCAGGAATTAGGAATTAATATTCTTCACTATGCTTGGAAGCGGCGACAGTTAATTGGGCTGCAACAAGAAGATAATTCCGGGCAGTGGTGAAAGGCAAATTAGTAGGCTGGACATTGCTTTGAATCATATTGAAATAGATGCCAACATTTTTGAGCAATTTCCACCTGACAATATCAAGTTGGAATTATTGGGTTTGGTTGTTTGCGATCGCAGTATTATTTTTGTCGTGTTCAAGTTCTCTCATTAGAGAATCAAAACCACTGGTATTGTTTCCACTTTGGGCAAATAAAGACCGAATTTTATTGACGATCGCACCCATACTGTTGGAGAAAAACTGACCAAGATTATTAACAAAGTTTTTCAGTTTCTCAAACATCGCAACCTCTACAGTGGAATACTTATTGACAATTGGATATACAATTTTTCCTTTTTCTGTTTGATAGTATTCTTGTTCAGGCATCAACATTGATGTGAGTGGTTGCACCTGTTTTGCCATATCAGCTTCGGTTCGTTTATTGCTGAGGAATAAAACATCATAAATTTTTCCATTCCAGCTAGCCCAATAATGGTTTTGGAAAAACCATCGTTTCCCGTCATCACAATTAGGCTTTTTCCCTTGGTATGGGGTAGCTCCAGCTTCACTCAAAAAAGGTTTGGCGATACTTTCAATTGTTATTTTTTCAATCCCAAAATATTCTTCTGCAACTTTTTTAAAAGCACGGGCTAATGTCTGACAATCTCCTTCTGGAGAGCCTTTTAAGAGCGTTTCTGGACTCTTGCTCACCATTGTGTATTGAAATTGGATATTTACAAAATTTTTGAAAAGTTGTTCCAGGATTTTATCTTGTGGTAATGTGTCATCTATGCCATTTACTAGTGTTTTGGCTAGCGAGTATTCTTGTAAAAATTTTTGTTTTTTATCTGCTGAGTTATTTGCTGCTAATATTTCTTCAGACTTTGCTTGTTCGTTCTTATTAGCTGGTAAAGTTGTCTGCTGTGCGTCCTGGTTTTCCGAAGTAGCTCTATTGATTTGGTTAACTACAGAAGTAGCGACTCTATCCGCCTGTTGCTCATATCGATCTCCTGATTGACCAATAGTGAGTTTTGGCTGTATTAGTGGTTGCATTTGTGCCGATGACACACCATCAGCACGTTTTATTGCCATTTTGCTCAGGTGATGACCAAACTGGGAAGAGTGTTCCTTTGCTTGCTGCAACGACTCATTCATTTTTGTTTGCAATACAGTGAGTCGCTCTTGTCCCTCTGGCGCGATCGTGCCATGCTTGGCCTGTATTTGGAGTTTCGTTGCCTCAAACTGATATTGTTGAAATTTCTGATTTTCTACCTTTGCCTGTACTATAGGCTTGTTGGAGCCAAGTTGAGAGTGAGTAGTTAACAGATGCAATTGCGACTGACTTTGCTCTGAGGAATAAGCGGATGAGTCAGCTTTTTTGTGGATTTGTAGCCGTTCTTTCATCGCTAGTTTCAAAAGTCAATAGTGGTTAATCTATATATTATGTCACTGAAATATCCCCGACAACTTTTATGAAGGCGGGGATATCATTGTTTACGAATGATTTAGGATTACTTTTCTACTGGGTTAAGAACGCCGTACATTTAAGCAACACCATTCTTTGCGTTTCCACAGGGTAGCGACAACCCAACCATTTTCTTCTAAAGCGTCAGCAACAGCTTTAGATTGTTCCAGTAAAATACCACTGAAGATTGCCCAAGTTTCAGGTTTAGCGATCGCACTCATTTCTGGAATCAATTCAATAATCACATGAGCCAAAATATTGCAGACAATACCATCAACTGGGCTTTCAACTAGTTTTGTCAAAACGTCTACACTTCCCTGTGCAGGTAGTAAACGTTCTGGGCTAATATCATTCAGCGCACCATTACTGATCGTTGATTGCACCGCCAAAGGGTCAGTATCCACTGCATAGACTTTTTCTGCACCCAGTAGCAACGCCCCAATGGAAAGGATACCAGAACCACAGCCAATATCCGCAATTACCAGATGCTCATGTTTGCCACTATTACCCACAAAGGACTGAGGAACTCCACTTAGCCGCATTTCCAGGGATTCCAAACATAGCTGAGTAGTGGCATGGTTGCCTGTTCCAAATGCTACACCAGGGTCAAGGCGAATGACTAACCGTTCGGTTGTTTCTGGTAATGGTAGCCAAGCGGGGTTAATTAGGAAGCGATCGCCTATTTCTTGTGGATGCCAATATTGTTTCCAGCTAGTCGCCCAATCTTCCTCATCAATTAATTGCCATTGCAAGGAAGGAGATGAAATTCCAACACAGAGAGCATCTTGACGTAGCCATAACGACAGCGCTGCCAAATCTAGTAGCTGCGTTTGGATTGTCGGCAGATAAGCCTTGACTAAAGATGAATTTCCTTTATTTTCACTAGCTGTACCACGACAGCCAAAATCTTCCAGTCGCCAAAAGATCGAGTCTTCTAAGTCTGGCTCACATAAAATATTTAGTTCCCACCAAGTGTTTGCCATTTTTAAGTGCTGAGTCGTGAGTGCTGTTAGCGGTAGCGGGGCGTTTAGCCCGTGCTGAGTTTGAGGGAGTTAGGAGTTAGAAGTTAGAGTTAGAGTTAGGAGTTTTGCTTTTTAACTTTTAACTCCTCACTACTCACTCCTAACTTTTATTCACTCAGCACTCGTTACTCAGCACTCAGCACTCATAGTGTTACTGTATATGCGTCCCGAATACCAGGGACTTTTATAATTTCATTCAAAATGCCCTCTGGTAAAGGGTCATCTATACTCAGAGCCATGACGGCATCACCACGGACGATTTTACGACCTACTTGCATACTGGCAATATTCACATTAAAACTGCCGAGTAGGGAACCAAGTTTGCCGATAATCCCCGGCATATCGCGGTGCAGGGTAAACAACATATATTTGCTGGGTGGGACGTTAATCGGGAAACCGTCAACGTCAGTGAGGTGGATTTCCCGCTCACCCAACAAAGCACCTGTAACAGAATGAGTACCTAAAGTACCCGTGGCTTCTAGATGCAGTGTGCCGGCGTAATCTCGAATAGAAGCATCGCGGGTTTCAATCACCCGAATTCCGCGTTCTTTGGCTTCTATGCTGGCATTTACGTAATTTACTCGTTCCCGCAAAGCTTGGTAAAGTAGTCCTTTGAGGGCAGCGACGATTAAAGGCTGACTTTTGTTGGTTGCGAGTTCCCCTTGCAGTCGAATATTGAGTACTTCTACCCTTCCACCAGCTAGTTGTCCCACTAGATTACCGAGAGTTTCTGCTAGTTGCATATAGGGTTTGAGTTCTTCCAACACATCGGGGCCGAGTCCGGGAATGTTGACGGCTGAACGTGCTGGTAGTCCTAAAAGGACATCGCGAATTTGTTCGGCAACATCAATGGCCACATTCACTTGAGCTTCTGTAGTAGAGGCTCCCAGGTGAGGGGTGAGGATGATTTCTTTACCTAGCGATCGCAATTCAGATTCACCCAGTGGTTCTGACTCGAACACATCCAAGGCTGCACCACCGATTTTACCCGCTTTCAAAGCTGCTGCTAAAGCTACTTCATCAATGATCCCACCACGAGCGCAGTTGATAATCCGGGCTGTGGGTTTCATCTTTGCCAGGGTTGTGGCATTGATTAAGTGAGTAGTTTCTGGGGTTTTCGGGATGTGGAGGGTGATATAGTCTGCTTGCTGGAAGAGTAAATCTAGCTCCACCAACTGACAGCCAATCTGTTCGGCTCGTTCTGTAGAAATAAAAGGGTCATAAGCTAGGAGTTTCATCCCCATTGTCCTAGCTACAGCGGCAACATGGGAACCAATTTTACCCAAACCGACAACGCCGAGAGTTTTTTTGTAGACTTCCGCACCAACAAAACTATTGCGATCCCACGCACCGCGTTTCACCGAAGCGTTAGCATCGGGAATGTGGCGGGACAAAGCCAAAATCATCGCTAGCGCGTGTTCGGCGGCGGCAATTGTATTTCCCTCTGGAGAATTGACTACCACAATTCCCCGGCGTGTGGCAGCGGGAACATCCACATTATCCACACCCACACCAGCACGACCGATGATTTTTAGCTGGCTGCCGGCTTCAATGATTTCTTGAGTGACGCGCGTACCAGAGCGAATCATCAGCGCGTCATACTCACCAATAATTGCGATCAGTTCCGCTGGTTTTAGACCTAGTTTGACATCAACGGTAGCAACTTGCGAAAGAATGTCAATTCCAGCTTGGTCAATCGAATCAGAGACAAGAACCTTAGACATGATTACTTCATTTAAAGCTACAGGTTTTGCTGCACAAGACTTTTTAGTTTAGTCTTTATCTGTCGCAATTCAGCAAAAATTATTCGTTTGAATATCAACTTAACCTTTACTTACACTACGTGCTGATAGTATTGAAGCGTGAATTGCTCCCGATGGGCACTGCTTTCTAAGTTTTTGAACATAAGTTAGCTGTTTGCACCACCCTGTCGCTAAATATAAAGCATGAATAGCACTAAGCACCGATATATTTATTAATAGTTAAGAGTTACCAAAATTTTATCGGCTGAAGCAACTTCCTTGGTGGGGTATAAACGCTTGTATGCTTGACTGGGCTGCAACTTTAGCTGAGGCAATGCTATGCACAACCACCAAACGAGCTAGTAACTAATATATCTGTCGAATCTCGTCTATTTGTCAATACCACAAGTGGTATCCCTTAGTCAAAGCAAAACATTGGCTCATCAAGATCATCGGATTGTGACAATTAGAATTTAGGTATCAAATAAATTTTATTATTCATGATTCCGCCAGATTTAGGATTGTTTAGTAGTTAAAAACTACCAATTAGTGCCAGTGGAGTACTTAATATACAGTAGTAAACTAGTAATTTGTCAAGCTAATTTTGAGGGTTTGTAGTAAGCATTTTAGTGCTTAAAAAACCAGAACTAAAGTCCTGACTACGAACTTGTTCACGCCTCGCGATCGATGAGGCAGACTACTAATGACATTGCAAGGGGATAAATCGCTATAATTCTGTTGAGCCAAATAGAGCCAAATATCCTTTGAGTTTTGGGAAAACCAGCCATGTTAGAGTACAACTTGCCAAGGTACTTGCCCTCAGGCGAGGAACTACCAGACTCTGATGAAACGCCTGTGGATAATGAACTGCAAGAATTGATACCAGGCTTGTTAAAGGCGATTCTGCTGATGCTTTGGTCAGAACGCATGGACTGGTTGTTTGCGATAGATATGGGTATTTATTATCACCCTGATAAACCGCCAATTGTGCCAGATGGGTTTTTGAGCTTAGGAGTAGAGCGGTTTTATGATGAGGAACTGCGTCCTAGTTATGTGCTGTGGGATGAAAATGTTGTACCGATTTTCGTCCTAGAAGTAGTTTCCCAAAATTATCGTAAGGAATACACTACTAAATTGGATGAATATGAGGCTTTAGGTGTACTTTATTACGTGATTTATTCCTCTCGCCGCCGCCGCAAACCGCATCTGGAAGTACATAAGTTAGTTAATGGTAAGTATGAATTGCAAGAGGAAAACCCCGTTTGGCTACCAGAAATTGGACTGGGAATTGGTTGCGAAAGGGGAAATTATTGTGGTGTAACGCGGGAATGGATGTATTGGTATGATGAGCAAGGACAACGGTATCTCACGCCCGCAGAACAAGTAAAACAAGAAACGCTACGCGCTCAACAAGAATCACAACGCGCTCAACAAGAAGCGCTACGCGCTCAACAAGAATCACAACGCGCTCAACAAGAAGCGCTACGCGCTCAACAAGAAGCGCTACGCGCTCAACAAGAATCACAACGCGCTCAACAAGAATCACAACGCGCTCAACAAGAAGCACTACGCGCTCAACAAGAATCACAACGCGCTGATGTTGCAGAACAACGGGTTCAACAGTTGGCAAAACAATTAAGAGCGCTCGGAATAGATCCAGATAATCTGACTTAACTGAAATATTTTGCAATATTTTCAACAAAACCTAATTTTTAGGTTTTGTTAGATATATGTATTTTTCATAAATGATTGTTGGAATTTTTACATCTCATCAATTAGATTACACACGCTTGATGTAATTGCGCCCATGTAAGTAGGTGGGCGTAAATAATTCTTGTTAGGATAAGGCAGTTCTTGCTGGGGGCAGGGAGCAGGGAGAAAAAGGGTTTGAGCCTTATTTACTTTTCTTCACACAGCTCGGTTTTATTCTGCCCACTTACTTAATACCATTTCACTTTAAGGTTGATACATTTAGGTAAGCAGAGAAGCAGAGGAGAAAATATTTGTATCTTTCATTTGGTAAAATGGTATAAGTTAGCAGCATATAGCGCTTGATCTACTACTTGCAATAACTCATCAGTGGTTTTTCCAGGATCTGGAAACATAGCCACTCCACCCGAAACTTAAGTTTGAGCAAGTCATGATGTTGCAGTAATTTTCATAATTACTTCAAAGCAGTAAAGTTACAGCAAAATTATGAATCCTGAATTATTACAGAAAAACTATTGCTTTTTAGGAATAACGTTTCTGATTCCACTTTTATTAGAGACAGTATCACCTTTGTAACGAGGGATGATATGAATACTAGCGTGCATAATATTTTGACCTGCGGCTCTATTGATGTTCATTCCTACATTAAAGCCATCAGTTTCAAATTCTGCTTTGAGAATTTCTTGTACTTTGTTCACCATAAACCAGCAAGCAGATTGCTCTTTAAATGGTAGCTCAAAATAACTGCTAACATGACGTTTGGGAATCACCAAAATATGTCCTTTACTTATTGGATAGCCATCAAAAATAGCATAAGCAGTTGCTGACTCAGTTAATAGTCTGAGAGTTTTATGGGGATTACAGAATATACAATAGTTAGATGAATTTCGCTGATGATTATAGTGAATATACTCATATACTTCTCGATATTCATCTAAGCAAATTGAAGTAAAGGGAAGTTTGGCAATACACTGATAGGTAGGCTTTTTGTGAACATAATGTTCTCGAAAACCTTCTTTTCTGATATCCCTTCTTACAGCATAATAAGCTTTGCCTCCTGGTTTTAATAAGTGTGATATTTCCATAAGAACATTAGTTTGTTCTTCGGTAAATAAAACATTTAAAACATAAAAGCAAATTATTGTATCGAATTTAGTATCAGGATATTTTGGAAAATAATAAGGGTCATAGCCTGTAATATCACAACCTTTTTGGCGCAAGATTTTAACATCATTACCAAAGCCACAACCAAAATCTAGTATTTTGCCTTGGAGCAGATTTTGATTTAATAAAAACTGTGCCGGAAATGAGAGATAACTTCTTTCGATCGCAGTAAGATGACTAAATTGATTTTTTTGCTGTTTCATGGAATGAATTTTGGTGCTGATGTCCCAAAATTATTATTCCCAGCATTTGTTTAAGTTATGCGATGTCTACGACGGGCTACGCCTACGCATCAGGGTCAACACCTAACTCACGTAACTTAGCTGCTAATATATCAGCACGTTGGCGTTCCTGTTCAGCACGTTGGCGTTCCTGTTCAGCACGTTGGCTTTCCTGTTCAGCACGTTGGCTTTCCTGTTCAGCACGTTGGCGTTCTTGTTCAGCACGTTGGCGTTCTTGTTGGGCTTGTTCGCTGCTCCACAACAGCAAATTTCCTTCTGTATCCCACCAGCGCAGCCAATTCATAGTTTGACATAATCTTTCACCTTGCCAAATTCCGAGAAATAACTCTAACTCAGGAATCCAGTAACGTCCATTGCTATCTGCTTGCTGCAAGGTATATTGTCCATTTTGCAAGCACCGTAGTTCTATGCTTGGTTCGTAGGGGTCGTAGGTTACGTAGGTTGGAACTTGGAGAATCTTTTCGTAATAATAGAGTTTACCGTAGGGTGGAGTTGAACGGACTGATAGTTCTCCACCTTCTGTGTCTGAGAGAAATTCCATCACTACAGCCACAGCAGCGCCTTCTAAATTTGGGGTATAGCTGCGACGAACTACATTTGTTCCTACAGACTGCACTTGAGGGGCGTAAAACCAGTCAGGGGCTTTAACGACAATTTTTTTGTTGACTGTGGCTACAAGTCCAAAATTAGAGCCAATCAGCATTTGAGGTTGGATGCGTCCTGTGCTTCCTAAAGCATCGGTAAGCGCAGCAGCGATCGCAGGTTGTTGAATATTTTCCACTGGATCGTCAGGTAAAATGAAGTCGGCTGGAAGTGCTTCCCAAGTAACAGTAGGTTCTTTCTGGATGGGGTTAACTTGTAAAACCATAAAACTACTCCTAATATCAATGCACAGTTATTAGTTATTTTTAACAAATCTTCAGCTAATGTTGCTTTTAAGCTAAAAACCCAGCAATCTGGAAATATTTCTTTGACTAGTGTATATACTCGTAGTCAAACACTTAGCAGGAGTGAGTATGATAGTTGAGTGGTTCACTCTTTGGATAGGTCAAAAAGCGGTTGGATTTCTTGTCAAAACTATTATCAGCGAAGAATTTTTCAAAGATTTAGTTAAGGACTATGCTAAAGATTTTTTCAAAAATATCTTTAATAATGCTGTAACCGCGCCCTTTAAGCAAGAACCGCTTCAGAAAGCTGTAGTTATGGCGCTGACAGAATTTTTGCAAGCGATGCAGCAGCAGTTAAAGGTTCGTTGCAAACTTCCTGAAGGTGAAATTCAAAATTATGCTGAAGATATCAAGATATTTATCCGTGATAAATCGGTTAAAGAAATTCTTGGTCAGGCTTTTGATATTAAATGTGATTCTCTAGATTTTAAAACCCTAGCAGATAGTTGGAAAAGACTTCAACTTGCACCTCTCCCACCTAAATTTAACTGGCAAACAATTACAGAACAGTATCTTATCCAAGTTCAAGATATTCTTTCGGATTCAGAAGAGTTACGTTATATCTTAGAACTTCAAAATTTATCTAGTATTGACAAGACTTTAAAAGAAAAGGCTGATATTCCCAAGGATTTTAATTTACCACAATATTTAGAAACTATTCGTGAACGCTACGGCAATCTGAAGTTAGATAGCTTAGAAACTACATCCCGCGAACATCCGGTAAATTTATGGCAAATGTTTATTTATCCCGCAAAATGTGCGGCAAGTTTATCAGGTTTTAGAACTGCCTAAAGAACATCTCCGCAGGCTACAAGAGAGTAACCAATTAGATGCGGAGTTTGAAATAGAAAAATTTCAAGAAGAATTTGCAGGCTATAAACGCAATTATTTTGAGCAGCCAATCCGTTCAGTATTAGATGTTGTCCGAGATCAGCAACGCAAGAATTATCTAGTTATTTTAGGCGATCCTGGTTCCGGTAAGTCTACATTGTTGCAATATCTAGCGTTGGACTGGGTAGAAAAAACTCTCGAAGAAAATGATTTTAATCTGCCAATCCCTTTGCTGATTGAATTACGCCATTATATGCGCGATCGCGATGCGGGTAGTTGTAATAACTTTCTCCAATTTTACCATAATAGTCCCAATTGTTTCTATCACCTCAATCAGCATAAATTGCATGAGCAACTAAAGGCTGGTAACGCTTTAGTCATGTTTGATAGTTTGGATGAAATCTTTGAATCGGCGAAGCGGGAAGAAGTAATTACCTCTATTCATCGCTTCACTAATGAATATCCCGATGTGCAAGTAATTGTCACTTCTCGGATTATCGGCTATAAGCAGCAACAATTGCGAGATGCAGAGTTTCGCCACTTCATGTTGCAAGATTTAGAACCAGCACAGATTCAAGATTTTATTGAACGTTGGCATGATAAAACTTTTAGCCAAGCCGAAGAAAGAGATAAAAATATCAAACGAGAGCGTCTACAAAGAGTAATTAATGAATCGAAAGCGATTGCCGAACTAGCACAAAATCCTCTGCTGTTAACGATGATGGCAATTCTCAATCTCAAGCGAGAATTACCCAGAGATAGAAGTGAACTGTATAAAGATGCTTCAGAGGTTCTGCTGCATAATTGGGACGAGGGACGCAATTTAAAGCCGGATGAGCGTCTGGACATTATTGATTATAAAGATAAACAGGCAATGTTGCGTCAAGTTGCTTATCAAATGCAAACCAGTGAAAAAGGTTTAGCTGGCAACTTTATCTATGCAGATGATTTAGAAGCAATCTTCACTAAATATCTGCAAAGCATACCAGTGAGTGATGCTAGAGATAAAGCCAGACGGTTGATGAAACAATTGCGCGATCGCAACTTTATTTAATGACTCCTTTGAGCGTAAGTATAACTATAAAACCAACCCTCGGCGCATTGTACTGGAGATAATTATCAAGCAATTTCCTCAGCATCCACAGACTTTACCACTGTTGCGTGACAAGGCAGAGAATGACATAGATAAGGAAGTGCGAGAGTTTGCTCAACAGAAGTTGGCAGAATTAGAGAAGTAAAAGAGTTGCAAAAATATGAACAACACAGAAGTTCGTCAACAAATCAACCAATATCTAGATGGCTTATCTTCAGAACGCCTAGAACTGGTTGCTGACTTCTTAGCTTATCTAGCAGATAAAGAAAGTGAAGACGCTACCAAAGAGTTAGTTGATATTCCTGGATTTATTGAATCCTTCGAGAGGGGTAAAAAAGATGTTGCTAAGGGTCGGGTAAAAGACTGGGGGTTAAAAATTAGTAATTCGTAATTATGTTTCAGAAGAATGAAATATACAATCGTTATTCAGTGGTCTGATGAAGATGAGTGTTTTGTTGTGAGTCTTCTTGAATGGGGATTTTGTCATACTCACGGAGATACTTACGAAGAAGCTTTCAAAAATGCTCAAGAAGTTTTAGAAATGCTAATTGAATCATCTTTGGCAGACGGTCAACCTCTACCAGAGCCAAAAACGCTAGAAAAGTCCTTAAAATAATTCGTAATACTCGCCATTCGCGTAGCGTCTCGTAGAGAAGGCGAAAAGCAAGCTACGTAATTCGTAATTTGTCAGATTAGAGAAGCATACGGCGATGCCTTCACGATAGGCATCGCGGATTTTAGATTTAATCTAATCTAAAATCCCAAATCGAGTTACCGATTCACCGCCGCTGCTTCTCTTGCTGCTGCTGCTTGATCTGGGTGAATACCCAAGCGGGTGAGATTAATCCGACCTTTGTTATCAATTTCGCGCACTTTGATAATCACTTCATCGCCCACTGCTACTTCATCCTCAACTTTGCCAACGCGGTAGTCAGCTAGTTGGGAGATGTGAATCATGCCTTCTTTTCCAGGCAAAAATTCCACAAATGCACCTATCGGTATAATCCGAGTAATGCGTCCTGCGTAGACATCCCCTTCGTGCAACTTGCGGGTCATGCCTTGGATGATATTTCTGGCTCTCTTGGCCTTGTTTTCATCCACAGCGGAAATTGTCACGGTGCCATCATCTTCGATGTCAATTTTTGCACCAGTTTCTTCTGTGATCCCCTTAATAGTCTTGCCTCCAGGCCCGATCACCAGACCAATCATGTCTGAATCAATCTTGACTGTTAGCAGACGTGGGGCATAGGCTGAGGTTTCAGTGCGTGGCGTGTCAATGCAGGCGAGCATTTTCTCCAGAATGTGCAACCGGGCTGATTTAGCTTGGTGGACGGCTTGAGAAATAACGTCCAAGGACAAACCGGAGATTTTCATATCCATTTGCAAGGCGGTAATCCCGGCATCCGTCCCGGCAACTTTGAAGTCCATGTCGCCCAAAAAGTCTTCAATGCCTTGGATGTCGGTCAGAACTCGTACTTCGTCCCCTTCTTTAATCAGACCCATTGCCGCGCCACTGACGGGTTTGAGAATTGGTACACCAGCATCCATCAGGGCGAGGGTGGAACCGCAGACTGAACCCATTGAGGTGGAACCGTTGGAAGAAAGTACTTCCGAGACGATGCGAATCACGTAGGGAAATTGTTCTTTTGACGGTAGCACAGGTAGTAGCGATCGCTCTGCTAATGCCCCGTGACCAATTTCGCGCCTTCCTGGGGCCCGCATTGGCTTGGTTTCCCCGACTGAGAACGGCGGGAAGTTGTAATGATGCAGGTAACGCTTGTGCTGATCTAGCTGCATGTCATCGTTGAGGTTTTGAGCATCCCCAGGTGTACCTAGAGTACAAGTGGATAATACTTGAGTTAGTCCTCGGTTAAATAAACCGCTGCCGTGAACTCGCTTTGGTAAGACATCAACTAAACAAGAAACAGGTCGTACTTCATCAAGTTTACGACCATCAACGCGAACGTTATCTTCGACGATTTGCCGCCGCATGAAGTATTTAGTAATATCTTTAAAAGTATTACCAAGTGCTTTACTATTTGCGGTTGCGGCAACTCGAATTGGGTCTGCTTCTGGCATTTCGGAGATTGTCGTCGCAATTTCATTCTTGACGACATCTAAAGCAGCATCGCGTTCTGGTTTGGTGAAAGTAAATTGAGACAGGATTTTCTTAATCTCGCCGCTAGCGCGATCGCGGATATAATTTTCCAGTGTCGGGTCTACCTCTGGTGGTGCTTCTTGCACTATTACCAGACCCAGTTCTGCTACTAAATCTTGCTGGGCTTTGATTAAATCCCGCACAGCTTCGTAGCCAAAATCAATTGCCTCGATAATATCTCGCTCTGGCAACTGATTAGCTCCCGCCTCCACCATGATTACGCCATGTGGCGAACCAGCTACTACTAGATCCAAGTCTCCGGCTTCAATTTCTGCATAAGTGGGGTTAATAATGAAATCATCTCCTACTAAACCAACCCGCACTGCTGCCATTGGCCCATTAAAGGGGATTTGAGCAATCAGGGTAGCAATGGAAGCACCTGTAACTGCTAACACATCGGGTGGCACTAACTCGTCCATCGACAGCGTTAAGGCAATAACTTGCAGGTCATCCCGCAACCATGAAGGGAACAAAGGACGCAGGGGACGGTCTATAAGACGGCTGGTGAGAATTGTTTTTTCTGGTGGGCGACCTTCTCGCCGCATGATCCCTCCAGGAATCCGACCAGCGGCATATAGCCTTTCTTCATAATCTACAGTCAGGGGAAGAAAATCAATGCCTTCTCTGGCTTGCGATCGCGTAGCCGTCACTAAAACGGATGTGTCCCCTGATTCTATCAAAACCGACCCACCTGCCTGGGGAGCTAGTAGACCTACTTTCAGTCGAATATCCCTTCCATCGAAGGATATTGACTTATCAACTTCTGCCATTCAGTTTTTTTCCCTTCTCTTTCGCTATTCTCTTTCTGTGGCAATCCTAACATTTATGCCCTATGGCTGACTTCTTGTACATACAAAGATAGACAAGTCGTTCAAAGCAAAGTGTGATATAAGATTAGCGCGTTTACTACCTGCCCATTCTCTAGTTTCGCCGCACCCGGAATTCGTCCAATAATTTCAAATCCTAACGACTGCCAAAGTGTAATTGAAGGTATATTAGTCTCAAAGACCAAATTAAACATCACTGCTTCGTAGCCCAGGTTTGCTGCTATCGAAAGCATAGCCTCTCCCATGAACCGTCCTAAACCCTGACCGCGTAATCCAGGTTGTACAATAAAACCAGCGTTGCAAATATGGCTACACCGACCAGGAAAGTTTGGCTTTAAATAAAACGCCCCTAATATTTCTTTTGGCTTGTGTGTAGGATCTACAACAGATGTCCTGACAACAAAGGCATCTTTGCTTAACCAGTAAGCTGAAAATTCTGTAGGAGAGAGGGGTTGCTTTTGGGGATAGGTTTTACCTTCAACAATTACAAGATTGAGTAACCCTCTTACAACCTCGTGTTCTTGAGGATGCATATAATCCAGTTCCACTAACATCCCGTTTTTTAAAACTTTAATTAGGGGAAAATTCATTATTAACAATGTTTATGTGGAATAATTACTTAAATATTTATTATATGAGAAACTTAGCCAATAAATCTTCTTGAGAAGATGCAAAAAGTAGAAAAATTGCGATTTTAATTCTGGAGTTTTGGGAAAATCTGAGTAGTTAGCAAATGGCGATTTTACACTGTAATTGGTTACTAAAAAATCAAAATGGTTGTTTATTTATTTGGGGGGAAACTTGGCGATCGCCACGAGTGAATTTCGAGTCTAGTGGATCTGGAGATATAGCACTACATCCATTGGCAATGACATCAGTTGAGTTGAGTGAGTGGTTGCGTTCCCAGAATATGGCAATTACCAACTTCATTCAGCAACCCCAAGTTGCGATGCCTGCGGCGAGCAAAGCGATCGCAACTACTGGGCGAACCTCCAAAGGAGGATCTACGCTAACGCATAAAGCCGCTAGTGCCACTAAGATCGGTTTACCAACGCACTCTCAAATCATTGCCCTACCAACTTATATCCCAGAAGGAAGTGATGAAGGAACAGTAGCGATTTTTCCTGTACATTCTGCCAGCTTGGGGGAAAATACAGATTCCCCGCAATATTTACAACCGTGGCGAGTTGAGGGTTTTTGTCTTAACCCCAGCGAAGCAGTAAAATTTCTCGCTGCTGTTCCCCTAAATGCTGCGAAAGGAGAAGATGCTTTTTTAGGTGGAGATTTACGCTTTTGGTCGCAGGTTGCCCGATGGAGTTTAGATTTAATCTCCCGGTGTAAGTTTTTACCAACAATTGACCAACAATCAGATGGTGCATTTGCTGCTAAGTGGCAAGTACTCGTAGATAGTGCTGTAGATGGAACCCGCATAGAAAAATTTTCTGCGAATATGCCCTTGGTTTGTCGTACTTATCAGGAGGGATTGGGGACTGGGGACTGGGGACTAGGGATTGGGGACTGGGGACTGAGGACTGGGGAAGAGTTTTGCCAATCCCTACTTTATGTAGACTTTCCCGTTGAACCTCAAGAATTACTTTTGGGATTTCTCAACAGTACGATAGATGCCCAAGTGCGAGACATGGTAGGTTCTCAACCTCCAATTGAAGCTAAGGCGATGTCTACGACGGGCAGCGCCTACGCATCTTTACCATCTGGAGTGCAACAGTGGTTGCAAGCCTTAACTAGTGCATCTGGTACAGTTAATGCAGATGCAATTGAAGTGGAACGACTGGAAGCGGCATTGAAGGCTTGGACTATGCCCCTACAATACCAGTTAACTCTTAAAACACTATTTCGTACCTGTTTTCAACTGCGTTCTCCAGAGTCTGGCGAAACAGATTGGACATTGGCGTATTTTTTGCAAGCAGCTGACAATCCAGAGTTTTTAGTGGATGCAGCAACTATTTGGAACAATCCAGTTGAAAAATTAGTTTATGAAAATCGGACAATTGACCAACCACAAGAAACATTTTTGCGAGGTTTGGGGGTAGCTTCCCGATTATATCCAACGATGTCTGGCGACAAGGCACAAAGCGCCTACGCACCCAGTTTAGAAACTGAATATCCCCAATTTTCTCGCCTCACCCCCATCCAAGCTTATGAGTTTATCAAAGCTATAGCTTGGAGGTTGGAAGACAGTGGTTTGGGAGTAATTTTGCCTCCCAGTTTAGCGAATCGTGAAGGCTGGGCAAATCGTTTAGGTTTAAAAATTACTGCTGAAACTCCAAAGACAAAACAGGGACGCTTGGGGTTGCAGAGTCTGCTGAATTTCCAATGGCAATTGGCAATTGGCGGACAAACTATTTCCAAAGCCGAATTTGATAAACTTGTGGCTTTAAATAGTCCGCTAGTGGAAATTAATGGTGAGTGGGTAGAATTGCGACCCCAAGATATCAAGACAGCCCAAACTTTTTTTACCACTCGCAAAGACCAAATGGCCCTTTCCCTGGAAGATGCTTTGCGTCTGAGTACAGGAGATACTCAGGCAATTGAAAAGTTACCAGTCGTCAGCTTTGATGCATCTGGGGCATTGCAAGAGTTGATTGGGGCGTTAACAAATAATCAAGCGATGTCTACGACGGGCTGCGCCTACGCACCTTTACCCACACCAACAGGCTTTAAAGGGCAGTTGCGACCTTATCAAGAACGTGGTGCTGCTTGGCTGTCCTTCTTAGAACGTTGGGGCTTGGGTGCGTGTCTCGCAGACGATATGGGACTCGGTAAAACTATTCAGTTTATTGCTTTTTTGTTACATTTAAAAGAACAAGATGTACTAGAAAATCCAACACTGCTAGTTTGTCCAACTTCGGTTTTAGGCAATTGGGAAAGGGAAGTCAATAAATTTGCACCAAGCCTGAAAATTTTGCAATATCACGGTGACAAACGCCCAAAAGGCAAAGCATTTTTAGAAGCTGTAAAAAAACACGATTTAATCGTTACCAGCTACTCACTGCTTCATCGAGATATCAAGTCATTGCAAAGTATCTCTTGGCAAATAATAGTTTTAGATGAAGCCCAGAATGTGAAAAATCCAGAGGCGAAGCAGTCAAAAGCAGTGCGCCAATTAGAAGCTACATTTCGGATTGCGTTGACCGGGACACCAGTAGAAAATAGACTGCAAGAATTATGGTCTATTTTGGATTTTCTCAATCCTGGGTATTTAGGCAATAAGCAATTTTTCCAGAGGCGGTTTGCTATGCCAATAGAAAAGTATGGTGATACCGCTTCTTTGACTCAGTTACGTTCATTAGTGCAACCATTTATACTGCGGCGATTGAAAAGCGATCGCGACATCATTCAAGATTTACCAGATAAGCAAGAGATGACCGTATTTTGCGGTCTGACTGGCGAACAAGCTGCACTTTATCAACAAGTAGTAGAACAATCTTTAGTAGAGATAGAATCTGCTGAAGGGTTGCAACGTCGGGGGATGATTTTGGCTTTACTAATCAAACTCAAGCAAATCTGCAATCATCCAGCCCAATATTTGAAACAAGCGACATTAGAGCAACATAATTCAGCCAAACTTCTGCGGCTAGAAGAAATGTTAGAAGAAGTTTTAGCAGAAGGCGATAGAGCTTTAATTTTCACACAATTTGCTGAGTGGGGTAAATTACTTAAACCCTATTTAGAAAAACAGCTTGGGCGAGAAATATTCTTTTTATATGGCAGCACCAGTAAAAAACAACGGGAGGAAATGATCGACCGTTTCCAACACGATCCTCAAGGACCACCGATTATGATTCTTTCTCTAAAAGCGGGTGGAGTAGGACTGAATTTAACACGAGCAAATCATGTATTCCACTTTGATAGATGGTGGAATCCAGCCGTAGAAAATCAAGCTACAGATAGAGTATTTCGGATTGGTCAAACTCGGAATGTGCAAGTACATAAATTTGTTTGCACTGGCACTTTAGAAGAAAAAATTCATGACATGATTGAAAGTAAAAAACAACTAGCTGAACAAGTTGTAGGTGCTGGTGAAGAATGGTTAACTGAACTGGATACAGACCAACTTCGTAACTTACTACTACTTGACCGCAGTGCAGTAATTGACGATGATGCAGAATAAGTTTGTGGTGTGAACTTTAGTCCTTGATTTTAGTGCTAAAGCGCTCACTAAAAACCCGTCAAAATTAGCGCGGCACATTACCAATTTTTTGAATTGATTATGACTAATTACACATTACAAGCTAGTCGAGAATGGTGGTCACAACAATGGCTAGATTTGTTAGATTCCTATCGCTTTAAAAAGCGTTTAGAACGTGCGAGAAATTATGCTCGTCAAGGAAATGTTTTGAGCATTGAATTTAAAGGTGCAAAAGTATTGGCTAGGGTACAAGGTAGTGAAGTAGAACCTTATAAAGTTTCCCTTTCCCTTGAACCTTTTAGCGATGAACAGTGGGGTTATGTAATTGAAACCATGTCCCAAAGGGCAATTTTCGCAGCCAAGCTACTAGCAGGAGAAATGCCACAAAATATAGAAGAAGTATTTACAGCTAATGGTCTTTCGATATTTCCTTTTACTCTTGGTGATGTCCAGAGTAAATGCTCTTGTCCTGATAAAGCAAATCCCTGTAAACATATTGGTGCCCTGTACTATCAGTTAGGCGATCGTTTCAGTGAAGACCCCTTTGTACTATTTCAATTACGCGGACGTACCAAAGAGCAAATTATCAGCGATTTGCGTCAGTTACGTAGTACCAAGATTCAACCCAATCCGACAGAAACACCTGATGTTCAACAGTCAATTCCTAATAACAAATACTCAGTAAAAATTGATTCTTTTTGGCAATATAATGAGTCACTAGAGTCATCCTTGGTAGTTATTGTGCCCTCCAGTACCGACGAGACGATATTAGATGTATTGGGAGCGGTTCCCCTAGCGAAGGAAGAGGAAAATGCAGTAAATTCAACTTCGAGTGATGTGGTAATGAAGTATTTGAATACGGTTTACAGAGATGTAAGCCAGAAGGCTGTTTTAGCAGCAATGAATATAGGAGGAAGTTGATACTAATTCGTAATTTGTAATTATGAATTAAATTGACTGGAATATTCTCGCCTTAAAACTCTATCCCTTTATAAGTCAATACGGTTCAGTTAAGGCTTAATTCTTTATCAAAGTAATTTTTTTAACGAACCGCAAAGGCGCAAAGAACGCAAAGGAAGAGAAGAAAGAAATGCTTAACTGAACTGTATTGCTTTATAAGTAGAGTATTTACCAAATTCTGAATTCTAAACTCTGTATTTTGATTCCTGATTTATTGTCCAAACTCAAGCCTAGCCTGTTCTACCAAATTAGCAGTCACAACATCTTGGCCTGCTTCACGAGCCAGCTGTTCAATTCTGGCTTGAGCTTGAGAGCGGACAAAAAAAGGAATGTTTTGTAACTTTTCCTTAGCTTCAGATGTCCATCGCAAAGCATCAATAAAATTGGAGTCGTTCATAGATTAGTTACCTTGGTAAGTCGCTTACTTTAATTAATAGATTACTAATTTTCCTATAAAAAAAGCCCTTGCTTTTATGCAAGAGCCTTTAAATTATTTAGTTGTCAGTGATGAAATAAACTTTACAACCTAGTCAAGGTCGTCCATGAACATCACTGGCTCAGTATCACGGTTAATTCCTTTCTCAAAACCACCAGCCGCGGCCCGTGCGCGACCAGCGTGCCACAAGTGACCAACTAGGAAGAAGAATCCTAATACGAAGTGAGAAGTCGCCAACCAAGCGCGAGGAGATACGTAGTTGAAGGAGTTAATTTCGGTAGCCACACCACCTACGGAGTTCAAAGAACCCAGAGGAGCGTGGGTCATATATTCAGCAGCGCGACGAGCTTGCCAAGGCTGAATATCGTTCTTGATTTTCTCTAAGTCAAGACCATTGGGGCCGCGTAGAGGCTCCAACCAAGGACCACGGAAATCCCAGAAGCGCATGGTTTCACCACCGAAGATGATTTCACCAGTTGGAGAGCGCATCAGATATTTACCTAGACCAGTAGGGCCTTGGGCAGAACCGACGTTAGCACCCAAGCGTTGGTCACGAATCAAGAAGGTCAAAGCTTGAGCTTGAGAAGCTTCTGGGCCAGTAGGGCCGAAGAATTCGCTGGGGTAAACTGTGTTGTTAAACCAAACGAAGATTGAGGCAATGAAGCCCATCAGTGAAAGAGCGCCCAAGCTGTAGGAGAGATAAGCCTCACCAGACCAGATGGATGCACGACGTGACCAAGCAAAAGGCTTGGTAAGAATGTGGAAAATACCGCCAGCAATTAAGATTAAGGCAATCCAGATGTGACCACCGACCACATCTTCTAAGTTATCAACGCTGACAATCCAGCCTTCGCCACCGAAGGGAGACTTGATTACATAACCGAAGATAACTGCTGGGTTCAATGTCGGATTGGTAATAATCCGAACATCACCACCGCCTGGTGCCCAGGTGTCATACAAACCACCAAAGAACATTGCCTTTAATACTAAAAGCAATGCACCGACTCCCAAAATAATCAGGTGAAACCCGATGATGTTGGTCATCTTGTTCTTGTCTTTCC
The DNA here is from genome assembly GCF_036917415.1 of Nostoc sp. Taxonomy (GTDB): domain Bacteria; phylum Cyanobacteriota; class Cyanobacteriia; order Cyanobacteriales; family Nostocaceae; genus Nostoc. The sequence goes on along the minus strand of NZ_JBALDJ010000029.1, from coordinate 16,635 downwards.
AGTCGTAACCAAAGAAAGAAGAGTATTCTTCTAAAGTTTCTGGTCCACGGACGGCATGATATATACCGCCAAAGCCAAGGACGGCTGAGGATATTAGGTGAAGTACGCCGACAACAAAGTAGGGGAAGGTATCGATGACTTCACCACCAGGACCAACACCCCAACCCTGAGCGGCAAGGTGAGGTAACAGGATTAAGCCCTGCTCGTACATGGGCTTTTCAGGAATGAAGTGAGCGACTTCAAACAAAGTCATCGCTCCCGCCCAGAATACAATCAAACCAGCGTGGGCAACGTGAGCACCCAGCAGTTTACCAGATAGGTTGATTAAACGTGCGTTACCAGACCACCAAGCAAATCCAGTGGATTCTTGGTCGCGTCCAGCGCCGCCTAAGATATTTGGTCTATTAGAGAGCGTTACCACGTGGTAATACCTCCTCAGGGAATACAAATTGTTCGTGGGGTTGATCTTGAGGAGCCATCCAAGCGCGGATACCCTCGTTGAGTAAAATGTTTTTGGTATAGAAGGTTTCAAACTCCGGGTCTTCAGCCGCCCGTAATTCTTGGGAGACGAAATCATAAGCCCGCAGGTTGAGTGCTAAACCGACGATGCCGACGGCACTCATCCACAAGCCTGTGACTGGTACGAACAACATAAAGAAGTGCAACCAGCGCTTGTTTGAGAAAGCAATCCCGAAAATCTGTGACCAGAAACGGTTTGCTGTCACCATTGAGTAGGTTTCTTCCGACTGGGTGGGATTGAAGGCACGGAAGGTGTTAGCACCATCACCGTCTTCAAACAAGGTATTTTCGACTGTGGCTCCGTGAATGGCGCACAATAAAGCACCACCCAATACGCCAGCAACACCCATCATGTGGAAGGGGTTGAGTGTCCAGTTGTGGAACCCTTGCAGGAATAGTAGGAATCGGAAAATTGCAGCCACCCCAAAGCTGGGTGCAAAGAACCACGACGATTGTCCCAAGGGGTACATCAGGAATACGCTGACGAATACTGCAATGGGAGCCGAGAAGGCGAGGGCGTTGTAAGGACGTATCCCTACTAAACGCGCAATTTCAAATTGCCGCAACATGAAGCCAATCAAACCGAAGGCTCCGTGCAGTGCCACGAATGGCCACAAACCACCCAATTGGAACCAACGGGTGAGGTCGCCTTGAGCTTCTGGCCCCCACAACAGCAATAGGGAGTGTCCCATGCTATCGGCGGGGGTGGATACTGCCACTGTCAGGAAGTTACAGCCTTCTAGGTAGGAGGAGGCTAATCCGTGGGTGTACCAAGAGGTGACGAAGGTGGTGCCGGTCAGCCAACCGCCTAGTGCTAGGAAGGCGCAGGGGAACAATAGTATCCCTGACCAACCTACGAATACGAAGCGATCGCGCTTGAGCCAGTCGTCTAGAACGTCAAACCACCCTCTACTGGGGGCGCGTCCAACTGCGATGGTCATTAGAGCAAAATCCTCTTTTTTTACTAAAATTGCAACGTTTCTAAGACAGTACGGAGAGCCAGTGTAACCGACTGCCGTGAGGAATTAACGTTTTTTTTGACAATCTCAATTGCTTTTAACCAACTGGGATTCTGAGAGCTTGCTGACTAGTTAAGTCATTATTTCTCAGGGTTATGACATTACACGTACCATCGGCTAGTAATCTAGCTTGTGGTAACTTAATGATTCTTAACTTATCACATTAATCAGGGTTTTTGCCTGATACGCAAAAGCAAATGAGCTATGAAACACGAACCTTATAAATAATATGAATATCAGAATTTTTACAATTTGACACAACTTTTCTCAGAAATCTGAAAAAATTTAATGCAGATGGACGTAGGTAGGTAACTCATTTCAAGAGGTCAAAAAGAGACAGGGAGAGGGGAGCAGGCAATAAAGGGGGCACAGGGCTAAGGAAAAAGAATTTTTTTCAGCCATGAGTGAAGAAATAGTACAACATTCTCTAAAAAATTATATCGGTAGCAGGAACATGGAAAGGCGCAGTTGAATTTTTGTCAACGATGTTTGGTAAAATGTGGATGGTCACTTCGCCGCCACTGTCGTTGATACACCTCTAGAAAACCTATGTGAAACGTTAGATAAGGAAAAAGGAAGTTGGCACATCTTGACTAATACAAATAGCCTAAGTGGTTTGTTCCGTAGTTTCAAGTAAGCCAGCATCATCCGGGACAGTAAAATTTGTCGGATACAAAGGAAAAAATTTATAGTCTGCGGTAGGGTTCCCGTAGACTTATTAAAACAGAGCTTTAGTGCCTCCTAAGCAATAGCCGGATTGGCACAGAGAGCCAGCACTCTATGCAGCAAAAGCATTCAGTGTGCGAATATGTCACAGCGAGTATCTCACGGGCAATGGTAGTTCAATGACGACATCAACAACGATTAACAAAGGCGATCGCCTCCTGCACCAAAATGTTCTCGGTTCTCGTCGGTTCAGTAACTACTGGTGGGCAACTATCGTTACCTTGGGAGCAAGCGGCTTTTTATTGGCTGGAATATCCAGTTATTTAAAAGTTAATTTACTCATAGTTTCCGATCCTACTCAACTGGTATTCGTTCCCCAAGGATTAGTGATGGGGTTATATGGTGTAGCTGGCTTGCTATTAGCCACATACCTGTGGCTAGTAATTTTATTGGATGTTGGAGGCGGTTACAACGAATTCGATCGGGAAACTGGTGCAATCAAAATTTTCCGCTGGGGGTTTCCTGGCAAAAACCGCCGAATTCAGATTGATAGCCGCATAGAAGATGTCCAATCTGTACTAATAGACGTAAAAGAAGGTCTTAACCCCCGTCGCGCCCTCTATCTACGCATTAAGGGACGGCGAGATATACCCTTAACACGGGTTGGACAACCCTTATCTTTAACAGAGTTAGAAACAGAAGGCGCAAAGTTAGCCCGCTTTTTGGAAGTATCGTTAGAAGGATTGTAAGGGAGTGAGGGAAGAAGAGGGGGAGCAGGGGGCAGGGGGCAAGGGGAAGAATAAAAATTACCTCTTTCCCCTCTGCTCCCTGCTCCCTGCCCCTCTGCCTCTTATGCCCAATGCCCCTCAAAACGATAAGATACTCTGGTTAAATCGGTAACAGGCAATGCGGTTAAAAATTTCACAATTTTTACTTTCTCTTGTGATTATCAGTGCCTTAATGTTGGGAGGATGTTCAACACAGCAAGTCGCTTCTAATAGCTCTTCTCCAAACTCGACAGCTACCTCGACCACAAGCGAGGCAAGCACTAAGGCAACTACTGAAGCAACTTCTGTATCTCAAACTATTAGTGAGAGTATCCCTGGAATAACAGATTTACCAAGACTAGAAGGCAAGGCTACTGTGGTGATCGCGGTTAAAGGTTCGCCGATTACTATCGAAGTAGATGGCACTGATGCCCCCATTACAGCCGGCAACTTCGTAGATTTAGTGCAAAAGGGTGTGTACGATGGTTTAGCTTTCCATCGAGTTGTGCGCGAACCCCAACCGTTTGTGGTTCAAGGGGGCGATCCTCAAAGCAAAGACCCGAAAGTTCCAGCAGACAGACTGGGAACAGGTAGCTATATTGACCCCAAAACAGGAAATGCTCGTTATATACCTTTAGAAGTTAAGCCCAAAGGTTCAGATACTCCGATTTACAATAAACCATTTGATGCTACTGCTCAACCCGTCGTATTACCCCATAAGCAGGGTGCAGTAGCAATGGCGCGATCGCAATCACCGGACTCTGCTTCTGCTCAGTTTTACTTCGCTTTAGCAGATTTGGCGTTCTTGGATGGTAACTACGCCGTGTTTGGCAATGTCACTCAAGGCTTCGATGTAGTAAACAAAATTCAGCAAGGCGATCGCATTGACTCCGCTAAAGTCACCCAAGGTGCTGAAAACCTGAAAACACCTGGAAAGTAGGAGAAATCAATTCAAAATTCAAAATTCAAAATTCAAAATGAAGAATTGAATGTTTGAATAGCGGAAGATTCTTTACTCCTAAAATTCAGATTGGTTAAGGTTTGTGTTACTGGTATTGGTCTAGTTTCCGCTTTGGGTGGAAGCTTAGAGGATAGTTGGCGAAATTTAATCGCAGGTAAATCTGGAATTCGGTTACATCAACCGTTTCCAGAACTTACACCACTTCCTCTAGGTTTGATTGGTCAACAACCATCTGAGTTGACAATGTTAACTCAGATGGTTGTTGCTTCTGCTTTACAAGATTCTGGGTTAGTTCCACCTTTAACTGATTGTGCTGTCGTCATTGGATCGAGTCGCTCTTATCAAGCGTCTTGGGAAATGCTAGCGCGGCAAATGCATAGCGACGCGAAGAATTTTCCCGTGTCCTCTTTTGGAAATTGGCTAGATACATTACCTCATATAAATGCGATCGCAGCTGCGCGACAAATCGGTGCATCGGGGATAGTTTTGGCACCAATGGCAGCTTGTGCCACTGGAATTTGGTCTATTGCCCAAGCAGCTTTACTTATACAAACTGGGCAATGTCAACAGGCGATCGCAGGTGCAGTAGAAGCACCGATTACACCCTTAACTTTAGCTGGGTTTCAGCAGATGGGTGCTTTAGCAAAAACTGGGGCTTATCCCTTTGATTTGTATCGGGAAGGCTTAGTGTTGGGTGAAGGTGCAGCTGTGTTTGTCTTAGAATCAGCAGAATTTGCAAAGCAGCGTCAAGCAAAAGTGTATGGTGAAATTCGCGGTTTTGGCTTAACCAACGACGCATATCATAGTAATTCACCAGAACCTGAAGCCAAAAGTGCGATCGCTGCCATCAAACAATGTCTAGAACGTAGTTGTCTATTACCAACCGATATCGATTACATTCATGCTCATGGCACAGCTACCCAGCTAAATGACCAGATGGAGAGTATGGTAATCCAGCGTTTGTTTCCCCAAGGCGTGGCAGTTAGTTCCACCAAGGGAAGCACAGGTCATACACTAGGAGCCTCTGGAGCTTTAGGTGTAGCTTTTTCTCTCATGGCGCTAAAGCATCAAATATTACCACCTTGTTTAGGATTGCAGCAGCCAGAGTTTGATTTAGATATCGTGACCGCAGCACGTCTAAGTAAAACTCGACAGGTATTATGTTTGAGTTTTGGCTTTGGGGGACAGAATGCTGCGATCGCATTGGCAAGGTAAAAATTTTTAGGTTTTAATATATAAATTTTTATTAAAGGGCACACAGCAGTGCGCCCCTAGTAACAGTAATTTTTGAATGCTTTTTCTATATCAGAATATAAAAGATAAAACTGTAACAAAAACTACAAAATTCTGATTTACTCCAAAAAAAAGGATAAGCTAGTTACAGAATGATATCCGGTTCGTAAAGATACCGTGATTAGGAGAAAATTTTATGATTTCAAAATCTCTATTGCTGTCAGAACCTGCTTCTCCGGCGCATATATGCCCATTTGACCAAGCCTGTAGCTACTTAGAAGCGGCAGCTAAAGAATTAAATTTAAATCAGGGTTTGCTGGAAATTCTCAGCCATCCGCGTAAGGTTGTCACAGTTTCCATTCCCGTGAAGCTAGATGATGGGGAAATACAAGTTCTCGCTGGACACCGCGTACAGCACTCTGATGTCTTAGGCCCCTACAAGGGTGGAATTCGTTACCATCCGGCTGTGACACTGCGGGAAGTATCCGCTTTAGCAATGCTGATGACCTGGAAATGTGCCTTGTTAGGTATTCCTTACGGTGGTGGAAAGGGTGGCATTGCTATAGATCCCAAACGCTACAGTGTTGGCGAATTAGAGCGAATCAGCCGCCGTTATATCAGCGAGTTGATTAAAGATATTGGGCCTTCCGTAGATATTCCTGCGCCAGATATGGGTACTTCTGCCCGTGAGATGGCTTGGATGATGGACACTTACTCTGTAAATGTTGGTCATGCTGTACCAGGAGTTGTAACTGGAAAACCCCTTTCGATTGGTGGTTCTCTAGGGCGAGAAATGGCAACTGGACGTGGCGTGATGATTACTGTACGTGAGGCGCTAGCAGATCGAGGTAAATCCTTGGCAGGAGTGCGAGTAGCTATTCAGGGTTTCGGTAACGTCGGCTGTGCCGCAGCAGAATTATTATATGAAGCAGGCGCGAAAATTATCGCGGTTTCAACTGGTGCTGGAGGAATATTCTCTGAAGTTGGTCTTGATATTCCCAAGTTGAAAGTCTACGCTGCTGAAAATCGCAAGAGTATTGCGGGTTTCCCACAATCTGTACCAATTAGCAATGCAGATTTATTAACTTTACCCTGTGATGTCTTAATACCAGCGGCTTTGGAGAACCAAATTACTGAAGAAAATGTGAATCAGGTGCAGGCGCAGATTGTGGCAGAAGCAGCTAACGGCCCGGTTACTCTTGAGGCTAACTTGGCGTTAGAGGCGCGGGGTGTGACAGTGCTACCTGACATCTTAGCGAATGCTGGCGGTGTAGTGGTGAGTTATTTAGAGTGGGTGCAGGGTCTTTCTTACGTATTTTGGGATGAGGAGCGTGTCAACCGCGAAATGGAACATTTAATGGTACAAGCGTACCGCAAGGTGATTCATCAGTCGCAAGTACGCCAAATTTCTTTAAGGTTAGCAGCTTACACATTGGGGGTAGGTAGAGTGGCTCAGGCACTAACTGACAGAGGTCTTTATCCTTAATTTGTTTTAGTTGTTCATGAGGCAGAATAAATCGTTGTCGGCAGTAATTTTACTTGAACCGCCATTGATTTATCTGCCTTTTTTATTGAGCGATCGCTATAACATGAGTAGTACACGATAGCGGAAGTTTCCCCACCTTTAACCAGTTACTCAGAGCAACTTGTCTCACCAAGCTGATATTATTTGGTCAAGGATATTTTAAAGCTACCTTATGACTCGCTAGAAGGTGCAGCAGCATGAATCAAGTCTGGTGTCTCCTCAACAGGAGGACGCTCAATAGTTTGAGCCAATGTGGGACGTTGATGGCGTAGTTTACCGCCGCAGGCATCGCGAGTTTCTATCTGCACAGGTTGACCCGTCTCAATTGACTGGTAAAGTGCTTGAATGATACTAACATCAATCAATCCTTCCGTACCAGATGGCTCTGGGTTTTTATCTTGCAGAATACAATCAGAGAAGTAGGTAAATTCCGCTGCTAGTTGATCGCGATCCTCAAAAGTCCGCTCTTGGGTTTCACCATTAATTGTTAGGTAATGCTTCAGTTCTCCCTGCCAAGCATAGGCAGATTCTACTCGCAAATCGCCTTGAGTACCTACAATTTGATAAGTCGAAACACTTGCCCCTCCAAAGCTACAGGTAAATGTTGCCAATCGCTCGTTGGGAAAACGCAAAATGACGCTAGTCATTTCTTCCACTTCGCTAAAGCGTTCTTCTCCGTTATTGGCAGCTACAGCAAATACTTCAATTGGTTCATCTTGCAATAGATAGCGTGCAGCATTAATGCAGTAGATGCCAATATCATAGAGCGTGCCACCACCTGTGACATCTCGTAAACGAATATTACCTTCTTCTACTTGCTGAGTAAAAACAGAGTTGAAAATTCGTGGTTCACCGATTTGCTTTGAGCGGACAATTTCTACTGCTTGTAAATTGGCTTCTTCTAAATGTAAGCGGTAGGCAATCATCAGCTTCACATTATTGTCATTGGCAGCTTTAATCATTGTCTCACACTCTTCTTCTGTTACTGCCATTGGCTTTTCACATAACACATGAATTGCCTGATTAGCAGCCCGCACAGTATAGTCGCAATGCAAGTGATTGGGCAACGCAATATAAACTGCATCAACCTCGCCGCTTGCCAGACAGTCTTCATATTCCTCGTAAGAGTAAGTATGATTAATGCCATACTTTTTGCTCAGTTCTTCGCTTTTAGTGGGGTCATCTGAAACCAGCGCCACTAATTCTGAGTTTTCGGCGTGGACAAAGGAAGGTAAGGCGGCTTCTTGGGCAAACCAACCTAAACCAACAACAGCGTAACGAATTTTGTCTTTACCATTTGTAGCAGTCATATTTATACCTGATAATGAATGAATAGCTTGGTAATTTTAATGCCCTAATTACGTACAAATTATGGCTAACTTTTTATGCAAACACTCAGAAAAAAGTGCATTACTACATTGCTAATGCAGCTTTTACATTTGACACCAACTTAGCTTGAGTTTCTTGAAACTCCTGTCCCAATTCAGTTAGCTCTTTATCACTTATACATTCGCGTACAGCATTAAAAATTTTGCTTTCTTCTTCTACATGATGCTCAAGTGCTTCCTTCAATTCGCTCATTTTTTCTTTAAACTGAGGGTTAGTAGGCTTAAGCGCCTTAATTTCTTCTAAAATAACTGAAACTTCTTCATGTTCTTCTTTAGCTTCTTCAACATATTGTTCAGTTTCTGCGTATTCTCGTAAAGCTGGGTAAAAGACTAATTCTTTAATTCTTGCATCTAAGATCAATGCTATATAGATTTGATTGAATTGATCAACTAGGTTTGCGCCCTTCGCTTTTTCTGCTTCTGCAAAAAGCTTCTCAACTTTACGATGCTCTGCTTCAATTAATGCAAGAACATCTATTGCTTTAGCTTTAGTTTTAGCCATTTTTTCCCCTTAAGTAATTATTGATTTCTAGAGATGAGAATTTGGAGGTTGATGAATGGTAACTCGTATATTCTCAATGACTTTGGAAATGAAAACCTCATTCTTTGAGTAAGCTTTAATTTAGACTTAAGGAATATTTTCGGTATTGCACCATAACTGAAATTCATAACCTCAGCATGATGGATGCTGAGTATAGAGCATTAGCAAAGGCTACGACCCGAAGTTGAAACACCAATTGAAGATTTCCACACAGACCAATCGTTTATACAAGGGACTCTTCGCACTGGTCAGTTTTCATCTGTGGATTTAGATAATTTGTTAGAAGAATTAGAAACTATTGCTATTGACATATTCCAATTGATATGCACTGGTTCTTTATAACAAATTTTAGATGATAACTGGTTTCCCAAATATAACCACAATCATCACGGTAAAGCCGATTAGAATAGACACTTAACTTGTGCTTACCGGATAAAGGATTACAACCTCAATCAAAATGATAATAATTTTTTCTGAATTGCTTTCATACAAAGGGCGATGCGGGAATTGATATCTTTTTGCTCAACTTCATCGATACCCAATTTTACCTTGAGGTGTTGGATATGATTTTGAACAGCCCTGAGCGATATATGAAGACGATGAGCGATCGCCTCTGAAATTCCAGATGGTGCATGGGAAATGTTAACTTTGCCTAATGGAGGGGTGCGAGTCACACTGAGTTGGTGTTTACCCTAAGTCGATCTGGCTAAAGAAATTCATCCACACCAAAACCGATTAAAATAAATACGCAACTTGGGCTTCCAATTGCATAGAAGCTCAATTGAGCTAAATTAAAAAAAATAGTAGGAGTTTGGCTATTGTATGGTGACACCAATAATACAACCAGCAACTCAAAGTTTATACGACCAAGATTATTACCTGTGGCTGAGGACAACTATAAACCAACTTCACGCTGGACAGTTTTCTGCTGTTGATTTAGATAATTTGTTAGAAGAATTAGAAACTATGGGTAGAAAGGAGAAGCGAACAATTGAAAGTTTATTAATTAAGCTTCTTGAACATCTACTAAAACTCAAGTGTTGGGATAATGAACGAGAACGTAATCAAGGACATTGGAAAGGAGAAATCAGGACTTTTCGCAGAGAGATTAAAAAAGCTCTTCAAGATAGTCCTAGCTTAAAACCTTACATTTTAGAAATATTTGATGAATGTTATGAAGATGCAAGGAAAGAAGCAAGCGATCGCTCTCAACTTTCTATTGACATATTCCCCTGTATACCCATTGGCTCTTTAGAACAAATCTTAGATGAAAACTGGTTTCCTGAATATAACCACAATCATCACGGTAAACCCGATTAAAATGAATACGCAACTTGGGTTTCCATAGGAGTATGCAGTGCAGCCGGACTTAATAGGCTTGGAAATTAGTAAGGGGGAACTAAGACGTTTGACTGGGTTCGATCCAGAAGACGTTTTTCGACCCTCAGTTTTGCGAGATGGCAAAAAGCGATTAGGGTTTTTTATCAATGAACTGCTGGTGACGCTGGCGCTAACGCCAATAATTGTAGGCTTTGTTTACGCTTTTATTATTCTGCCAACAATTGGTTCTTCAATTCGACTAGGAATTCTTTTACTAATTTTAGTGCCAATGCCGATATTAGTCGGGCGATGGCTGTGGCGACAATTAACCTGTCCTGAAGGACTGACAATACTTTTAGATGAAGTTGATAAATATCATGACCTGGTTGCTGCCATCGATATTAATGACCAATTGGCAGCATCAGGAAACGTAGAAAGCAGTATCCATGACCGAGATAAAGTAACCGCCGCCCTACAACTAATTAGAGAAGATTTAGTCCGCGCTCTGAAAACGGAACGAATTTTGCGAGATAATAAAAAATTGCTTGCTAATAATCAAGAGTTATTTGTAAATAATTTAGCCAGTCTGCGAGCTTTACAAGTTAGTAGTCAAGCAGGCGAATATGCTCAACTGCTAAATCAATCATTGCAAATTGCGATCGATGTGCAAGCAGAAATCAGAAAATTGCAAAAAGGCTAAGAGAATGTTTGTAAAAGTGGCTACACAAGACTTTACCTGCTTCCACAGGTTGAAAACCCTTGATTTTGATTAGTCCACGCGCTTATGTAATAGTGACTTCTACTCGCCCAACACTTTCCCAGAAAACAATCGCCCCGTTGACTTAAATGAGCAACAAACCCAAAATAATTGTCCTGGATGATGACCCTACAGGTTCTCAAACAGTCCACAGCTGCTTGCTGTTAATGCACTGGGATGTGGAGACTTTACGCAGTGGGTTGCAGGATGATTCGCCGATTTTCTTTGTGCTGACTAATACTAGATCGCTAACGCCAGAGTCAGCTGCATCTGTCACCAAAGAAGTTTGCCACAACCTGAAAATCGCTTTGAATGCTGAAGGAATTGACGATTTTCTGATTGTCAGTCGTTCTGATTCTACTTTGCGGGGACATTATCCTATTGAAACAGATGCGATCGCCCAAGAACTTGGCCCCTTTGATGCTCATTTTCTCGTACCAGCATTTTTTGACGGCGGACGCATCACCTGCGATAGCGTTCATTACTTAATTATTGGCGGTGTACCCACCCCAGTCCATGAAACCGAATTTGCCCGTGATTCAGTCTTCAGCTACCATCACAGTTACTTACCCAAGTACGTCGAAGAAAAGACTCAAGGACGAATTAGTGCCGAAGCTGTAGAAAGGTTTCTCCTTGTTGATATTCGCGCTGGTAGTTTGGAACGATTGTTACAACTTCATGGTAATCAGTGCGCTGTCGTCGATGGTGAAACTCAAGCCGATCTCAATCGCTTTGCAGTAGATATATTAGCAGCCGCAAGTCAAGGGAAACGCTTTCTGTTTCGCAGTGCAGCAAGTATTTTAACGGCTTTAGCCGCTTTACCACCCCAACCCATTGCCGCCGAAAACATGGCACAGTACGTGCGCCAAGGCAAACCAGGTGCGGTGATTGTTGGTTCTCATGTGAAAAAAACTACCCAGCAATTAGAGGCGCTGTTGCAAGTAGAGGGAACTGTAGGAATCGAATTGAATGTAACGCGATTACTTGACGATCCAAATCAATCTGCGGCATTACTAACTGAAATTCAAGAAAGTACACGAGCAGCACACGAAGCTGGCAAAACACCAGTGGTTTATACTAGCCGTCAGGAACTAAATTTTAAAGATGTCAAGACACGATTGGAGTTTGGGGAAAAAGTTTCAAGTTTATTGATGGATATTGTGCGCGGTTTACCATCTGATATAGGATTCTTAATCAGCAAGGGTGGCATTACTTCAAACGATGTCTTGAGTACTGGACTAGCTTTAACTTCAGCCCGTTTACTCGGTCAAATTTTAGCTGGTTGTTCAATGGTGTTAACGTCATCCGATCATCCCCAGTTTCCTGATTTGCCTGTGGTGCTGTTTCCAGGTAATGTCGGCGATGCTGATGCCTTGGTGACAGTTTATGAGAGGTTGACCGTACCAATTTGAGATTTTAAACTTTCCTGCGGAACGCTGCGCGAACGGCTACGCTCAGTCGAACGATTTTAGATTAAAGAGTCTTTTGGTTAATGTCGGACTAATATCCCGTTACGCCAACACCCCTTGTGAGTGACACAAATCCAAAATCCAAGTTGCGCTGTCAGCGCACCAAAGGTGCGACCTAAAATTTAAAATCTGTTGTCTTTTGGCTAGTACTGCATGACTTCTGATTCTGCGATTCCCAATCTAAAGTCAAATTCTGCACTTCCTAATGCAGAATCAAACTCTATCCTTTCTGAGATAGAGGTAAATTCTACTGTTTCTGATGTAGAGTCAGATTCTATCCTCCCGGATGCTGAGTTAAAATCTGTCCTGCTTTATTTAAAATCAAATACTGTTCTTGGGGATGTAGAGTCAAATTCTGCTAACCCAGATGTAGAGTCAACAAATACTGATGCCGGATCGGATTTTATCCTGACTGACTTAAATCCCGATGAGTTAGCATTACCAGGGCATCGTGTAAATGATAATAGTCAAGTCCAGTTAAAGAGTAAGGAGGGACGACTTTTATTAATTTTGCCCTCGGAATCTCAAGTATCTGCCTCAGAACTCACTTGGTCTGATATTTGGCAACAAATAAGGCAACGTCTGAGTGCAGGCGATCGCTTCCGTGTATCTAATACACCTGTGCATTTAATGGCACAAGACCGTTTGGTAGATGCCAGACAACTCCAAGAACTCGCCGAGGCTTTAAGTGAAGTCCAACTCCGACTGATATCTGTCTCGACCAGTCGGCGGCAAACTGCGATCGCTGCCGTGACATCTGGGTATTCAGTAGAACAATTACAGCCCGTAACTTCCCTGAATTCCGAGCCAACAGCTACAGCCATCCCCCAAGAAGATGCCCTCTATTTAGAAATGACAGTCCGCTCTGGAGTAGAAATTCGTCATCCTGGGACAGTAATTCTCTTGGGAGATTTAAATCCAGGTGGTATTGTAATTGCAGATGGAGATATTATTATCTGGGGTCGTCTGCGTGGAATTGCTCATGCTGGGGCTGGAGGCAATCGTGAGTGTCTGATTATGGCCTTGCAAATGGAACCAACCCAACTGCGAATTGCAGATGCTGTAGCTAGAGCACCAGAAAAACCGCCAATGCAGTTTTCTCCAGAGGTGGCACATATTACGCCCCAAGGAATTCGTATCGCTAGGGCGACTGATTTTTCCAGAAACCAATTCACCAAGAGCAATCAAGAACCATAAATATTTACTTAAAGAATGAAGTATATAAGTAAGGATGAAATAAAACAAATATTCATGCCTCACCCTCATCAGGGAGAACAGATATTTCTTCATACTTGATACGATACTTCATACTTTATACTGCAATTTACTGTTTTATATTTCCTGAACCCTCATTGACCGCATTTCTATCATGACTCGCATTATTGTGATTACCTCCGGTAAAGGAGGAGTGGGTAAAACCACAGTTTCAGCAAATTTGGGTATGGCTTTAGCCAAAATGGGGCGTCAAGTTGCTTTGGTTGATGCGGATTTTGGTCTGAGAAATTTGGATTTGCTGTTAGGGCTGGAAAACCGCATCGTTTATACTGCGGTAGAAGTCCTAGCCAGAGAGTGCCGTTTAGAACAAGCCTTGGTGAAAGATAAGCGCCAACCCAATCTCGTACTCCTGCCGGCAGCCCAAAATCGCTCCAAAGATGCAGTCACACCCGAACAGATGAAGTTATTGGTGAATGCACTAGCGCAAAAATATCAGTACGTGATAATTGATAGCCCCGCCGGGATTGAAAATGGGTTTAAAAATGCGATCGGCCCGGCAAAAGAAGCGCTAGTTGTCAGCACACCAGAAATTTCCTCAGTTCGTGATGCCGATCGGGTAGTGGGGTTACTTGAAGCACAAGGTATCAAGCGTGTTCATTTAATAATTAACCGCATCAGACCCTCAATGGTGCAAGCAAATGATATGATGTCAGTGCAAGATGTTCAGGAACTTCTCGCCATTCCCCTCATCGGGGTAATCCCTGACGACGAGCGTGTTATTGTATCTACCAATCGCGGCGAACCCTTAGTGTTAGCGGAAAATCCCTCTTTAGCTGCCACAGCCTTTGAGAACATTGCTCGTAGATTAGAAGGGGAAAGTGTCGAATTTCTGGAGATCGACTCGTCCCAAGACAGCATCTTCGCCCGGATACGAAGGTTGTTCAGGACAAAGATTGTTTAATTTATTTTCCAGTCTCCGCCCCCGAACTATTCGTAATGATTGAACTTCTAGAAAAACTTTTTTTTCGCGGCCCTGATAGCAGTCGAACTCAAGTTAAACGTCGCCTGCAATTGGTGATTGCTCACGATCGCGCTGATATAGATCCTCAAACGTTGGAAAAAATGCGGAAAGAGATCCTAGATGTAGTCTGTCGCTATGTTGAAGTTGAGACAGAGGGCTTAGAGTTCTCTTTAGAAAGCAACCAACGAACCACAGCTTTAATTGCGAATTTACCCATCCGCCGGGTCAAAGGCGCCATACCTGAATGGGAAAGAGGTGACAAGTCTCTGTAGTTATAATTTTGAGTATTTTTATTTAGGTTAATAGTTGTAGAGAGATTGCCCAGCCAAAGAGTGGCAGAAGAGAGATACTGTATAATGGCAAAACCCCGCTTTGTTTTAAAAAGCGGGGTTTTAGATTAATACCGATCTATACTTACGCGATGTTATGAGTCAAATTAATCTTGACAATGACATCGTTGTAATCCTTGTCGCCGCCACCAGAGAGATCCTCAAAACCAAAGACATTATCACCTAACATCTTGACGTGCTGAGTCTTGTCAGCATTGGCACCCAAGAAGGTAAAGTAAACTGTTGGGTCATTGCTAGAATTGCTGTCTAACAAAGCATCAACTTTACCATCGACAATCAAGAATGGCACATAAATACCGCCGCCTTGAAAGTTGCCATTGTAGTTTCCCGTACCTTGATTACCTACCGATAAGCCAATATCAGTTACCCGTGAGTTAATTGCCGCTTGTACATAACCCGCTTGTCCAGGGAGAATGTCTGCTGTGCCATCACCATTAGTATCAATGCCACCATCAGTATTAGTAACTTTATAAAAACCAACAAAATTGTTGTAAGATGCTTCGCGGTTAACAATGAAAGTCCCACTAATCAGGCTGTCAGTGCCGAAATTCCGCAAATCAAGGGCTTCGCCTTGTGATTCTCCTTGCAAAGATGTACCGATGGGTAATTGTTCATCAGTTTGTTGAATATTCACTTGCAAGTCGTCAAAAACGGAATTGCCACGGGAACCATCTTTCCACCCCAAAGTGAAGCCACCTTCGCTTTGGGAAGTGATTTTTTGGGTAGTGGTACTAGAGAAGATGATGTTACCTTGAGACTTCAAATAAAAGCGCAGTTGTGTACCACCCTGCAAATCGAGGATGCGGCTGAGGTCTTCTGGATTAAAACCTGTGGGGTTGTTGGCGATAACTGAGAAGATGGTTTTGGCTCTAGAGAGGGCTTTTTCTTGATAACCTGCTGCATCTGGTGCAATGCCGTCGATAGTGCCAAGGCTGTCATCAACGCTGAAGACACCGAATTCGTTGACTAATTTGGAACTGCGTCCTTTAATTTTGATTTTAATGTTGACTTTGGTGAACTCGCTGGCGTCGATTTTAAAGATATCATTGGTGCTATTAATTAACTTGGCATCAACCACGGTAGTGGGAGGTGTGTCATTGGTATCAACCACGGTAGTGGTAGGTGTGTCATTAGCATCAGTAATGTTGATGGCAAACGGCTGGGTAGCACTCAAATCACCATCGCTAACTGTGAAAGTAAAATTATCAGAGGCATTGGTAGTCAGAGCATTGATGGCAGTCGCATGGGGGGTGTAGGTGTATGCCCCAGTTTCAGTGTTGAGGCTGAGAGTGCCGTAGTTGCCGTCCAGGGTGGAGGTGTTTTCAGTGACATTACCATCTGTGATGCCATACACAAGGGTTGTGCCAATGTCTTGGTCTGCGCCGACAAGGGTGTCTGTAATGTCAGTAAAGGTGTCGTTAGCGGCGGTATTTATCAGGTTAGCAGGGGTGACGGCTTGTAAGGTTGGTGTCTCGTTGACATCAGTAATCTTGATGGTGAAAGCTTTTTCGTAGGATGAATTAGTTTGATCTGTGGTGCAGATACGGATGCTGTAACTAGACTTAGCTTCAAAGTCTGGGGAAGCATTAATTAGCAGTTGATTGCTGTTAATCGTGAAGGAATCATTATCAGTGCTGCCAGTACCAGAGACTAAGCTGTAGGTAAAGGTGTCACCTGTGTCTTGGTCAACGCTGCTGAAAGTGCCGATAGCGATATTAGTTGGACTATTTTCTGCAACGATTAGTCCGATGGGGTCAAAGGGAGAGGAAATGTTGATTACCCCAGAGGCAAGTTGGCTAGTGACTGTACTGCTATCTCCTCCAGAGTAACTATTGCCCCAAGTGACCACAGAACCATCTTCTTTCAACGCCGCAAAGGCAAAAC
>NZ_JBALDJ010000028.1:0-114389 GCF_036917415.1 Nostoc sp. | reverse complement strand
AAGGGTATGTTTTCTGAGGAGCCGGATGAGGTGAAAGTCTCATGTCCGGTTCTGGAGACGAGTAGCACTCGCGAGGGTGTTGCTTAGTTTAATGGTACTGGAGCCGTTCTAGAACCACAATTTATTAACCAGTTGCCTCCGATTCGCAATCAACTGAATGTCACTGTCCAAGGCGAAATTGGCAGCACTCCTGTCCAACAGCGGCGTGAATATACTGAAACTAATATAGAAGGTAATAACGTCACTATTCACGTTGGAGATAGTCGTGAAGGTTGGGTTGAATCATATCAAGCCCTATTAGAACTCTCTACTGATGAACAATTTTCAGCAGAAGTTGAAGTATTAGTTGATATCAGCGATGTCCGTAAATCAGGAGAAACTCTCAATGGCTTTGGAGGAGTTGCTAATCCGGTGAAATTGCCCGGACTTTATCAGCGTTGTGCTTCCATCCTGAATAAAGCTGTGGGAAGACAATTAAATTCAGTTGAATGCTGTCTATTAATCGATCAAGCCGCTGTTACAATTGTTGCTGGCAATATTCGGCGCTGTCTACCTGAGGATGCTTTAGTTCATACTTCCAAAGGTCTTATTCCCATTTGCGATGTCCAAGTGGGCGATCTAGTACAAACTCCTTTAGGATTTCGGCGAGTTGCTGATAAATTCGACCAAGGATTTCAGGATGTCTATGAAATTGAAACTAATGCTACTTACCCTAGAGCAACTTTAAACCACAGACAAGCAGTTCTTGCAGATGCTCAAGGGGGAATTACCTGGAAGTCAATTGCAAGTCTAGTTGAGGGCGATCGCCTACTGCACAACACACAAGTTCTACCTGGTACAGTTACCCATCTACCCCCTGATTTTACTGAATCTCGACCCTTAAACAGTCGTACTGCTAAGTCGTTTGTAATTCCCGAATTGACATCTGAGGTTGCTTGGCTAATTGGGTTAACCCACGGTGACGGCTATATTGCTCTCGGTCGCAATAAATTTGATAAGCCCTATGGCCGAGTTGAATGGGCAATGAACAGTTTAGATACGGAACTCACGGCTAGAATTCAAACCAAAATAGATGCTGCTTTAGCTTTATTTGGATTGACTGCTACTCATGGGATCGTTAAGGGCGAAAATACAGCCAAATCAATCTGTTCATCTATTCGACTAGCTGAGTACTTCCATCGCTACATCAAGCAGCCTAATATTCCCCTAACAATTCCTAGTTTTATTTTGCAGGGTTCAGTAGATATCAGGGCGGCTTACCTAGCTGGATTAATGGATAGTGATGGTGCTATCAATAACCGACCCCCTCACTTAGTTACCTCAGTCTATCGGTCATTTATTAGACAAGTTAGTGTAGTTTTATCTAGCTTAGGTATCGCTGGCAGAATTAGCATAACCCATCCACAGCAGCAAACATGGCAAGTTAAGTACAGCCTCACAATACCAGCCTTCAAAGAGCGTTATAACGCCCTTATTGCACCTCACTCAGTTAAGCGAGAACTGCGCCAAGGATTGAAGATGTATGATTTTACCGTCCCTGGTGCAATCATGCGGGAGGCTTACACCTATAGCGAGATGCGAGATATCGGATTTCAAGGATCTCGCACTGTTGAGGCCAATTATGAACGCTATATCGTTGAAGCTGATATTTCCCTAGATATTCCAGTTACTGTGAAAGGACTGGGCAGTTACGATTGTGTCCACACTTATGATATTGAAGTCGAAGAAGCTCATTGCTTCTATTGTGATGGCTATTTAACACACAATAGTGCTGGCATGAGGCAAGGTTCTAGCGAAGATAGTTTGTTCGCCGATGCCAAAGATAACTTATGGCAGCAAGATGAAAATGGCAACTGGCGAATTGATCCAGAACGTGATGCACTCAGGATGGCAAACCACACCAGAGTTTTTCACCGCAAGCCAACCTTAGAAGAATGTGTTGGTGCTGTCCGCAAACAATATTATAGTGGCGAGGGAGCCATTCAATGGGCTGGTGAAGCTGTAGCGCGATCAAACATTGATTTGCTGCCAACACAAGCTCTGAAAGTTGAGTTTTTACAAGCTTATGAACAAGGAACAGCAAAACAGTGGTTAAAAGAACGCCATTCCAATCTTGATGTTAATGAGTTAGAACATCGTTTAGCTCGCTATGGGCTAAATCCGTGTGGTAAGTGATTTTGCCTCACGTTAAAAACCTCGCAAAAACGGGGAAAGCTGAGATGCTAATCCCGTGGTAATCAAAGGAATTAAAAAGTCTTTGACACCGTACAGCGTAGAGAGTGAAACTAGATTACATCCGAAATTGTTGTTTAGAATATAATCTCTCCAAGAGTGCGGGGGCGGATGTGAAAAACACTTTTATTATCTCAAGTCACATCTGCAAAATGTACGCGGAGCTACTGCAAATAATCAAGCAGTAGAACTAGGGGATAAAAAGCCTCTAGGGTAACAAAGAAAGGAAATCATCGGTAGTAACTTCCACTGCAATTTGTCTGAGGTTCACCTCAATCAAATTGACCCACATAACTACAAAGAACAAGAGGAGGCTTTCACTGCTGGGGCGCTATCTGTAGCAGCACTTTTAAATCACAAATTCTTGGAACCACGCTATCAATACAGCCGTGAATTAGACCCGATTGTGGGAGTTTCTTTTACAGGTTTATTTGATTTCTTTGTCCATGCTTTTGGTGTTGATTGGCTGCGGTGGTGGGAAGCAGGAAGACCCGCAACTCCACAGGGATTAGCTTTCAAGCGTGAGGAAGAGAAATACCTCAGTTCTTGGAGAGATATTGTACATCGGGTGGTTTGGGATTATTGCGATCGCCACAATCTCAAGCGCCCAAATCGTTGCACCACAGTCCAACCCAGTGGCACTAAAGCTTTATTAACTAATGCTAGTTCAGGGTGGCATCCTCCCAAGGCGCAAAGATTTATTCGTCGGATCACCTTCGGCAAAAATGATCCAGTAGCCTTAGCTTGTATTGACTATGGTTACAACGTCATTCCCTCTCAATCAGACAAAGATGAACAGGGCAATTTGCTTAACGATCCCTTTGATTCACGGGTGAGTGAATGGCTAGTGGAAATCCCTGTTTCTGTGACTTGGGCTGATTTACCAGGGGCTGATGAAATTGATGTTTCTAAATTTTCAGTCTTAGCCCAATTTGATTTTGTCCTCCAGGTTCAACGCTGGTACGTTACTCACAACACATCAGCTACTTTGGAACTTCGCTCTGATGAAATCGAGCCTTTGGGACAGCGCATTTACGAAACCATCCAGAATGATGAAGGATATATTTCAGCGGCTCTTTTAGCACGTTTTGACGATTTGCAATCATTCCCACGTTTGCCATTTGAACCAATAAATAAATCAACCTACGATCGCTTAACTCAAGAGGTGAAAGCGCGGCGCAAAACAGATGATTTCTGTGCAGTACTAAGCCGCTACGATTTAGGCGAAATGACAGAGGCTGGTCCTAGTGGTTGTGATTCTGATAAGTGTATGTTTCCCGATCAGCAACCAAGCTCATAACGCAAAATGATCGGGGAGTAGGAAGTGGGGGAGATGAAGGAAGGCGACAAGGGGGAATTATTGAATAAGTCTCTCCCTTGTCTCCCTCCTCTTCTTCGTCTAGCTTGTCTCTTCTCCATGCCCCATGCCCAATCCTTTAACACGTTACGATCAATTAAGAAGTAATAATTTTTTACGGCAGTGCCAGGAGTCTTTTTATGTTCATTGATGAATTGTCACCTATATTCAGAGAATTTACTCGGCATCCAGTCTCATTTGTGGGTGGGTTTTTCTCTGGTGTGCTTCGACTCAATCTTGCAGACGATCCAGTTAAAAGCTGGCTAGATAAACAGATCCGCTCAAATAGTTACACCAGCAGCACCACAACGGATGCACATAACGGCAAAGCCACTGGCCCTCAGCAGATTTCGATTGACTAAAAACTCCAACCTGACATAGTTAAATTTACTACAAAATAGGGAGTCAGTCCTGACTCCCTATTTTCTATACAATAATTATTTTTATAGCCGTAGCCACATAGGTTAGGACAATGTTGATTGCTAAAAGCTTTGATTTCACTGGGTTTATACTCAGCACTCAACACTCATCAGCACTCAGCACTTTGATTTTTACTTTGGGGATTGAGATGGTAACGAGTAAACATATCATTAATTTGGAATGGTGAGGCAGTCCGGTCTTGGGGTTCCCCCCATGAGGAACTGCCGAACCCGAAGGGGTGGTTTATTTCCACCGTGCTGTACTAGTTGGTTGTTCACCTATTAAGAGATACTAAAGGCAGGTACATAGGCAAGAAAATATGGAATCCCTAACCTCTCGTATGCAGGCGGTACAGTCGCCAATTATTCCTGTGGTTGGGGAACTAATTAAAAACTCTCCTGGAACTATCTCTCTAGGACAAGGTGTTGTTTCTTACAACCCACCACATGAAGCTATAGAATTTTTAGCCAAATTCTTAGCCGAACCCGCAAATAATTTATACAAATCAGTTGAGGGAATTCCCCCATTGCTGACAGCACTTGCAACAAAATTGCAAGCCTTCAACAGCATTGAAATCAATGGGGAAAACTGCATCGTCGTGACAGCAGGGAGCAATATGGGATTTATGAATGCCATTCTTGCTATCACCAACCCAGGCGACGAAATTATTCTGAATACACCCTACTATTTCAACCACGAAATGGCGATCGCAATGGCTGGTTGTCGTGCGGTATTAGTGGCGACAGATGAAAATTACCAACTCTGCCCAGAAGCGATCGCTCAAGCAATTACTCCTAAAACACGGGCTGTGGTGACAATTTCACCAAATAATCCGACTGGAGTTGTCTATTCACAAGCCGCATTGCGCCAAGTAAATCAAATTTGTGGCGTTCAGCGAAGCTGTGCCGAAGGCACTCGCAGTATTTATCATATCAGCGATGAAGCTTATGAATACTTTACCTATAACGGGGTAAAACACATTTCACCTGGCTCATTTGGTAATAATAGCGAGTACACCATTTCTCTCTATAGCCTTTCCAAAGCATACGGTTTTGCCAGTTGGCGCATTGGCTACATGGTGATTCCCAAACACTTACTTGTCGCTGTTAAAAAAGTCCAGGATACAATTTTGATTTGTCCGCCAGTCATTTCTCAATATGCAGCTTTAGGGGCATTGCAGGCAAAAGATGAGTATTTGAAGAGTAATATAGGAGCCATTGCTCAAATACGCCAACTAGTATTAGACTCCCTTAACCGTCTACAAAGCTTATGTAGCATTATTCCTGCCAATGGCGCTTTCTATTTTCTCCTCAAAGTTCATACCCAGATGGATGCTTTTGAGTTAGTCAAAAGACTGATTCAGGAACATAAAATAGCAGTTATTCCAGGTACAACCTTTGGCATGGATGACGGATGTTACCTACGGGTTGCTTATGGGGCGCTACAAAAAGAGACGGTAAAAGAAGGTATAGAGAGATTAGTGCAAGGTTTGGAAACTATAGTCAAGATTTAGTAGTCATCCAATTTTTGCCTCCTGCCTCCTTCAAAAAGAAGTTAAGCTGTGTTAGCGTACCTCGTCCGCAATCCTAAATATAAAATTCAACAGATGTCAATTATTAATAAGTTAATTGAAATTGAAACTGAGCCAAAAATTAATATTCATAATATCACCCCACAAATTCAAGATTTTATTGCCTCAACATCAATTAAAAATGGACAAGTTTTAGTATTTTCTCGACATACGACAACAGCATTAGCTATCAACGAAAATGAAGTTAGATTATTAGAAGATATAAAAGTGTTTTTGCAAAAATTAGCACCTGAGTCAGACAGCTATTTGCATAATGATTTGCATTTAAGAGATGTTCCAGAAGATGAGCCGATTAATGCTCATTCTCATTTGATGGCAATGATGCTGACCACGAGTGAGATAATTCCCATTGTGGATGGTAAATTAGCTCTGGGAACCTGGCAATCTGTGTTGTTTTTTGAGTTGGATGGCCCGCGAAAAAGAACGGTATTTGTACAAATTTCTGGCGAATAATGCAACTTTACACCCGCAGTTCTCCCAGAAGAACCTAAATCTGAGAAAATTACAAACACGATCAATAAATGTATCAGTTGAATTTATCTACAGTAATTTAAAACCTGAAAGAATGTTTTCTAACATAACCTTCCTTTCCACAAACCAGGACTTTCGTTGTGTCAAAGGCAGACACCATTAAGTTATGAAAAATAACGATAATTTTGTATTACGTAATACTTGGTACTATGCTTTGCCCAGCAATCAAATCAAGCCAGGTATGATGATCAGCCGCATTTTCTTAGGAGAACCGGTGCTGTTAGTTCGTAGCCAGGATGGCAAAGTGTCTGCAATGACGGACATTTGTCCCCATCGTGGTGTGCCCTTGAGTTGTGGGAGATTCAATGGGCAGGAAGTTGAATGCTGTTATCACGGTTGGCGCTTTAACTCTGCTGGGCGCTGTACTGCGATACCTTCTCTTGTAGAGGAGCAGCAAATGGATTTGAGTCGCTTTGATGTGCAGTCATATAGTGTTCGCGAAGCCCAAGGGAATATCTGGATATATATGCCCGATCCCGATAAACCTCAACCGGCTTCTGAGATGGAAATCCCGGTAATTCCAGGGTTTGACGATCGCTCGCACCAGTTTGTAGAGGTGGTAAAATTCCCTTGTTTTATAGATCATGCGGTAGTAGGTCTGATGGACCCTGCCCATTCACCTTATGTTCATCGCGCTTGGTGGTGGCGAAATGAGCAATTGCATGAGGAAGTAAAGCAATTTGATGCTTCGCCCTACGGCTTTACGATGCGACGACACCGATTACCAGCAAATGGGGGTCGATTATACTGGCTGATTGGCGGTGGTGTCCCGGAAACGGAGATTTCTTTTCGTTTACCTGGAGTCAGAATCGAAGAAACTACCATTGGTAATAATCGAGTTGTTAATTTGACAGCAGTTACACCGATTTCAGACACAGAAACGGAGGTTACTTTTGCTCTTTACTGGACACTTCCTTGGGTAGGATTTTTCAAGCCACTGCTACATGTGCTGGCGCGGACTTTCATTGGTCAAGACCGAACGGTTGTGGAAAAGCAGCAGATTGGTTTGAAATATAATCCTGTGCTACGGCTGATTAAGGACTCAGATATGCAAGCGCAGTGGTACTACCAGTTAAAGCGGGAGTATGCTCGTTCTGTTGCTGAAAGACGAGAATTTGTGAATCCTGTCAAGGGTCAAATACTCCGCTGGCGTGCTTAAATTACTCCAAAGTAAATTCGGCAAATTCTTTTTGTCCAAACATCATATTTCGGTCTACGGCTGACAAAATTTTATTATTGGCACGTTGGCTATTTAAACAGCGACCAACCAACTGCGCGACATCTGCACGATTGATGCTACCAATAATCTGCGGATCTTCAGTCAAAACGCCATTACCCGTTGCTGGTTCTGACTTTAGTCCACCAGGACGGATGATTGTATAGGTAAGTCCACTGGCAATTAAGTGTTGTTCAGCTTTGTCTTTCTCAGCTAAAACAATTGTACCAATCTAGCAAATAAGTTTTCAAGGATAAACTTCAAGGATAAATTTATGGCTAAAAAATCTCAACCCAATCTAGAACAATACCAAGATGTCAGATTATCTGCTACCACAAGAATTTGGGTAATTACAGTAGCCATTCTCGGAGTTTGCGTTCCACTGTCAGCTATTACTAGAAGCGGTGCTATTCTTCCTTTAGTTGCTATTGGTGGCGCAGCTATTGGTACAGTTGCTGTTTGGCGTTCTGATGAGCAAAAATCCAAAACTAACTATTTGCACCAGCAGCAAATAGAACTGCTAGAGCAGAGATTAGCAAATTTAGAAACAATTGTTAGCAGTGATGATTTTAACTTACAAATGAAAATAAAACAGATCGACGCAAGGGATACTTTTGGTGACTCTTCTGATGTAAGTACTACACACAGACAACCAAAACGCAAAGGTTAAATATTAGCCAATCTTCACCATTTACATCGATTTCAGATGATATTTGCGAGAATTTATGCTTACTAGGTTATTTTTATGTAGCTATTTGCTGACTTAACGTCACTGTAATCTTTTAAATTCGTCTCAAATTCAACTTTCCTTTACAGCCAGAACTGTTTTTAGGGAAACAGTATCTCGTTCTCCATCTCCGTTAGAATTGACTGACATCATTTAATTCTATATACTTCAACTGCATCAGTTCATGAAACGTCTAAGTGCTATCCATCTATCTCTTTCACGGAAACATTTGTCAATGGCTGTGTTTTATTAGACTGTTAATATTACTGAATTTTTAATTAATTAAGGTTATAAACTTGAGTAATTGCATTTGTATAGCTTACCGTAGGTATGCAATAGTTTGCCGCAGGAATGCAGATGGATTGGATTAGCTTACTCAAAGCTCAACAAACTGACTTCCTTCAACGTGTGAAAAAACCTAAAACTTATGACTTATCTTTGTTGGAAAGTCAAGTTAAAGGTTGTCACACTGAAGTTATGGTCTTTTGGGGTGAGCCATTGGCTAGACTCCAAGAACTTTCTCGTCAACAAGCAGAAGTTCTGTCCAAAAATCCGCCGCCTATCCCCCCGGAATATCCTGAGCCTCCTGACTGGACGATACCTTTTCCCAAATACTTCCAACAACAAGCCCAAGATTATCTTTTACGAGAGCATATTGTTGACCGGGTAATAACTGAACGCTTAGGCAAGTTTGTAAAAAAGGTGTCACAAGATACCTTGCAAAACATGATTTTAGATGATGAGGGAAATTTGGGTGGCGAAAGTAAATTTTCTTATATACTCAAAGATCATCCTCAGCTAAGTGTTCAAGTTTACGTTGCTGATGGAGAAAGTTTTAACGGTATTAAAAAAGACAAAATTAGGTGGTCAGTTACTCAAGAAGATTTGAAAAATCACCAAGTATTAATTTTTCTGTGTTTGTTTTATCCATCTACAGGTAATTTAGGTTACGAAAAACAAAGCATAATAACAGGATTTTTACCTACAAATCAACTTGAATTTACTGAACCAAAACTGTATGTAACTCCGAGTAACTTGTTGTATGCAGGGGGGTTGAGTTGGTATTTAGAATCACTTATGGGCAAAAAAGACACGTCGCTAGTAATTAATGAGAGAGCGATCGCACATACAATACAGACTCTACCATCAGAACATTGTCTCAAGGATATAGTCGGTGACTGGGAATACTGGCAGACTTTGCAAGGACACACCAGAGGCATTAATTGCCTAGCTTTCAGTTCTGGGTGCAACAATAGCAAAGCCTTACCCATATTGGCCAGTGGTAGTCGGGGAGAGACGAAACTCTGGGATTTAAGCAAGGGTGAATTAATAGAGACATTATCAGAGTATCCTTGGGTGATATCTGGGCTGGTGGATGAAGTGAATTCCCTAGCTTTTAGTTCAGATGGACAGACTTTAGTGAGTTGCGGTGCAGATTCGACAATTAAGCTTTGGCACGTAGGCGCTTTAGACTTGATAGATATTTTGCACAAACACAATGGAGTAGTGCGGTGTGCTGCTTTCACCCCAGATGGCAGAATGTTAGCGACAGGCGGAGATGACAGAAAAATTCTCTTTTGGGATTTGATGCAACGTCAGGTAGCGATCGCCCTTTCTTTAGATGATACAGCTGCTCATTCCCTAGTTTTAAGTCGAGACGGCGAAACTCTAGTTACAGGTAGCTACCGCAAAATCAAAGTTTGGCGCACCTCACCCCAAACAGGAATTAAAAGTTTAAAAGATGCACAACCACTGCATACCCTCATGGGTCATTCTCACATCGTTTGTTCCTTAGCAATCAGTGCAGATGCTAAACTGCTCGTGAGTGGTAGTTGGGATCAAACAATTAAAGTTTGGCAATTGGAGACTGGAGAATTACTTCATACCCTTAAAGGGCATAGAGATAGAGTATATGCGATCGCTTTAAGTCCTGATGGGCAAATTATTGCTAGCGGTAGTGCTGATAAAACTATCAAGTTGTGGCATTTACAAACCGGAGAATTGCTGGGTACGTTTACAGGTCATACTCATATAGTTACAGCATTAGCCTTTACAGCTTCCGGCGAGATGTTGGTGAGTGGTAGTTTGGATAAGACAATTAAAATTTGGCAACGGAATTGAAATTAGGAGTTAAGAGTGAGGAGTTAGGAGTTAAAAAACTCTGTTCATCCACCTTTAATACTCGTTAACGAGTGTTTGAACTGGATTCATCCACCTTTGATACTCGTTAATGAGTGTTTAATACTCATTAATGAGTCTTTGATACTACTCTTTGCGTCTCTACGCCTCTGCGTGAAACTTAATACAGATTTTAAACCAATTTTCTGCTCTCAGTGCATAAAAACTAAAAGCCATCGTAAAGAATTATAGTACAGAGGTTCACCTAGTAAGTATCACAAAAAAGGTGCAAATTTGGGGTGTTGCTGAATCATAAAATGATTTTTTCCAATAGGGAACGAAGTTTTGATGATTACAGTTGCCGATTCACCTTGCAAATATGTAATGCCAATTTAGTGAATTAAAACTTATTTAATTATCTCTGTATGCACTTAATTAAAAAAGGACAAAAATCATGCTAGGCATCAACAAAAAGACTCTTAATTCTGACCTTTTTAGTATCAATGACGAACAATTATTCTCTCAATTGACTCCTGACGAAGGGGCTGTCATAGAAGGAGGCGGGGGGTTCCTTATTATAGATCAACTTCAGGCGATCAATGCTGGTGCAGATACATTCAACGATGATGATACCTATATCACAGTCAATGGCAGTAGGCTCTGGGGAGCTAGTGGTTTTTCTACAGGAACGACATCTGGAGTTAATAGAGGTTTAGGCGTTGATTTCCCTACAAATATCGCTCTTTTCGATGAAGACGATGGTTTCTTCGGCGGCGATGACGATTATCTAGGTGGTTTTACTGTCAATGGGCCAACAAATGGTCAGGCAATAACACGTGTGTCTGGAAGTGGCTCTACATATGATGTGTATTACCGTGTTTTTTGATCAAGAGGATTGTAAGTTAGGGCGAAAGCAGCAATAGCCGAGCCTTCCCAAGTCTGAATCTAAGTTAGGTTTTTCGTAGGGGCGCACATCTGTGCGTCCTTACTGCGTGTTGCTCTGTGCAAAAATATTTGTAACTTAGCAATCAACTAAAATCAAACTAAAGCTATTGTCGAAGCGATAGAAAAAATATGCAAAAGCAGGCATTGCTGAATATTGGGTTGTCAATCTCAAAAATTCTCAGTTGCAAGTATTTCGAGACTTAAAAAATGGGCAATACACAACTGAACTGACATTAACCACAGGTACTATTGTCCCCCTAGTTTTTCCTGATGTATCCGTCCAAGTTCATCGCCTCATAAGTTTCCCAAAAATATAATTTCTAGCACTTGTCATAAACGAAGGATACGAGGCGTAGCAAGCTTTAAGAGTAGGCGATCGCTAACGCACATAATAAAACCATCCCCTCTATTTCACTCACTATGACTATTGCCAGTCAACCCCAACTAACTTTGGACGACTTCCTCAAACTGCCGGAAACTGAACCAATATCAGATTTTATCAACGGGGAAATCATTCAAAAACCAATGCCTCAAGGTGAACATAGTTTACTCCAAACTACTCTTTGCGAAACAATTAACGGCATAGCTAAAAGCCAAAAAATTGCTTACGCTTTCCCAGAACTACGCTGCACTTTTGGCGGCGCTGCGATCGTCCCTGATATGTCTGCGTTTCGCTGGGATAGAATTCCTAAAACTCCATCTGGCAGAATTGCTAACCGCTTTGAAATTCATCCCGACTGGGCAATTGAAATTCTTTCCCCAGACCAAAGATTAAAAAAAGTATTGAGTAAATTATTGCATTGTTCGCGCAATGGTACTGAAGTCGGCTGGTTAATCAACCCTGAAGACGAAAGTGTGCTAGGGATTTTTCCTGGACAGCGATTGGAATTATACGAAGATGCTGATAAATTACCCATTCTTGAGGGTATCGAGTTGGAACTGACTGTTGAACAAGTTTTTGGCTGGTTGAGTTTGATGTAAAAATGCAAATGCATACAGTGGTGAGTGAAGGAGGTAGTAATCTCTCTGGCGGACAACGACAACGGCTGTTGATTGCGAGGGCGTTGGCGTTCAAACCCAGGATTTTGCTATTTGATGAAGCGACTAGTGCCTTAGATAATAGAACCCAGGCAATTGTCAGTCAAAGCTTAGAGCAGTTCGTGACGAGAATTGCGATCGATCGCTCATCGCCTTAGTACCATCCAAAACGCTGACCGAATTTACGTACTTCAAGCTGGCAAGGTAGTACAGCAAAGTAGTTTCACTAATTTGGCAAATCAGCCAGAGTTATTTGCCCAACTCATGTTAAGACAGATGCTTTAGCGACTTCTAGTCGTCGGGTGCTTGCAGCTGTGGAAATTTCAAAATATATATGTAAACTTTAATCACAAAATTATTTATTATGCCAAAAAAAATTTACAATTGCACAGATTTAGCCCAGAACGATAATACCGTAGTTGTTGAAAACAAGCATTATTTCCCTACTGACACAATTAGCAAAGAATACTTTCAAGATAGTAATAATTGTCTCAACTAAAGCGTACGTTAGGCTTAACGCCATAACGCACCCTACTGCTTTGTGTTTACTAGCAAAGCCAAACTAACAGTAAGTATACTACTAGCGATCGCGCTAGTTTCTGGCAATGATTTCAATATCAAGTTAATAGATGTAATAGAAATCTATTTTCTACATTTAATTTTAGGGTTGAATGAATATAAAATCCGATAGCTGTGTTGTTTATTGGTTGTTTCTTGCTGTACATATTCATTTTTCTAAAGGCAACTAACTAGGTCTTTTTAAACAGATTAAAATAAAATTTAGACTAGACTTTACGGACACTTTATATAGAATTTAAGCTTGGTTGATATTATTAGATATCTATCCTTTAGCGTGTAAGTTAAAATTCAGTTAGACAACTAAGGCTTAGATGCTGTTAATTAATAAAAATAATGTTTATTTCACAACGTGGCATTATCACCTATGCTTACGGAGCATCTTATTATCTCGAAATGGCAAAGTCGTTAGCACGTTCTCTACGTCTTCATTCACCAAATGTTCCGCGTGCTATTGTTACTGACAATCAAAACGATCGAGAGTTAATCGGACTTTTTGATTACGTTATAGACCTGAGAGATGAATACGGTTCTAACGTTAAACAAAAGCTTCATGTCTATGATTATTCTCTATTTAAATACACACTTTGTATTGATAGTGATTGCATAGCAGTAAGGGATATTAACTTTATTTTTGATGATTTTCAAGGCAGAAGTTTTAGTGTGGCAGGTAATGTATATCTTCAAGCAGGCGATAAAGATAAGTTCATTGATGTAGATGACACACTCAAACGATTTAATCTCACAAAACTACCTAGATTTAATGGAGGTCTCTATTATTTTGAGAAAAATGATACTGCTAAGGCATTTTTTGAAACAGCACTAGAATTTTCAAGAGATTGGAGAAAGCTAGGCATTAGTGAATTTCGTGGTGATGGCCCTAATGATGAACGTATTTTTGCCCTAGCGATGATGCTACACAATCAAAGTATGTTTGAAGATAATGGTCAGATGATGCGAACACCTATCGGTCTTCGTGGTTCTTTTAATATAGATACGATTAAAGGTCAATCTACTTTTAAAAAATACAATCAGGTGGTGTCACCTGCTCTTGTACACTTTGCCTGCGTTTGGGGAGAGCATCCCGTATATCATCGTGAAGTATCAAAGTTAAAAAACCTAGACAAAGGTTCAGATAACCAGGTCAAGTCTAATATATTTTCTGCAATTAGATATAAGTTTGGTTATCAGATTGCTTTCTTAAGGTATATAGCTAAACGTGTACCTAAAAATTCTAAATATATTCAAGCTAGAGTGAAAAAATTTTTGATAGAATTGCCTGAGTTGATCAAAGCTAAATATAGAATTGAACTAGTTCGGAGCAAATAAATAGGACTTACGCAAAAAACCTCTCTAACTCTTATTCCTCTGTGTTCTCTGCGTTCTCTGTGGTTTGATTTTCCGTGACCTGTGCGTAAGTCCTAATAAAGTTTGGTAAAACTCTGCATTTTTTTGTGCTTAGTTTAAATTACTCAAAGGCTGCTCTGATTACTTTCTGTATAGCTTTAATAGTGTATAATATGCTGTCTGTGGTTCAGGCAGCACTCACAAAGTTTATTAGCGATCGCACCTCACATCCTTCGCTTCTGACAGGTACTCAAAATTATATTTTTGTGAACCTACAAGGATTGTATCTGTGGGTTTATTCTAGAAACTAGACGCTACAGCGCAAATTTGTGCGTACCACAAAAATTTGTATTGCCGTACTTTTATGGAAAATCAACTAGGATTAATTCTGAAACTGCTTTTACTCTCGGCTTTGTTATCAGTATTGATTAAGTATGCAGGCCCAAGTCTACCAATTCCGGCGACAGCAAGCAACGCGCTGATTATAGTATTGTTGCCGATTGCGATCGTAGCGAGCGCTCTACTGTGGCGATTTCAAGCACAAAAACAAAATTAACTCAAACCATTTACGCACAAGTTCCTAAAATCAGCTAACCTAGCTTAATTACAATAAAATTGCATCTCGCCAACCGTTGGGAGTTAGCCTGTGAACCTGGGTCAATGGATCGGCTTAATCGCCATAGTTCTTTCTTTATACATCTTGTGGCAAATTCGAGAAGTGCTTTTGCTAATGTTTGCCGCAGTTGTGTTAGCCACCACCTTAAATCGGCTAGCGAAACGCTTCCAAAGGTTTGGGATGAGGCGTGGATTTGCCGTCCTCCTAGCAGTAGCTATCTTTTTCGCAGGTGTCGTGGGTTTTTTCTGGCTAATTGTGCCGCCATTTGCCCAGCAGTTTCAAGAACTAACCTATCAAGTTCCTAAAGGGTTTGGACGCTTTAATAGTTGGCTTGATGCCTTGAGAACTCGTATTCCTGACCAGTTAGTTCCTTACATCCCAGATATCAATAGCCTCATTCAACAAGTACAGCCCTTCGTCAATCGGCTACTGGGAAACTCCTTTGCCTTTGTATCTGGTTCTTTAGAAGTCGTCCTCAAGATTTTGCTAGTGTTGGTTTTGACAGGAATGATGTTAGCCGACCCCGTGGCTTACCGCAAAGTATTTGTGCGGCTTTTCCCTTCATTTTATCGGCGGCGGGTAGATGGAATTTTAGATAAATGTGAAGTCTCTTTGGAGGGATGGATTACAGGCGCTTTCATTGCCATCTTTGTAGTGGGTCTGATGAGTCTGATTGGCTTATCAATTTTGCATGTCAAGGCAGCACTAGCTTTAGCAGTTTTAGCGGGATTTTTTAACTTGATTCCCAATCTGGGGCCAACGATGAGTGTAATCCCAGCAATGGCGATCGCCTTCTTGGATGAACCTTGGAAAGCGATCGCTGTCTTGATTCTCTACTTTATCATTCAACAGGTTGAGAGTAATTTCATCACGCCCGTTGTCATGGCGCATCAAGTATCATTGCTGCCAGCCATAACCTTAATTGCACAGCTATTTTTCGTGACTTTCTTTGGCTTTTTAGGATTATTTCTAGCGCTACCTCTAACTGTTGTCGCTAAAATTTGGTTGCAAGAAGTGTTAATTAAAGATGTTTTGGATGAATGGGGAAATAACAATAGAAAAGAGACTGAATTTGTGATAGTTTCTGAATCTCCTGGAACAGATGATAATTGGACGGCAGAAAATCCAGATATAAATGAAAATCCCTCGATTGATGATGATATCTTGAAACAATAAGATTAATCACTCGATTTTAGAGGATGTTTGAAAAGTCGCAAAGTATAGTAAGCACCCCTCTCCAAACCTCTCTCCGTTTCGGAGAGAGCCTTTAAAACTCTCATTTTTTGTTCAGTTCATCAGCTATCCTTGTGGTTCGTTCCCTCTGCTGTTACTTTGTTTGACTCATTAGATGAAGCTGATTCTGTCTTCTCTGATTGCGTCTCACTCGTTTGTTGCAATTGGTTGAGATGAATATTGTTCACTTGAACAATAAAGTATTCTAATGCCTGACTTGCCTTTTGTTGCTGTTGGGTTTCGTCAGACACATCATAACAACGATAAGGCGGAGTCACTCCCAATACAAATTTCTCTTGTTCAGCTTCTAACAATTCAACGGCTGTATTAGCAGCAAGCGAATTCTTCTGAAAAGGAAAAGAGGTAACTATACTCGCGACTATAGAAGCAATCGCTGGGCAAAGCACAGGGAGCCACTTGAGCCAAGCTTGCCCTGCTTCTAATTTGTCTACCAGAACTAAAATTGGTGTGACTCCTGATAAAATCACTGTCGCAATTTGCAAACTATAGTAAAGATTCCTTGATACACCTCTAATTCTTTTGTAATCATCAATCAAGTCTTGGCTGTATTGTAAAGCCTTCCCTCTTGTCAGAGTTAGCGTATCTTTATTCCAGGAATTAGGATTGGTCAATAAATAACTATAGAGTTCAGCTTTTTTGGTGAGTTCAGACTTATAAGCTGCCTGCTTATAATTCTGAAATACTTGTCTATTGATGAGCAACAAAAAAAACAAAAAAGTTAGAGATACCGCTCCAGAAATTACAACGGTTTTATCATCTGAAAGAAAAATAATAAATAGTCCAGCAGACACAAAAGCTGCAAGTAATAAATATTCTATTACCTTCAGGTTAAACAACTTTTTTTCATCTGATGGGGAGGATAAATTTTCAATCCTATCGGAAATATTACTTTGGTTTCTTTGCTCAAGATTAGTTAATTCAGAAGTAGTCATTGCCTCTTACTCAATTCGTTATCAGGTGAAATGTAGCAATAAAATCAATCGCAACAAGTAGAATTGTTTTAAGGGGGTAGAAGTCAGAATAAGTTACCTAGAGAGCAACTTCTTTTTGCTTAGATATCCCTTCTATTACCGCTCTTAAATAATTTCTCCCTCCCCAAAACTTTCTAGCATCTGCTATTAACTCCCACTATGCGATTGACTAGTTGGCTTAGAATACTTTACAAAAACCAAAAATGTTTCTTTCGGTTAACGTAGAATTATTTAAGTCCAGTAAGTCCGCTTAATCCTAACCATACATACATTTGATTGATAATGCAAGGGTTTTTTCTGGTAATTTTACGTAGATATAAAAGTTTTTTAGATACAAACGGTTTGCTTGCCCCAAAAAATATATCATTTGGACTTTGCAATACTTGAATTATTTTTTGGAATTTTACCCTTATCCGGGTAAGCTGTCGGGCAGAGATTGGCGACAAATAT
Source organism: Nostoc sp. (assembly GCF_036917415.1). GTDB lineage: Bacteria > Cyanobacteriota > Cyanobacteriia > Cyanobacteriales > Nostocaceae > Nostoc. The sequence goes on along the minus strand of NZ_JBALDJ010000028.1, from coordinate 97,000 downwards.
TTCGAGATGAAATTATCCAAGAGTCTCGATAATCTGCGCTCAAAAGGAGCAATAAAAATTTCTTTTCCCTACTCCCTATTCTCAATTCACTAGGAAGCGCAAGCACTGATAAGATGCGAACAATTGCAGAAATTAACGAGAAAATTAAGCGCCAACGTGCAGTGGTGTTGACAACTGAAGAATTAAAAGCACGAGTTGTAGAAATCGGTGTTGCTAAAGCTGCTAAAGAAGTTGATGTAATTACCACTGGTACTTTTGAGCCGATGGAATCAAGTGGTGCAATTATCAATCTGGGACACACTGACCCCCCAATAAAAATTCGCCGTTGTTGGTTAGATGGCGTACCAACATACTCTGGTTTTGGGGCAGTAGATTTATATTTGGGTGCGAGTTGTGCTGTGGAGACGACAGATGGAGAAGAAGTGCGAGAACGTGGTGGCGGTCATGTAATCGAAGATTTAATCGCTGGTAAACCTATACACGTGAAAGCGCAAGGACAAGTAACAGATTGTTACCCCAGAGCAAATTTTGAAACTACAATTACCAGTGACACAATTAATCAGTTTTATTTATTCAATCCGCGCAATCTTTATCAAAATTTTATTGTTGGTGTAAATGGTGGCGATCGCTCCCTCTTCACTTATCTCGGCCCTTTACAACCGCGTCTGGGGAATGCTGTTTATTCTAATCCCGGTGCTATTTCCCCCTTACTCAACGACCCCGATTTGCAACTCGTTGGTATAGGTACTCGAATTTTTTTAGGCGGTGGTGTTGGCTATGTCGCCTGGGAAGGCACTCAGCACTTCCCCTTACAAAAGCGTTTAGCTAATCGTACACCGATTGGGCCTTCCGCCACTTTAGCTTTAATTGGTGACGCCAAGCAAATGGATGCTCATTGGGTGCGGGGGTGTTACTTCAAAAGTTATGGCCCCTCATTAATGTTAGGCGTTGGTGTACCGCTACCTGTATTAAATGAACAAGTAGTTGAACATTGTGCCATCCAAGATCGAGACTTAGTAGCCCCAATAGTAGATTTTTCCATTCCTCGGCGCGTCCGTCCCACCTTTGGTTTAGTGAGTTACGCCCAACTCAAATCTGGACGGATCGCCATAGAGGGCAAAGCAGTACGCTCTGCCCCCTTAGCGAGTTTGTTTTTTTCTAGGCAAGTCGCCCTAGAGTTGAAAAAGTGGATCGAAGCAGGTACGTTTACCCTTACAGAACCAGTTTCTCCAATTCCGATGGAGCGATCTTTTCTACCCCAAGATCGTCGGACGGATTTTTGATATTGGGGACTGGGGACTGGGGACTGGGGACTGGAAAAAATTAGTTGAACTCTAATATTTAATCTAATTCCCTATCTCTAATCCCTAGCTCCCAATCCTTAATCCTTAATGCCCAATCCCCAATTCCCAATCCCTAATACTCTACTCTTGAGTCGGTTTCGGTCGCTTGATAGGTTTAGGAGCGGGTGTTCTTGGTATAGGTTTTGACACCACTGAGGGATCGCCGCCTGTACTTGTTTTCTTGATGGGGCGAGGGGTTTCGCCAGCGCGTCTGGGAGGGAATGGTTTTCTACCACCAGCACCACCACCGCCAGCACGAGGCCCACCTTTAAATGGTGGTTTGCGTTTTTTAGGCAAATCAGCGATCGCCTCGGCTTTTTCTACTACTAAAACGTCTGCTTCCCGCTTGGCTTGGAAGTCCCAGAATTTACCCACTGCTTTGGTAGTTAGTACACCCCTTAATTTCAACTTAAAATACTTGGGTTTGTCAGTTGATTTACGCGGAGCCTGCCTAATTTTGACTACCAAGCTTTTAGCATCAAAAGATTGGTATACTACTTCACCACGAACAGAAAAACCACCATCTGCAACTTCTGATGAAGGTTTGGGGGCAGTTGTACTTAGTTCAGAGTTCTCGGATAAGCCATCATCGAGTATCTGTAACTCTTGCAACTCAAAATCCGATTCGTCTTCATCTGTTGAGTTTTTAGCCAAATTTTCTGGCTCCCAAACTCCGACGATTTGGATGTGCAAGGTATCATTTTCTTGTCTGGTACGTGGATATACTACCCACAAGTGTTCTTTTTCTAAGTCTAGATGATTCTTGACTAAGCTCATAATCCGGCCTAGGAGGACGGCATTGAGTTCTACACCATCTGGAGTCAGCAGCGTACCTTGAGTAAATTGTTCGCTGCTAGCGTGATAGCGACCCCGAACTAACCCGATCGCTCGATACTGCATCGGTTCACTGGGAGGCGGAATCGGTTGCTGGCGATTAATCAAGTTCCCATTTGAGTCAGTCTCGCTGGGGTTGACAGGCAAATTGTCAACTTCTTTAGAGGACTGGGCTGCTATATGAACATTAGCGGCTGCCTCTACGTTAGTTGGGCGTTGGTTAGAGGCAGAAGAATTAGAAGATTCAGGCAACGGCATCAGGTCGGAATTCATAAAAACTCCTTGCGGCACAGACACATCCCATTGTGGGATTTTACAAAGGCAGCTGGAAAGAGCATTTGTGCGACTGATGAAAGTATATTGGCTTTTCACAAAATCACACTAGGGTACTCTATACAATCCTAAAAGCGCTAAATTTAATGTATAAACACTAAATGTCTAATTTAGCGGCTTTACACTAGTTTCGGAAGCATATCATAGCTACAATTCTGACGGCTCCTCCTAAAGTCATCACTTACTTTAGCAGTGTGGATAGTTAATTGTTATAAAATTCACAGGCAATTGGCGGTATTCCGCAAAGTTTTGGAAATTTTTAACTTTACGATTTGTGTAAATAATAATGTCATTAAAATTTAGGAGAAAGACAAAACCGTGTCTCAACCGCGCAATCGTTGGATAGTTCAAGTCGTCTTAGCGGTAGCAATTCTTGCTTTTGTGGGTGTTTCGGTGATTCCCATAATTGGAGCATTTAATAATACGCCACCCTCAAGTCAGAATACCGCTAGCACCAAAGGTAGTTTGCCCTCTGCTGACCAAAAATCAAAACTGGAAGACGAAGTACGGGGTTATGAACAGGTTTTGCAAAGGGAACCAGAAAATCAGACTGCGCTTAAGGGTCTGTTACAGGCGCGGCTGCAATTACTGAGTCAAAAAGATAAAAGTGAGGTTAAACCGGCTGATATCCAAGTTGTCATTGAACCCCTAGAAATGCTAGCAAAACTGAATCCCGAACAGTCAGAATATTCAGTGTTACTAGCTCAAGCCAAACAGCAAATTGGCGATCGCGAAGGAGCCGCTCAAGCTTATCGCTCGATTTTGTCTACGAAACCAGGGGATTTGAAGGCTTTGCAAGGAATGGTTGCTCTATTGATTAGTCAACAACGCCCCGAAGCAGCCATTGGTTTGTTGCAAGAAACCCTCTCTAACGCAGCCCAAGCAAATACAATTCAGCCTGGAAGTGTAGATACAGTCGCCGTGCAGGTGCTGTTAGGTTCTGTTCATGCTTCCCAGAAACGTTACGCTCAAGCTAGCTCTGTTTATGACCAGGCAATTAAGAAAGATCCCAAGGATTTTCGCCCCGTCGTGGCAAAAGCGATGCTCCTAAAACAACAGGGCAAAGACGCAGATGCAAAACCTTTGTTTGATAGTGCCGTAGCTTTAGCACCTGCTCAGTACAAAGACGGAATTAAAAAGGCAGCAACGGTTTCCCCCACACCTAATCCTGTTGCATCTCCCGCGCCTTCACCGGAAAGTACGCCCAAGTAAGGGTATTGGGCATTGGGCATGGGGAAGAGACTTGGGGACAAGGAGAAGGGAAAGACTTGTTGCAAGTTCTAACTTTTGTCACCTTGTCCCCTTGCCTCCCCCGATCCTCTGCTCTCCTACTTCTTCCCCTCACGCTCCCTCAATGGCTGCAACTACACCAAAGACTAAAAACAGGCATCCGCCAATAAAAGTTAGTTGACGCTCAGAAATGCGTCCGGCAATCATTTTGCCGCCGATAACTGCGATCGCAGCACATAAGGAATGTCCTAAAATTGCACCTATTGTAACTCCAATGGGGTTATTGCCTGCTGCTAGGGCAATAGTGGCAATTTGGGTGCGATCGCCCCACTCTGCCATAAATGTCAACACAAAGGCTTCTACGACAATTGCCAAGGAAGTCTTTTGCTTTGGTAACTGCAAATCTGCTTGTTTTACCGCAGCCTCAGCTTCTTCTACAACTTCTGTATCACAAGCAGCAGCGGACATCTTACTAGCGTCATACAACAGCTTGATACCGAAGGCAATAAATAAAGCTATTTCGGCGTAATGAATATAAACTTTTGGCAACAAAGATACCGCTTGTCCAAATATTACCGAAAGGATTGTCATCGCCGCCAAAGCAGCTGTCACACCTATAAATACCAGCCGCCGCGGGTGGTGCATTGCCAAAATTACAGCAATAAAAAATGTTTTATCGCCTAGTTCTGAAACTGTAATTAGTAATAAACCTGCGGTAAAAGCTGTTAACACTCTCTCAAGCTCCTGAAGAATCGTTTACCGATGTGAAGCTTGATGAGAGCCAAAAGACCTCACCAAGTTTACACTTTTCGGTGTGAACTTAGTGAAGGTCTCGCTTTCAAATATTGATTACTTGCCACCTGAACCAGGCTCATCGCCAGTATGTTGATTCAGATGTACTGGCTTTTATATTTTTTGCCAGCAGCTACTCCCCTTCTGTGCGATCGCAATTATACATATTTCCCATCTATAAGTCAAGGTAGTAGGGAATGGAGAGGTATAACTTTAGAGTATAACTACCCACACTGTACCTAGCGGCCAGTCTAGGTAGTTCAGATCGTGTCAGGTTAATTAAAACAAGTCCAAATCTGTCACAGCACCAACACTGCTAGAAGATACTAATTTGGCATATTTCGCCAACACGCCTTTAGTGTAACGGGCAGCGGGAGGCTGCCAGTTGGCACGACGACGGGTCAATTCTTCTTCGGATACGTTCAACTGTAATAAACGAGCGGGTGCATCAATAGTAATACTATCGCCTTCTTCTACAAGCGCGATCATACCACCAACTGCGGCTTCTGGTGCAACATGACCAACCACCATGCCGTAAGTACCGCCAGAAAAGCGTCCGTCGGTAATTAATCCTACAGCGTCACCCAAACCAGCACCGATAATTGCTGAGGTGGGAGCCAACATTTCTCGCATTCCAGGGCCGCCTTTAGGCCCTTCGTAACGGATGATGAGAATATCGCCAGCTTGAATTTTACCCGCCAAAATTGCATCTAAAGAAGCTTCTTCCGATTCAAATACCCTTGCAGGCCCGGTAATTACTGGTTTTTTCACCCCAGTAATTTTGGCGACAGCCCCTTCTGTTGCCAGATTACCTCTGAGGATGGCTAAATGTCCTTGAGCATACATCGGGTTATTCCAAGTCCGAATCACATCTTGATTGGCAGATGGTTCTTCTGGTATGTCTGCTAATATCTCTGCAATGGTTTGACCGCTGATGGTGAGGCTATCACCATGTAATAAATCATGCACAAGTAACATCTTCATAACTTGCGGAATACCACCAGCTTTGTGCAAATCTGTAGCGACATATTTACCACTTGGTTTCAAATCACACAAAACGGGAACGCGGGCGCGGATAGTTTCAAAGTCGTCTATAGTTAACTCTACATCAGCAGCGCGGGCGATCGCTAAAAAGTGGAGTACTGCATTGGTCGAACCACCGACTGCCATAATCACAGAGATGGCATTTTCTATAGATTTACGGGTGATAATTTGGCGGGGTAAGATTTGTTTGCGAATGGCTTCGACTAACACAAATGCTGATTTTTCCGTGCTGTCGGCTTTTTCGGCATCTTCTGCCGCCATTGTCGAGGAATAGGGTAAACTCATCCCCAGCGCTTCAAATGCTGAAGACATAGTGTTAGCTGTGAACATACCCCCGCAGGAACCCGCACCAGGACAAGCTCGACCTTCAATTTCTAATAATTCCTTTTCGTCAATTTTTCCAGCACTGTATTGACCAACAGCTTCAAAAGAACTGACAACAGTTAAATCGCGTCCGTTGTAGTGACCGGGTTTAATTGTGCCACCGTAAACGAATATTGCAGGGATATTCATCCGAGCGATCGCCAGCATTGCCCCTGGCATATTTTTATCACAACCGCCAATGGCTAGCACACCATCCATACTTTGTCCAGTACAAGCGGTTTCAATGGAATCGGCAATCACTTCCCGTGACACTAGGGAATATTTCATCCCTTCAGTTCCCATTGAAATCCCATCGCTAATAGTAATTGTGCCGAACACTTGCGGCATCGCCCCGGCGGTTTTAATCCCAACCTCTGCTATGAGCGCCAGTTGATTTATCCCCATATTACAGGGAGTAATCGTGCTGTAACCATTGGCAATGCCCACAATGGCTTTATTGAAATCTTCATCTTTAAAACCAACTGCACGCAGCATAGCTCGATTAGGCGATCGCTGCACCCCTTGCGTTACAATTTGGCTTCTTAAATTCTCCGACATCTTTTTTCCTTCCGTGCCATCATCGCAACAGTTGCGATTGTATTACCTGATTTTCTCATGCCTGGGCGATGCGATCGAATATGAGTAATTCTCTATATTTCACCATGTCTTTTGGTCAGTCCTAATTAGAATAAATCTTCATCTAAGCGTTTGTATAAAATAAAGATGATTCTTGTGTGTTAGACATCTAGAGTGCCGGAAATACTAGGGATAGCAGTACGAATTTAAATATGAAAAAAAGCCATTGCCGCAAGTTGAGGCTCTGACTTTCTACGTTTATAGCTCAGTATATTGATTCCGCTGCAAAACTGGAGACACTCTAACTTTGCACCAGAGTTCTTCTTCCAAATTATATCTGCCTTGAAAATAGTGACTAGGGACTGAGGGCTGGAAAGAGATATTTTCATTCTTTAGTGCCTTCTGCCTCCTGCCTCCTGCCTTATTTCCAAGGCAGGAATATTAAAAAATTAAAGGATGAGTTCACTTGACACTAATTGTGGTGCTCCTATAAGCCTAATTTCAAAATTAGCCGACAGATTCCCATCAGTGTTACCTTGCAGAATATCTCCAGAATAACGGATTTGACCGGGTGCGGAGAATTGACCACTCCCAATGAAAGTGAAAGCTTGGTTGCCCCCAATAGTGGAGTTGGCATCGATACTAGATAGATCGATTCGATCGCCTGGCAAACTACCGTTTCCACGAAAGTCAGCGATTAAGTCACGTGACGAAAGTGGACTCTCAGAAGTTGAGTTGTACTTGAAAATATCATTACCCGATCCTCCAGTGAGAATATCAGCCCCAGTACCGCCAGTGAGTATATCGTTGCCACGACCGCCGTTAATAGTATCGTTGCCCGCTCCGCCGTCAATCGTATCGTTACCAGTACCGCCAGCGTTAATAGTATCGTTGCCACTACCGCCTTTAATAGTACGGTTGAAATTATCGTTAGCACCAATGTCAACAAAACCGCCGTCTTCACCAGAGCTAGCACTAGAGTCGCCAATCCCCAAACCGCCATCACTAGTTGTGCCATCTGTGCTGGTACTGATACCCTCATCGCTATCATTAAAAGTCAAAGTATCAGAAAAAGTAAAAGTACCGGAAAGGATAATGTCGCTTGCCACTAGTTGTGGCGCTCCTGTAAGCTGAATTTCAAAGTCAGCCGACAGATTACCATCAGTGTTAGCTTGGAGAATACCTTCTGAATAACGAACCTGACCGGGTGCAGAGAATGCGCTAGCCCCAATGAAAGTGAAGGCTTGGTTGCCCGCTATAGTGGAATTGGCGTCAATGGTAGATAGATCGATTTGATCGCCTCTAAAGATACCGTTTCCAACTCCAGCAAAGTCAGTTATAACATCCCGTAAAACACCAGGTTGACTCTCAGAAACTGAGTTGAACTTGAAAACATCGTTACCGAATCCTCCACCTCCAGTGAGAGTATCAGTCCCAGCACCGCCTATGAGTGTGTCGTCACCGTCTCCACCGAAAATCGTATCGTTGCCATCAAATCCATTGATGATATCACCGAAACTAAAAAAATCAACTCCACCGGACAGATTGTCAGGGCCATTAGTACCGTTAATGGTTGCCATAGCGAGTTTCTCCTAAACTTAGAGGGTAAAAAAATTACCTCGTCACTTCCCCATCAGAAAACAGCATTGCTAATTAAGAGGATGAATTTCCTTTGCTCTTTTGGGGAAAAGGAAACTGTTTCAAATATTGAATTTTGAAATTTCACATTTTTATTCAGCAACCCTGAGAAAACAAGGTGGAGAAATAACCAGTGGGAAGATATAACAAATTAGACCTGTTCTAATCAGGTCTTTGCTGTTAATCCTGAAGATTTGGGAAGCACTGGATGTATTGATGATGTTGGCATCAAAATTGATTGTGCCAAGAGTCGTTTTATGTCCTTGTGCTTTATATCTTCATAGGTTCTAGTGGTAGGCTGCTAGAGAACAAGCAGATCATCTCCTACGGAATTGCATAGGTTTTAAGATATTTTTACTTTATTTATAATCACAATAGTTATAATACTACCTTCAAGCGGGCTTTTTTATCTTTATAACAAATAATAACGAACTCTCTTTTATTACTCTCGACAGAACCTGTCTGAACACAGCTTTCAAATAGTGTTGGTTTTGCCTATTGAGATTTGTTTAGTGGTTTCTGTCGTTAATGTATAATCAAGTAATTGCCAATAACTTAAAAGCCTTGTTGAGTGATGCGATCGCTGCACCCCTTGCGTTACAATTTGGCTTCTCAAATTTTCCGACATCTTTTTTCCTTCCGTGCCATTATCGCAACAGTTGCGATTGTATTACCTGATTTTCTCATGCCTGGGCGGTGCGATCGAATATGAGTAATTCTCTATGTTTCACCGTGTCTTTTGGTCAGTCCTAATTAGAATAATCTTCATCTAAGCGTTTGTATAAAATAGGGATGATTCTTGTGTGTTATACCAATTCTGTATAAAGATGCGCCAAATTATATCAGGAACAAACTGCATAGACGCAAAGTGACTACTCTTACGAGAACGCTAAGAGCGAACCTGCAAGGTAGGGCGCATTCGCGTAGCGTCTCGTTAGAGAAGGATACAAAGGAAGAAAGAAAATTTGGCGCAGGCTCACAAAGAAATGGTATTAGGCATCTAGAGTGTCGGAAATACTAGGATAGCAATACGAATTTAAATATGAAAAAAAGCCATTGCCGCAAGTTGAGGCTCTGACTTTCTACGTTTATAGCTCAGTATATTGATATTGATTCCGGTACATAACGGAGACACCCTAGCTTTGCAGTAGAGTTCTTCTTCCAAATTATATCTGCCTTGAAAATAGTGACTAGGGACTGAGGGCTGGAAAGAGATATTTTCATTCTCTAGCGCCTTCTGCTTTCTGCCTCCTGCCTTATTTTCAAGGCAGGAATATTAAATTAAAGGATGAGGTCACTTGACACTAATTGTGGTGCTCCTATAAGCCTAATTTCAAAATTAGCTGACAGATTTCCATCAGTGTTGCCTTGCAGAATACCTCCAGAATAACGGATTTGACTCGGTGCGGAAAATTGACCACTCCCAATGAAAGTGAAAGCTTGGTTGCCCCCAATAGTGGAGTTGGCATCGATAGTAGATAGATCGATTTGATCGCCTGGCAAACTACCGTTTCCACGAAAGTCAGTGATTAAGTCACGTGACGAAAGTGGACTCTCAGAAGTTGAGTTGTACTTGAAAATATCATTACCCGATCCTCCAGTGAGAATATCTTTGCCAGTACCGCCAGTCAGGATATCATCCCCATCACCGCCGATGAGAGTATCATTACCCGATCCTCCAGTGAGAATATCTTTGCCAGTACCGCCATTCAGGCTATCGTTGCCAGCACCACCGTTAAGAGTATCGTTGCCAGCATTACCAAAGAGCTTATCGTTGCCACTACCACCGTTAAGGAAACTGTTGCCACTACCACCTATAAGGGTACTGTTGCCACCACTAACGTTAATGATATCGCTCTGACCATTATTGCTACTACTGCTATGACTACTAGAACTGTTACTAACACTGCCGCTACCGACGGAAATTGATATTGAAGTTGCCATTGATGAGTTTCTCCTAAACTTAGAGGAAAAAAAATTAAGTCTTTACTTCCCTATTATAAAACGGCATTGCTGAATTAAGAGTATAAATTTGGTTTCCTTTAAAAGCATAAAGTAAACAATTTTAAACATATAATCTGGGAATTTCACACTTTCATTTAGCAATGCCGATAAAATAAGGTCAAAAGCTTGCGAGTAGCAATATATTCTTGAACCAAACCTGATTGGAACTGGTCTTGACTATTAAGTTTGAATATTTGAGAATATTTGAGAATATTTAAGAAGTACTGGATGTATTTGATGATGTTTATATCAAATTTTCGCTAAAACTCCTTTGATGTCCTAATAACTTATGTTTTCAGTCGTTATATTTGGAAAACACTAATGAATAAGTAGATTTTATCCTACGTAATTATATAGATTTAAATAAAATATTCCTGTATTCAGGATAACAACAGTATAGTATTACCTTCCAGCATAATTTTTCCTTGATAAAAAATAATAGTTAACTTTCTTTTATCCTCTCACCATAATAAAATCGGGAACCTTTGTTCAGATAGGATTAATTTTGCATATTGATATTTGTTTAATGGTTTCTGTAGTTAGATATAAGAAATAATTGCCAATAAGTTAAAAGCTTTGTTAGACGCATGACCCTAAGAAAAGCCTAAAGATTTGTGTAACTTGAGTTCGTTCCCAGTCTTAAGACTGGAAATGTATTTCAAGAGGGCTGCTGCCTATGGTAAAGTCACTCGAGCCTCCTAGAATCGGGGCTGTATTTTAACTTAGTGTCATTCCCTTGTTAGACTAGTGCGATCGCTGCACCTCTGGCGTTAGGGACTTCCAACAAAAAAAATACCCATCGCTTGCGTGAGCAGGGGAAGCAGGGGGCGCTCTTGAAGCAGGGGAGGAAGAATCTAACGATCGTCTTCGCTCACAAAATTGAATAATTTAATTTCTGGAAGTCCCTTACAATTTGGCTATTATGGCATCATCGCAACTGTTGCGATTGTATTAACTGATTTTCTCATGCATAGGCAGCACGATCAGACCCTGGCAAGTATTGGTAATTTTCTATTTTTAGATGTGCTTCTGTTAGGTGTAGCTAATATGAGCAATTTGGTTAGTATTTAACTGTGCTTGATTCTTGCAATATCATTCTTGACAGGTTCAAGCTGAGTACATTTTCTCACAGTTGGAGGATGTTTGGCTTTCCTGCTGAATTATTCTTCAATATTAGATTTTTTGCATAAATCATAAATAAGAACCCCACTCCTAAGCGCTTGCTCTTAGAAGTAGGGTGTGAAGCGTTTTTGCAAGAGGTCTATTAGATTAGAGGATGATGTCGCTTGCCACTAGTGGTGGTGCTCCTGTCACTCCAATCTCAAACTCAGCCGACAGATCCCCATCAATGTTAGCTTGAAGAATACCTCCTGAATAACGAACCTGACGGGCTGCTGAGAATGCGCTAACCCCGATGAAAGTGAAGGCTTGGTTGCCCGCTACACTGGAGTTAGCATCAATGGTAGATAGATTGATTTGATCGCCTGTAAAGATACCGTTTCCAACGAAGTCAGTGATAACATCCCGTAACAAACCAGTAGGACTATCTGAAACTGAGTTGAAATCGAAAATATCGTTGCCAGCACCGCCAGTAAGAGAATCAGTCCCAGCACCGCCAGTAAGGATATCGCTGCCAGCACCCCCATTTAGGGTATCATCGCCGGCATTGCCGTTAAGGATATCGCTGCCAGCATTGCCGTTAAGGATATCGCTGCCAGCATTGCCGTTAAGGATATCGCTGCCAGCATTACCGTTAATAATATCGCTGCCAGCACCCCCATTTAGGGTATCATCGCCGGCATTGCCGTTAAGGATATCGCTGCCAGCATCCCCATTTAAGATATCGTCGCCGACATCGCCGTTAAGGATATCGCTGCCAGCACCTCCATTTAGGGCAGGACGAAAGATAAGTGGGGAACCGTTGATGGTATTGTTGTCATTAAAAATGGTACCGTTGACAATTGCCATTAGTAAATTTCTCCTGAACTTAGAGGATAAAAATAACCTCGTCACTTTCCCATCAGAAAATGGTGTTGCTGATTAAGAGTATGAATTTGCTTTCCCCCAAAGGTGTAAAGGAAACAGTTTCAAAGATTGAATTTTTAAATTTCACACTGTCATTCAGCAACGCCGAAAAAACAAGGCAAAGAAATAACGAGTGGGAAGAGATAACTGACGCACACCTGATTGCAACAGTTCTTTGCTGTTAAGTTTGAAGATTTGACAAGCACTGAATGTATTGATGACGTTGGTATCAAAATTATGCCAAGAGTGATGTGATGTTTTTATGTCTTTACTGGTTGCAGTAGTAGGCTGTCATAATACAAGTAAACTTCCTCGTACAGAAGCGCATAAATTTTAGAACCTTTTGATTCTATTCATAATCACAAGACTATAGTATTACTTTCAAGCCTAATTTTTTCTATCTATAAGAAAGAGTAATTAACCTTATTTTATTCCTCTCGCTAAAACAAAATCGGAAACCTTTGTTCAGATAGGGTTGGTTTTGCTTTTTGAGATTTATTGAGTAATTTATCTAGTTATGTATAAAAAAATAATTCCCAATAACTTAAAAGCCTTGTTAACCAGTGCGTAGGCGTAGCCCGTCGTAGACATCGCTACATACCTTGGATCACAACTTGCCTTCTAAAATTCTCTGACATCTTTTTCATTAAGTGGCATCATCGCAACAGTTGCGATTATATTACCTGATTTTCTGATGTATATGCGGCGCAATTTAATAACTATAAACTATAAGAGAGGCAAGCTAAACTTATCTCTATTTACAACTATTCAATTATCAAAATTCTGCATTCTGCCTTATTTTCAAGGCAGATAATATTAAATTAAAGGATAATGTCGCTTTCCACTAGTTGTGGCGCTCTTGCAAGCCGAATTTCAAACTCAGCCGACAGATCCCCATCATTGCTACCTTGGAGAATATCTCCTGAATAACGGATTTGACCGATTCCAGAGAATGCGCGACTGCCGATAAAAGTGAAGGCTTGGTTGCCCTCTTTAATGGAGTTGGCGTCGATGGTAGATAAATCGATTCGATCCCCTGCAAGGATACCGTTTCCAACAAAATCAGCGATCGCATCCTGCAATAAACCAGGTTAACTCTCTGAAACGAAGTTGAAATCGAAAACATCGTTACCCGATCCGGTGTTAATTATATCGTTGTCTGCTTTGCCAATCGGAATAACAAGGTCATGGTAGTACAGACGATAGTACTTGTTTTTATAAATAAAAAAAGTGGCATTCATTTATAAAGACTGAATACCACTTTGTATTTCTCTAAATTCCTGATGATGAAGATATTTTACCCAGGTAAAGTTATCCCAGTCACAGCGATCGCACCTGCGATCGCACTGGCGCAAAGGGAAGTAATCGCTGTCCCAAATATCCACCACGCAGCATTTGCAACGGTTTTCTTGGTTTCTTCAGCTTGCTTTTTAGATTGTTTTTGAATCGCTTTCAAGCGTTTTTGAGTTTCTTTTTGGATGCGTTCGGCTCGTTGCAATACGCCATCTCGCGCCGCTTCTATTTGGCTAATTATCCGGTTAGCATCCGCCTCGGAAATATCTTCACGAGAACTCAATACAGCAACTAAGGTGTCACGATCGAATTCACTGAGGCGATCGCGCAATGCTTCAAATCCGGCTTGGGGATCGTCGAACACTTTCGCAAAGTCTTGCTTAATGCCTTCATAGTTGAGTTCGGAACGATTCAGGGAGTTGAGATAGTTGCGAACTTTCGCAAAAACTCCATCTAAAACTGATTGCACTCTTTGCTGAATCTGCTGGAATTGTTCGACAATCGAGCTGCGAACAGAATCAATTTGATCCACAATTCGGTTAGCTTCCTCTTCTGAGATATCCTCACGTTGGGATAACAGCGCCACAATTGTCGAACGGTCAAATTTCGAGGCGCGATCGCTTAAACTCCCGATTCCAGCACGGGGAGAAGACAGCAGCAATTGTAAATCGCGTTTGATTCCTTCGGGATTGAGTTCTTCTTTGTTGGTATTACGCAGATATTCTTCGAGATTGGCTTCAAAATCTAAAGCTTGTTGAGTGGTGCGCTTGGCTAGACGTCGTGGCGTTCTCAGGATATCACCAATGGCATCTTGAGCGCGATCAATGATCTGATTAACCTGTTCTTGGCTCAAGTCGCCGCGTTGACTGACGAGTTTTACCAAGGTTTCTCGATCGACATTAGACAAGCGATCGCGCAGTGCTAAGGCTCCAGCTTGAGGATCGTCGAGTAATTTTTCCAAATCTGCTCTAATACCTTCTGGATTAAGTTCTTCCAAGTTGGTATTGCGGAGATATTCAGCGATCGCTTTTGTAGTTTTTTCGTACTGTTCCTTTGCTTGTTGCGGTACTTGTAAAATACTATCTCGGACTGCTTCAAGCTGGTCGAGAGTTTGGTTTACCTGTTCTTCGCTCAAATCTTGACGCTGACTGAGCAATTGTACCAGTGTATCGCGGTCAAATTGCGATAGGCGCGATCGTAAAAGGCTAATTCCGGCTTGGGGATCGTCTAGTAAAACTTTAAACTCGCGTTTGATAGCTTCAGGATTGAGTTCGTCTTTATTAGTATTTTGCAGATAGTCTTCAACTCTTTGGCGCAGTTCATCGGCTTTTGCTTTTGCTTGTTCTTGCAATTCTCTAGCACGATTCAAGAAATTATCGCGGTTGCGTTCGAGTTGACTAACAATATTATTAGCTTCCTCTTCGCTGATATCTTGACGCTGTTGGAGCAATTGTACAAAAGTATCGCGGTCAAATTGCCCAAAGCGGCTACTTAAATCTTCAAAACCAGCTTGTGGATCGTCTAGCAACTTGCCAAAGTCTCGTTCAATACCTTCAGGATTGAGTTCGTCTTTCCCTGTCGAACGCAGATAATCTTCGATGCGGCTGCGAAAATCTTGCTCTTTTTCTCGTGCTTGAGCCTGTTTGACAGTCTCTAAAACTTCCAGGCGATCGCTTTCCATTTGTTCGGAAATTTCTTTCACCCTAGCTTCGCTAATATCACCACGTTGCTTTAGTAAGTTGGTGAAATATTCTTGATTGATTTCTTCTAACTCCCGTCTCACAGTTGTTGGATCTGCATTTACGTCATAGATGACTTCTTTAAATTCATCTACTAGGGTAATTCGATTGAAGTGCCAAGGAAACGAATGCAATATGTAGTCTTTTACATCTGCCTTAATCGCGTTTTCCAGTGAGATTGGCAATTTTGCAGATACTTGCTCAGTTGCTTGCTCTTTAAACTTTTGAAGTTGTTCTGTGATTTGTTCGACATCGACATCTTGAACTTTTTCTTTCAGTTTTTGCAACTGAGTTGTAATTTTGTTCACATCGATATTAGAAAGGTTTACTCGTTCCATAACTGCTGGTGCAGCTGCACTTAAGCCATACCTAATAGCTTGCTTGATTACACCATTGCCATTACCGCCTCCGATTGTAACCAGTTCTTGAAGCCGTTCGCCCAATTGCTCAGAATTAAGTTCTTCAGGAGTAGCAGACTTGAGTAAATTAATTACTTGTTCTGTGGGATTTTGGCGATTTAAAGCTTGTTGCCATGCACCTTCAAATTGGTCAGCAATGCTATTGATATCTTCTTTAGATAAATCGCCACGGCTGCTGATCAAATCAACAAATGTTTGGCGATCGATATTTTGTAAAAGGTCGCTGTTAGTAACAGATTGCAAATCTGTATCCTTAAGAAGCTGGTCAAATTGACTCCGAATTTCTTTAATATCTAGCTTTGGTAATTGCAGAGAGCTTAAAGAACTTTGAAGCGTATTTTTAATACCTTCAGAATCAAAACTTGAAGTTAATTCCCGTCGGACTGCGGCTGTAATATCTTCAGCAGTAGAAACTAACTGTTTTTTCGCACTATTAGCACCGATGCCAGCAGTTGCCGTGCCCATCAGAGTTTGAAAACCAGAAGTGACAGTATTAGATATAGAACCAATTAAAGAGCCTACCGCCGATGAACCCAACCAAATTACTAGTGAAAAATAGGTAGACCAAATAACTACACCAATAATTGCTCCTAAAAATGCGCTTTCGATTAGGCTCAGTTTTACTGCTAAAAAACAAGCAATAAATAATGCGATGCTAACGGTTATTAGCGCCCAAGTACCAACTTTAGCTTGACCTTTACGAATTGTCTTACCCAAACTTTCAGACTCATCATCAGAATCTGAATCAATTTCCCAAGATGAAATTCCGACAGCAACTGAAAAGTTTGTCAATAACAATTGAAAAGCAAATGCCATCAAAACCCCAGCTAGCAGTGCCACCAACAATTTAGGCCCAGAAAAAACAACTGATGCTTCTTCTGGAGTTAGTACTTCCTGAGCTAAAGTTATCGGCGCTAATCCTAAAGGTAGCCAATTCCATCCCCAAATCGTTAAAACACCTTGAAACATAGGATTTTCCCACTTTTACTCAATTAAATACCCATTTATAAAATGGCTTATTTATCAGTTTAATTATCATTTATGTAAGCTGGTACTTTCTTAGGTAATAGGTTAGTTGTCCAAAAGTTGTATTTAAAAAGATAAATATTTTTCTTGTATATTTCTAAATAAAATTTATGATTTATTTAATATTTTACCAAAGAAAATTTATTATGCAAAAGTAAATTTAATAAAATTGTATCTATCTATATAGCAGGTTTTGAGTGGGTGAGTTAGAGTAGTCAACGCTAGAAAATCATGTTTTTTGGTATCAATTTTATTGAGTAAACTGAAAACATCGAATAATTGTTATATAAACTTCATAAAAGGAAATATATTTACTAATAGAGATTTAGTTACTAACTTTAGATAAAATCACCTATATCTAATGATAGAGACAAAAATTCTTCCAAGCGATTGATGAAAAATAAATAGAAACATGTATTAATAAGGGTTATTAGGAGCTATAAATTAGTAAATAATTGATTTTGGCTGAGGAGAAAGAATAATGGTTGTAGGTCTACATAAACGTGCTGTAGGTGTATTTTCTCATCGTCGAGATGTTGAACATGCCCTACATGAATTAAAAAAAGTTGGCTTTGACATGAACAGAGTTTCTGTCATTACACAAGATGGAGACAGAGACGATATTGCTGGTGCGGATGTGAGCGATCGCGTCGGCGACCAATCTGATGAAGGTGCTAAAGTTGGAGCTGCTACAGGCGGTGCTTTAGGGGGATTGGCTGGCTTATTAGTCGGTCTTGGCACTTTAGCAATTCCTGGAATTGGGCCAATTATGTTGGCTGGAGCCGCAGCAACTACCCTAGCTACAACTCTCGCTGGCGCTGGTATTGGCGCAGTAGCTGGTAGTTTACTTGGTGCGTTAATTGGTCTAGGAATTCCTGAAGAACGAGCTAAAGTTTACGACGAACGCGTCAGACGAGGACACTATTTAGTCATTATCGATGGTACAGATTCAGAAGTCCTAAGAGCAGAAGGAATTCTAAATCGTCAGGGCGTAGAAGAGTTTGGCATTTATGAACATCCAGATGCTACGAATGCAACCACTGGTTATGTGACTCCAACTCCAAATACGGGTTATAGTGGTGTTGCCAAACGTGCAATCGGGATATTTTCTCATCGTCGAGATGCTGAAGTAGCAATTACAGAATTGCGAGATGCAGGTTTTTCGTTGAATCAAGTCTCCATCATTGCCAAAGACACAGACGGTCGTGGGATCGGTGGTGTAGATGTAGACAGAAATGTTGGTACTGGTAATAAAGCTGACGATGGTGCAAAAGCTGGAGCAGCTACAGGCGGTGTTCTAGGCGGCTTGACTGGCTTATTAGTTGGACTTGGAACTCTAGCAATTCCTGGAATCGGGCCAGTGATTGCAGGTGGTGCAGTTGCAACCACTTTGGCGACAACATTAACTGGTGGTGCGATCGGTGCAGCCGCCGGGAGTATTGTAGGCGCACTCGTTGGCTTGGGAATTCCTGAAGACAAGGCGCGAGTATATAGCGATCGCTTCCAAAGAGGCGACTACTTAGTAATTCTTGATGGTACGGAAGCTGAAATCCACCAAGCTGAAGCGATTCTCAAACATCGAGGTATTGAAGAATTTGCAATCTATGATGCTACAGAGATTAGTGAATATCGCCCAGGTTCCGACAGACTAAGCGATCGTGATGCAGCAGTAGTCGATCCCATTCGTCCCAATTACTCAACAGAGACTAATAGAAACGATCCTTCTGTAGTTATTGTCGATCGTCGTGATGAAGTACTTTAACCGAAAGTAGTTTCACTTACACTAATTAGACAAAATTGCCGGAGCAATAATTTGAAAACTTTGCTCCTGACAAAACAACTTGCTCCTCCCTTGCCGTAAATATCAACAAATTTCACTTTTCGATTGCGAATTAAACGTATGCAAAAGTTAACCCCCTTCTTAATTAGCGGCTTATTAATCTTCGGTGTTGCTGCTTGTGATAACGCTTCTAAAACAAGTGAGTCTGCACCCAATAATCCTAATGCAGCTCCCCAAACACCGACTGCAAAAACAACACAAGCTTCTCAACAAGACGCACAAAGTGAAGTTCGCAGAAACCAAGCTAATTCTGATATCCGCGCCCGCGAACAGCGCAATAATACTACGGGTGGCGATACACAACGAGCCAAAGGTGACTTAGCAAGTGAAGTTCGCTCTAAGTTGGAGGTTAACATACCTAAGAGCCAACTAACAGTTAATGCCGCAGATGGTGGGATTGTGACTGTCTCAGGAACTGTCAGCAATCAGCAAGAGTTGGGTAAAATTGAAAAATTAGCTAAAGAAATTAAAGGTGTCAAGAGTGTAGTTGTGAAAGCAACTGTTGCCGCACCAACTAAATAGTGCAGCTAACAACAAATTTAATTGAGCAGGTAGGCGTTAAGAGATTTAAATGCTCCTGCTCGGTCTCAGTGGTCAGTAATAAGTTTAACTGACCACTAATAATTGAAAACTGACGACCTTCATAACTATATTTATTAATGCTCACAGTTATACAAAGTCTTGTATTTACCGAACATAAAAATTATGGAAACCGAACAACAGCAACGTGAATCCATCAATGCTTCCTTATCACAAGGTACGCTAGCACTTGAAGGTACTGATACTGCAAACTTGCCAAAGTTACCACCAGCCCCTGAACCTGAATCTCAATGGCAGCAAATTAACAGACAAATTTCTCAATTTTTAGAGCAACTGCCCCAATACTTAAGTGGATTTTTTCAGGACTACAAGCAGCCTCTAATAACCGTTGCTTTAATTTTAACGGCGATTGTTACAGCTAGGCTAGTACTAGCATTACTAGCTGCAATCAATGATATTCCACTACTATCACCACTTTTTGAGTTAGTTGGAATTAGTTACACTAGTTGGTTTATTTTCCGTTATCTACTGAAGGCTTCAACTCGGCAAGAATTAGCCGATGAAATTCAATTACTGAAAAACCAATTCGTAGGCGAGTAAATTTACTCACCATTAAAGTAGGATTTACACGGGCAAATAGAATTTGCAGCTACATAAACTCTCGTCAGTCTCTGCGGGCTTGGGTAAAGCTTTGTATAGTTGCAGTTTCTAATTGCCCTTTTAATGTTAAGTTGACTTTAACTAAAACCTTGTTATACCAATAAATCTAAATTCACAGTATTTAACCGGACTCAATTTTATTTTTTTGGATACATCAAAAGATAGAGAATATAACATTACTTTTAAATTTAAGTCACTTCTCAAGATAGTAGCTCGGAGATGAAAAACAGCCTAATCTGGTTTTTGAAGTTATTTAATAGATTCTTTAACGAGGACATAAATTATGGCTAATGAAGCAGTTAAGAGAGATACAGATTCATCTGATAGAGCGGAAATTAATAATTACGATCGCGGCATCATCCCAGCTGAAACTGCTGCTCGAATGGAAAGAGAAGGAGATAAGTACAAAACACGTCCCACAGAAGAACGGGAGGCAGACGCACCTACGGATGACCAAACCGATTCAGAAAGTATACGCACCACTGACGGCTATACCGTGGACAGAGAAGGTTTGTCTAATAACTATGCAGTTGAACCGGAAATGTACTACGAAGAACCGGGTGATGCACGCCAACAAGCGGCAGAAGATAGGGAAGAACGTATTGAAGAACTTGGAGAAATTAATCAGGACGAAGAAGGCAAGTTGACAGACAAAGGTGACAGCCGAGGTAGAGGCCCAGGAATAATTTAATTAACAATTTCCTTTTGCTGGGTGCAATTACACGTAATAAGGCTAAATAGGTGGTTTCTAGAGACGCAATAATTGCGTCTCTAATTTTATAGGCGAATAAAGCACAACCTGACATATCAAAATTTTTGAATAAGTAGGTAGGCAGGAAAATTTATAACTATGTAACGAAAATTTAATCAGAGCCATTAGAGTTAAATTTAATACGTTCTGTACTGTAGTTGCCTTTTTCTCCTCTAGCTTTAACGCCATCAATCACGGCGTAAGCCAGGTCTAGCTGATCATCAAATATTTGACCAGATAGTTCGTCTTTTTTAAGGTGCTGCCACTCCAATTCAATTGGGTTCATCTGGGAGCAGTAGGCGGGTAAGAAAAAGATGTACAAACCCATGTCTTCCCACTTCGACCATAGCTTTTGCACTTCAAGACATCGGTGTATCGGTCCGTTATCCTGTACAACTACCCTAGTGCGCCCAGCCTTTTGAGCTTCAGTCGCTTCCAACTCCATCATTTTGATGTAAGATTTACGACCAACACCACCAATAACTAGACCGTAAACAAAACTGATTAAAGGTTGAAGAAACGCGATAATACTTAATCTCCGACCACGACGCTTGGTTTGTTCTAAATGTTTTTGCTCACCTTTAAAGTAATAGGTGTAACAAAGAGTTCGCTCCAAACACAAAACCCTGATTCATCTAGATACTTTAGGTCTATTTCTCCCGCAGCAGCAGATAATTCCAACATATCTAGGTCTGCTTGTTTCTTCGCTCGTACTACGGGGTCTTGTTTTCCTTTGTGGCTCTTCTTAGCGCGTTTCCAAATGATCCCCTTTTTTTGAGTACCCGTCTTAACCTGTCGGGACTTAGTTTCACGTTGCGATCGCTCTCTAATTTTTGGGTTAATTGAAGACTGTTGTATGTACGTGGTTCATTTTTGAGACATTCTTCCAAAAAAACGATGTCTTCTTCGGTATACTTCGTTTTTCCTCCTCGACCTGCCAACTCCCAAAGACCCTCTAACCCAAGTTTTCGCCATTTATGTAAGACTTCTCTTACAGTTTGAGCAGTCCAGTTAAAGTGAGCAGCTATTTTTTCTACGTACCACCCATGTGCGTTTAACCTAATTATCTCTGCTCTGTCTTTAACCTTCTGTGGTACATCGGCAGTTCTTAAGTTTAACAGGGTTTTGTCTTGTTCACGAGTTAGGAATACCCTTATACGAGCGCCCATATCTCACTTACCTCGGTAGATACATTCTACGTATTTATGTATCTTTACATAGTTTGGTTTTTTCACGTCGTTCTACTTATTCCAATGCAATTAATAAATTGTCTTCCACGCTTAACTTTGGCTGACCGCCTTTTTTACCAGTTCTTACCAGATCAGGCTTTAGAACTTCTACCATTCTTCCAAACGTGGCAATATGCACTCCACATAACCGTTTAAATTCTGATGGTGGCAGGTCTTACAAATGGCAAAGAATGCTGTAGAGGTAACTTACCACCGATTACACTACGCATAACATAGACATAAGTCTAAAGGGCAGTTGCGTAAAACCCGTAAAGGAAAGAAACAGAAACCTGAATTGTGAGGTTTAGGACTCACCGTGGCTAAAGCCACAGTGAGGATGGCAAGACAGCATATTGATAAACGTTTTTGCTTTTCTTATTGCCATTCGGTCGAAAAACACAGAAAGCTCGAGCGCCAATCTTTGTTCGCTGGAGCGCATTGTTAAGCGGTGCGATTAAACGGACTTCTTCGCGAATGCTGGATACGGCGCGAGCGGCAAAATCTGGTAGTCAGCGTAATCAATCTTGATCAGCGGAAAGGTGTCGATTATCTTTTGCAGATGCTCCGGTGACTCCGCTTCAAAGAGAACGGCTGCGCCGCGGTTTTTTGTGTCTAGCGCCCACACTTGACGCAGACTTCCCTCCGCGTAAAGGACTTGCGCTTGTGCCTGCTCTTCGAGTTCCCGTTTCTGGAAGTCAGAGGGCATTCCGTCAGTCTCGAATTTCTGTTTAGGCGTGAAGATAACAAGATATTGCATAGGACACTTCTGTTTAGCTTGCTTGGTTGTGAAAACTGGACAGGAAAGCAGATGCCAAGCCTCAACGAACACGCTGTCGGCCCCAAAAAGAGAGCGTGTCCGAAGAGTTCTTAGCTATTTGCGATAGTAACGGCTTGATGGAGGTATTCGTTATTGGAAAGCTGGGCAAGCATGAAGGCAGCCAGGTCGCCACGTGTAATTTTATGGGCTTTCTCGCCCGTTTCGGCATCAAAGACTCGAACGTTTCCCCTGGCAGGGTCGTCGGTGAGGATGGCTGGGCGAAGAATCACCCAGTCCAGACCGCTCGATTCAACAGCGGACTCCATTGCTGCTTTATCCTTGTCCGCGCCGCGCAACAAGGTCGAAACAAGTAAGCGCTCATACAGGGTGGCATTTGCCTCACTCTCCCCTTCGCCAATCATGGAAGTTACCACCAGACGGCGCACGCCGTTTCGCTTCATGGCAGCGATGATTGTGTTGGCGGCACTCGATTCGAGCGTAGTTGCCTTGTAAGGCGTTTTGCCGCCAATTGTGTCAACAACAGCGTCTTGACCGACTACTGCTGCGTCCATCGTGGCACTGTCGGTAGCGTCACCTTCAATAACGCGAACGTCTGAGACCTCGTATTCGTCAGCTTTGTGAACGAATGCCGTGACCTGATGTCCAGCGGCCACAGCCTGTTCAACTACAGCTCTACCGGTCTTGCCAGCGGCTCCTATGACTAAAACTTTCATGTTTTAACGCTCCTATGTAACACTTAGTCGGTTTTCCGATTAGAGAAATACGGCTTTGATTAAGACTGTCTCCCTATTTTTGACATCACTAGTATGATTTATCAATTCATGCAGATAAAGATAGTTTTTATGGATTGATTGTTTATAATGCTGGACAATAACAGAGTTTTGATAATATCAACGCAGTGAGTGCAAGATATGGATGACGTGAACGCTGTTTTAATATTTCTCAAAGTCGCCCAACTGGGAGGATTTGTCGCAGCAGCACGATCGCTAGACTTGCCTAAATCTACCGTCAGTATGAAGGTCAATGCGCTAGAGCAACGGTTAGGAGTCCGATTATTTCATCGCACGACGCGGCGGGTTTCTCTAACTGAAGAAGGACGACTGTATTACGAAAACTGTTTACCCATTGTCGATGCGTTACATGACGGTGATAATGCGATCGCTAGCTTGCAAGGGCATCCGCAAGGGACTGTGCGAGTGACAACCACCGTGTTGTTTGTGCAGTCTATTCTCGCACCCAATTTGCCGGAGTTTCTGCTGACCTACCCCGATATTCAAGTGATTCTCCATGCAACGACTGAATACAAAGATATTGTCAAAGAAGGGTACGATCTAGCGATTCGGATTGGGGAATTGCACGATTCATCCCTAATCGGGCGGCGGATTAGCACAGATCGCATGAAACTCTTTGCCAGCGCGACCTATCTCAAAACCGCTGGCGAACCAAGAGCGATCGCTGATTTGACCAGTCATGCGCTGCTTTGTATGGCTCATCGTCAGAACGATGTGACCTGGACATTGCACAATGAACAGCAGGAAACAGTAACGCTCTCCTTTCGTCCACGACTACTCAGCAATCACGTTGCCCCTATTTATCAAGCAATCGTTGCTGGAGTAGGAATTGGGCTGCTGCCGGAATTTCTGTTTCAACAAGAGTTACAAAGTGGGAATATAGTAAACGTCTTGTCTCAATGGTCACTGGCTCCAGTCCCAATTAACGCACTTTATCCTAGCCGAAAATATATTCCGATGAAAGTCAAGGTCTTTGTAGAGTTCCTTGAGCAAAAGATGCGCTTACATCACTTCCAGAAAATAAACTGATACTGTTGGCGAACTTAATAATTCACCCAAAAGTGCGAGAATTGCACAGTAATGAAACTAAGCTAATCCGCTTTTAAGTTGCATAGTTCAAATCGCTAGAAAGACGCAAAGATGTAATTTCAGTAGACCGAAAAGTTTTTTAGAAGCCTTACCAATCCTTCATTTCCACTTGGGAATACAAGCAGCCGAAATCAGCTTGTCCTTTGCGTTTTCAAAACTTTTGTTCTGCGTGAGCTTCAGAGCGATGTCTACGACAAGCCGAGGAAGCGTCTACGCTTGTGGTCATGATGCAATACGCTTGGGTTAAGCATCTTCTCTTCACTGGGACAAGGGGGACAAGCAGGACAAGGGGACAAGGGGACAAGGATAAGAAGGACAAGAAAAAATTTCTCCCTTGTCTCCCCCCTTTCCCTTGTCTCCCTTAACCCAAGCGTATTGGGTCATGATGGAAAGCTCCAACAACGACGGCTCAAACCCTGATAATTTCGTCAACTTACAAAAGTTTTCGATCTACTGAATTTTGGCTCTGTGCGGCGATAATTGGCTAGTTGTTAGCACTTGGTTAGCTCAGTACAAGTGCCCAATTTCCAATGCCCATTTTAAATGATTAGTGGCTCAAGTTCACGATTATGCCATTGCCTTTGATGCCATTCGGCAACTAAAGGACGGACAATAAACTTGGGCTGTCCATCGCCTTTAACATCAATACGTAAACCTGAATAAGGTCGTCGCTTTTGAAAACCTTGACCGTTGCGACCGATGAAAAGATGCGATCGCGCCACTAATTTTTTATCTTCCATCAAATCTGCTCCCTCAATCCGTTGGCGTCGCAAACTAAACCCGCTACCGCCACAAACAATCCAGTGGATATGAGAATCAGCGTGTCCTGTATCCATTGTCTCCAGGTGTTCCAAGCAGTGCGCGTGACCGTTTAATACCAAATCGACCAAAGGACGCTCTTGAGTCAGGGAACCGATTTCTTTCGCTACTGCATCCAGCACACCACGCAGGCGATCGCGAACAATCAGAGTTTGTGCTTGTTGCCACTTTGTCGCCTCAGTTACATAAGGTGGATGATGAAAATAAATCACCCTTCCCCGAACTTCACTATTATTCCAAGATTCAATTAATCTTTGTTTGAGCCATTCCAGTTGTTCGATATCCGTCAGCGTTGTTTTATTCGTAGCTAGTTGCTTATCGATATCAACAATAAGTTCTTCAATTTGTGATAGCTTGGCGTGGAAGTCGTCTAATTGATCGGCTTCATTGGGATTTTCAGGACGAAGCTTTGATGAATTTTCAATGATTTCTAGCTTTTCTTGCTCGAAATCTTCACGGCGTTTTTCTAAGAGTTTGCGATCGGCGTCACCTTGTTTTGTTTTAGGCAGCGGTGGTGGATCGTTAAATGTATTAGAATCCAAGGCAAAGAAATCAATACCGCCATAGCGAAAAGTGTAGTAGCGATTGGGAAGACGGGTAAATTGTCCAGGTTGATAAGAAAGACAACGACCTGTGTCTGTCTTAGCTGTGTAGTACCGATCTAAATGACTAGCTAACTCTCCCGGAAGCTGAAACGCCTTCAGATAGTCGAGAAAAGCCTTTGCGTAAGCGTCACCGCATCCTGAGCCATGCAAGCCCACATCTAAGTCTAATCGCGATCGCAACAGGTGACGAATGGGTAATGTTGTTAGGGATGCCAAGCTCAATAAAATCGGCAAGTTATAGTAATCGTGATTTCCCGGCACTGGTAAAATGGGTAGCTTAAAAACCATTTGGTCATAAGCAATCCGTTTAGGATGCTCTGCGCCCAAGATAAACTCTCGGTAAGGCTGGATGAAGTTTTGCTGGTAGTATTCACTCGATCCCACTAAATAAATCACATCCCCGGTATGCAGCATAAACCGGGATTCTTTGTGATGGGGCAGCATGAGTTCAGCTACCTGTCGCTGGGGATTGTGTCCCCGGTGCGCGCCAGAACCACTATCACCGACAACTAAAAATGAGAACTCAGAATTGTCTGTTTGACCATCTTCCAAAACCAGCCGAGTTTGGTCAATATCCCGTTCCACAATTAACGGATCTTGCCACTGTACCCGCTGATTCATTTTCCGAATTTTGTTAGTGATCGTTGGATCAGATACAAGTTTCAATGCAACCTACTCCTGAGTTTTCAATTGAAGGGGAGCAGGGGAGCAGGGGAAGTTGCAGTAAATTTTTACCCTCTGCCCCTTTGCACCTCTGCCTCTTGTGCCCAATGCCCCATGCCCCCTGCCTTCATTCTCCTGCTGTATCTTTCATCTCAATAATCAGATTAGGGAGTCCTTCTAGTTTTTCGGTAGGCTCAACTTCTTCTACTAATGGCACAAAAATTCTTAAGCCTGCTGGTACACACTTAATTTCTACAGGTGTTGTGCCTACTATTTCACCATCTAGAACAACTTTTTGTGGTGGGTTAGTCGTAATTTTAAATTGTTTGGCTCGCAAAAAGCCAATATCATCTCGTTCTACGGCGTTACCTGTAGAAGCTGTTTGAAATAGATGAAATGTGGCAGCGATCGCTCCTGCCTTGTTAGCTGGAGCGACAATTGTTAAATCTAGTAACCCATCATCATAAATCAGACCTGCCGGGCCTTGAGCCAAAACAGAAGTAGGAGGCGCGGCATTTGCTACCGTTACTGCACAGGCACTAGTTTTAATTATCCTGTCTTCAGTTTCAATTTCAACATCAAAGTTATGTAAATTTCTTAATTGCTGGATTCCTGCCAAAACGTAAGCCATCATCCCAAAGCGATTTTTGGAGTCTCGATCTGCCAATTCTACAGTTTCAGCTTCAAAGCCAATACCTGCCAAGAGTACCATTGGCCGATCGTTGCAATAGGCTACGTCTACATGGGTGGTTGCTCCGTGCAAAATTGTGTTACAAGCACCTGCGATCGTGTCAGGAATTCCTAAGGCTGTGGCAAAAGCATTTGCTGTTCCTCTGGAAATAATCCCAAATGGGATATCAGTTCCCACTACAGCCGCCGCCGCTATTGAGAGAGTACCATCCCCCCCGGAAGCAATGATTGCATCTACTCCTCGCTCTACCGCTTGATATGCCAGTTGGTCAGCATCGATTTCTTCAGTTGTAAAATAAATATCTAGATCGATATCTGACTCTAATATTGCCCGAATTTCTGCTAGCTCTGTATCTGGGTCGCCCTGACCCGCAACAGGATTAAAGATGAGACAGGCGGAACGATTCATAAGGCATAATAACTAAGCTTGGATAACTAATGAAGATAGCAAATTATTTTTAGCATTCCTGTAAATTTTCAACTTCCCTTTTGAGGCTGAGTTTTTTAGAGATATTGACCAAGTTTAGCGCTAGGTGCGAGTTTGAGTTATATCGTTCCTGATTTTTTAGCATTTGACCTCGTTATCGGGCAATTGAGTTGAATACCGAGAATTGGTCAAATTACATTAAGATTTCATTCGAGAGTTAGCAATATCTGATGCATTTTGCCGACTCAATTACGAAAGCACAACTATCGCTTTGTGCAGATATGCATACAACGCTTTGGGTCGCGAGGTTTATAATGAACGCGAAAAATATACCTACTCCCCACTCCCCTCTATTATTTGAGATTCCTCAAACAAGCTTTTGGTAAAGAATTGTAATCCAAAATCCCAAATTCAAAACCCAAAATTCCTATGAGTCACTGACTACGGTAGTCTAGATGAGAGTGAATTTATCGCCTGCGATATTATATTGTTTTATGACTTCAGTTGTTTCTAGTCCCCCACGCACTATTCGGATTGGTTCGCGCAAAAGCCAACTTGCTCTGGTTCAGACCTACTGGGTACAAGAGCAACTCAAGAATTGCTATCCAGATATCACTTTTGAAGTCCACACCATGTCTACCCAAGGCGATAAAATCTTGGATGTAGCATTAGCTAAGATTGGCGATAAAGGACTTTTTACTAAAGAACTTGAACTTGGAATGCTCAATCAAGAGATTGACTTTGCGGTTCATTCTCTCAAGGATCTGCCGACTCACTTACCAGAAGGGTTAACGTTGGCAGCAATTACTGAACGAGAAAACCCAGCAGATGCATTAGTGGTGCATGAAAAGCACAAAGATAAACAAATCGATACGTTGCCAGAAGGTGCGGTAATTGGTACATCTTCGCTACGGCGGTTAGCACAGTTACGCCACCACTTCCCCCACTTTACCTTTAAGGACGTGCGGGGAAACTTAATTACACGGTTGGCAAAACTGGATGCAGGTGAATACGATGCCTTAATTTTGGCAGCAGCAGGGTTAGAGAGATTGGGAATGAGCGATCGCACTCATCAAATTCTCCCCAAAGAAATCTCCCTCCACGCCGTTGGACAAGGTGCTTTAGGGATAGAATGCCGTGCTGATGATAGTGAATTGCTATCTCTACTCAAAGCGATCGAACATCCCCAAACACGCGATCGCTGTCTCGCCGAACGATCTTTTCTTCGCTCTTTAGAGGGCGGATGTCAAGTACCTATCGGTGTAAATACAGAAATATCTGGTGAGAATTTGACCTTAACTGGGATAGTTGCCAGTGTAGATGGTCAAAAGTTCGTCAAAGATACCGTTACCGGGATTGCCAATAACGCCGAAGCAGTAGGCACAGAACTAGCAGAACTGTTGCGAAAACAAGGAGCGCAAGAAATTTTATCAGAAATTTTTGCGGTGATTCAACGAGGTTCCTAAGCAATTGGGCAAGCTGATGTGATTAGATAATAATTGATCGCCGTTGCACTGATGTGCCAGACGCGACAAGTCGCGTTGATCGGGATTTCAGAAAGTTAATTTGACAATATAGACTCAGGGAAGCAAAAATTACCATGCGGATTCTATTTGTTGCAGCAGAGGCAGCACCAGTTGCGAAAGTAGGAGGAATGGGTGATGTTGTCGGGGCATTACCCAAAGTCCTGAGAGAAATGGGGCATGATGTGCGGATATTCTTGCCTTACTACGGCTTCCTGCCAGACAAAATGGAAATTCCCCAAGAACCCATTTGGTGGGGAGATGCCATGTTTCAGCACTTTGCAGTATATGAAAGTATTCTGCCTGGTACTGATGTTCCCTTGTACTTATTTGGACATCCGGCCTTTATGCCGCGCCGCATCTATTCTGGAGAAGATGAAGATTGGCGGTTCACATTGTTTGCTAATGGTGCAGCCGAGTTTGCCTGGAATTACTGGAAGCCAGAAATTATCCATTGCCACGATTGGCATACGGGGATGATTCCGGTGTGGATGCACCAAGATCCTGATATCACCACAGTGTTTACCATCCATAATCTGGCTTATCAAGGGCCGTGGCGTTGGTATTTAGAGAAAATTACTTGGTGTCCTTGGTACATGCAAGGACACAACGTCATGGCGGCGGCAGTACAATTTGCCAATCAGGTAAATACAGTTTCGCCCACCTACGCCGAGCAAATCAAGACACCTACCTACGGTGAAACATTAGAAGGTTTGCTATCTTTTATTAGCGGTAAATTATCTGGGATTATTAACGGTATTGATACCGAAGTTTATAACCCAGAGAATGACAAATACATTGAGCAAACCTTCACTGCTGATACTTTAGAAAAACGCAAAGCCAATAAAATTGCTTTGCAACAAGAACTAGGATTAGAAGTCAACTCCAAAGCCTTTTTTATTGGGATTGTTACCCGATTAGTGGAACAAAAAGGCATTGATTTGATATTGCAAATCCTCGATCGCTTCCTATCTTATACAGATGCACAGTTTGTGCTGTTGGGTACAGGCGATCGCTACTATGAAACTCAGATGTGGCAGTTAGCATCCCGCTTTCCCGGACGTATGGCAACTTACTTGCTGTATAACGATGCCTTGTCTCGCCGGATCTACGCTGGTACTGATGCCTTCTTGATGCCCAGTCGTTTTGAACCATGCGGTATTAGCCAAATGATGGCTTTGCGCTATGGTTCTGTGCCCATTGTCCGCCGCACAGGTGGATTAGTTGACACCGTAACCCATCACGACCCTGAAAATGCCGCAGGCACTGGTTATTGCTTCGATCGTTATGAACCGTTAGACCTTTTCACCTCTATGATCCGGGCTTGGGAAGGCTTCCGTTTCAAACCGCAATGGCAAGAACTACAAAAACGGGGCATGAGTCAAGATTTTAGTTGGTATCAATCTGCCAAGCAGTACGTGAAGTTGTACAGGTCAATTTTCGGTTTGCCAGAAGAAGAAGAGACACCACAACCAGAGTTAGTCTTAAACGAAGCAGTCACCAGTAGCAAGTCCTAAACTGCGAGGGGCGTGCAGCAAAAGGCGGTTAGAAACCGCGTCTACACAAGTTCAAACCCGCCTACGCGGGTTTGAAAACTTTAATTTTAGCTTAGTCAGTGGAGGCGGTCTACCCTGCGGGAACGCCAAGGGCAAACGTTTGTGTAGCCGCGACTTCCAGTCGCCCTGGCTATAAGTTGACGTGAGTTCGACAGAGCTAAAAAATGGGGTTCTTTCGGTTCTTTTATGGTAAGCCAACATCAGAGTAATTACCCTAGATATATCGAAGTCAAGTCAAATCTGGTACTCATTCATTTTACGCCTATGCAACTATTACCAAGAATAAGCGTGTAACCTACGCAGTCATAGGTGTTCGGCAACTAAATACCAGTGTAGCGATCGCTACTTATCGATTGGGGATAAGAGGCATCAAGTTTGGCATTGATGTAGGCTCATTTAATGAAGATGGTAGCCCCCGTTTGCTCTGAATTAAAGTTAGGGTCATGCAGAACTTTGCTAAACACAAGGATTGCAGATTATTATCTGCAAAAATAATAAAAAAGATAATCACTGCACCAATAAAATTATTATTTCAAGCGATGGAACAGCTAGTTTATTCATCGCCCTTGTTTAATATTTTTCAATATTGTATGATTTTTCTGGAATCCCCCTCTGATAATCTGTATTAACTAGGAAAAGTTACAGATATAGAACCATGAATCAACTTACTCTACAGTGGGCAATTACCTTCCAATGGAGCGAAACAGGGAATTTAAGAACTCAGCAAATTTCTAAACAACAAGTAAAAAGTAACAACCATAATGGACTAATAATCATTGGTCGAGACCCTAACCCTAAAGTCTGCGACCTAGTGCTTAATGATAGAAGCGTATCTTCTCAACATGTGAAAATTTATTTTCAAGAACAGCAGCAAAAGTTTTTTATACAAAGTTTGAGTCCGCAAAATATATCTAATATAGATGGAAAAAACCTTGATCTTGGTAAAGAATTGCCATTACAAAATAACAGTAATATTGTTTTAGGAACGCAGAGTCTCAAAGTTATTGATATTCAAATTTACCAGTTAGAATCAACAGCTTATTCAGGGATAGCTCATTCAAATACTAATTCAAGTCAAGTCGGTCAGAATTCAAATTTACACCAAGTCAACTCTGTTCCCAATCTAAGGCAAGTCAGCCCTAGTCAAAATTCAGGTCAAGCCATTCCCTTTTCATCCATCATAAATCCAAATCAGACTAATTCGAGTACCAATATCAATCGCAAGAAAGAACACACTTGGCAGGATAAAACTATAATAGCTGCAATAGTAGCTGCAACAGCGACGATATTAGCAACAGGTGTAACTGCTTTAGTCACTTATTATACAAATCAACAGACACAGGAAACAGAAGAAAAAAAGGCAGAATTGGAAAATAATACTGAAATACAAAAATCAAATATAGAAACATTGACAAAAAAACAAGAAAAAGCTGAAGATAGATTTTACGCGCATAAAGCTGAAATTTTAAAGTTACAGCGAGAAAATAAAGGTAATTATGAGCAATTGGTCATTAAAAATAATTGTGATAAAATTATCAAAATTGCAATCAATTACAATGCTTTAAATGATGTAGAGCAAACTCAAGGTTGGTTGATAATTCCTAGTAATGATAAGACAAGTATTCCTCATAATATTACAAAATTTGAAAGTATATTTTTACATGCTATTAGCAATGACAATAACTATCAATGGCAAGGAGGAAGTTATCGTGAAAAATACACGCCCATAAGCGGACATTTTAATTATATTGCTGATGATATTACTCTTTTTTATCCAGATAAGGAACAACGGGAACTAAGTAAATTTTATGAAGTTAAATATGATAAAGATAATTCTATCACTACTAAAACATTTACTTGTAATGGAGAGAGTCTAAAGTTAAATTAAGAATTGAGATAGGACAATACCAGTTTGTCAAAAAAATAATACAACCCGGTAAATAATATCCTACGGTATCATATAATAAATGTTTATAGACACAGTTCTACGTAAACGCTACAGAATCTTAGGAAGCTTGGGAGGCGGTGCATTTGGCGATACCTATCTAGCTGAAGATTTAGATTTGCCTAATAATCCCAAATGTGTCGTAAAGCAGCTTAGATGTAAAACTTTTGAACCAGAAGTTTTGATAATTGCTAAACGGCTATTTGAGAGTGAAGCAAAAGCTTTATACCGTTTAGGTAACCTTAGCAACCAAATCCCTAAACTCTTTGCTCATTTTGAGGAAAATGGTGAATTTTATCTAGTGCAAGAATTTGTAGAAGGGTATAACTTGACCGCAGAAATAATACCTGATAGCCAATGGAGTGAAGGTCAGGTCATTAAACTTTTGCAAGAAATTCTACAAGTTTTGACTGTGGTTCATCAGCAGAATATCATCCACCGCGATCTCAAGCCCCAGAACTTGATGCGTCGTCGTGATGATGGCAAGATTGTGATGATTGACTTTGGAGCTGTTAAGGAAATTAAAGGTTTAGCTACGAATATTGAAGGTCAAGTTACTTCAACTATTGTTATTGGCTCCAATGGTTATATGCCAAATGAGCAAGCTAATTCTAAGCCAAGACTATGTAGCGATATCTATGCAGTAGGAGTAATTGGTATTCAAGCTTTGACAGGTAAATTACCTAGAGACTTCCAAGAAGACCCCACTAATGGAGAAATAAATTGGCGAAATCAAGTAAATGTAAGCGATAGATTGGCTGATGTTTTAAGCAAAATGGTGCTTTACAACTTTAGCCGGCGATACCAAACAGCAAGTGAGGCTTTGCAAGCACTGAGTTCTATATCTCCACCACTATCAAAGTCAACAACTTTATGGAAATTGCCATTCCCTAGAAAACTTTTAGTTGCAACTGGAGTAGGAGCAGGAATACTTGTAATGCTAGTGTTAGCTCTTTTTATTATGTTACTTATTAAAACGAGCGAAAAAGTTAATCAACTAACTTGCGATGTTAAACTAGCTTCATTATATTCTAGTAAATTACTAAACCGAAAACCAGACAAAATTTACCTAAATCGTAAATATTATGGATCTTTAGATAACAATAATCCAAGCGGCAAGGGAACTATGATCTTTCAAGACAATAGTAGGTATGATGGAGAATTCAAAAATGGTAAGCGTTATGGTTGTGGAAAATTTTTATACCCTCCAGATACTAGTTCGTATGAATACTATATAGGCAATTTTGTAAATGATAGTTTTGATGGTTTAGGAAAAATAAAATGGAAAGATGGTGGTGAATATACAGGTCAGTTCAGAAATGGGAGATGTGAAGGAGAAGGAACATTTAAACTTGCCGATGGCACTTCTAGGAGTGGAGTGTGGAAAGAAGGAAACTTGTTAGACAGTAATATATCGTGCAACAGATAGTTAATATAAATACCATATTTATATATAATATTCATGATTAATTGTAGCAAAAGTTAATGATTGTAACAAATCAATATTTCCAAAAAAATGAATCAAAAACCTTCTAAGAAACTGAAATTTCTCTTTACTGTAGCTTCTTTACTGTTTTTCACTCCGTATTTCAGCGTTGCTATTCTCCGAGAAATAGCTGTAGGACAAGTACAACCACCACCAACAACACCACCACCAACACCAACACCAACATCAACACCAACACCAACACCAACACCAACACCAACATCAACACCAACACCAATACCAACACCAACGCCAACACCAACACCAACACCAACACCAACATCAACACCAACACCAACACCAACACCAACATCAACGCCAACGCCAACACCAACATCAACGCCAACACCAACATCAACGCCAACACCAACACCAACATCAACGCCAACACCAACATCAACGCCAACGCCAACACCAACATCAACGCCAACGCCAACACCAACACCAAAACCAACATCAACGCCAAAACCAACATCAACGCCAACACCAAAACCAACACCAAAACCAACGCCAATTCCAGGACTAGGGTCAATACCTTCGCCAATTTACGAGGCTTGATATAGAACAAACCTAAGATTTTACACGCTTCTTTTTGTATGATGGCAAAAAATTGAGCGTGTAAAATTTTCTATGATTTTAGTGGAAGTAATTTTGACTATCCTGTACTTCTAGTAAGGGTTCTACGTTTTGCCCAACGGGACTTAAACATTTTTAAGGGATAAACAAGCCTCAAATCCACGCAGGTAAAGGAAATATACCAAATGCTCAAAAATAGCCCAAACCCAGATATATCAATAAATTAAGCAAAACGATGTCAAAGTCCTTCTGTATATAGATTTGAGGCGTTTCTTAGGTGTTTTTTGTCTAAGTTCCGCTAAGAAATAAGCACAAGCTTGTC
Organism: Nostoc sp.; assembly: GCF_036917415.1. Taxonomy (GTDB): domain Bacteria; phylum Cyanobacteriota; class Cyanobacteriia; order Cyanobacteriales; family Nostocaceae; genus Nostoc. The sequence continues at coordinate 62,051 of NZ_JBALDJ010000028.1, read as the reverse complement.
TTGGGCTATTTAGACTACCTCTGTTTTTAGTAAAGGTATGGTAGGGTAAAACTTGTTTAATTGGTGAAACGTCGCAATCTAGTGATTAAAAATTCAGAGATTCAGACTTCAAGCTCATTTATATCTGAGTTCTGAATTATTTATTTTGGATAAAGGCATATCCTATAACTTAAATAGCTTTGTTATATACTTACGTAATTAGTACAAAAAATTATGAGTAGTAGCGTTTATTGCCTCAGTGCTGTCAAGTTTAGTTTGACTACAATCGGACTACTTTTATGGCTTCAATTGCATGCTAGTGCCCAAATGACAGTCGAACAAGGAGCAAAGAACCAAATAAATATTAGTCAGTCTGATCAGCCAAACTTTACACCAACTCTAGATTCTCCTCAAGTGCAATCAGCCCTTCCTAATACATCTGAGCGTATGAGGAGCTTACTGATGAGGATCAAACCACCTGTTAAGCCAAGTCTTCCTCATACTACTGAGCAAAATATTTATTTACTGCTCATTCTTAAGCAACGAAGACTTTACGTTTATCGGGGAGATATTTTACAAGCCAGCTACCCAGTGGCGGTCGGTAAGTTAAAGTGGGAAACGCCAACAGGCAAATTTAAAGTTATTAATATGGTTGAAAATCCAGCTTGGGAAAACCCTTTTGTTCCCAATAGGGGAGTTGTACCTCCAGGTTTAGAAAATCCTTTAGGAGAACGTTGGATTGGATTTTGGACTGATGGAAAAAACCAAATCGGATTTCATGGTACTTACAAACGAGACTCCGTAGGCAAGGCAGCTTCTCATGGTTGTGTTCGTATGTACAATGAGGACGTGCGGAAATTGTATGAAATAGTGAAAATAGGAACCTCTATAAGCGTAGTTCCTTAATTCGCCCTTTCGTAGCAATGAACACGAATGTACGTTAAGCCCAGGATACCTAACTATTGCTTACTCGTTGCTTTCGCCCTAATTAACCAGTCAGCATCATGAGCACAAATTTCTCGACCGGACGAGTCTCCTAATCGGTCTAGCGCCAATAAACAAGCGTATTTCAAATCCCAAATCGGCGTATTGAGGCAAATTTTGAGTTCAGGAATTGCTCGTGAATCACCCAATTCACCAAGAGCGATCGCACACGCAGCACGAGATTTCTGAAACTGAGGTTCGCGGTTGTGCAGGTTTTCTATTAACAAATCGTAGGCGGGAGCATATTTAAGCCAGCCGAAAAGTTTCATCACATGATAATGAGCGCCATAATCGTTATATGCCTTGTCCGAATAAGTTGCTAGAAGTGCTGCTGGTGCTTCTTGTGCATAAATATCCAATAAAGTTTTTGTCGCTAAATAGCAACGTCCAAAATCGGTTTCGTAGAGTTCGTTAATCACAAAATCTAGAACAGGGGTAGCATCATACTCATGTACTAGATCGAGGTCCTTGGGACAATCGTAGAGTACTTGCTCTAAGTAAGGTTGAATTTCTGTAAAGGTAATTTCACCACTGGGAACGCCTGCATCCAAAAGCATCCGCAATCCTCGCAACCGAAACACCAGAGATACAGGACAACGGGCGATTTCTGGGATGGCTTTATAGTAGCAAGAATCAATCAGGTCTTGAATACAACCCCGCCGTGCATTGACGCTAGAACTTTGTAGCAGCGCCATCACTTCAGTAATTTGGGAGTAGTCATTTGTGAAACGACAAACTGTAGCGATCGCTGCACTACGGGTAGGTTCATCCTCAATTTGGGTAAATTTACGTACACGTTCTAGGGAAGGCTGATAGTCAGCATTAGCTAAAGTGTGAATAATAACTCGATATATTTGACCTGGTTTATCCAGCAGCTGCGCTACTTCTTCGAGAATCCCTGGATCTTTAGTCCCGATTTCTCCGATCGCCCACACGCTGTTTTCAACAGTATAAATATCATCATCTTTAAGACATTGCCGAATTACAGGTAAAGCTGATTGTGCCTGCAATCGCCCCAGACTTTCCACAGCTTTGCGTCGGACAATGCGGTGGTCTAACTTATCAGGGTTGCTGGTTTCAATCGCCCGCACCAAAGCCGCGATCGATTGCTCAGTTGGGAAGTTAATTAAATGGGAAACAGCAATATACTTATCAGAAGCGTCTTCGAGTTGTTCTAATGGTGTATCAATAATTGCGATCGCTTCTTCTTCTGTTAGCCCAAACATTTTAAAAAAACGTTTATCCATTGATCTATAAATGGCTTTTGGATAATTTTTAGATGTCACGTTTACTATCGTACTAGGGACTGGGTACTGGAAAATAGCGACTTGCCGAACCGATGCAATTGATGTCCCTCCTGCTAAGTGGGCGAGGGACTGTCCTTGGTTGTCCTGGATGAAATAAGGATATGCTCATCCAGCTAAATTAAGATTTGAAACCACAATATTTAGAGTAGATTCTTTTGAGCAGCTTCATCCTAGCTTGGTCAAGCTGGTAAGGGAAAAAGTACCAATTTATGAATTCACGCCAATGGAAAGTGATGAACCGAATGTGACGAGCATTCAATACTTTAAGAAAAACTTTGAGTCCTACTTGCGGGGAGATATTTTTCCACTAGAGGAAACTTCTTGAGCAGTTTTTGCACAGTGCTAGACCATGCTGTGCAATGTCTACGACGGGCTACGCCTACGCACTTTCAATCAAAAAAATCTCAAAGACTTATCAGAACTTGGATCGAAGGCTCTAGTTGGGTTCGACTTTTGAAGATTTCCATCAAAAAGCTTTACCAGTGGTAACGCAATCTGAGAAGATCGGAATATATGCATTTGTCAGCTATTAGTTTAGTTGCCTCTTGTCAATTGTTCCGTTTTATGTAATAGCTAAGTGCTGGTTTTTAGCGAGTAACCAAATACAAACGATAGTCGAACACTGACTACACGTCATTCATATAAACACACAATTAGGAAACAAAACTTATGGATGAAATCTCAGAACTCACAACAACCAATAACGTAACCGTTCAAGATGTAGCAGAAGTGATTGCAGAACTTGAGCAATATCGGGAACGTCTAGTTCAAGAAACTATGGAAACAGCAAAACGGGCTAAGTTGATGAGGGTAAATGTTATGGCAAAACTGGAGCCTGAGCTTGCCAAGATTGATTCTGCCCTCCAAGAACTCCGTAATCAGCAAGCTGCTCTGAGCGTCAGCAACTAGTAATCCATCTTGATAATTTAGCTATAAGTGATATGCTCAACTCCAAAACTCAATCCGGGGAAGATTCGTTAAATCTGTCTCAGGCAGAAACTGATGCTTTATTTGCAGCGGTGAGTGAGCAATTAGGCTTAAACACCTTCAACCCTGATGACCAAGACCTACTCAAGCAGATGATTGAGAGTATGGGAGACTCACGGGGGATGGTTAGGTTGAGTTTTGCAGAGGCGTTGGGGAAAATCGGTAAACCAGCGGCCCCTTTATTGATGGAAGCTGTGGCAAATCACCCAAACCCAGTTGTGCGGCGAGCCAGCACCAAAACTCTGACACTGATCGCTGACCCGATCGCAATTCCAACCTTGGTCAAGGCTCTGTTAAATGATGAAGATACGGTGGTCAAAGCCTCGTCGGTGGGAGCGCTCGCCAAGATAGGTAAGCCCGCTGTGCCAGCATTACTAAAAATCTTAGCGTCAAGCGAGTATCCAGAAAGTTCCAAAGGATATGCAGTATGGGCGTTGGGATTTATTGGAGCAGAGGCGAAGGAATATTTATATCAAGAGATTAACTCAGACTCAGCTGAGGTTCGCGCTGCGGTGGTGGGAGCGATCGCTAAAATAGCTGAAGAAGGTACTGAAGAAGGAGCATTTAATATTTTAATTAATGCCCTCACCGATCCATCTGAAATTGTGCGGTGTGAAGCGGCATCTGCTTTGGGTAGTCTAACCTATCGACCAGCGATTCCTAACCTCGTTGAATTATTGCATCATACCGATTTGGAGACTCGAAAAGCAGCGGCTCTGGCATTGATGAAAATTGGCGATGACGCTGCTTTAGAACCCCTGCAAGCTGCATTGACCAAGGAAGGGGATGCAGGGGTTCAGGCAGTGTTCAAGTTGGCGATTTCTCAAATTAAAAGACAGTTAGAGGAAGATACTTGGGAATAGGGCCATACTATCAACTTGACAAGAGTACGATCGCGCCCTAGCTGTAGCAGAGCGCCTAACGTTTTGCAAGAACCGGACTCCAGAAGAGCAAGCTGTGCATAAGCTGATAGTAACGCTCATTGAAGCGTATGAGGCACAGAACTATCCAATGGATGAATCTGCACCGCATGAAATTCTCCAACACATCATGGAAGTCAGTGACACCCGTCAAGCTGACTTGGTGGGCATTATTGGGTCGAGCGGCGTGGTGTCTGAGGTTGTGAACGGTAAGCGGTCGATTAGTAAGGCACAAGCTAAGGCACTTGGAGATTACTTCAAGGTGACACCTAGTCTATTCATCTAAAGTATCCGCTCTATTGGGATTGATAAAGATAGTTGTATTTAAGAGCGATCGCTACCCTCTGTTATAGTTAATCACCCGATCTAATCGCGGCAAAGCACTCACTGCTGACTCTCGAACGTATGGATCGACAGATTCATCGTTTGTCAATGCCCTTAGCACTTCCACTCCTCGGATATCACCCATCGAACCAAGTGCATTGACGATCGCCACAGCCACCGCAACATTATCCGTTGTTTTTAGAGCTTCAGTTAAAATTTCAAAGGCAGGGGAACCAATCTCACCCAGAGCCATCACAGATGCAATATAAACAACACCATTTGGGTCATTGAGGGCTGTTTTTAATCCCTGTAAGCCCACATCGGGGAAGGGTACATCTGGATGGTTGGCGGCGACTTGTGCCAGGGCCTTAGCACAACTGCCCCGAATAGTCCCATTATCGCTGTTCAGCAATGACTCTACCAGTGGCGGTACAGCATCTATACCAATGGCACCCAGTGCCTTTACCGCAGCTCGACGGTAGGTTATATCTTCTTGGTCCAAAATACTCATCAGCCGAGGAATGGTATTTTCATCACGAACATCAGCCAGTTCCCACATGGCTCGTTCCCGCAGATTCGGGTTGGGGTGTTTCAATTGTTCAAATAGAGAATCTATTGTCATAAGAGAAAATTTCGCTGTTTAAATTTCTTAACTTCAAGATAAAGATAAATGATAAATATTAATCACAACTGAGGGACTCCAAGCCGATTACTCAACCTAATTTAGGCAAAGCAACAGACTGAGAGTCCCTAGTTCTAGAGTATGACAATCGCTCGTCTACCCAATCCGTGTCACTATGACAGGGAGTTGATTACATAGTCGAGGAGATTGCGGAACTCAACCAACGCTTGAGGAGACAAATCACGAGGAGCGCAAGCGCGATCGCGGGTGTAAGTCATTGCGGTAACGTAGGGAGCAGTAGGCAGATTCAAAGAGCGATATACTTCACGAGCACCTGCAATACCCCACTCATCCAGAGGACCAGTACCACCCACAACTAAGCTGTAGTTGATTAGGCGCAGGTAGTGCTTGATGTCGCGGAGGCACTTGTCTTTCTTACCTTGGGTGTCGCCAGCTTCACCGTCTTGGTTCAAGTAAGGATACTTCTTGAAGGCGGCATCATAACCTTCTTTAGCTACAGCATCGATCCCAGAAGCCAGCTTTTCAGCAGCTTCTAGACGAGCGTTAGCACGTTGAATGCTACCTTGGACGGATTCTAGATCGGAGGTGGTTGGGAAACGACCTGCTGCATCAGCAGATGTAATAACCGTGGTGATAACTGATTTCATTACTTTTTATACTCCAGATGGGATTTGATCGGGTTTGAATTTCAGTTCGTTTGGCTAATAGCCGTTAGCCATGAGCTATTAGCTCAGAGCAGAAATGATGCGATCAAAGTAGCTAGCAGCTTCAGCAGCTAGAGCAGAGCAGTCGCCTTGAACTACTTCTTGCTTGCGGAACCTTTTACCAGCGTTAGCTTCAGTATTGGTGTTAGTGATGTGAGCGACGCTGATAGCTTTCAGGAGCTGTACAGCACGTACAGAAGAGCCGGTGGGAACGCCCAAAGCTGTATAGGTTTCTTTTAGCCCATTCAGAGCACGATCGTCCAAAACAGAAGAATCACCAGCTAATAGCGCATAGGTCACATAGCGCAGCATGATTTCGGCATCACGTAGGCAAGCAGCATGGCGACGAGTTGGGTACAAGTTACCACCAGCTTGAATTAAACCTTGGTTTTCACAGGCAATTCCAGCAATGGCATCAGAAACGGCACAGCTAGAGTTGCTGGCGATCGCATTCACAGCATCAAGGCGCTTGTTGCCATCAGAAATGAAAGTCTTGAGGGCTGCTAAATCAGCACCACCGATAGGAGCAGTTTTGGCGTCTGCTGTAATTACAGCTTTAGAAAAAGCGTCAAGAACCATGAGTTCTCCTTAATATTCACAAATGGCGGATATTATTTTTGGCGTGTTCTCGATCAGATTAACTGCGAGTAGCCAAAGAAAAACATAGGGGATCAATAGTACCCTAGTCTTTACTATGAGAGACAAAGTAATAATCTGTAATATTTCCCAGGTAAATATCCAGTGTCCAATACCCAAAAAATTAAGACTTACGCATTTGACTGGAACTCTGCCACTACGTAAGTCTTAAGGAAAAAATCTTATTTTTTACTCGATCGAGCTTATCAAGCTTGTTTTAGCAGATGTTTGACCAAATTATCTTTCACCATCATCTGCCGTAAAATTTCTAACAAAAATTCTTGAGCCTCTTCTTGGCTCAAATTTTTTACCTGGCCTTTCAAATTTTGTAAGCGAAACTGTTGTTCTAAAGTTAATTCCACTGGAAAGTCCATCATTCACTCCTGTGATTGATTGAATCGAAGGGTATTTGTTGTTGTAGAAGACGATCGCTTTTTACTAGTTTAGCACTTGGAGAGTAAAATGTCTACATTGTCAAGCGATGATAAATCACACTTATAAAACTTTACAATTACATGACAACATATCTCTCTACCTTTCTAGGGTGTTTATTGAAGCTGACCACTAATCGCTGTAATGTTTAGAATGTTTATATTACACAACCACTCTAAAAACAAAGAACAAGGTAAACATCATCCGCAGGAGTAATAAGTAGGAGTCAGAAGATTGATAGACGCAATGGAATTTTTTCAGCTAAGTGCTGGTAAGTGGCGATCGCAACGTGCAACTCATCATCTGGCATTCAAGCGCTCAGAGACGGGAGAATCGGATATACAGGTAGAAACTCTGGATGCCGATCATCCAGAAATCATCGAACTGTGCCGATATCATGAGATTGACCCCAGCCTTTCAATCGGTGGTTCGCGTGTGCGTTGGCTAGGGACAATGGCTTGGGATCGAGAGGATGAGGAGAATCATCAGGGGAAAACCATATTTGCGATCGTGCCTGATGGCGATAACCCAAGGCAAGGCAAATTACTTCGTGAAAGAGGTTACGCCGAAATTGTGCCTGTAGTTGGTCTTTTTCACATGGATGATGAAGATGGACTGGTGTTGACAACCGAATATGAAACAATGAGTTCCATTGAGCGATTCTGGTTCGCCAGCCCAAATATGCGACTACGAACCAGTACAGTCAAACGGTTTGGCGGCTTTAGCACCGCATCGTTTTGTACTGAAAGCCGCATTGAAACTTCTGTTGAGGCTTCCAGCACAGAAGAAGTAACAAAAAGACAAGGAGCGGATGTTTTGGAAAAGAGACAGTTTTATTCAGTTTTGGGCTGGTGAATGATTCTTAAGCAGAGCGATGCTTTTACTCGTGGGCAAGATTATCTGCGTCTGGTACAGGGACTTGCCCTAGAACCGGGTATGGTGAATGTGTTTGATAACCTGCGCGATCGCATCCCCATTTACACTTGGATCGGTGAGAATATTAACGCTGTGAACGCTCAGATCAACGCTTATCTAGAAGTTTGTCATCAGTGTTTTCATCCCCAAGAGCGTCGCTACATCCAAATTTTTGCAGTCCCCATAGCTCAATCTTTCGGCATAGATGGGCTGTGCAACATTCTCACAAACCCAATCACTATTCTGGTAGATGTTGGCCGAATTGCACCTAGAGACTGGTTTGGTATAGTCGTCCATGAATACGCTCATGCCCATGTAGGAGACTTTGGTCACAATGAGCAGTTTGCTAGCATCCTATCTCATTTATGCTTAGGGCTAGGATTGCAACCACCCTACTGGGAGACAGGAATGGAAGCAACTTTGCGTAGCTGGCCTCACTGTAAATCAACCATAGATCCCCTGAAATTTTGGATAGGTCGCTGAGGGAGGCAGGGGGCAGGGGGCAGGAGGCAGGAGGCAGGAGGTATAGATGAGGGAGAATAACTAATGCAATGCCCAATCCCCAATGCCCCATTAATTTCTTTTGCTAAATGTTAAAAATTATTACTTCGGTTTAAAAAGGTGAAACTGAATCTCCTAATCTAAAATATGTGAATAAAATTTTTTAGTCATTTACGTAGTCATTAACCTGGAAGCCTAACTCCCTATTTATTGATTAGCTATGGGTTTAATCCAGTAGGCTAATCTTTTATCCTACGAATACTTAAATTACCCTTAGTTAAGTTTCGTGAAATTTTATCAGAATCTGAGGTTTTGATACAACTACTCCCTTAATATGTGATTAAAAGTTGTTAACTTTAATTAAGAACATGGAGGCTTTAGAGTGGCAATTCCTCTGTTAGAATATGACCCTTCAAGTCAAAATCAGCGTGTAGCTGCATACGAAGTACCGGGTGATGAACAGCCCAGGATTTTTACTACTGACAATATACTTTCTCCGTCAGATTTAGGTGATTTGATCGAAGCAGCATATCGTCAAATTTTCTTTTATGCTTTTGCTGCCGATCGCGAAACATATTTAGAGTCTCAACTCCGTAATGGACAAATTACAGTACGGGACTTTATTCGTGGGTTGGTGCTTTCCAATACCTTTAAGAAAAGCTTCTACGACCTCAACAATAATTATCGCTTTGTTGAGCAAGTAATTCAGCGGGTTCTAGGACGCGATCCCTACAACGAGCGGGAAAAAATCGCCTGGTCTATTGTAGTCGCTACCAAGGGTATTGTAGGCTTTATTGATCAAGTGCTCAACACTGAAGAGTACCTGAGCAATTTTGGATACTCCACAGTGCCTTATCAGCGCCGTCGGATACTGCCATCCCAATCTGAGGGTGAGTTGCCATTTAACATCAAATCTCCACGATACGAAGATTACCACCGTGCCAAACTGGGTTTCCCCCAAATCATTTGGCAGGTCGAAGTACGCAGATTCCTCCCACAAGAGCAAAAAGTAAAGGCTGGAGATCCATCTCTATTCCTGAATATGGCACAAAATATCAATGCAACTGGCAATGCTCCACAACGGATCTCGCCATACAACATCGATATCGAAAAGTCTGTACCTTATCGGCAACTGTCAGGAATTAAATAACGATTTTGGTCGATGGCTGGCTAGTACATCCATTTGATCGCTTTATAGCGTGCATAAGTCTTGGGTTAGGTAGGAGTTTCATTTAGATATAACTAAGTGAAACAGACTCTATCCCATGTCTAATGCACGCTAGTTGTTAATGGGAATTGGGCATTGGGCAAAACAGTTCCGAATTCCGAATAAATTAGGACTTACGCACAGGTCATGCAAAATCAAACCACAGAGAACGCAGAGAACACAGAGGAATAAGAGTTAGAGAGCTTTTTTGCGTAAGTCCTATAAATAAGTGAGATTCTCAACTCAGCACTCAGCACGGGCTAAACGCCCCGCTTCCGCTAACAGCACTTAGCACTCCTGAAGGGCATTGGGTATGGTTTTTTATCAATGCTCGATGTGTTTAAAATGTGGGTAGTTTTAGGGGTGGATGAGCTTAAAGTGTAGTTCGTCTTTTTAGCATCTCTAAAAGTTTTTTAAAGTGGGCGGGAGGAGTTGCTGTCACTTCAATCAACTCCTCAGATAGGGGATGCTGCAATTTGAGTCGCCAAGCGTGTAGTGCTTGACCAGGCAAATTTACCCCGACGGAATGGCCAGAACTATAAACTGGGTCGCCGACAATGGGATGACCAATTTTGCTGCTGTGGACGCGAATTTGATGGGTACGTCCAGTTTCTAATTGAAAGTGAATTAAGGTGAAGTTACCAAGACGTTCTAGTACTTTCCAGTGAGTGACGGCGACTCGTCCGCCTTGTTCAACAGGCATAACAGCCATTTTCTTGCGGTCTTGGGGATGGCGACCAATAGGCAAGTCTATGGTGCCACTTTCAGTTTTTGGCGCACCGTAAACTATGCCCAAGTATTCTCGTCGTGCAGTTTTTGCTTTCAGTTGTGCTTGTAGATGATGATGGGCAATATCTGTTTTAGCGATCGCGATCGCCCCTGTTGTATCCTTATCCAATCGATGGACGATTCCCGGACGTTGGACTCCGCCAATTCCTGGTAAATTGGGACAGTGAGCCAATAGGGCATTTACTAAAGTACCATCTGGATGACCGGGCGCAGGATGCACAACTAAGCCTGCGGGTTTATTGAGAATAAGTAACTGGTCATCTTCGTAAAGGATATCTAAGGGGATATCTTCTGCTTGCAATTCTAGAGGTTGAACTTCTGGTATTTCGAGAGTAATGCGATCGCCTACCTTGACATTGATCTTCTTAGATGTGCAAACTCGATCGTTAAGTTGGACGTTACCCTGTTCGATTAACTGTTGGATGCGGGAACGGGATAAGTCTGGTAATTCTTGGGAAAGGTAACGGTCGAGGCGATCGCCTTTGGTGTTGACGCAGTGTATCGTACTCTTAAGGGGAAGCAAGCTAGATAAAGCATCCTCATGTGGAGTTGACAAGCGATCGCTATTTTCTTGGATTTGTAAATTAAATTCGGTCACAATTGCTCTAGATTAATTCCCGTTCTTTAAGTAAAGCGCGGAATTTCTTTATTTGGGCAGTTAGAAACTGTCGTCTACACAAGCAAAACCTTGATTTGACCTTAGAGGGTGTTTGTATAGCCACGAACGCCCTAGCCAAAAGCGATCGCTTAAATTCTCTCCATCTCTCCTCTGTGTTCTCTGTGCCTCTGTGGTTGATTATTCTAAATTTATAACTTCTTGCGGCAACTCAAATAAACCATCTTCCCCAGCTTCAAAATCAATTACCTGATACACAGCATCAATATTTAACTCACCATAAATATGAGGAAATAATTCTCCTATTTCAGCAGGTTCATAGCGAATTTCAGCTTGGACTTTTTCAGAATCAATAAAAAGTAGTACCAATTCTTTTTGATTATCAAAAAATCTCTTTGCAACTTTGAGTATTTGCGTTGATTTTGAACAATGTATAAAACCTTCACGCTCTAGCGAATCAGCGCGATATGTACTAATATTTTTTGCTTGTTCCCATTGTTGGCGTTTGGTAATGTGGAGAATGGTGTTCATAGAAAATCTAGGACTTGCTGCGGATTGTAATAATTTTAGGAAATCTTTCTAACTAAAATTTTCTAGAATATTTTATTACGCTTAAGTATTATGTTTCATTATCTGGGTAAGATTATTATTCTATAAATTCGGCGGAATACAAACATCTGGCGCACATAAATCAGGAAATTGAAGCGTTATTACTTTAAAAGTATTCAAATCTACGCAGCGGATGGCATGATTATTGGTATCAGCAATATATAGATATGAATTCATAGCACTCAATCCTGAAGGTTCAAAAAAACGAGTGTTCTTACCCTGACCATCTTGTAAACCAGCAGAACCATCTCCCAAAACTGTTTGACAATTTCCACTGGGACTTACTAATTTAATTTTATGGTTATAAGTATCTGCCACCCACAAAAGATTCTGAGCAAATTCCACTCCTAAACAGTGTTGTAAACGGACATCTTCACCTTGTCCATCTACATCGCCAAAACTAAATAAACCGCCACTACCACAAATAGTTCGTACTTGGTACGGTTCGACAATTCCCACACCACGAATTGAACTAACTTCACTGTCCGCAATATATAATTCTTCCCCATTATTAGTAATACCACTAGGTTGAGCAAAGGCAGATTCAGTAAGTGAACCATCAATACACGCTTCTGCACCAGTACCAGCATAAGTTTTGATGATGCCAGTTTCTAAATCCATTTGCCAAATTTGATGCGGCCCAGCCATTGCAATAAATAGGGTATTTCCTACTTTCACTAAATCCCAAGGGGAATTCAGTGCGGTTTGTAAACCAGCACCACCATGAGGATTGATATTACGGCTTTGTTCGCCAGTTCCCGCAATAGTTTCAACTACTTGGTGTTTTAAATCAACTCGCCGCAGCGCATGATTTTCTGTATCAGCAACATAAAGAATCTGATTTTCGGCATCATAAGCCATTCCTTGCGGTGCAAAAAATTGTGCTTCGTTAAAAGCACCATCGGTTAAGCCAGATTTTCCAGTACCAATTAAATGTAGAATTTCTCCGTCGAAACTACTCATAACTAGGCGGTGATGTCCAGAATCAGCAATGAATAAACCCATTGGAGTAGCTAGAACTTTACCAGGAAAAGCTAAAGGTGTGATTAATGGTTGGCGCTGTTTTTCTAAAGTCAAGCTGATTTCTTGGAAATTAATTGTGCCTTTGTCTTGGTGTTGCTGAATTAACTTTTGAATCAACTCATCTAAAGTGTCACGATTTCCTTCACCAGAAATCTGGCCGATCGCGTAACCTTCTGGATCGATAATGATTAACGTAGGCCAAGCACGCACAGCATACTCTTCCCAAATCCGAAAGCCACTGTCAACTACGACAGGATGTTCAATGTCGTAGCGCAGAATAGCTTGGCGAATATTTTCTGTTTCCTTTTCGTTGTCAAATTTGGCAGAATGTACGCCAATAACGGTAAGACTATCTTTATATTTTTGTTCTAAATATTTCAGATTTGGCAAAATATGCAAACAATTGATACAGCAGTATGTCCAAAAATCTAAAATTACAACTCTACCCTTGAATTGTTTAACAGACAATGGTTTATCGGTATTGAGCCAAGAGTAATTTTGTGGTAATTCTGGCGCTCTGACACGGGGAATCATGAGGTATACTTTGCTCTTAGAGGATGTTTATACTAAATTTTCTGAAATAGGCCGATGAAAAATAATGATATATTACCGTGTGTTGCTACTAGGGGCTTAGACAAAACCAAATCTAAGTTTAGTTGCAGGAGAGTTAGATATTTAACCAGTCAATATGAAGTCAGAAATCCACAATGTATTATCACAAGCTTACGCACAATTACAAGAAATCATTGATGAGTTGTACGAAGCTCATGACAGAGCAATAGCAAACAATGATTTTGATGATGCTAGCTTGCTGGCTAGTAGAACAGATATACTTTATGAAGAAGCCGAAAATTTGGAAATTGTGATTTCAGAACAGGAGCAAAGATGAAAATAATTGAAGAATTAAAGACTCGTATTCAAGAACTCAGTAAACAAGCTGTTGAACTTAGGCAAAAAGCATCTGAAGTATATTTAATTAACCAAGAGCAGGCTAAACAGTTTAGGCAACAGGCAAGAGAAGCCAGTAAGCGCTGCCAAGTATTCATACAAGAGTTAAAACGCCAACAAGTTTAAAGCTAAAAACTGACTAGTCTTGAGAACTGCCAGTTTTTAACTTTCAGGAACCGCATAAATTAGAAATGTTTTTAGCATTGCACCCCACCCCTTGATCTCTTAAAAACGTGGTTCCCATCTCCATCTCTGATCTGAGGTACTACCAGAAGGGTTAAATCCAGATAGTTCACAATCAAAAAGTTGCAATGGCGCACCATTAGCTGTGCCAGGATCTCCAGATACATCAATGCATTTGTTGGATAATACATTTCTGATAAATCCTGCACCAATGTATTCCCATCTCTGATCTGTAGCTCTACCGGAAGTACTGTTAAATCCAGATAGTTCGCAATCAAAAAGTTGTAATCGCGCATTATTAGCTGTGCCAGGATCTCCAGCTACATCAATGCATTTGTTGGATAATTTATTTCTGATAAATCCCCCACGAATAAATTCCCATTTCTGATCTGTAGCTCTACCGGAAGTACTGTTAAATCCAGATAGTTCGCAATCAAAAAGTTGCAATGGGGCACCATTAACTGTGCCAGCATCTCCAGCTACATCAATGCACTTGTTTGATAGTTCGTTTTTTAATATCAATAACTTCTAAAAATATGAAAGGAAGTTATGGATATTAAAGTTGGTCTTTAGTCGGTATCATAAAGCCTTAATAGACTTCAGATTATACTGTTAGTTGTTATTTAATAAATAAACTTTTAGAAAATTAACAATTTGAAAAGACTTGACAAGCTAACTACTATGAACTTATCAGGCTGGGTGCAACTAGCCAAAACCCAAGCTGAACGAGGACAAGTTGCCAATCGCATTCCGCAATTAGCTTTAGCCGATCCTGGTTGGTTTGCAGTTCATATCTGCTGTAAATCGGGGAAAACTATCAGCTTTGGGGATACAGGTTCTATTTTCCCGCTAATGAGCGTGATTAAGACATTTTCTCTACTTTATCTGCTAGAACATCTAGGAGCAGAAAAGGTTTTCGGCTGGGTTGGGGTTGAACCATCAGATGCACCCTTCAATTCTTTAGAACAATTAATTAGCGATCGCGGGCATCCCCGCAACCCGATGATTAATAGTGGGGCAATTACTCTCTCTGATAAATTACCAGGAAAGGACGCTAGCCAACGTACTCTTTTATTTTGTCAATGGCTTAACCAATTAGCAGGTTGCCAACTAAGCTTAGATGAGGTGATGCTGGCTTCAGTGCGATTAACCCGCTCAAAAGCCAATGAAGCGATCGCTAATTATCTTGCCCAAGCTGGTCATCTAGAAAATATTGAAACAGCACTTGACACATACGAGCAAATCTGCTGTATGTCTGGGCAAGTTGAAGATTTAGCCCTATTAGGAAAACTGCTAGCTTGTGAAAATAGCTATTTGTCACCACAAAACCGTTGCATTGTCAACGCTGTGATGTTAACTTGCGGACTGTATGAAGCTTCTGCCGAGTTTGCAGTCAGAATTGGTTTACCGATGAAATCAGGGATTGGTGGTGGACTTGTAGCAATAGTACCAGGTGAGGGAGCGATCGCTTGCTACAGTCCTGGGTTGGATAATATTGGAAATCCTGTAGGAGCGATCGCATTTATTGAAGTTTTAGCGCAAAAGTTAGAGTTGAATATTTTTGGTTAATTCTGGTTTTGCTGGATTGGGAGCGGTTGTTTTAGATAAAGGCGTAGATTCAGGAATTGGCGTTACCTCTGGCTGTGTTTCTCCTAGTGGCGTAATTATTTCTGGTGTCGGAGACTCAATAATCTCTGGTAGTGTGGGTGGCAAACTAGGAGATGGAGCAATTGTTACTTGTGGAGTAGGTGTCTTGCCTGTTAAACGGTTAAAAAATCCGCCAAATTTAGATTTTGTTGGCTGAGGTACAACTTTTTTGGGTAACGGCGTAGATTCAGGAATTGGCGTTACCTCTGGCTGTGTTTCTCCTGGTGGCGTAATTATTTCTGGTATCGGAGACTCAATAATCTCTGGTAGTGTGGGTGGCAAACTAGGAGATGGAGCAACTGGTGCTTCTGGGGTGGGAACTTTACCAGCCCCACGGTTAAAAAATCCACCAAATCTAGGTTTTGTTGCTTGAGGGGTTACTTTTTCAGGTAACGGTGTTGATTCGGGAGTTGGTGTTACCCCCGGCTGTGGTTCTAATGCTGGGGACTCAATAATTTCTGTTGGTGTTGGGGACAAGCTGGGAGTTGGTGTAGCCGTTGGAACTTCTAATTTTGGTTGTTCTGGCTGTATTTTGGATTTTTCTGGAATTTCAGTTTCAGGAATCGGCTGTTTTTCTACCTTGGGCTGTGTTGGGAGTGTTTTTTCAACAGAAGGTGTGGGTGTAGGTTTAGGTGCAATTCTATAATTCTGGTCTACAATAGGGCGCACCTCATCTGCTGTGAGTTCTCCTCTGACGATTCTCGACAGAGTGTCTTTACCCTTTGGCTGGTAGTCGATCAATCTAACTGTAGTATTAAAGGCATTTTTGACAGGATTTCCCTGATTATCGAGAAATTCTAGCTTTACCCAGTTTTTTCCGGGATGGAAGCCCTTAAGGTAAACTGCTTGCCAGCGATCGAAAATAAAGCTTTCACCATTAATAGTGGAGCGAATGCGCCAATCACTGAACTCGTCGTTGGGGTTTTCCTTACCAACGAGGTGCAGAGGAGCGTTAGTTAGGTAAAAGTCCAGTAAGATTGGTTCTGCTCCGTAGCTGCTTTGAGGACGGCTGTAAGTTAGCAGAGGTAATTTAGGATCTGGGGTGTTATCGTCGGTTTTGGTAAAGACGTGAAATGTTGTTTGGGCATAAGCACCTTCATTCTTAAAGCTTTCATGCCAAGGACGAGAAGCAAAAACACGCAGGGTATGACTACCTAAAGACAAGTCTGGCAAAACCAAGGGCTGATTCAGGTCGTAAACAGGTATATAAGGTTGATTATCCAGAATTACGTGTAGATGTGGCCCCAGTTGTAATTGTGGGTCTTTAAATATTGGTAGATCCTTAACCTGAAAACTGGCTGTGACTTTGTTGTCTTGAAGAACTTCATCATTTTTTGGAGTAACAATTGTCACTTGTGGCTGATAAACTTCCAAAATTGGACGCAGTTCCTGAATAACAGATGGAGGGGAAACTTCCGAAAATTGCTTGGAAATTTGAGAAATCTGTGGGGAGTTTTCTCTATAGCCAGAAGATACTTCCTGACTGTCGGCTTTTTCGCCGCAACTGGTCAAGCTTAATACCAGCACCAATGTTATTACCCACCTGAGAATTGGCAACCTCTCAGGGAGGAGTTTCTCTAACACCCTTTTCTGCCACAAGTTCATGCGTTGCACCAGTGATAGTCTTCGACAATTGACAGATTATTTTGGCTCAAACTGTCCATCTGGAACTATAGCCCAAAGGGTGAAATCTGCCTCACATCCCATAAGTTTTCCTTTGTATTTCAGAAAATTTTAAAATAAGTCATATTCTATACAGCGTTTTACTTGCAAAAATTGAAATATGACATAAATGTTCATGAGTAATAGCGGTAAAAACTGGGACATCGACTACATACAGCCAACCCATAAATTTTACGATTTGTTATTGTTTGTAAATTAAATAGATAAACTATTGACTTTTGGACAAATAGTTTGAAGTTAAAAGCCAGTTAAGGCATGAATTCCAGCAATATTCGAGCAAGTTTGAATTATTGTTAAAATATCTCTAACAAAGTACAAGTGAAGACTTTATAATTCAACGAGAAACAATTATCCACATCGGGTCTTAATCGCGGCTTCAGTAAAATTCTGGAGTATACGGTAATGGTTCATTTTGTGGTATACATGATTCCTCATTCCTTATCAAGAGAGGAGGTCGAATGACAATAAGTCCTCCGGAGCGAGAGGAAAAAAAGGCAAGAGTAATCGTCGATAACGACCCGGTTCCAACCTCATTCGAGAGATGGTCACAACCTGGGCACTTTGACAGATCCTTAGCCAGAGGTCCCAAAACCACCACATGGATTTGGAACCTGCACGCACTCGCCCATGATTTTGATACACATACAAGCGATTTAGAAGACATTTCCCGCAAGATATTCTCAGCCCACTTCGGCCACTTAGCCGTAGTGACAATCTGGTTGAGCGGGATGATTTTCCACGGCGCGAAGTTTTCCAACTACGAAGCTTGGCTAACCGACCCGTTAAACGTTAAGCCTAGTGCCCAGGTCGTTTGGCCCATTGTGGGACAAGACATTTTAAACGGTGATGTAGGCGGTGGTTTCCACGGTATTCAAATCACCTCAGGTTTGTTCCAAGTATGGCGTGGCTGGGGTATTACAAACTCCTTCCAGCTTTACTGCACTGCGATCGGTGGCTTGGTATTAGCAGGCTTATTCCTATTTGCTGGCTGGTTCCACTACCACAAACGCGCTCCCAAACTGGAATGGTTCCAGAATGTGGAATCGATGTTGAATCACCACTTGCAAGTACTGCTAGGTTGTGGTTCCTTGGGATGGGCAGGTCACTTAATCCACGTGTCCGCACCGACCAACAAGCTTTTGGATGCAGGCGTTGCTCTCAAAGACATACCCTTGCCCCACGAGTTCATCTTGAACAAAGACTTGTTGACCGAGTTGTATCCCGGCTTTGCTGCTGGTTTAGCACCTTTCTTCACCTTGAACTGGGGTCAGTATGCTGACTTCCTGACCTTCAAGGGCGGTCTGAACCCAGTAACAGGCGGCTTGTGGATGACTGATATTTCTCATCACCACTTAGCGATCGCAGTTCTCTTTATCGTTGCTGGTCATCAATACCGTACCAACTGGGGTATTGGTCACAGTATTAAAGAGATCCTCGAAAACCACAAAGGTCCTTTCACCGGTGAAGGTCACAAAGGTCTCTACGAAAACCTGACCACATCTTGGCACGCTCAGTTGGCTACTAACCTGGCCTTCTTGGGTTCGCTGACCATCATCATCGCGCATCATATGTACGCGATGCCCCCCTATCCATATTTGGCAACTGACTACGCTACGCAGTTGTGTATATTCACTCACCATATTTGGATCGGTGGTTTCTTGATTGTTGGTGGAGCAGCTCATGCTGCGATCTTCATGGTGCGGGATTACGATCCAGTTGTGAATCAAAACAACTTGCTGGATCGGGTGATTCGTCACCGTGACGCGATTATTTCTCACCTGAACTGGGTATGTATTTTCCTCGGTTTCCATAGCTTTGGACTTTACATCCACAACGACACAATGCGTGCATTGGGTCGTCCTCAAGACTTGTTCTCTGATACAGGGATTCAATTGCAGCCAGTATTTGCCCAGTGGATACAAAATATCCATGCCTTGGCTCCTGGTACAACTGCACCCAATGCCCTAGAACCAGTTAGCTATGTCTTTGGCGGCGGTGTCTTGGCTGTTGGCGGAAAAGTGGCAGCTGCACCCATTGTTTTGGGGACAGCGGACTTCCTAATTCACCACATTCATGCTTTCACCATTCACGTCACCGTCCTAATTCTGCTTAAAGGTGTGCTGTACGCCCGTAGCTCTCGTCTGATTCCAGACAAGGCAAACTTGGGCTTCCGCTTCCCTTGCGACGGCCCCGGTCGTGGCGGTACCTGTCAAGTCTCTGGTTGGGATCACGTATTCCTCGGACTATTCTGGATGTACAACTCCTTGTCTATTGTAATTTTCCACTTCAGCTGGAAGATGCAATCAGATGTCTGGGGAACCGTAGATGCAGATGGTACTGTAACTCACATCACTGGTGGTAACTTCGCCCAAAGTGCAATTACCATCAACGGTTGGTTGCGAGACTTCTTGTGGGCACAAGCTACACAAGTCATCAATTCCTACGGCAGTGCGCTATCTGCCTATGGACTCATGTTCTTAGGCGCTCACTTTGTTTGGGCATTCAGCTTGATGTTCCTGTTCAGTGGTCGCGGCTACTGGCAAGAACTGATAGAGTCCATTGTTTGGGCACATAATAAACTGAAGGTAGCTCCAGCAATTCAGCCTCGCGCTCTGAGCATTATTCAGGGTCGGGCTGTAGGGGTAGCTCACTACCTCTTAGGAGGAATTGCCACAACTTGGGCATTCTTCCATGCACACATCCTTTCAGTAGGGTAGCAATCAGTTATGGAGTGCTGAGTGCTGAGTGCTGAGTGCTGAGATAAAAACTCGGAACTTAGAACTCAAAACTCAGGACTCTAGAGGCTGATACTTGATGGCTAAAGGTCAGAGGATTTATTAAACCTATGGCGACAAAATTTCCCAAATTTAGCCAGGATCTCGCACAGGACCCGACGACTCGTCGGATATGGTATGCGATCGCTACAGGCAACGACTTTGAAACCCATGATGGCATGACGGAAGAAAATCTTTACCAAAAGATTTTCGCAACTCACTTCGGTCACTTGGCAATCATCTTCCTGTGGGCATCCAGCCTCCTGTTCCACGTAGCCTGGCAAGGTAACTTTGAACAGTGGATTAAAGATCCCCTTCACATCCGTCCCATCGCCCACGCGATTTGGGACCCCCACTTCGGTAAACCAGCGATCGAAGCTTTTACCCAAGCTGGCGCTAGCAATCCGGTAAACATTACCTACTCTGGTCTCTACCATTGGTGGTATACCATCGGAATGCGGACGAACGGCGAACTCTATAACGGTTCAGTGTTCTTGCTGTTATTCGCAGCTGTACTGTTATTCGCTGGTTGGCTACACTTGCAACCCAAGTTCCGTCCTAGCTTGGCATGGTTTAAGAGCGCTGAACATCGCCTAAACCACCACTTAGCAGGTTTGTTTGGTGTTAGTTCTTTGGCTTGGGCTGGTCACTTAATTCACGTTGCTGTCCCCGAATCTCGTGGTCAGCACGTAGGTTGGGATAACTTCTTAAATACCCCACCCCACCCAGCCGGTTTGACACCCTTCTTTACAGGTAACTGGGGTGTTTACTCTCAAAACCCTGACACTCCTGGACATATCTTCGGGACATCGCAAGGTGCAGGAACTGCAATTCTGAGTTTCTTGGGTGGCTTCCATCCTCAGACAGAAGCTTTGTGGCTGACTGACATAGCTCATCACCACCTAGCGATCGCAGTCCTATTTATTGTCGCTGGTCATATGTACCGGACAAACTTTGGGATTGGTCACAGTCTCAAGGAAGCCTTGAATGCCAAGAATTTCTTTGGTATTCCTGTTGAAGGGCCGTTTAACCTACCTCACCAAGGTATTTACGACACCTACAACAACTCCCTGCACTTCCAATTGGGATGGCACTTAGCAGCGTTAGGTGTTGTTACTTCCCTGGTAGCGCAGCACATGTACTCCATGCCTTCCTACGCATTTATTGCAAAGGACTACACAACCCAGGCAGCGTTGTACACGCATCACCAGTATATTGCTGGATTCCTGATGCTTGGTGCTTTTGCCCACGGAGCAATATTCTGGGTACGTGATTACGATCCAGAGCAAAATAAGGGCAACGTCCTTGAGCGCGTGTTGAAGCACAAAGAAGCGATTATTTCCCACCTTAGCTGGGTATCCCTTTTCTTGGGCTTCCACACCCTTGGTTTGTACGTACACAACGACGTAGTAGTTGCTTTCGGTACTCCTGAGAAGCAAATCCTGATTGAGCCAGTGTTTGCTCAGTTCGTCCAAGCTGCTAACGGTAAAGTACTGTACGGTTTAGATGCTTTGCTATCTAATCCAGATAGTATTGCTTACACAGCATGGCCCAACTACGCTAACGTTTGGTTGCCAGGCTGGTTAGATGCCATCAATGCTGGTACTAACTCCCTGTTCTTGACAATTGGCCCTGGCGACTTCTTGGTACACCATGCGATCGCCTTAGGTCTGCACACCACCACCTTGATTTTGGTCAAAGGTGCTTTGGATGCCCGTGGTTCTAAGCTGATGCCCGATAAAAAGGACTTTGGCTATGCCTTCCCTTGCGACGGTCCAGGTCGTGGCGGTACTTGCGACATCTCAGCATGGGATTCCTTCTACCTCGCTACATTCTGGATGCTCAACACCCTTGGTTGGGTTACGTTCTACTGGCATTGGAAGCATCTAGGTATTTGGCAAGGCAACGTAGCTCAGTTCAATGAGAACTCTACATACCTCATGGGCTGGTTCCGCGATTACCTCTGGGCTAACTCTGCTCAGTTGATTAACGGTTACAACCCCTACGGCGTGAATAACCTGTCTGTCTGGGCTTGGATGTTCCTGTTTGGACACTTAGTTTGGGCTACTGGTTTCATGTTCTTAATCTCCTGGAGAGGTTACTGGCAAGAGTTGATTGAAACCCTTGTTTGGGCACACGAACGCACTCCTCTAGCTAACCTAGTTCGCTGGAAAGACAAGCCCGTGGCTCTGTCCATCGTTCAAGCTCGTGTAGTTGGTCTAGCTCACTTCACTGTTGGCTACATCGTAACTTACGCTGCATTCTTGATTGCTTCTACTGCTGGTAAGTTCGGTTAATTCGGCTGCTAGTTTTGTAGATAAGTAATAAAAATCCCCTGCCGCAAGGTGGGGGATTTTTTGTGAAATTAGTGAAGTTTAAAATTACAGTAAGAAAAGTTGAAGATACTATAAAAATAAATGGAAATAAAATGCAATTCCAAGAAAAACCTATTCTCAAAGAAAATTGGTGGCTGATGTGGTGTAGTTTTCCTAAATTAAATTGGGCAAGGTTAAAAGTTTATGATGATTTTTCTGCTGAAATATTAGATTGTGATGGTTCTAAGTATACATTTTCTAATGAAGAAGAAGCACGTTACTCCTTAATGGAGGATGAATATACACAATTTGAATCACTTGATGAAGAAGATGAACAAGAACTGGGTATGCCGTTGTGTCTAATACAGATACCAAGAGGAAAAAACGAAAAGGAATTAATAGAAAAAATGTATGTAAAACAAACCGAAATACGAAATGAACACTAAACTTGTTGAATCACTATTGCAAGTTATCCTATCTATCTCTGATGAGGAGCGATCGCTTTTGGAAGAAAAACTATTTTTCGATTCATCAGAGCCTTCAACTCGTGATTTAATGCTACTTGCCCAGACTGGAGAAACCTTTAACTTTCTTGAAAATGAACCAGATATATACTCACTTGACGACGGAGAACCTATCTAATGTCTCTGCAAAAAGGTGATATCGTCTTGGTTGCATTTCTATTTACAGACTTGAGTGGAACAAAGCTACGCCCTGGTTTAGTTTTATGGATAGGCACTATAGGCGATGATGTCACTTTTAAAATAAAATATCCAGACAATATCAAAACAAGTTATAACTAGAAAAAACAAGGTAATTTTATAAATCTTGCAAGAAGAACCAATAACGCCACCAAAAGAAATAATTTTTAATCCTTCTTATACTCAGCAGAACGGAGCAGCATATTTAGGTGATAACCTTAAACTTATTAAATTCATTGATGATAATAGTATTAATTTAATTATCACCTCACCTCCATTCGCACTCACCCGAAAAAAAGAATACGGTAACGAAACTGCTGAAAAATATATTGAGTGGTTCCTACCTTTTGCATCCGAATTTAAAAGAGTATTGGCAGATAATGGCTCATTCGTACTAGATTTAGGTGGTGCTTACTTACCTGGTAATCCGGTGCGGAGTATCTACCAATACGAACTTTTAGTAAGATTATGCAAAGAAGTAGGTTTCTTTCTCGCTCAAGAATTTTACCACTATAATCCGGCTCGGCTACCAACCCCTGCTGAGTGGGTAACAATCAAACGGATTCGTGTGAAAGACTCAGTAAATACAGTTTGGTGGTTATCTAAAATACCCAATCCTAAAGCAGATAACAGAAAAGTTTTAAAGCCCTATAGCCAAAGTATGAAACAATTACTCAAAAATGGCTATAAAGCAAAAATACGTCCTAGTGGACATGATATTTCTGATAAATTTCAAAAAGATACCAAGGTGCAATTTTGCTGAATTTACTAGAAATTGCTAATACTGAATCTAATAGCACTTATTTACGACGCTGCAAAATAGCAGAAATTACACCCCATCCAGCACGTTTTCCTCAAGGGTTCGCCGAGTTCTTCATCAAATTCTTAACTGATGAAGGTGATATGGTTTTAGATCCATTCGCAGGTTCTAATACAACGGGCTTTGTTGCTGAAACTCTGCAACGCCAATGGATATCTTTTAAAATTAATGAAAATTATGTAATGGGAAGTCGTTATCGATTTAGCCAATAACCAAATTAAGTAAAGAGTCAAGAGTGAGAAGTTAAAATTTATAACTCATAACTCATAACTCATAACTACTCAATTAAATCTCTCCATTTACCTGCATTTGATGAACTTGATCGGCTAGCTCTTGACGACCTCGATCATCTAGTTTATCAATAGCTAACATCCCCATCAGAATAACTTCTTTCAGGGTCAAACGTGTGGAATGTGCCTGTTTTTGCACAATCTCTTTAATAATGGGACTGACACCAATCGCTGTACTAGCTCTAGCCACAGAAGAAAAGGAAACACTAATGATTCAGCCTAAATCTTAGCACTTTCAATGAGGTTATTCTCTAGAGTTAAAACTTAATTTAAGTGTGTTTCAACTCATACTTCAATGAGTAAACATAAATTTAAAATTATGTATAGGGAATTCTCAAATTTTCAGTATGGCAAACCTGATACTTGCTCATTGAGGACACATCATCGTATGATATCAATATTCTCAACAGTTAAACTTTTGCCTATTTCTCCATAATTTCCACTAAGTCCTCAATCGTCACATTAAAGGTACGAGCTAATTTGTATATAGTAGTAAAGTCAACTGTTGTCGCAAATTATCCCAAAATGGTCAGAAACTTATTTTAGTGACCATGCTTTCACTTGTGCTAGTTCTCAAAACTTTAATCTGAACTAATCACATCTTTAATAAATGGTGTATTTGCACTGCTTAATTTCACATGAAAAAGTGAAAACTGTCGAAGTATTACCGTAGCGTTCTCGGTCTAGCAAACTCTCATGCGATCGCAACAATTGACTAAAATCTAGAAACCTAAAATCTGATGGTTATTTCACATACTAACAATATCAAAAACAAAAACCTCTGTCCTGAGATCCTCATAAATCACTTACTAATCGTCAAGTTGACAAATACTTCCAATATTTGTGACAACTGAGTTATGAAAAGTGGTCGGCTGATGAAAACAGTGCTTTCAGTAGAAGTATTCGCACAAATAAGACTTGTATACCACCGAGAAAACCGTACTTTAAAGAGATCGTAAATTGTCAAATATAATCTCATGAACACGCTTTACAGAACTATACAGCGTAAATAAGAATAATAACTTAACCTAAGTAAAATTTTCCTGAATACAGGCAACTAATGCCGTGATATGGAAAAGCAGTGAGTAGAGGAGAGAGAAAGCGATGAGGGACCCTTATCTGTTGGCAGCAGGCTTGTTAACAGGATTAGCAATACCAGCATCGGCTCTTCCACATCTGTCAATTGTCCTGCCAGAAAGTTCTAGATTCCTGTGGGATTTAAAACAGGATTCGCAGACAATAGTCAGTACAAAAATTATCAATAGCGTCGATCTCTCCTTACCAGAACTCAGCGGTCAAGCGTTCCAACCCCTAAAAAGTTCGCAGCCAATAGTAGGTGAGAAAAACGTCTCTAGCGTACCAGAATTCAGCAGTCAGGCATTACCAGTATCAACAGAGTCATCACTCAACCCCAGCGCCCAAGCAACTAGCCTCTTATTGACATCTGGAAATCAACTTTACTACCAAAGATTGGCAGCTTTGAAAACAGGTCAGATTTATACACGCATAGATAGTGATAATTTGCAATCATTGTGGGAGTCGATCAAGAAACGTCAACTAACTTATGACGACTGGAAAAGTTTATTAGCTTTAGAAGCTAGAGCGATCGCTCAAGGTCAAGGAGCCAATCATCTAAGTATTTTAGTTGGTGATTCTTTGAGTATGTGGTTTCCCAGAGAAAAACTGCCTGCTGGTAAATTGTGGCTGAATCAAGGCATATCTGGAGATACTTCTAGTGGCGTTTTAAAAAGATTGGGAGCATTTTCGGCAACGCGGCCAGATGTAATTTACATCATGGCTGGGATTAACGACTTACGAAAAGGCGCTAGTGATGAAACAATTTTGCGTAATTATCGCCGGATTGTCCGTCGTTTACGGCAGGCTCACCCCCAAGCTCAAATCATTGTCCAATCAATTTTGCCTACTCGTCTACCAAAAATTTCCAATAGCCGCATTCGTCACATCAACATTCAACTAACCGTGATTGCCAAACAAGAAGGTGCTAATTATCTCAATATTTATAGCTGGTTTACGGATATGGAAGGCAATTTGCGTCCAGAGTTGACCACAGATGGGTTGCACCTTTCTCAAGAGGGATATGATGTGTGGCGAACAGCATTACAGCAGATAGAATACAAGCTCACTCAGCGTCAGAATTGAGCGATCGCTTTGCCGACACTTGGAGCGATGTCTACGACGGGCTGCGCCTACACAATTTTTAAATTTATGGAAGTTCCTGATATCGATGCCATCAACATACGTTCTGTAATTGAATACCAATTGGCAGCTTTTAAAAAAGATGATGCCCAAAGCGCTTTTGCCTTTGCTAGTCCGGCGATTCAGGCGCAATTCGGAACCCCAGAAAATTTTATGCAGATGGTAAAGACAAGCTACCCAGCAGTATATCGTCCTCGTTCTATCTTTTTTGAGAAAATAACAACCATCCAGGGAAATATAACTCAACCAGTCCTGCTACTTGCGCCTGATGGAGTTCCCTTGAGGGCTTTATATTTTATGGAAAAACAGCCCAATAATATCTGGAGGATTAACGGTTGCTTCCTAGTTTCTCTAAAAGATAAATAAACTCTATATTTATAGAACTAAAATCCTATACTTTAACGCCCAAAGCTTCCCTATTTAAAACCTGATTCAACTTACCGCTACGATAACCTTCTAAATCTAAGGTTACGTAGATAAATCCAAAATCTTGAAATGCCGAAACTAATGTTTGTAAATCGTTAGTTAACACAAACTCTTTGATTTGTTCTGGTGGTAATTCAATACGTGCTGTATCCCCTTGGGAGCGCACACGCAAATTTTGCCAACCTAGCTTTCTTAAGAAAATTTCTCCTCTGCCGACTCGTTGCAACTTCGCCACAGTAATCTCTTCACCGTAAGGAAACCGGGAACTGAGACAAGGTTGGGCAGGTTTATCCCACCAAGGTAAATCGAGTTGTTGCGAAAGTTGGCGAACTTCAACTTTGGTTACACCCACTTCTGCTAAAGGCGATCGCGCCCCTCTTTCCTTAGCCGCCTGAATTCCTGGGCGATAATCATGCAAATCATCAGCATTCACCCCATCTACTACATAGGGATAACCCAACTGTAAAGCTAAAGGTTTGAGAGTGTCGTGCAACTCACTTTTGCAAAAATAACAGCGGTTAACCGGGTTAGAGGTGTAATTGGGATTTTCCATCTCGTGAGTCTGGACGATTTTATGAGGAATCCCGATAGTTGCAGCTTGAATTTTGGCATCTTCCAACTCTTCTGGCAACAGCGAAGGAGAAACAGCTGTGACAGCCAAAGCGCGATCGCCCAACACATCATAAGCAATTTTGGCAACCAAAGTGCTATCAACGCCCCCAGAGTAGGCAATCAACGCCTGCTCCATTTCTCTAAATAAGGCTTTTAATTGCTCAAATTTTTCTGTCAGCATCATTTCCCAATCCTGCCAAAACCCTACAGCACCCAATCATTTATATTGTAGTCATTAGTTATGGGGCATTGGGGAAGAGGACAAGGGGCAGGGGGAAAGGTGCAGAGGAGAGGAATTTTCCCCCTGCTTCCTGCTCCTCACTCTCCTCATCTCCCCAGTTCCCACTCCCCATCAACCAAGGTTGGTGCTTGACTGTACTTGGCCACCAGACTGGCTAAAAGCGGTAAATCAATCGGTTTAGAAATATAGTCATTTACTCCAGCTGCTAGACAGATTTCGCGATCGCCTTTCATCGCCATTGCTGTTTGAACAATTACCGGAATCGTCTTATATTGTCCATGTTCTCGTAATTGTTGCACCAAGTTAAGACCATTTCCATCTCCCAGACAAACATCCATTAAAATCACTACTGGCTCCAACACAGTTAGAGCTTCCCACATCTCACCAGGATTCTTAACCCAAGTCACCTGATATCCCAATTTACTTAGATAAATTTGTATCAAATCAGCATTGGGTAAATCATTTTCTACCAGCAAAATTTCTCCAGAAGAACTAGGTGTCAAAGGCAGAAGAAATGAAGAAAATTTTGCTCTTTCTGTTGCTTCATCTTCCCCTGCTCCCTCATTTTCCTCATTTCCCCCCACTTGCACCTCTTGTTTTAGGGGAAGTAGGAGGGTAAAACTGGAGCCGCGATCTATTTCAGATTCAACTTTCACAGAACCACCATGAATTTCGGCGAGTTTCCGAGTCACTGTTAAACCTAAACCAGTACCTTCAACTCCATCAGCGACGACCTTGGCAATTTGGAAATAGGGTTGAAACAGTTGAGCTTGGTCTTCTTGGGAAATGCCAGTGCCTGTATCCCAAACTGTAAAATGCACAAATACACCTTTGGAAGCAACCCGTAAGCCAACACTTCCTTTAGTGGTAAACTTTAGGGCGTTGAAGATTAAATTCAACAACATTTGCTTAAGTCGTAAGGGGTCGGCTACTAGAGTTGTAATATCGGGTTCAAGTTCTAGGCACAGTTTCAAGCCCTTATTAGCCGCTTTCTCTTTCACTAGTGCCAAAACATTGTTACACAACAGTGGCACATCTACTGTTTCCCACTGTACTTCTAGCTGATTTGCTTCAATTTTAGAGAGATCCAAAATATCATTAATCAGAGCTAGTAAGTGTTTACCGCTAGACTGAATGATATTTAAATACTCTAGCTGGCGTTCTTTAGTTGGTTCGTACCCTGGGGCTAAAAGCAGATGGGTAAACCCAATAATGGAACTAAGCGGTGTGCGAATTTCGTGGCTGGTGTTTGCCAGAAACTGATTTTTCAGTTGATTAGTGCGCTCCAATTCTTGATTAGAGTTACTTAACTGTTGACACCGTTGCGGCCAAGATAGGATATGTCTAAGTTGTACCAAGGCTGTAGTACAGTACTTCGCAGACCTTGCCATCAATTGCGATCTGAGTTGAGCTTGTGATTCTATGAGCGACTCATGATGAGAATTTAGGGGCGCTGTGGCGATAATTAGCCAGCCCATAACACTGCCAGAATCATCAGCTAACCGCCAAGCGCTTGGTAGTTGTTGATTCTCAAGCTGTTGCAAATCTTCAAATTCTATCACCTCTTGTAATCTCAACAGCAGCTTTTTTTCTGCTGTCAGTACTTCTAGAAATAAAGGTTGTGAATTTGGGGATGGAGAACGAGAAATACAACAAACTGTGGCAACAGTTTCTTGTGGTTGACACATAGCGATGCCTATGGCACATTCTGTAAGTGCCAGATTAGTGCTGTGAACAGCACTATTAATCTCGTTAACCACGGTTTGGAAAATTTCCGCTTGTGCGGCTTCTGGCTGTGGGACAGTGTTACAAGCAGAAAGCAAGCAATCATTAAGGCGACTTTGCAACTGGTTTAAGCTGCTCTCTAGCCACAGCTGCGCGCGAAGTTGCTCAATTGTTGTCAAAAGTTTTGGCGTTGCATCTATCAGTGAGTTCTGGTCTGGTAAGCTTGAGTACTGCTGCATGGTCAACTAGACCGCTGAACAAGTTTAGCTTCGCATAAAAATCCCAAAAGGATTTTATGTATATTAGCCGAGAATTCTTTTTTATTTATAAACGATAACTTATGTTGTTATAAACCATAACTTATGATGTCGAGTTTAGCAGCTAGTCCAAAAAAAAATTATTGTATGAACCACTAACCTAAAATTTTTTAAACGCAACTTAAGACTTATGGATACACAATTCGCCCAACTAATCGTTAATGGGATTGCGGTGGGGAGCATTATTGCTCTAGCCGCAGTCGGACTGACTCTTACTTATGGAATTTTACGGCTATCTAACTTTGCTCATGGTGACTTTCTCACTTTAGGAGCCTATCTGACTTGGCTGATAAACACCATTGGAGTTAATATTTGGCTGTCGATGATCCTGGCGGCGGCGGGAACAGTAGTAGCAATGCTGTTATCGGAAAAGTTACTGTGGTCAAAGATGCGCTCTATCCGTGCTACTTCCACTACGCTGATTATTATTTCTATCGGACTTGCGTTATTTCTTCGCAATGGGATTATTTTTATCTGGGGTGGCAAGAACCAAAATTATAATTTACCTGTTACTCCGGCTTTAGATATTTTGGGTTTAAAGATACCGCAAAATCAATTATTGGTACTAGGGTTGGCGGTGCTAGCAATTTTGGCGCTGCATTACCTGCTGCAAAATACCAAAATTGGTAAGGCGATGCGAGCAGTTGCCGACGATCTGGATTTAGCCAGGGTTTCAGGTATCAATGTTGACCGAGTAATTTTTTGGACTTGGCTAATAGCTGGCACTCTTACGTCATTGGGTGGCAGTATGTATGGGTTAATTACAGCCGTGCGCCCAAATATGGGATGGTTTTTAATACTACCATTGTTTGCCTCAGTAATTCTTGGTGGGATTGGCAATCCCTACGGTGCGATCGCAGCAGCTTTTATCATTGGCATTGTCCAGGAAATCAGCACTCCTTGGCTGGGTTCCCAGTATAAACAAGGTGTCGCACTGTCGATCATGATTTTGGTGCTGCTCATTCGTCCCAAAGGTTTATTCAAAGGAACGATTTGAGCAGCACCACTCCACTTCTAATTATTCAATAATGTGGAAATACCAGGCTGCTACCAGGAAATTGATAGCTAACAAGAACAGTGCCCAGCCTGTGCGATAGGCGTAGGGAGGTTTAGCTCCACTGTCGGCAACTGGTAAATCTTTGTTTTTAGCGGTCATAATGCGATTCTCCTAATGTCAGGACTTTTTAAGAAATACCAAACTGGTGTACCAAATATTCAAATTCTTCAAGAATATTTGTGTGAAGTTAGAAATTGGGCATTGGGCATTGGGCATTGGGCAAAACAGTTCCGAGTTTCGAGTGCTGAGTAAAGAAGTGAGATTCCCCACTCAGCACTCAGCACTCAGCACTCAGCACTCCTGAAGGGCATTGGGCATGAAGAAGAGACAAGGGAGAGACTTGTTCAATAATTCCCCCTTGTCCCCCTTGTCCCCTTGTCTCCCTCATCCTCCCCTGCTCCCCCTGCTCCCCCTGCTCCCCCTACTTCCCCTGCCCCTGCTCCCCCTGCTTTCCCTGCTCCTCACTGCCTACTCCCTCCTCTCCAGCATGATAGGAACTGCGAACCAGAGGCCCAGAACGAACATGGTTGAATCCCATTTCCCATGCTAATCTGCCGAGTTGATCGAATTCCTCTGGAGTCCAATATTTTTGGACTGGCAAATGTTCTAGAGAAGGACGCATATACTGCCCAATAGTCAAGCGATCGCACCCCACAGTCCTTAAATCAGCCATTGCTTCAATGACTTCATCAAGTGTTTCTCCGTGTCCCAGCATCAAACCTGATTTGGTGGGAATTGTTGAATCGATTTCTTTAACCATAGCCAGCACCAAAAGCGAGCGATCGTACTTGGCTCCCCGGCGCACTGGACCAGTTAACCGTTGCACTGTCTCGATATTGTGATTTAAACAAGCTGGTTTGGCTTTGACAATCATCGCTATCCGCTGGCGTTGACCTAACTCCCCAACACCAGCACCACCCCAAAAATCTGGGGTCAGCACTTCTATTTGAGTCTCTGGGTTCAATTGGCGGATAGTCGTGATCGTCTTCACAAAATGTCCTGCCCCCCGATCGGGCAAGTCATCACGGGCTACAGAAGTCAGCACCACATAACGCAATCCCAAAAGCTGCACCGCCTGTGCTACCTTTTGAGGTTCATCTAAATCAAGAGGCATCGGTGCATGACCTTTATCTACTTGACAAAAAGCACAAGAGCGTGTACAGGTAGGCCCCATTAGTAAGAAAGTTGCAGTTTTTTGGGCATAGCACTCTCCCCGGTTGGGACAGCGCCCTTCTTCGCAAATTGTGTGAATTTGGCGCTGCTTAATAATGCGTTGTACGGTAGAGATTTCACTGGCTTTGCCAATCGGGCGACGTAGCCAGCTAGGCATTGCCGTAATTTCAGACTTTAGGTCGGCTTGTTGTGACGAAATCATAGACATCCAAGCAAGATGCGGATATAGATGTAGTGGTCTGTCGATTAAATATCACCATGACACAAATTGAAAAGAGCGCGAGCAAAAGTTTTGCAAAACACTTCTAACAATGTCATTTATACCGAAATATACTATCCCCCAATTGCTAGAAATTATGTATATAGTGGGAGGATTCTCAAGGACAATCGGCAAAGCCGCTATTTACACTTATAGTTTCTGTTAGAGCAAACAGTCGTGGCAAGCAACAAGATTTTAGTTATCGATGACACTACGGTTGTCAGGGTAAAAGTACGAGAAATGTTGCCTCCAGGCAATTTTGAGGTACTGGAAGCAAAAGACGGTGTGGAAGGACTAAATTTCATCCTTCAGGAAAAACTCAGCCTGATTATGCTGGATTTCCTGTTGCCTAAAATGAGTGGCTGGGAAGTTTTTCAGCAAGTTCAAGCCCACCCAGAATTAAGAAAAATTCCTTTAGTGATCATGTCAGGTCGCAAGGAAGAGGTGACTGAGAAAATCACAGAACCATTTGAATATTTTGAATTTTTGGGCAAGCCTTTTGATCAGAAACAACTAATTGGCGCGATTAAGTTAGCTATGGCTAAGGCGAAACAGCCACGCCCAGAACTAGTCGCAGTCGGAGCAGCGGTTGCTGTCAAAAATGGCACAGTAGCAACCTCTAGTGTCACCAATGGTACGGTAGTAGCCCCTAGCGTTGCAACCCCCAGTACTGGAGGAGTCTCCGAGGCAGAAATTAATGCATTGAATGAGAAAATTGTGAAAATGCAAGCAGAAATTGATGGTTTGAAGAAACAGCTAACTCAGGTTGTGACTTTTATTAAACAAAAAATCAAGTAGTATTTGTGCTCGTTATTATTATCGCAGCCAAAAATACACCATCTATACTGGTGTCCGATTAAAAGCGGATAAAAATAGTTAGTTCAAAAACACTTATGTTGACAAATCATCATTATTTAGTGAGGTACAGCTTTACCTTAGCCCGCTAAAGCTGTACTTTATCTTTCCTGTTCGTAAGTTCAAAGAGGGGTTGTGGTTGAAGTTTTGATATCTACTTAACTTGATGAGAAAACGCTACAGCTCAAAATTCAGATATTTAGTAATAAAAATATATTAAAAGTCATATTTTCTAATACAAATTAAACAAAAAAATCCTATTTCATGATAAGGATAGTCTTTGCGCGGGAATAATAAGCCATAGAAACAATAATTATGAGCATAGACCGCAATGTTAGTAGTATTGGATACATTATATTCGTTTCTTGGCTATCGCATTACTGAACAAATCTACTCAGGTAGTAAAACCCTGGTTTATCGGGGTATTAGAGAAGAAGACCGAAAATCAGTCGTTCTCAAATTGATGCGGAATGAATATCCTACCTTTGCGGAAATAGCTCAGTTCCGAAATCAATATATCATCACCAAAAACCTTGATCTTCCTGGCATAGTAAAAACCTATAGTTTAGAAAATTACCGTAACAGCTATGTCTTAGTGATGGAAGATTTTGGCGGTATTTCCCTCCAAAACTGGCGAATAGAGAACAAGGGAAAAAAGGAAAACTGGCTTTCCCTGAACGAGTTTTTCCACATTGCGATTAAAATTGCTTCTACCCTGGAAAGACTGCATCGCGATCGCATCATTCACAAGGACATCAAGCCTGCCAACATCCTCATAAACCCTAGCACAAATGAAATCAAACTCATCGACTTTAGTATTGCCACCCTTCTGCCAAGAGAAATTCAATTTCTCACGAATCCCAACATTTTAGAAGGTACTCTGGCTTACATTTCCCCAGAACAAACCGGAAGGATGAACCGAGGTATTGACTACCGCACTGATTTTTATTCCCTCGGTGTCACCTTCTTTCAGCTCCTCACCGGACAGTTACCCTTCACCAGCAAAGATCCGACAGAGTTAGTTTATTCACACATTGCCAAACAACCGCTAAGAGCCAGTCGGATTAACTCCAATATTGTGCCAATTTTGTCTGACATTATCAGCAAACTGATGGCAAAAAATGCCGAAGACCGCTATCAGAGTGCTTTGGGGTTAAAGCATGACTTGGAGACGTGCCAAAGCCAATGGCAAGAAACAGGAAATATTGCACCCTTTGAACTCGGTGTGAGAGACATCTCAGACCGTTTCATAATCCCCGAAAAACTCTACGGTCGCCAAAGTGAAGTTGAAACCCTACTCGCTGCTTTTAAGCGTGTAACAGAAGGGGCAACAGAAATGATGTTAGTCGCAGGTTTCTCTGGCATTGGCAAAACTGCCGCGATCAATGAAGTCCACAAACCTATTGTGCGGCAGCGTAGTTACTTCATTAAAGGCAAATTTGACCAGTTTCAACGTGACATTCCTTTGTCAGGATTAGTGCAAGCCTTTCGAGACTTAATCGGGCAACTGCTCTCAGAAACTGATGCCAAAATTCAACAATGGAAAGTCAAAATTCTGCGGGAATTGGGTACACAAACTCAGGTGATTATTGATGTCATTCCTGAACTCGAACAGATTATTGGTAAGCAACCTCCAGTTACTGAACTCTCTGGCAGTGCTGCCCAAAATCGTTTCAATTTATTGTTTCAAAAATTTATCCAAATCTTCACAACTAAAGAACATCCCCTGGTTATCTTTCTTGATGACTTGCAATGGGCAGATACGGCTTCCTTGAAATTAATTCAGTTATTAATGTGTGAAAGCATATTGTCTTCTTTTTCAGAAGAGACAGAACAGATGCGTGAAACCAAAGGAGGTTTCTTATTAGTTGGTTCCTATCGAGATAATGAAGTTTCCAAGGCACATCCGCTTTCTTTGACACTACAGGAGATTCAAAAAACAGGAGCAATAATTAATACAATTACTTTAGCACCTCTAAATCAGGGTGATTTAAATCATCTAATTGCTGATACACTTCATTGTTCTGAATTAGTTGCTGTTTCTCTCACCCAGATGGTGTTTGCTAAAACTAAAGGCAACCCCTTCTTTTCTGTTCAATTTCTTAAATCTTTACATGAGGATGGGCTAATTGTATTAAATTTTGATGCTGGTCATTGGCAGTATGATATTTCCAAAATCAAAGATTTAGCTCTCACAGATGATGTAGTAGAATTTATCGCCCTGCAAATAGAAAAATTGCCAATATATACCCAAAAAGTTTTGAAACTAGCTGCCTGTATTGGGAATCAATTTGACTTAAAAACTCTGGCGATCGTGAATGAAAAATCTGTAGTAGATACAGCATCAGACTTGTGGCAAGCATTACTTGATGGGCTAGTTTTACCACAGACTGAAAATTACAACATTTTTTCAAAAGATAATACTAATCAAGAATTCATTGTTTATGGAATAGAATCTACACAATTTTCAAATTCTAATTTACAGCTACCTAAGTATAAATTTGTCCATGACCGAGTGCAGCAAGCCGCTTATTCTTTAATTCCTGAAGAACAAAAAAAGCCAATTCACTTAAAAATCGGGCTACTTTTATTGAACAATATTCCTATTGTAGAACAGGAAGAAAAGATTTTTGAGCTTGTCAATCAGTTTAATATCGCAGTAGAATTCATCTCCCCTCAAGCTAAACGAGATGAACTGGCCCAGATGAATCTAATTGCTGGACGTAAAGCTTTAGCATCAACAGCTTATCTTGCTGCTGTTAAGTATTTAACTATCGGCATCCAACTGCTGGCAAGTGATAGTTGGGAGACTAAATATCAACTAATCCTAGCTTTGTATGAGACAGCAGCAGAGGCAGCGTATCTAGCTGGCGACTTTAGGCAAATGGAGCAATTAGTAGAGGTAGTGTTGGCGCGAGCGAAAACACTGCTGGAGAAAGTAAAAGTTTATGAAGTCAAAATTAAAGCTTATGGAGCGCAGAACCAAGCACTAGAATCTGTCAGGACTGCACTAAGTGTTCTAAAATTGTTGGAAATTGAGTTGCCTGAAAATCCCAGCCAGTCAGATATTCAGCTAGCGATCGCTGAATTAACATCAAATTTAAATGGAAAGCGGATTGAGGATTTAATTAGTCTGCCAGAAATGACGGCAGAACAAACATTGGTAGTTATGCGGATTCTATCGAATGCGCTTTTTTTCGCCTATGCAGTTACTCCTGAACTTTTTTCATTGATTGTTCTTAAACAAATCAACTTATCGCTCAAATATGGCAATGCCCCCTTGTCCGCCTTTGCATACGTTCTTTACGGAATAATTCTCTGTAGCGAGGGAGATATTCAGTCTGGCTATGATTTTGGCAAACTGGCTTTAAGTTTGGTGGCTAAGTACAATGCTAAAGAAGTTGAAGCAAAAGTTATGGAGGTATTTCATGCAGGTATCCGCCATTGGAAGGAGCATCCTAAGGAAACATTAAATCCTGTACTGGAGGCTTACTCTCTGGCGATGGAAACAGGAGATTTAGAATTTGCAGCCTTAGCTCTTCAGTTTTATTCCTTCTGTTGTTATTCTATTGGTAGAGAACTGACAGGGCTGGAACGCGAGATAGCAAACTACAGCAATGCCCTGAAGCAAATCAAGCAAGAAAGAGCGTTTAACTGGAATTGCATCTATCAACAAAGTGTCTTAAATTTACTGGGGTTTGTAGAAGATCCTTGTCGTTTAATTGGTGAAGCCTATGATGAGGAGAAAATGTTGCCGCTTCACTTGGAAGCCAAGGATGGAATCGGACTTTTATATCTATATCTCCAGAAACTACATTTATGCTACTTGTTTCAGCAGTTCCCTCAAGCAGCTGAAAATGCCACCCTAGCTGAAAAGTATTTAGATAGTGGTACAGGACAACTAGTTGTTCCTGTTTTCTATTTTTACGATTCTCTAGCCAAACTGGCGGTGTACACTGATGCACCTGATTCAGAGCAAAAGCGTATTCTCGATCGGGTGCAAGCTAATCAGGAAAAGATGCAATATTGGGCATATCATGCCCCAATGAATAATTGGCATAAATTTTATTTGGTAGAAGCAGAAAGGCATCGAGTTGAAGGGAAATATTTTGAAGCAATGGAAGAATACGACCGTGCTATTTCCCTAGCTCAAGAACATGACTACAATAATGAAGTAGCTTTAGCTCAGGAACTTGCAGCTAAATTTTATCTAAAATGGGGCAAGCAGAAAATTGCCCAAACCTACTTAGTTGATGCCTACTATGGATATGTTAATTGGGGAGCAAAAGCGAAAGTTGACGATTTGGCAAAACGCTATCCCCAATTACTCACTCCTATATCCCAGCAACAAAAACTGAGTATCCCTGCTAGTGAAGAAAGTGCTTCTTTCAATAGCATATCTATATCATCTTTATCTACCCTAAGTAATCAACAAACTGTTATTGGCTCGAAGACAAGTATTTCTGATTCTCTGGATTTAGCCGCATTCATTAAAGCATCTCAAGCACTTTCTGGGGAAATCGAGCTTGAGCGACTACTTTCTACTTTAATGGAAGTTGTTATGGAGAATGCAGGAGCTTCTAAATGCGCTTTAATTTTGAGTGAAGGTGACAACTTAGCATTAACTGTCACAGCAGTTTGTTCAAATTCAAATTTTGAGCATACCTACACTGAGTTTCCATCAACTTGCCTTGAATCAAGCTACGATGTTCCCATTACTTTGATTAACTATGTTAAACGCTCTAGAGAAATCTTGGTTATTGATGATCCAATAGCTGTTTCTTTTTTAGCAGGTGATGGTTATATAATTAGTGAAAAGCCTAAGAGCTTATTGTCTATACCACTTCTAAATCAAGGTAAATTGATTGGGATTCTTTACCTAGAAAATCGTCTGACAACAGGAGCATTTACACGCGATCGCGTAGAAGTCCTCAAACTCCTCACCACTCAAGCTGCAATATCCCTAGAGAATGCTATTCTTTATAAAAATTTGGCACAAGCTAAAGAAAGCTTGGAAGAATACAACCATACTCTAGAGGGAAAAGTTCAGGAAAGAACCCAAGAACTCAACGACAAAAATCACTGTTTACAGCA
Source organism: Nostoc sp. (assembly GCF_036917415.1). Lineage (GTDB taxonomy): Bacteria > Cyanobacteriota > Cyanobacteriia > Cyanobacteriales > Nostocaceae > Nostoc. The sequence continues at coordinate 24,138 of NZ_JBALDJ010000028.1, read as the reverse complement.
AGCTATACAAGAATTACAACGTACTCAAATCCAATTGATTCAAAGTGAAAAAATGTCTTCTTTGGGACAAATGGTGGCGGGAATTGCTCATGAAATAAATAACCCTATTAACTTTATTCATGGCAATATTAATCATGCTAGTGAGTATGTCCAAGAATTGCTGGATTTGATAGTTATTTATCAGCAAGAATATCCCCATCCTTCCCCTTTAGTTGAAGACAAATCTGAGGAGATTGACATAGATTTTTTATCAGAAGACTTGCCCAAGATTCTAGATTCAATGAAAATGGGGAGTTCGCGTATCCGAAATATTGTTTTGGGCTTACGCAATTTTTCTCGCCTAGATGAAGCTGAAATGAAGCCTGTAGATGTTCATGAGGGAATAGACAATACCTTAATGATTTTGCAGCACCGACTGAAACCAAATAGCAATTTACTAGAAATTGAAGTCATCAAAAAATATGGAAAATTACCGGAAGTTATTTGTTACCCTGGTCAACTAAATCAGGTATTTATGAATATCTTGAGTAATGCAATTGATGCTTTAGAAGAGTCCTTTCTCATAGATCGTCCATTATTAGTAAACGATCGAGAAGAATTAACAAATGACATAGATACGTCACCGACTTCTCATCGTGTAGGACAAATTCACATTTTTACTGAACTAACAGATTCCAATACAGCGATAATTCGGATTACTGATAACGGTTCTGGCATGACAAAAGCTGTGCAGCAGAAAATATTTGACCCATTTTTTACCACCAAGTCAGTAGGAAGTGGTACGGGTTTAGGGTTGTCGATTAGCTACCAGATTGTCGTGGACAAACACAAAGGTAGTTTAACCTGTGATTCTACACCAGAAAAAGGGACTGAGTTTACTATTGAGATACCAATGCAACAGTTAGAGGGCTAGATGAGTAATTGATCCAAGTCCAAATCTAAGAGTACTAAAAACGCAGTTTTTGTGAAAAGCTGCGTTTAGAATATTCATTAAAATCGCTCTGACAGATTACTAAAAGACGGGTGTAGTTGTCATATTCACTTGAGGCTCTTCACGCACATATCGTCCTGTAACTACCATCTTCACCCCATTAGCAGGTGCAAGTGCAAAACCTCGACGTTGAGGATGCTCTGGCCGCTTACCAGCTAGAGCAAGTTGATAGCCTGACAGTACTTTTGCTAATACTAGCTTTATTTCAAACATAGCCAAAGCTTCACCCATACAGCGACGAACTCCACCACCAAAGGGCAAGAATTCATAGGCAGAAAATTCGTGTTCTATAAACCGTTCTGGTTTAAATTGCTGAGGCTGGGGATATAAATCCTCACGCTGATGAGTTAGATAAATACTGGGAACCAGTAACGTTCCAGAAGCTAAAGGATGTCCTAGTAGTTCACAGGGTTCTTGGACTATCCTGGGGAACGCGAACATTGCGATCGGGTGAATTCGCAAAGTTTCATTACAAACAGCTGTGAGATAAGGTAGTTGGAAAATGCTCATGGGATCTGGGGAATCACCGAGAGAATCAAGTTCTTGAAGCAATTTCTCTCGGACTTTCGGTAAATGATGAATCCAATACAATCCCCAAGCCAGTGCTGTTGCCACTGTTTCATGTCCTGCTACCATCAGTGTCATCAAATCATCACGCAACTCTTGATCTGTCATCGGATTACCCGCTTCATCCCGCGCTAACATCAGCAAGGATAAAATATCGATGCGATCTGGATTTGGTTCTTCCCGGCGTTGGGCAATTTCAGCGTAAAGCAATTCATAAATTTGTTGCCGTTGACGTAGAAACCATCCCCAAGGACTCCAAGCTCCTAAATCTTGTTGCAGGAAGGGGAAAAAAAGGAAGCTAGAAGTAAAGGGTGAGCTAAAGAGATCGAGAAGCAACGCCATTAAACGCTTGATTTGGTCGTAACGTGCTCCCTTATGCAAGCCAAAGATAGCTTGTAAAATGATTTGCAAAGAAATTTCCTGCATTGCAGTACGAGCTAAGAAGGGCTGATTTAGTGGTAACTGACTAAAGACTTGTTCGGTGAGATTAGAAATCAAAGAACCGTAGGCTCGCATTCTGTCGCCATGAAAGGAAGGCATTGTGAGTTGTCGCCGCCGTTTATGGCGTTCACCGTTCAGCATGAGGAGTGAATATTCCCCGGCTAAGGGTTCAAATATTCTGTTCACTTTACCAACGAATAGAAACTTCTTCCGATCATTAGTGAAAATTTCCTTAATTGCTTGAGGATGGTTCACGAAAACCACAGTCTCCCCAAAACCAATTACCTCAGCAGTAAAAATGTCAGGATATTGCTGAACTGCATTTTCCATAAAACTAACGGGGTCTGCAACCCACTGGATTTTCTGGATTAAAGAGGGAGTTTTTAGTGGATTAGGTAGTTGCATTTGATTTTTCATACTGAAATTGCGTTATAGCAGGGGGCAGGAGGCAGGAGGCAGGAGGTAAAAACATTACTCTTCCTGACATTCACGCTTGTCATTATGTCCTAACCTATATGACTACGGCTACACTTTTGTATTGTTAGTTATGGAGTAATATTGATTAACTTTGAAGCAGTAAAATTCTAGATGCTCCTAACCACCCTTTATAAAAATCGTTGGGAGCATCGTGAAAAATATTCGCTGAGATAGTATAGTTTTCCTTATGATGGTAGTAAAACTTTCATGTTTGAAAGTAGTTGCATATTGCTTTGAGATTTATCCAGATCCAACGTTTCTACTAACTCCAGCCTTTCTATAGTTTGATAGCGATCGGAATTAAAGTACCAATCGAGATTGCCGCGTATCCAGGCATACATTCCTGATATATACTTTGCAAGTTCAGCATCTACTTCTTCTCCAAAAGATGGCAGACATGCTTCTAATTCGAGCAGTTCTCGTACTTCTCGATCGTGGATGTCGACTGCACACTTAATCGCTATTTCTAGAGGTAGTTGCTGTTGATAGTGCAATACTAATACTAGATTGTGAACATCACCACTTGCCATTTCTCTAGAGTAGGAGAAGATATCATTACACCAGGCAAGAATATTAATTGTCTTCTCCTTGAGTTTTTTGAAAATCTTGTGCTGTCGTAAAATATCAGGAATCAGCAATTGATTGCAAAATTCAATCAATACGACAGTAAGATCCCCAGCCGAACTTAAGTTCCGTATTCTGATATAAGTATCAATATCCGGTATAATTTCCTGTGCGCGGTTACTTGCTTCCTGTACACATCCAGCGAAGTATTCCTCAAAGCTAAAAACAAAATGATGAAACCATTCTATGTTTCCTATCTGAAGCATCCGTTGTCGTAGGTCACTTAAAGCATAGCTAAGGTGTATATCGTTGCTTGTAAGTTCTGCTCCATTTAGTACTTCAATAAATCTTTGGTGAAAAAGCTTGAGTGCTTCAGGTTGTTGGCCTAAATCTGACATATCACATTGGTCATCCCAAATAAATAGCCAACTGAACAAATCACTGGCAATCTTGATTTTTTCTAGATCGCAGTAAGGATAAGCACCTGCTACTAGCTTAAAAAAATTTGACTTGATGAAACGTCGGTAAACTGATTGATTTGCCAGTAGGTTAAAACGAGTTACCCATTCTAGAGCATATTCTTCTAAAACATCAACATGCTTATTGATATGGGATGAAAATGGGCAATATAAATCAGAGGAAAGTAGTTCCTTCATAAAAATATATTAGTTAGAAGTAACGAACATTAATTACAGGAGAACAAAATCAAGAGACTCAAAGAGAGCCTATGACAATTTTTTGAAAAAACTCAGATCGCTAGAACACAATATGTTATACAGTGTGTAAATTATATTTACGTCACTGTAGTGGTGTGTAAATCTATATAAGTGTTTTCAAACTTAACTAATATTATTGAATGTAAAAGAAAAAACTAACCGTAATTTTCTGTAACTATATTTTTTATAAATTTTGATAAAAAATATAGTTAATTTTATAAATATTCATGATAAATACTGTTGACTAACTGAAAAGATTAACTTAGGGTATCAAAAATATTATTCTTAGTTAGCGCTAATTTTCTAAAAAACAAGAGTAATAATAAGTAATTTTCTAGCGATCGCCTTTATAAAAGAGGATTTTAAACTTTGGTGAAAATTAAAATTGGTGATTGATGTCCATTAGCGATCGCCCCAGCCCAAAGTTGTAGGCAATTTAGTGTGAAAATGTTGCTGTTATCAGAGTTTTTGGGAACTATAGGGTTGTCAGACGAGAAATTTGCAGTCAGTCTGCCAATAAAGTAGAGGTGACTTAGCTGCGATCGCAGGGCAAATAGGGAATAACTAACAATGAATAAATAAAATTAATTTAAATATATGAATGAAAAACCAGATATGAAAATTCTTTATACCCCAGAAGATAGTTTAATCCTAGTGGTAGATGATACTACTACTAATTTAGAAATTGTCTTTAATACATTAACTAATGTAGGCTTTAAAGTTATCACAGAAAATGATGGAGAAAGAGCACTTAAGCAGGTTGAGTTTCAACTTCCTGATTTAATTTTATTAGATGTTATGATGCCAGGAATAGATGGATTTGAAACTTGTAAAAGACTGAAAGAGAATTCAGCTACTTGTGATATTCCCGTAATTTTTATGACAGCCAATTCTGATACTCATAGTAAGGTAAAGGGTCTAAACATAGGAGCAGTTGATTACATCACAAAACCCTTTCATGAAGAAGAATTATTAGCTAGAATTAAAACCCATCTTCAATTACGAAATCTCACAAAAACTTTAGAAAAACGAGTTTTAGAAAGGACATCAGCATTATCTAGGGCATTAAAAGACCTACAAGAGTCTCAACTTCAGCTTGTACAGACAGAAAAAATGTCTGCCCTTGGTCAATTAGTAGCAGGAGTTGCTCATGAAATTAATAATCCAGTTGGTTTCATTCATGGCAATCTTGGACACGCTTCAGTATATTTCCAAGACATAATTAAAATTATTGACCTCTATCAGCAGCACTATCCTAATCCAGTTCCAGAAATTCAAGAGGAAATTGCAGCGATAGATTTGAAGTATATACTTGCCGATCTACCTAATTTAATTTGCTCAATGAAAGAAGGAGTTCAGCGCATTCGCAACATTAGTACCAGCTTGAGAACCTTTTCTCGAGCAGATAGCGATCGCAAAGTTTATTGCAATATTCATGATGGCATAGATAGTACAATTATGATTCTCAAACACCGTTTAAAAGCATCCGAAGCTCGACCCGATATTCAAGTAATTAGAGATTACAATATCTTGCCAGAATTAGAATGTTTTATCGGACAACTAAATCAGGTATTTATGAATTTATTAGCTAATGCTATTGATGCTTTAGAGGAGTCTAATGTAGGACTTACCTATATGGAGATTGAAGCAAATCCTAATCAAATTTTGATTCAAACTACTCTCACTGAAGATAAAAATTATATCTTGATTAGGATTAAAGATAATGGCATAGGAATGTCGGCTAATGTCCAACAAAAAATCTTTGACTATTTATTCACCACCAAGCCTGTGGGTCAAGGTACAGGATTAGGGTTATCAATTGCCCGTCAAATTGTTGTCGAAAAACATGGAGGAACTCTAGAGGTAAATTCATCAATAGGGCAAGGTTCAGAGTTTATCATTAAACTTCCCATTTAATAATTATACTAAGTTAAGTTGATCAACATAATAAGTAAATTTATGTTCAAGGCAGTAGTAGGTCACAGTAACGATCCAGATTCTTTAGCAGCAGTTGAAGAAGTTCTTCAACAATGTGTCAGTTCTCTTGCAGAAGATATACCAAAAGCTGGGATTATTTTTGCTGCAATTGACTTCGATCATTCTCTCATTTTGCAGCAAATCGATCGGGCTTTTCCGGGGATTGAGTTGATTGGTGGAACAACAGATGGAGAAATTTCTTCAGTCTTAGAGTTTCAGCAAGATTCAATCACTTTGATGTTGTTTTGTTCAGACGAAGTTGAAATTCATGCAGGGGTTGGACGCAAAGTTTCAGACGATCCAATTACTGCAACTAAACAAGCTGTGGAGCAAGCCAAAGCAAAAAGTACCACACCTCCAAAGCTATGCTTAACTCATCCAGAGAGCCTCACAACTAGTGGTGTCTCTATATTGAATGGCTTAAAGCTAGCTCTTGGTCAATATGTGCCAATATTCGGTGGTTTGGCAGGCGATCAATCAAGATATCAAAGTACATATCAATTTTTTCAAACAGAAGTATTAAGTGATTCTGTACCAATTCTGCTTTTTTCCGGCACAATATTGTTTTCCCATGCTGTTGCAAGTGGTTGGCATCCTATTGGTCAAACAAGCAAAGTGACTAAAGTAGATAAAAACATAGTCTATGAAATAGATGGTAAACCTGCTTTAGATTTTTATCATCATTATTTAGGTTTGCTTCCTCCTTCAATTGAATATCCACTAGCAGTCTTTGATGAGAATGAAGACAATTTTTATATAAGAGCACCTATTGCTTACAATCAAGAATTTAATAGCATAACCTTTTTTGGAGATATTCCAGATCGAGCAATTATTCAAATTTCCGAAGCAGGTTATGAAGATATTTTGGCAGCTTCCAAAGCATCATTTATGAATGCTTTAGATAATTATCCTGGTACAGAACCAAGTGCTGTTTTATTTTTTTCATGTGTAGCTCGTCGGCAAATACTTGGTACTAGGGCACAAGAAGAGTATCAGAATACGAAACTTTGTCTGACTGACTATTTACCTGCCTGTGGATTTTATTCTTATGGAGAAATTGCTCCTATAGATGGAATTAGCCAGACGCAATTCCATAATGAAACTTTTGTAACTTTAATTTTGGGAAATCAGTAAAAGTTAATGGAAATATTAGATTATCAACAAGAAATTAAAGAATTAAAAAAAGCCAATAGAATTATCCAAAAGAAATTAGAGCGCTCTGAATCTGACCGGATAAAACTTGAAGAAACAAATCGAAAAAAAGAATGTTTGCTCAGGAGAGTAATTGATGAATTAAAGGAATATCAAAATAAGTTAGAAGAAAGAAGCCATGAGCTAGAAATAATGCTTCTTAATCTTCAGATAATGGAGAATAAGATGTCTACTTTGGGAAGCATGGTAGCAGATGTAGCTCATGAAATTAACAACCCAGTTGGCTTTATTGCAGGTAATCTGACTCCGGCTAAAGAGTATATTGATAATTTATTACATCTAATTAACCTCTATCAGCAGACCTATCCCAAAACATCTCAGCAAATTCAAGAAACAATCGAAATGATTGACCTAGAATACGTGCGCGAGGATCTACCTAAACTCATTTCTTCAATGAGAGAAGGTACAGATCGTATTTCCAATATTAGCCACAGCCTACGAACTTTCTCTAGAACAGATACAGAACAAAAAACTCTGTTTAATATTCATGAAGGTATTAACAGTACTCTCCTCATTCTCAAACACCGTTTACAAGCGAATAAGATTCGTCCTGCTATTCAAGTAGTTCAATATTACGAAGAATTTCCCCTAGTAGAATGCTTTCCAGGACAATTGAATCAGGTATTTATGAATCTTTTGGCAAATGCCATTGATGCTTTAGATGAGTCTACTGCTGGACTTAATTTTAATGATATTAAGCTAAATCCCAATCAAATTACAATTCATACTGCCCTCACTGAAGATAAAAATCATATCTCGATTCGGATTCAAGATAATGGGGTGGGAATATCGGCTGATGTTCAGCAAAAAATGTTCGATCATTTATTCACAACAAAACCTGTGGGAAAAGGAACAGGATTAGGATTATCAATTGCTTATCAAATAATTGTCCAAAAACATAAAGGAACTCTAGAAGTAAATTCTGTATTAGGAAAAGGTTCTGAGTTTATAATCACTATACCTATTTATTAAAATAGCAAAAATATGAATTGCGTAAACTATTTAAAAATTAAATATTCAATATATTAGCAAATTACAGTAACAAAATTATTCATAATTTCTACCTTGTAATTAATTACGTTTTCAAACCAACAAAGTTGATTTATAGAAAATAGAAAATTTGTATACTGGTTGCGAACAAATATACTTCTGCGCGGTTTGATAATAAAATATGTTTAATGTTAACAATATTTTCCCCCAGAAGATTCTCGCAACCCAAGCTCACTACTCATGGTAAAAACACTTAATATTTTGCTAGCTAACCTTTTTAAAACTCGATCTCATTCCCTACTTTTAAGGAGGGTTAGAAAGGATAATGGAGACGTAATTTAGAAGAGACTATGCAAAACCGTAAACTGTCACAATGATAAGGCTCAGAATTTGTTATGGACATTTTTTTCATTAGAACCAAAAGCAAACATTAAATTCTCAGAATAAAAAGATTAAGTAGTTACTTTAGAGGCATTTTGGGGAACTCTATATATAACTGTACTTCCAAGATTGTATCTTCAAAATTTATGATCGATGCACCTAAGCACTCAATAGCTACGCTTAATCTTTCTTTGGAACGCGATATATTTTTACGTACACTAATCAGAGAATTATCTGGTACTTTGCAGGATGTAGTTGGTTTAGAAGAAGCTTCGGGATTTATTAGCGTTGTTGGTGAAAGGATGGGAAGGCAGATTAACCAAGATTATAAATCTGCCCTGGAAATCTCTAACCTTTCTCGTAAGCAGGTAGCTGATGTCTTGATTGATTTAAAAAAACGAATCCAGGGCGATTTTTATATTATTGAGCAGAATGATGAAAAAATTGTCTTTGGCAACCGTGTTTGCCCATTTGGCGACAAAGTACTTAATCGCCCTGCCATGTGCATGATGACTTCAAACGTTTTTGGAACGATCGCAGCTAATAATCTAGGATATGCGAAAGTAGAATTGCAAGAGACGATAGCACAAGGTTATTCTGGATGTAAAGTTATTGTTTACTTAAAACTTACAGAAGAGGCAGAAGATGCAGAAGGTCGAGAATACTTTAGGGGACTAGAATCTGTGTAAATCCTTCACGATAAAACAAAATAACTCCAGAATTAAGCTTAGTGCAGATATGTAAACTAGAGTCAAATCGTGAAAGTTGAAGCCCCATGACTCCTGAACAATTTCTTGAACTTGCCAGAGTTCTACCAGAACCTTTACTCCTGGTGAGTGGAGAAGGTCAGTTGTTAGCTACGAATCAACCAGTAACAGATATGCTGGGGTTACGCCGTCAGGAACTGCGGGGAATAATGCTGTTTGAACTTGTAAGTGAGCCTGCCAACGATATTGTAAAGTACCTACAAGCTTGTTCAAGTAGCAGGGCAATGGTTATTGGCTCCTTGACTTTCCGAAAGAATGATGGACAAACGTTAATATGTCGTAGTCAAGGAGCAGTTATTCAACCTTGGTCTCCTGAATCTTCAGCTTTAATTCTCTTACGCTTAGAAAATAGAAACCTGGCCAGCAGTAATTTCGTTCTTTTAAACGAAAAAATTGATGAATTAGGAAAGGAAGTGCAGAGACGAAAACAAGCGGAGGAAGCGCTTTGGAAAGCGAATCAAGAGCTAGAAATTCGGGTTGAGGAACGTACAACTGCTTTACAAGAAACACTAAACGAACTACAACTTACCCAAACTCAGCTTATCCAAGCTGAAAAAATGTCTAGTTTAGGTCAGATGGTCGCTGGTATTGCCCATGAAATTAATAACCCTATAAGTTTTATTTATGGTAATCTTCACCACGCCCATAAATACACTCAAGATTTACTAATATTGGTGCAAATTTATCAACAACTTTGTCCAAATATTCTTCCAGAAATCCAAGATAAAGTAGAAGAAATAGACTTAGATTTTCTGATTCAAGATATAACTAAACTCTTTCAGTCAATGAAAGTGGGAACAGAACGCATTCAAGAAATTGTTAAATTACTACGTAACTTTTCCAGACTTGATGAAGCAGAATTTAAGCAAGTTAATATTCATGAAGGAATTGATAGTAGTTTAATGATTTTAGAGCATCGCCTGCAAACTAGGCATGAGTATCCAAAAATCAAAGTTATCAAAAAATACAGTCAACTGCCGAATGTAGCTTGCTATCCTGGTGAACTCAACCAAGTGTTTATTAATATTCTTGCTAATGCGATCGATGCACTGGAGTCGTCGGCTAATAATGGTCAAAGGTCAGCAATAAATCCACAAACTACTGACAATCAAGAATTCGCAGAGAATAATCCTAAAATTTACATAAAAACTGAGTTAATCGATCAAAACTGGATAGAGGTTACTATTGCTGATAATGGTTTAGGGATAAATGAACAAGTTCGCTCAAAACTATTCGATCCGTTTTTTACCACGAAAGCAGTTGGCAAAGGCACTGGATTAGGGCTATATATAAGCTATCAGATTATAGTTGAAAAACATAACGGACAACTTAGCTGTTTTTCGGTTCCAGGAAAAGGTGCAGAATTTGTAATTAAGATACCTATTAACTCAGTCTGATTAAATTTAATTTAAAAGATATGATAAACGCCTGTCTGCTAATTTGCAAACAGGCGTTTTTTGAGTACAAAGTTTGATGGAGAATCGGTTAAATCTTAGCAGTAGAATCAATTGAGGGTTGAGACTGACTAACCGAATCTAACTTTGGCAAAAGCAGGAGATTTTGTGCTTTTACATTACTGTTAATTGTAGCTTGCAAAAATGGGGTATTGGAGATGGAATTGTTAGCCAATGTAAACAGTGGATTTGACAAAATCCCTGCTAAAGAAGTGGCAATTAATGTGATCACCAACCCGACCTGCAAAGGTCTTAGTCCAGGCAAATCCCAACGCACTTGTGGATAATTCTTCACCGCGTCGGACATTTCATGGGGTTCTTTTACTACCATCATCTTAACTACGCGAATGTAGTAGTAGATGGAGACGACGGTGGTAACTAAGCCCAGTAAGACTAACCAATAAAGTCCTGCTTGCCAACCAGCCCAGAATAAGTAAATCTTGCCGAAAAACCCAGCCAATGGTGGAATCCCACCCAAGGAAAGCAGGGCAATACTCAAACCCAGTGTTAAAAGTGGGTCTTTTTGATATAAGCCGGAGTATTCCGCAATCTGGTCGGTTCCTGTTCGTAGTGAGAACAGGATGATGCAGGTAAAGCCGCACAGGTTCATGAACAGGTAAACCAGTAGGTAAAATATCATACTGGCGTATCCTGCCTGTGTACCAGCAATCAAACCAATCATCACAAACCCAGCTTGGGCAATGGATGAATAAGCTAGCATCCGTTTCATGCTGGTTTGGGCTAGGGCGACTACGTTACCCAAAATCATGCTGAGAACGGCTAGAGCTGTGAAGACAAACCTCCACTCCTCAGCAACAAGAGGGAAGGCTGTTGTCAGCAAGCGGATAGCTAGGGCAAACCCAGCTGCTTTGGAACCGACAGATAAAAAGGCGATGACTGGGGTGGGAGCGCCTTCGTAAACGTCTGGTGTCCACTGGTGGAAGGGTGCGGCGGAGATTTTGAAGCCAATACCTGCGATCGCAAAAACTAGGGCAATCACTAAACCTAGAGATTGTCCCACTTTCGCTGTGGCAATGCCATTAGCGATCGCACTTAGTTCAGTTTGTCCTCCAGATAGTCCATACAGCAGTGATACACCGTACAAGAATATTGCTGTACTGGAAGCTCCAATTAACAAGTATTTCAGCGCCGCTTCATTGGAGCGGGGGTCACGCTTGGTATAACCTGTCAACAAATAAGAGGAGATACTCAGGGTTTCTAGGGAGATGAAAATCATCACCAGCTCACTAGCCCCGGATAAAAACATCCCTCCTAATGTAGCACTCAGCAAAATAGCGATGAATTCGGCTAAGGCGGTGCCACTCTGCTCAACGTAGCGAATTGACATCAGTATAGTCACAACCGCAGACAAGGCAATAATACCGCGAAAGATAATACTCAGGTCGTCACCGTTAAAGCCACCGCTAAAAGAGATGGGATTAGGAGAGTCCCATTGAAAATATAGGGCGAGAATCGAAGCAAATAAACCTGCGATCGCTAGATATCCAATCCAGCGTGCGGATGTACGCCCCAAAATCAAATCAACAATCAAAACCCCCAAGAGGGTGAGAATAACAATCCCCTCTGGCAAAATCGTTCCAGCGTTTAGCTGGGATGCAATATTAGCAAAATCCATGAGATGTATAGGTTTTGGCGATTAGACATTAAGGCTAACTCTGTTCACTCTAGCAAGTTTTCTAATCCTCGGACTAGCTCTTTTAACAAGAGCTTAACAGCTTAGGTGCAGATGGCGAACGTACCAACTTCACTGGCTTACCAGCAGCTTTCTCAGTATCTAGGAATTCACCTAACAGCTTTCCTACCTCGTTTTTTAGGCGCGAACGTCAGCAAATATCATAAATATTTATGCCGCAACCAGTACGATAGTTACGTATAAAAAGCTTATAAAATTAATAAGGGCACAGCATTGCTGTGCCCCGACAATATTTATAACTCCTAAGTTTATTAAAAATCGGCTGATGGCAGCTTGCCTTGTAGCGACTGAAATTTGGCTTGAACACAGTTGGCACAATTACAACCAAGTCGATCAATAATCGAATTAGATGTTTGAATCAAGTTTGGTGTTACCAGATCGGGAATTTGTTGTGTAGATACTACCGTCACAATTTGGGTAGCGTATGTAGATTTCAGGCTGGATGCGTTTGCTGGATTGACTACCAGCAGCATGGATACCAGAAATGCAGGACAGGCAAGGAGAATCAGTTTGATAATGTTCATAATTTACAAAGATACCTTTGCTGATACAGCATAGCCAATAAATTGCCGAGGTTCAACTTTAATTAGTGAGTATTGCTTAACTACGCCCGAATCCCTGACCGCGCAAAACCTTTGACCATACAAGTAATTCGCCCTGTTCGCCGCCTGCAGCCAGTAACTTGCCTTGGGGATGCCAAGCTAGGCTAGAAAATCCTGCTGAGACACCTGTGATAATTTGGGATACTTCCTTGGCTTTGTTCCACAAACATAACCAGCCGTCAGCAGCAGCAGAAGCGAGAAGGAAGCTTTTGGGTGCAAAGGCGATCGCATTGATTACACCCACATGATTAGTTAATACTCGTGCTTCCCAACCTAATGAATCATCCTCTAGCTTTTCCCAGACTACAATACCTTCAACGCTAGAAGATGCCAGTATTGGCGCACCTACTTTAGTTATAGCTTCTGACCATGCCAATTGGCGAATTTTACCAGGGAAGCCACGCATCACCCAAGGGTCGGGGTTGTTCCATTCTAAAACGGTAACACTACGATCCATATTACCAGAAGCGAGGAATTTGCCATCGGGCGACCAAGCCATCGCTAAACTGACAGTAGTCATATCTAAGCTGTATGGTTCTTCATCCCAGTTTTGACTATGCCAAATCTTCACTCCCTTGTAACCACTAATGGCTAAGTATTGTCCGTCAATGCGCCAATCTATACCCAATACTGAAGAGTTGTCGAAATTCAGCGTTACGACAATTTCACGAGTATCTGCATCCCAGACTTGCACGTAACGCCCCAAACTAAAAGCCAGTTGGTTACTGGTGTAATTCCAAGCTAACTTGTCAACCCATGCAGGGGCATTTTCCAACGTGGCGATTAATTCAGTGTCGCACCAAATTTTCACCTGTCCATCTTGTCCACCAACAGCTAAAAATTTTCCATCTGGCGAAAAGGCTAGACAGTCTACTGATTTACCGTTACCAGTTTGTAAGCTTGTGAGTTCGCCATCATTCCACAAAACTACTTCACCGGCGGCGGAAGTTGCTGCTAAAGTTTGACCTTGTGGCGACCAAGCGATCGCAGTTACATAATCTGAAAGTGTCCCCGAATAGTTTTGTTCAAATTCCTTAGATTTGGTTGTGGAGTTCATATTTATTGGGTACTGGGTACTGGGGATTAGAGACTGGGAACTAGGAACTGGGACAGGATTTACGCACTGGTAAGGGAAAATCAAACCGCAGAGGACGCAGAGGACACGGAGAAATAAGAGTTTCAGAGAGTTTTTGCGTAAGTCCTATGGGAATTAAGGAGTGAATTTTTCCCAATCCCCAATACCCAATTCCCAGCCCCCAATACCCTTTTAAACTAGACAAGCGAGAAAATCTTGCTTGAGTTGGGCTGCATCAAGATTGCGGCCGATGAAGACTAATTCGTTTTTGGGGGTTTCGCTTGGTTTCCAAGGACGATCGGGTTTGCCATCAAATATCATGTGTACTCCTTGGAATACAAATCGATTATCTTCTCCAGCAATATTTAAAATACCTTTCATCCGAAAGATATCTGGGCCTTGGGTACGCAGTAACTCCGAAAGCCAAGTATTTAATTTTTCTCCATCGACTGCGCCTGCTTCTACTAAAGCCACAGAAAAGACAGTTTCATCGTGTACGTGGGCATCTTCGCCTAAGAAGTCTGGATCAATTTCTAATGCACGATCTAAATCAAAGGCTTTTACACCTAATAAAGCATCCATTCCTAGTTCAGAATTGCGGGTACGGTAGATTTTTGCGATCGCATTCATCGCCCGAATCCGTTTTTCTAATTCATCTAACTCTTCTGGCGCTACCAAATCTGTTTTATTAAGTAAAATTACATCGGCAAAGGCAATCTGTTCTTGGGCTTCGTCTGCATCCCAGTGCTGCGAGATGTGCTTGGCATCTACGACTGTCACCACTGCATCTAGAGACAGTTGACTTTGCAAATCTTCATCAACAAAAAATGTTTGAATCACTGGTGCAGGATCGGCTAATCCAGTCGTTTCAATTACTAAATGGTCAAATTTATCGCGCCGCTTCATCAAATTGCCAATGATCCGAATTAAATCGCCACGCACTGTACAACAGATACAGCCATTATTCATTTCAAAAATTTCTTCATCTGCATCGATAATCAATTGATTATCAATACCCACTTCCCCAAATTCATTGACAATCACAGCAACTTTTTTGCCGTGTTCGTAGGTGAGGATGTGATTGAGTAGAGTCGTTTTACCTGCTCCCAAATAGCCTGTAAGCACAGTAACGGGAACTGAATTGTTAACTACGTCAGCCACCATACTCTAAATTCCTCGTGTCTCACCTTGTGGATAATCATTATCGCCTATGATAAATCTTTTTATATTTTTGTGCGAACTTGCTGTTATTTTGGGTTTCAGCAAAATAATCACATAACTTAGTCAAGAAATATTTTATTTTTATACATCTGTAATAAGTAATAAATATTCACAAGTTGGCGTGACCTGATAGGAAGATTGCATACAAGCCGACCCACCATGCGGGAAGTCGCAGGTTAGTACCTTGACAATCTCACAGACAACATGATAATCATTATCACAAATAGAAAAATTAGACTTTAATGGAGAAGCATGGTGATTTCGAGAAACACTACCTGCCCGAAAAAGCAAGTAACTCAAACAAGGCAAGCATCTGCGTCGTCTATTGCAGTCAGCTTTTTGGTCGTTGCGCCGCTGGTTTTATCTACCGCTTTGGCACCGGCACAAGCGGATGATACTCACAATCATTCTGACGAAACCGAATTTTACATTGGGTTAGATGGTTTGGAGGTTTTTCCTACAGGGACATACGCAGGTTTGGAGAACCCCAACTACAATCGTTTGACCTTTCTATTTGCACACAGGCACGAAGAAACGCCTGAATCTAACCATTTCCACGGCATCGGTGCTTATAGCTACTCAGGGTCTTTAGATAACCTAACCATTAACTCAACTAATACAAATAACCGAATTCCAGAATCTTACTCAGAACAACCACCGCAAACATTATTACTTGGTACAGGGTTTTATGCTGGTCGTTTGATTAGTACTCCAACAAATAAGGAATATAGTAATCTGACGATAGAACCTGTAGTGTCTCTAAAAGCTTCAAAAAAATTAGGTAATCAGTATCTGTTCAATAGCTCTAATGGTCGTTGGCAGTCGTCCATTGAGGGTGCAAATGTTGGTTTAGAATTAGCCTCAATTAGTACTGGATTGAATGTTGGTGATTCAGCAGGCGTTGATATTTTCAAGTCAGTCGGCGATATCTACACAATTGGTATTGGTGATAATTTTTCGTTCACTCCTACCTTTTGGACCGATGCTGCTGCGCCACTAGGAACTTATTCTGCATCATTCAAACTTGTGGATTTAGGCAATGGCAATAACCCCATTCCTTTTAAGGAGTCTGGTACTTTCAGTTTTGATTTTGAAGTCAAGACAGTACCTGAGTCATCAACTGTTCTTGGTCTTGGTATAGTCGGTTTACTAGCGCTTTCTCTTTCTCGCTTACAAAAACTTACTCGCAATAGCTTAAACTAATTATAATCTCGCACCAAAGTGCAAAATGATTCTTTGCGTCTTGGTGCGAAGATTTAATTTTTTGAAGATAACAAAAAAGTTTGAACTACTTCTAAAACAACTGCTGGGTATTCTTCATGCAGTCCCAGAGAACCAGGTATAACAACGCTTTTGACTTCTGGTAAAGCTACCAAAGCGTTCATTTCTTCTCGTGATTTGGGGGGGCTGGATTCCCCAATTACTACCATAAACGGTACGGTTAAAGACTGCACAAGTTCCAGAAAATCAGATTGTTTGTGTACAGCATCAAGATTACCAGTTACAAAAGCAGCAGATGCAAATCGCGCTCCTGGTTGTTGAGTTGTGTGCCACTTTTTTTCGATAAAACTGGGTGTAATTTTAGCCGCGTCAGTAAAGACATGACGACGGTACATAAAACTTAAGAAAGATTGGGTAGTGTTGAGTTTGTAGAGAGCTTGACCAAGTATAGGCGATCGCACCAATTCTCTCACGATGCCAGCTATTTGTTGACTTGCTCCCATTGTCGGCAAAGGGCCACGCCAAGTAGGAGCTAATAACACAATTCGTGAGAAAGCAGCCTGCTGTTTGACAGCTAATTGTAAAACGTAACTAGCAGCATGACCAGCCGCTACCACAGTAATAGGAGTATTAAAAACAGCTTTGACAAAATCTTCCAGAAATTGCTGATATATTTCTGGTCGATAATTCAAACTAGGGCGAGAAGATTCACCAAATCCAGGCCAGTCTACGGCTACAACTTGAAAATGGGGAGCTAGTAACTTGGCAAGTTCGCCCAGTTCCAAACGCGTCGAAACACTGCTGAAAGCTGGTAGCAGTAATAGCGGTGAACCTTTACCCAAGGTTTCATAAACAACGCGCAATCGCTGATTTTCCCAGTTCCAGAGATATTCTTCAACTACTCCACCAAAGCCAATAGCAGCAGAGGTAGATAATAAATTTGTTGACATTAGACTAAATTTTGGTAGTTGTACCTTATTTATTTGTCAGTTGTCCTTTGTCATTTGTCCTTTGCTAATGACAAAGGACAACTGACTAATGACTAATGACCAATTTTAGATTCCAATGCTTTTTTTTGCATGGTTTTAAAAATGTTGTAAAATCCATTAGCACGGGAAGGTGTTAGGCTAACATTTAAACCTGTTTCTTGAATAAAATCTGGAGTAAGTTGGACAATCTCAGTTGGCGTTAGTCCATCTAATCCCTCTACCAGAAGCCCTACTAATCCTTTGGTTAATTGGGAATCGGAATCGCCCTGAAATACAACTTTACCGTCATCTAAGGCTGCTGTAATATAAACTTGAGACACGCAACCAGGAACTTTATTTTCGGGTAATTTATCAGCTTCTGGGAACTCATTGAGCTTCTGAGCATACCAGATTAGCTGTTCGTAGCGTCGCTTCGGTTCGGAAGCGCGTTGAAAGCGCTGGACAATTTTAGCGAGCGCAGGTGGCAAAGAATCTAGAGTTGAGGACATAACAGAAGCTGCAAACAATCGGTATCACCTTGAGTGTAGATTATCTTTAGAGCGATCGCGCCGACCGTTCACTTGGCAGTATGAAGCTTGCCATTACTGACTATATCTTATCAAATCTAGATAATTACTGCGATCGCATTGATAAAGATCGAGTTTTTTGATGTGTCTAATCACAAAAACTTAATTTTATGTTTTTATAAGCAAGTTTTAACAACATGTCTACATAAACTATAGTTGCATCAATATATACTTATGACGCAAGTATGATAAATTCGTGAAACTTATGTGTCGTTTGATTTAATTAAAATGCAGATAGATTTTATGGAGCTTGGTCGGTTTGCACGCTTCTAGCTGCTAACTCTCAGGTACGCCTTAGTGTGACTAGTGGCGATGCGATGCCTACGGCGGGCTGCGCCTACGTACTTACAAAATTAGCTGCAAGTTCATTAAACTAAGCAGCTAGATAATTATCAACAATTAAAAATTAAAAATCAAAAAAATTCTGATTTTTAATTTTTAATTTCTCTCCCTTGAGGATTAATTTGTAGTTTGTGCAGCTAGCATCTGCTTCAGCTTTTCTAATTCCGAAGCCCAACGAGGATCTGGACGAATAGCGTCTGAATCGGTGGTTGTGGTGTTGTTTTCACGAGAACCGCCGCCACCGCCGCCACGACGAGGCTTCTTAGAGCTTTTCTCGCGGCGGCTACCTTCTCTGTTGGGGCTAGGAGTCGGGGTACTATTACTAGCAAGAGTAACTGGTTTAGGAGCTTGCTCGTCACCCTCTTCACCCTTTGTCCGAGGTAATGCCTTCTCTAGCTTAATGGGAGTATCTTTGAACATCTGACCATTATACTTTTCAATAATTTCGTCAGCTTGTTCGTCATTGTTAACTGTAAGAAAACCAAAACCACGGCATTTGCCAGTTTTGCGGTCTTTAATTAATTTAGTAGTTACAGCATCACCTTCTGCTGCAAAAACGGCTTGTAGATCTTGACGATCTATTTCATCTTTAGGCAAATTACCTATATATAGGCGAACGGACATGAACTATACCTCCAGAGTTGAATGAACATGGCAAGGCAAGAAAACAATCACTTAGCTTTAGCTTTTAAATAGATGCTATTGACCAAGACTGCCATAAACCAATTTTTTTGCTCGAAACTGTCAACCTATACAACAATACAGTTTTTCGTCGGGATCAAGCTTATTTAATCCAATGGCTCACACTATGGTGAGCTAATAACACCTTAATTCTAAGAATTGTAAATTTAATAGCCTATTAGCTGCTAAAGTACACGCTTTCTTCTATGCCCTTATTCGCAGAATCAAATACCATTCCTTACATTACCACGGTATTTTCTACGTAGCTAGTTTAGCGCATACATTTCCAACATTAGTATTACTGCATCGTAACATAAAACACATTTTTTTATTCAAGTGAGCATATTTTGAAACAAAAACCAGCCAGTGGCTGGTTAATTTACTGTTGTGTTGGGAGGATAAAAAAGTATAGAGCGGGGAAAAAGCACCTAAATCCACAACTAAGCGGTGATGCTGAGTTATGTCGGTTGCTCTGGTTTGTGTAAATAAATGTAACATTTTTTAAGAGAATCTGCAACTTTTCTTTACATTTGGATTTGTCATTTGTCAGTTGTCCTTTGTCCTTTGTCCTTTGCAAATAACCAATAACTAATGACTAATGACTAATGACTAATGACTAATGACTAATGACCAATGACCAATGACTAACCAGTGAGAAAGATGTATGCGCCCCAAGCCTGTGCTGCAACAGCCAAAAAAGTAGACCAAATAGGATGAGGGCTATGAATGGTTTTACCACTTTGAGTTTCTAGGGTTTGGATATCGATCCAAGGCGTTGCTCCTCGCCGGAACCAACCTGTGACGATAATTTGCCGCCCGATTAGATCCTGGTGATTGACTGACTGTCCTAGCCAAGAAATATGGTGTAATTTCACCAAACCTGCGCTGGATTGAAGGATTAAATCTTGCGCTAGGGAGTTGCTAGTACCTTGACGACCTAATAATTTACCCACAAGACGCACGCTGACGCTATCAATAGGTAAGACAGAAGGGTCAGCTAACAGGTTGGGTAAGCTGTCGTCAGTTTGTACGGTGGCAGGTTTAATATCGGGGAAGAAAGAATTAATCCGCATCACAGTACCAATGCTAAAGCCAATCAGAAGGCAGCCTGTAATGAAAGACCAATCTTCATATATCCACTTTAGATTTAAAAACTTGAGTGTGAATGCTAGTTGCCAGGTTAGCCAGACGAAAGCTGCAAACAGAACCCCTAGAGGAATTCCTAACCAGGGAGCGACTTGTAATAGGAAAGACTGACGCTTAACTTTTGATGGTTCCCTAGTAAAATGTAGTTCGGTGTCTAGATGCCAGTGACGGGCTATTTGGCAGAGGCGTTCGAGGCGATCGCCCATTAAAGGATGACTATTATTAATCGTAAACCATTGGCGATAGGGATTGGCAGTATCCCACTTTAAAAAGGATTCAAAAGATAGATTACTGGCAATAGTGCCCAAAGAAAGACTCTGTTGATGGCTGACTGGTGTCAGGAGATTTAAGCTTTCTATTTGCCAATTGGTGTGTTCTTGTTTTTGGATATCAGCGGCAATGCCAATGGCGATTTTGAGTAAAGCGCGAATCAGGGCGTTGGGATTACCAGTAATTTCAGCGGCGACGCGATCGCTATAATAAAGCCGCAACCGCGACAACCACAATGCAGTTCCAGTCAGCAAACACCAAACTCCATAAATTAGACTCGCCAGAATTGTCAGCGGCCAGCGCCAAATTTTCCCTGATATTTTGTCTCCCAACTCCGATACTTGTTGATATAGCTTATGAGTTGGTAGTGTAACCAGCAGCAACAAAGACATTACAGCAAAATCCCAGTGAGCAATATGCCCTAGTTGCGTGGCGTAAATAATGGCGATTTCATCATCTGCCAGCTGCTCTAATAGCCCTTGACTCACAACAATCCTGGCATTACGTGGTAAACTACCATAAGTCAGAATAATTGGTGCAGCCGTTGGTAAAATCCGCAGTTTGGGTAACGGCCAGTGCCGTTGTTGGCAACAGCGTTGTAGCACCCGAACAGCTTCGCGGCTATGGGTATTCAATACATCTTTCGGAAATTCTCGCTGACCATACAAATTCGCCAGTAGCAGATCCAGCAACCAAGGTGAGACTCCGATTAAAATCACCAATACTATTAGCAACAGTTGAGTAGGGTCGCCGTATAAAAGCTGTATCGGTTCCAGATAAGGTAGTTTGACTAAAGTCTGGTTGATAAATCCTAGTGCAAACTTGAGGATTTCTCGGATCGCCCAAAACAGGGCAATGAATGTTCCGGCTGACAGTAGCCGCAAGGGAATTAATTTTGGTTTACGTAGTGGTTGCCATGCTCTGGCGCGTTGTGCTTGTCGCCAATAAATAACGCCGAATAATTTGGCTTGGGTACGGGTAACAGAACCCATGAAGCCGCTTAAGGGCGTAGGTGGTGGTGTCGCTAATGTGGCTTTGAGTCTAGCTAGTGGCACCATTGGCGGGATGTCGTCGCTTTTGGTTTCTATGACTCGATCGTTCGCCTTTTCCTCTAATTTAGGAGTTTCCGGGGGAGTGACGGGAGTTGAATCTGGGGTTGAATTATCAAAGGCAACAAATCCAGTTTCGATTTTTTTTGCTTCTTGCTCAGGTTTTTTACGTTTTCTCAGGTGTTCGAGAGCGCGTGTTGCCCACTCTTTAACTTGCGGATTGTTACTCTTAATGAGATTCTGGGAAATAGCAATCGCTTTGGGAACTTCGCCAGTGCGAGCATAAGCCATCACTAAACCAACTTGGGCTTGTAAGCTAGCAGTAGCATTGCTTTGAATACTAGCAATAGGTTCTAGTTGAGCGATCGCTGTTTGGTAATTTCCCTGCTTGAGGGCAACTAAACCAGCCTCCAAAGACGATTTGGCATGTGAAGGCATACAAATTCTGGCACTCCAATCTCTTCTAAATGATCCACGTTTGTGCAAAAGCGCGAACCCCGGATGCAGTGGAAATCAACCGCGCTCAAGTTTTGCTTGTCTAAGTGAATTGATCGAGCAAGAATCCAAAAGTCAAGAGTCAGAATTCAGTTGTGTCTTCTATAGAACTAATTCTGAATTCTGGATTCTGGATTCTGTATTCTTCTTCATTCTTCCACTGGTTGTTGACTAGAAAATACTGGAGCGATCGCGCTTAATTTTAACTCTGGATGGTCGCCCAATAACTGTTGACAATTCCATTCATTACGGAATAGCAACACTGGTCGTCCCATGCTGTCTTTAACTGTAGTGGTATTAAATATTCGTCCCACCTTTTCTAATGCTTCCCAACCACCCTCAACCCAACGGGCGACACTGTAGGGTAATAAATCTAATATGGTTTCTACACCATACTCGTTTTGTAAGCGAAACTGCACTACCTCGAATTGCAACTGACCCACCGCCGCCAAAATTGGATCGCGCTTGGCTTCATCAGTTGAATACATAATTTGCACAGCGCCTTCTTCTCGCAATTCCGCAACGCCTTTTTGGAATTGTTTGGACTTCGAGGGGTTGGGATTCCTCAGAGACGCGAACAGTTCCGGCGAAAAATACGGAATTCCTTCATATTCGAGCTTTTGTCCCGTGTAAATTGTATCCCCGATCGCAAAAACACCGGGATTATTCAAACCGATCACATCGCCAGGATAAGCCACATCAATCGATTCTCGCTCTTGAGCAAAGAGTTTTTGCGGGCGAGATAGACGGATGAGTTTACCAATGCGGGCGTGATTCACCATCATATCTTTTTCAAACTTACCAGTGCAAACCCGGATAAATGCGACGCGATCGCGGTGTTTTGGGTCCATATTCGCTTGCAGCTTGAAGACAAACCCCGAAAATTCCGGGTATGTAGGGGGAACTTCGCCAACACTGCTGACATGAGAACCGGGTTTGAGGGCATAGTCGAGGAAGTACTTGAGGAATAACTCGACCCCGAAGTTAGTCATGGCGCTACCAAAGAACACAGGCGTCATTTTGCCTTCGTGTATCAACTGTAAATCTAGCTCTGGCCCAACTCCTTCTAACAGTTCCAGATCGTTTTTCAGTTGGTAGTACAGGTTTTGTTCTAGCTGTTCTTCTATTCTCGGATCGCCTAACTCCACTATCGTATCACGGGCTTCTCGGCTACCGTGGGCGCTGCGTTCAAACAGGTGTATTTGTTGCTTGTGTCGGTCAAAAACACCTTTAAAGCGATCGCCCATCCCAATCGGCCAGTTTACCGCATAGGTTTGCAATCCCAGTTCTTGCTCAATTTCATCCAACAGTTCCAGAGGTTCTCTTCCTGGGCGATCGAGCTTGTTGATAAATGTAAAAATCGGGATACCCCGCAACTTACACACTTCAAACAATTTACGGGTTTGGGGTTCCAAACCTTTTGCCGCATCAATCAGCATCACTGCATTATCGGCGGCGGCAAGGGTACGATAAGTATCTTCACTGAAATCTTGGTGTCCGGGAGTGTCTAATAAATTGATTTGACAATTCCGGTATTCAAATTGCAATACTGTGGAGGTAATGGAAATACCTCGTTGTTGTTCCATCGCCATCCAGTCAGAGGTAGCCTTGCGCTGTGCCCGTCGCGCTTTGACCGCCCCAGCTTCGTGAATTGCACCCCCGTACAGGAGTAGCTTTTCAGTTAGTGTCGTTTTACCAGCATCGGGGTGAGATATAATCGCAAAGTTGCGGCGAAGTTCAACTGCTTGAATAAGTTCAGACTGAAGTTCAGTAGACATTAGTGTATTTGTTTGTTTGTTAGCTTAATTTTTTTTGACTTTGGCAAGTCTTTTAATCTTAAGACAACGAAGCTCGTGATAGGGTCGTAGTATAACCAACAATCTGACTAAATAGGAGAAAGCAATGTACGACACAGACAAGCGAAAGCTTCTATCTGCCTTGTCTCATGGAGCGATTTTTTTCAGCACAACGTTAATATCTGTAGGCGTACCTATCGCCATACTGCTTGTATCTGACGATCCTGTTGTTAAAGAAAACGCTAAAGAATCCATCAATTTCCACTTTAATGTCTGGTTTTATGGTGCAATTCTGGGATCGCTATTTTTTCTATTCGGCTGGTTAGTGTTACCTCTATTATCAGGGTTAGCGCGTCTCAAACCCTATTGACAAAAGGACTTGCCTGATAGGCAATCAAGTTGGAAACAAAGTGGGACTATCCGGGCTAGGGTAA